>DASYKY010000001.1:0-20807 GCA_035995025.1 Actinophytocola sp.
ATCCATGACGGACAGGTGGGCCACACCGGCGGCCTCGACCGCCTGGCCCACCCTGGCCAGTTCCGGCGCGATGCCGGCCGGGCCGTCGGGGACGGTGAACGCGATGACGTGAATTCCGAGATGCACACCAAGAGCCTAGGAGCTGGAGCGCGCTCCAGCACAAGGGGCGATCTCAGGGCCCCTAAGGGACAAATCAGGGACCGCGCCCGATGCTCACGTCAGGCGGGGGCCATACGGTTGGTCCGTGGTGCTCATAGAGACGAACGCGCTGGAGAAGCGCTACGACGAGAAGGTGACCGCGCTGGCGGACCTCACGGTCGCCATCGAGCCCGGGATCGTCGGGCTGGTGGGGGTGAACGGCGCCGGCAAGAGCACGTTGATCAAGCTCGCACTCGGCCTGCTGGAGCCCACGGGCGGCCAGATCCGGGTGCTGGGGCTCGACCCGCGCACCGACGGGGAGGCGGTGCGCGGGCGAGTCGGTTACATGCCAGAGCACGACTGCCTGCCGCCGGACGTGATCGCGGCCGAGTTCGTCACGCACCTGGCCAGGGTGAGCGGCCTGCCCGCGCCGATGGCCCGCGAGCGTGCGTCCGAGACGCTGCGCCACGTCGGGCTGTACGAGGAGCGCTACCGGCGCATCGGCGGCTACTCGACCGGCATGAAGCAGCGGGTCAAGCTCGCGCAGGCGCTCGTGCACGACCCGGAGCTGCTGCTGCTCGACGAGCCGACCAACGGCCTCGACCCGGAGGGCCGGCGCGCGATGCTCGACCTGGTGCACCGGATCGGCACCGAGTTCGGCATCTCCGTGGTGGTCTGCTCGCACCTGCTCGGCGAGATCGAGCGGATCTGCACCTCGCTGGTCGCGATCGACGCCGGCCGGCTGCTGCGGTCGGCGTCGCTGTCGGCCATGACCCAGCAGTCCGGCCTGCTGCTGGTCGAGATCGACGAGGATCCCGCACCGCTGCTCGACGCGCTGGTGGCCACCGGCCTGGAGGTCCGCCGGCAGGACCGGGCGCTGATGGTGCGGCTGGCCGGGGACGACGGCGAGGCCTACGACCTCATCCGCGACACGATCGCCGACCTCGACCTGTCGCTGCACCGGTTGGAGCGGCACCGCCATCAGGTCGCCGACCTGTTCCGGGACGCGCCCACCACGGAGGCCAGCTATGCCCGGTCCTGAGCACACCGGTGTCATCCACGACATCGGCTACCAGCACTACGAGGGGCCGCGGCTGGGCCGCGCCTACGCGTCGCGGTCGCTCTACGTGCACAGCGTGCGCGGCGCCTTCGGGCTCGGCCGCAGCGCGTGGGCCAAGGTGCTGCCGATCGGCCTGCTGTCGCTGGCCTGCATGGCCGCGCTGGTGCTGGTGGTGGTGAACACGCAGCTGCCGGTGCAGGTGATCGACTACATCGGCATCGCCTCCACGTTTACCTACGCGACGACGGTGTTCGTCGCGATCGTGGCGCCCGAGCTGGTGTCGACCGACCTGCGCGCCAATCTCCTATCGCTGTACCTGTCGCGGCCGCTGCGGCGGTCGGACTACGCGCTGACCAAGCTCGCGGCGCTGGCCACCGCGGTGTTCGTGGTGCTGGCCGCGCCGATGGTGATCCTGTTCCTCGGCATGGCGTTCAGCACCGACGACGGGATCTCGGGGGTGTTCAGCGAGGCCGGCGGCCTGCTGCAGGGCTTCCTCGCGGCGGCGATCCACGCCGTGGTGCTCGCCGCGCTCGCCCTGCCGTTCGCGGCCCTGACCGGCCGCCGGGTGTTCGCCACCGGCATGATCATCGCGGTCTCGCTGCTGACCACGCCGGTCTCCGGCGCGCTGCTGTCGTTCAGCACGGGCGACGCGGCCTACCTCGCCGGGCTCATCACCCCGGGCAACCTCCTCAACGGGATCGACCGCTGGCTGTTCGCCGGCGGCACGTTCGACGTCGGCCCGTACGGCCCGGTCTACGGCCTGGTCGCGGCGGCGATCGTGGCCGTCGGCACGGCCTGCACGATCTGGCGATACCAGAAGGTGAAGGCATGACGCACAGGAGCGAAATCCGGGGAGGCGGCACAGCATGACCGCGGTTGAACTGTCCGCTGTTTCGCGCTGGTACGGCAACGTGGTCGCCGTCAACGACGTGACGCTGACGATCGGGCCGGGGCTCACCGGCCTGCTCGGCCCGAACGGCGCGGGCAAGACGACCGTGCTGCACCTGATGGCGGGGCTGCTCTCGCCGTCGCAGGGCAGCGTGCTGGTGGGCGGCGACCCCGCGTGGCGCAACCCGGCGATGTACAAGACGCTCGGGCTGGTCACCGAGCGGGAAAGCGTGCCGGGCTTCCTCACCGCGTGGGAGTTCGTGCTGGCGTCGGCGAAGCTGCACAAGCTCGCGTCGCCCGCGGAGGCCGCGCGGCGCGCGCTCGCCATCGTGGAGATGGAGGACGCGCAGGACCGGCGGATCTCCACGTACTCCAAGGGGATGCGCCAGCGCACCCGCGTCGCGGCGGCGCTCGTGCACGACCCGCGGGTGCTGCTGCTGGACGAGCCGTTCAACGGCATGGACCCGCGGCAGCGGCTGCACATGATGACGCTGCTGCACCGGATGGCCGAGGAGGAGGGCCGGACGATCCTGTTCAGCTCGCACATCCTCGAGGAGGTCGAGCAGCTGTCCGGGACCGTGCAGGTGATCGTGTCCGGCCGGCTCGCCGCGTCGGGCGACTACCGGCACATCCGGCGGCTGATGACCACCCGGCCGCACGAGTTCACCATCTCCTCCTCCGACGACCGGCTGCTCGCGACCGTCCTCATGGGACAGGAGTCGGTCACCGGCGTGCGCGTCGAGGCCGGCGCGCTGCAGGTGCACGCGAACGACTACGGCACGTTCACCCGGGCGCTCGCCAAGCAGGCCAAGGCGTCCGGCGTCCGGCTGACGAGCGTCCTGCCGGCCGACGAGTCCCTCGAGAAGGTCTTCTCCTACCTGGTGGCGACATGAACCTGACGATCATCGGCATCACTGTGCGGGCCCTGCTGGGGCGGCGGCGCGTCCTGATGCTGCTGCCCATGCCCCTCGTGCTCGTCGGCCTCACGCTGATCGGCGTGTCGTCGCCGGTGGACGACGCCGACTGGGGGCCGACGGTGTTCGGCAACCTGGGCCTGAGCGTGATCCTGCCGCTGACCGCGCTGATCGTCGGCAGCAGCGTGCTGGGCCTGGAGATCGACGACGGCACGATCACCCACCTGCTGACGAAGCCGTTGCCGCGCAGCGAGATCGTGCTGTCGAAGCTCGCGGTGGCCTGGGTGGTCACGACCGTGGCGGCCGGCGTGCCGCTGGCCGTTGCCGCGCTGATCGCGGGGTCGGGCTCGCTCGCGGTGGGCCTCGTGCTCGCGGCGGCGCTGGGTGCACTGGCGTACTGCGCGCTGTTCCTGGCCTTGAGCGTGCTGACGAAACGGCCGGTCGCGGTCGGCCTGGTGTACATCATGCTGTGGGAGAACGTGCTGGTCAGCTTCGTCGACGGGGCACGGGTGTTCAGCGTCCGCGAGCACGCGACGACGCTCGCGGACAAGATCGGCAACACGCCGCTGCTGGACTCGAACGTGTCGCTGACGACGTCGCTGGTGATGTCGGCGGTGTTCATCGTGGTGGGCACGGTCGGCGCCACCCAGCGGCTGCGGTCGTTCGCGCTGACCGGCGAGGCGAACTAGCCTGGGGTTCGTGGCCTCCTTCGCCGAACGCCTGCGTGCCCGCGAACCGTTGCTGGGCTACTGGTCGGCGCTGGACGTGCCGGTGGCGACGGAACGGATCGCGCGGCTCGGGTACGACTACGTGTGTCTGGACGGCCAGCACGGATATCTCGGCTATCCGGGCATGCTGGGCGCCCTGCTGGCCGTGGCGGCGGCCGGCGGCACGGGCCTGGTCCGCGTGGAGGCGAACGACATCACGCCGATCGGCCGCGCCCTCGACGCCGGTGCCAGCGGCGTGATCGTCCCGCTGGTGGACACCCCGCAGGACGCGGCCGCGGCGGTCGCCTCGGTGCGCTACCCACCCGAGGGCCGCCGCTCCTTCGCGGCGAACCGCTCGGGCCTGCGCCCCGCGGAGGCCAATGCCCAGAACGTCGTCATCGCGATGATCGAGACCCCGGGCGCGTTGTCCGAAGTGGACGCCATCTGCAAGACACCCGGCCTCGACGGCGTGTACGTGGGCCCGTCGGACCTGAGCCTGGCGGTCGGCGGCGCGTACCCGATGGACCCGGCGGTATCGACGGAGTTCGAGGCGGCGGTCGAGCGAGTGCGCACGGCGGCACGTTCGGCCGGAGTGGCGGCAGGCATCCACACCCCGAACGGCACCACCGCGGCACGGCGCTTGGCGGAGGGCTTCACCTTCGCATCGATCGCCTCAGACCTGTCGCACTTGGAACAAGCGGCCAAGGGCCACCTGGAAGAAGCAAGAAAAGCCTGACCGCGCCGAGCCACACCAAGGAACACCCACTCGGCCCGCCGAAGCCGCCCGAGCCACTCAAGGCGCCCGAGCACCAAACCGCCGCCCGAAAGCCAAAAGCGGCCCGACCACAACGCAAAGAAACCCGCGCTCACAAGGGAAACCCAAAAGCCCAACCGGGGCGCCCCACGCTCTCCTCCACCACCCCGGCCCCAACCCCGAACAGCGCCCAGATCAACGAACGGAAGCAACCTCCCGCCACCAAGCCCCGTCAATCGATCCGTCAAGCCCCAAAGACTCCCCAGGCCGAGGAACAGCCACCCGAATATCCGCACCAGCCTTGAGAAGCCGCTCAACCGGCTCCGACCAAGCGTGTGGCGCGAGGTTGAACGTGCCCCAGTGCACCGGCACCAGCACGCCGCCCCGCACCGCCCGGTGCGTCGCCGCGCCCTCCTCCGGGGTCATGTGGATGTCCGGCCAGTACGGCGAGTACGCGCCGATCTGGATGAACGTCATGTCGAACGGGCCGTGCTCCTCGCCGATCGCGCGGTATCCCTCGAAGTAGCCCGAGTCGCCCGTGTAGAACACGCGGCGCTCGCGGCCCGCCACCACCCACGACGCCCACAGTGTGCCGTTGCCGCCCGGGCGCAGGCGGCCCGAGAAGTGCCGGGCCGCGGTCGCCGTCAGGGTCACGTCGCCGATGCGCGCCTGCTCGGTCCAGTCCAGCTCGTCCATGCGGGACGCCGGGATCCGCCAGCGCTCCAGGTGCGCGCCCACGCCAAGCGGCACCACGAACCGCGTCCGCGGCCACAGCGCCGCGATCCGCCGGATCGTGGTCATGTCCAGGTGGTCGTAGTGGTCGTGGGAGATCACCACGGCGTCGACCGGGGGTAAATCCTCCAGCGGCACGGGCACCGGGTGCAGGCGCCGCGGACCGAGCACAGTGGACGGTGAGACGCGCTCGCTCCACACCGGGTCGAAGAGCAGGCGTTTTCCCTCGATCTCCACGAGGACCGTGGCGTGGCCCAGCCACGTCACGCGCAGGCCGTCGGCCGGCGGCGCCGACAGGTCGGGCACCACCAGCGGGACCGGCCGGGCGGGCTTGCGCAACTCCTTGCCGAACAACATGTCCCGCGCCACGCCCGGGGCGCTCGACGGCGGCGCGATGCTGGCCGGCACCACGTTGTGGAACTGGCCGTCCCGGTACTGCGGGGACCGGCGCATCCGCGCCAGCCGCGAGCCCTGCGGCTTCCCCCCGATCGCGGTCGGCACCTGCCAACCCGCGCGCATGAGCGCCGCACCGGCGCCCACCGGCACCAGCAGCGCCGAGCGCCGCACCACGTCACTGACCCGCATGTCGTGTCCGTCCCTTCGGTTACGTTCCATACTGCCCCGGGTTTGCTGATAGGGGACTGAGAAAGACGCCGCGCCCGGCGGGCGCGGCGTCTCCGGGTGTGACCGGTTCAGGTCTTGCGGCGGCGCTGGATCCCGTACAGGACGAGGACTGCGCTCAGCAGGATGAAGTTCTTGACGACGAACTCGCCCTCGGTGGTCAGCATCAGCGGGTTGCCGTCCTGAAAGGTGACGTCCGGCTGGGTGACGACCGCGAGGAACGTGCTGGTCAGGTGCGCGAACAGCAGCGGCAGCACGAGCCGCGTGCCGCGGTTGACCAGCAGGGCGGCACCGAGCAGGACCTCGACGACGCCGAGCAACGGCACGAACCAGGCGCCGTCGACGCCGGGGATCCAGCTCACCGTGCCGGCCACGAAGGCCGCGACCGGCGTGTCGTTGGTGATCTTCAGGGCGCCGAACCACAGGAACGTGATCGCCAGGGTGAGCCGGAGCGCGGGTACGCCGATGCGGCCGGCGAAGGCGATGAGCGCGTGCTCCGCGCGGATCAGCGTGCTCGGCCGCGTGGTCGGCGGCGTCCGGTGGGTGGGCTTCTGCTGCGTCGTGGTCATCTGAGGACTCCTCTCGCTCGAGACGATGTTCGCGTGGCGGAGGGGGTCGACGCGTCCCGTGCACGGCGGCAGCTGCGCTGCTCAGCGGGGGTGAGCCGGCGCGCCTGCGACCACTCCGCCGGACGTATCGGACATACCGCCGCGTACTCCCGGTGGCTTAGCCAAGTCCTCGCCGGACCGGGATCGCGGGCGTGGCCCGCTGGTCGTGGCTGGGCCTAGCATCGGGTCGTGACCCAGGTGCAGAACCGCACGGCGACGCGGCCCGTACCCCACAAGGCGTGCCGGTGAAGGCCGGCGAGGCGTCGTGGACGGCGCGGCGCGTGGCTGCCCAGCGACTGTTGTTCCCGCGCGTGCCGGCCGGGTACGGACGGCCCGAGGACGACCAGCGGCTGCTGGCCGACGTGGCGGGCGAGGTGGAGATCGGCGACTTCGGGATGGCCCGCTACCTGCGGGCCCGCACCGCGTTCGTCGACCGGTCGGTGGTCGCGGCGCTGGCCGCGGGCACGCCGCAGGCGCTGGTCGTCGGCGCCGGATATGACGGCCGGGCACTGCGCTACGCGCGGCCGGGGGTGGCGTGGTTCGAGCTGGACCACCCGGACACGCAGGCGGACAAGCGCGCCCGGCTGGCGCGGCTCGGCATCGCGGCCGGCCATCTCACGTTCGTACCGGCCGAGATCGGGGTCGACGACGTGCCGGGCATGCTCGCGGCGGCGGGCCACGACGCCGGCCGGCCGACGGTCGTGGTGGTGGAAGGGCTCGTGCCCTACCTGGCGCCCGAGGTGTTCACCGGCCTGCTCACCGACCTGGCCGCGCGCGCCGCGGCCGGCGCCACGCTGGTCCTGGAGCTGCCGCTGGTGCCGCGCGACGACGAGGCCCGCGCGCGCCGCGGACGGCTGGAACGGGCGGTCGGCGAGCGGGGCGAGCCCCTCCGCTCGGCCGTGGACGCCGCCGACATCGAGCACGTGCTCGTGGCGACGGGCTGGACTCCACGACACATCCGGTCTCCCGGCGGCGAACCGATCGCGACCAGCACGAGCAGCGTCGCGTTCATCGTCGCCGAACCATCCTGACGCGACCCGGCAACCGGCCACCACCGGCCGGCTCGGACGGCAATGTCGCGATCGTGCTCGCCACACCGTCCTAACGCGACGCGATGCCGGCCACCACGCCCAGCTCCAGCAGTTCTTCCGGACGTAGCTTCAGCTGCCCGGCCAGCGCCGGCACCTCCGCCGGGTCGCGTTTGAGGATCGCCGCCGCCAGCTCCGGGGCGATGACCGAGAAGTACGCGTCCGGCGCGATCCACAGGCGGTCCGGGGAGCACAGCGCCAGCGCGCCGCCCGACCCGCCCTCGCCGATCACCAGCGTCGTGACCGGGACCCGGACGGCGGCGATCGTGGTGAACAGGTCCGCGATGGCCGGGCCCGCGCCCGCCCGCTCGGCTCCCGGGTCCGCGGCCGCGCCCGGCGTGTCGACCAGCGTCAGCACCGGCAGGCCCAGCCGGTCGGCCAGCCGCACCAGCCTGCTCGCCGTCCGGTAGCCGGCCGGCGTCGTGGCCGTGCCCGCCTGCGCGGCGTACGCGACGGACCGGCCGCCGCGACGGCCGATGCCGCACAGCATTCCCTCGTCGACGCCGCCCGCCCGGTCGCCGCGGATGGCGCGCCGCGCGGTGAAGTAGTCGTCGAGGTAGGCCGCCGCCCTCGGGCGTGCCGCCGCGCGGGCACGGCGCACGGCCTCCCATCCGGACGGCGCCGCAGTCAGCGACCCCAGGGCCCGCGGCACGGGGGCCGGCGTAGGGGAACCGCCGGTCAGCAGCGACAACCAGTCGGCCAGCTGCGAACGTAGCGAACCGACGAGCTCGTCCACGTGACCCGCAGCGAACTGGCTCTCCGCCGTGAACGCCGGGTCGTCGGCGTCCGACGGCGGGCGCACCCGCCGGCCCGCGAACGCGACCTGCGCGCCCGGCTCGGCCAGCACCACGTCGGCCCCCGCGCCGAGCGACGCCCACACGCCGCCGGTCGCCGGGTCGCGCAGCACCGCCACGTGCGGCGTCGGGGTCCGCGCCGCCGCGCCCGCGATCAGCTGCAGCTGGCGCAGCGACAGCACGCCCTCCTGCATCCGCGTGCCGCCGGTCGCGATCAGCGACACCACCGGCAGGCCGCCGGCCCGCGCCCGCGCGAACGCCGAGACGATCCGCGCGCCGGTGCCCGTACCGACCGAGCCGCCGAGAAACCGGAAGTCGAACGCGACGAGCACCGCCTCGACGCCGCCGACCGTGCCGCGCCCGCACACCACCGACTCGGCCGTGCCCGACCGCGCCGCTGCCGCCGACCGGGCCGCCCCGTAGCCGGCCCAGCTCAGCGGGCCGTCCGGGCCGTACGGCGAGTCGTCCGCGTCGAACTCGGTGAAACCGTCGACGAGCGTGTCGAGGAAGCCGTCACGCATGCAGCGACCGCTTGAGGATCTTGCCCATCTCGTTGCGCGGCAACGACTCCCGGAACCGCACCACCCGCGGCCGCTTGTGCGGCGCGAGCAACCGGGCCACGTGGTCGGCCAGCTCCTCGGCGCTCGGCGGCGACCCCGAAGGCACGACCCACGCCACGATCCGCTCCCCCAGGTCGTCGTCCGGCTCGCCGGTGACGGCCGCCTCGGCCACCGCGGGGTGCTCGAGCAGCGCGTTCTCGATCTCGCCCGCGCCGATCTTGTAGCCACCGCTCTTGATCAGGTCGGTGGCGCGCCTGCCGACGATCCGCACGTACCCGTCCGGGTCGCGCACGGCCATGTCGCCGGTGCGGAACCAGCCGTCCCGCATCGCGTCCGCGGTGGCGTCCGGCCGGTTGAGGTAGCCGAGGAACAGGTTCGGCCCGCGCACCTCGATCTCCCCCACGGTCTCGCCGTCCATGGCGTCGAGCACCGCGCCCGCGTCGTCGACCAGGCGCAGGTCAACGCCGGGCAGCGGCAGGCCGACCGCACCCGGGCGGCGGTCGCCGTCCGCGCGGACGCTGCAGTTCATGAGGGTCTCGGTCATCCCGTAGCGCTCGACCACGTGCTGGCCGGTGAGCTCGGTGAGCCGCGCATGGTCGGTGGCCGGCAGCGCGGCCGAGCCGGACACCAGCAGCCGCGCGCGGCCGATCGCGGCGGCGAGCGCGGGGTCGTCGGCGCAGTCCGCGGCGAGCCGGTGGTACATGGTCGGGACGCCGAACAGCATCGTCGCGTCGTGGCCCAGCTCGGCGCCCGCGCCCGCGGAGGAGAACCGGCCGAGGTGGTGCAGCGAGCCACCCCGGCGCAGCGGGCCGACGACGCCGAGGATCAGCCCGTGCACGTGGAACAGCGGCAGCCCGTGCACGAGCACGTCGTCCGCGGTCCAGGCCCACGCGTCGGCCAGCGCGTCGAGGTTCGTGGCCACCGCGCGACGCGGCAGCAGGACACCCTTCGGCGGGCCCGTGGTGCCCGAGGTGTAGACGACGAACGCGGGCGCCTCGTCGTCGGGTTCGGGTGGCAGCGGCGGGACCGGCGCGTCGGCCGGGGCCAGCAGGACCGGCAGCCGCGGGCGCCGCGCCAGCGGTCCGGGCAGCTCGACGTTCGGCGCGGACAGCACGACGTCCGGGTCGCTGTCGGCGAGGATGTGGGTCAGCTCCCGCTCCCCGATCTTCGGGTTGACCGGCACCACGGCCGCCCCGGCGGCGAGCGCGCCGACCACCGCGACGCACGTCTCGATGGTCGGCGTGGCCCAGACCGCCACGCGATCGCGACCGCGCAGCCCGCCGGCGAGGTGGCCGGCGAGGCCCGCGAGCTCACGGTAGGTCAGCTCCGCGCCGGCGAAGCGCAGTGCGGTCCGGTCGCCGCCGGTGACCAGTCCTCCGAGCAGCAATGTCGCCTCCTCCTATCCCCAGCCGGGGACGACGAACACGAGCCAGGTGACGAGTGGCGCCACCACCACCACGATGCCCCCGTAGACCATCAGCTGCCGGAAGAACCGCTCGCGGTCGACGTCCTTGGCGTTCGCGAGCACGAGCGCGCCGTTGGTGGAGAAGGGGCTCACGTCCACCATCGTGGCGGACACCGCCAGCGCGGAGATCATCCCCACCGGACCGACCGTGCCCGCCGCGAGGAACGGCACGGCGAGCGGTATCAGCGCGCCCATCAGGCCGACGGACGAGGCGAACGCGGACACGACGCCGCCGATGTAGCAGAGCAGCAGCGCGGCGAGCAACGGCACGCCCACGTTGCTCACGGCGTTGCCGACGTAGTCGACCGTGCCGATCTCCTGCAGGACGGCGATGTAGGTGAGCACGCCGCAGATCAGCAGCACGGTCGGCCAGGTGATCTCCGAGACGGCCGTGCGCGTGCTCGCCGGCCACACGACGCTCAGCAGCACCGCGACGGTGATCGCGGTGAGGCCGGCGTCCAGGTCGAACACCAGGGTCGCGACCACGAGCGCGACGAGGCCCAGCAGCGTCGCGATCTTCTGCGCGTCGAGCGGGATGTGCTGCTCGTGCGGCAAAGGCTCGTCCACGTCTCCGGGGTCGTCACCCGCTGAGGCGTCCGGTGAGGCGTCCGGTGAGGCGTCCGGTGGGTCGTCCGGTGGGTCGTCCGGTGGGTCGTTCGCGCCGCCGCCGACGCGGACGGGCACGCGCGTGCGGGCGCGGCCGAGCCGGGCGCCGCCGAGCACGACGTAGACGACCGCCGCGAACACCGTGTTCATGGCGAGGCTCGCGAGGAACAGGAACACCGGGCTGCCGTCGAGGTGGTTGCGGTCCACGATGCCGTTGACGATCGAGCCGTACACGCTGATCGGCGAGAACCCGCCGGCCTGCGCGCCGTGCACGACCAGCGCGCCCATGAGCAGCGGGCTGATCCCGTACCGGGCCGCGAAGCCGAGCGCGATCGGCGCGATGATCGCGCACGCCGCCGGGCTCACCGCGCCGATCGCCGTCAGCAGGCCGGTGATCACGAACATCACCCACGGGATCAGCGCGATCCGCCCGCCGACCAGGCGCACGGCCGCGGCCACGAGCCAGTCGGTGGTGCCGTTGGCTCTCGCGATCGCGAACAGGTAGGTGACGCCGACGAGCACGACGAAGATGTCGCCGGGGAAGCCGGCGAAGATCCCGTCGGCGTCGAGGCCGCCGGCCAGCGTGCCGACCAGGAACGCGGCGGCGAACGCGAGCGCGCCCATGTTCACCGACAGGGTCGTGGCCAGCACGAAGATCACGACGAGGGCGAGTATCGAGATCAGCTCAGCGGACACGAAGGTCCTCCTCGAATGGTCTAGTGGCTCAGCCACTTTTGCCAGACGGCCGGACCGGTGTCAACACTGGATTGGTCAAGTGGCTCAGCCACTTCGCGTCCGGAGGTACTGTGGCGGCGTGGCGAACGCACTGGACCCGGTGCCCCGGTCGAAGCTGTACACGCAGGTCGTGGACCGGATCCGGGCACATGTGGCGGAGTCCGGACTGCACGCGGGCGACCGGCTCCCCTCGGAGCGGGACCTCGCCGAGCGGCTCGGGGTCAGCCGCACGTCGGTGAAGCAGGCGATCGTGGTGCTCGAGGTGCAGGGGCTGCTCGACGTGCGCCACGGCGGCGGCACCTACCTGCGGCGCGACCACCTCGACGTGGAGCCGGTGGCGGAGCTGGTCGCGCGCAGGCGGCGGCTGCCGGACGTGCTCGAGGCCCGTGAGGCGCTGGAGACCAAGCTCGCGGAGCTGGCCGCGACCCGGCGGACGCAGGCCGATCTCGACGCGATGGAAGCCGCGCTCGAGTACATGGCCGAGGAGGTCGCGGGCGGCCATTCGGGCGAGGAGGGCGACCGGCGGTTCCACGCGGCGGTGACGGCCGCCGCGTACAGCAGCCTGCTGGCGGAGTTCATGCGCTCGATCGCCGACCAGATCACCGAGAGCCGCACCGAGTCGCTGCGCCAGCCGAACCGCCCGGCGCGGTCGCTGGCCCAGCACCGCAAGATCGCCGACGCGATCCGGGCGGGCGACCCGCGGGCCGCGGCCGCGTCGATGCGCCGGCACGTGCAGACGGTCAGCAAGGTGCGGCTGCTGGACTGGACGCCGGACTGACGGGCCCTCGAGCCGGGCGGCGCAGGCTGGCGCGCATGGACGTGCGTGCGCTCTGCGACCGGGCCGAGATCACCGACGCGGTGGTCCGGATGGGCTGGCTCCTCGACCGGCGGGACTGGGACGGGCTGCGGGAGCTGTTCACCGAGCGGGTCTACACGGACTACACCGCGCTGTGGGGCGGCACGCCGCAGGAGGGTGCGGTGGACGACCTGCTGAGCACGTCCGCGCAGGGCTCGTGGCGGCGCACGATGGACGGCCTCGAGGCGACCCAGCACCTGATCACGAACGTGCTCGTCGACGTCACCGGCGAGCAGGCCCGGGCGACCGCGAACGTGCTGGGCACCCACCGGCTGCCGAACCCGCACGGCTCTCCACTGTGGACGGTCGGCGGGACGTACGACTTCGGGCTCGTGCGCACCGCAGCCGGCTGGCGCATCCGGGCGATCACGCAGGGCCTGTCGTGGGTCGAGGGCAACCAGCAGATCCTGTTCCGCGCCGCGCAGGCCGCCGCGCCGCCCAAGGCCGCCTGACGGCTGGGCAAGGAACCCGCCGATCGGGCACAATTCCGGCATGTTCGTTGTGGCGTCGATCGTCGCGGTGGTGTCGCTGGTGCTGACGGCCGCCGTGTCCGGGGTGTTCTTCGCGTTCTCGAACTCCGTCGTGCCGGGCCTGGACGCGATCCGCCCGGAACAGGCGATCACGGCGATGACCAGCATCAACCGCACGATCCTCAACCCGCTGTTCCTGGCCACGTTCGTCGGCCCGCCGATCGCGGCCGTGCTCGCCGGCGTCCTGATCATGGTCGCGGGCGGCACCGGCGGCGGCCTGCTGTTCCTCGCGGCCGCGGTGGTCTACGCGCTGGCCTGCATCGCGCCGACCGCCGCGGTGAACGTGCCGCTGAACAACGCCCTGGACACGGGCACGATCCCGACCGACGCGGACGAGGTGGGCCGCACGTGGACCGGCTACTCGGCCCGCTGGACGCGCTGGAACCACTGGCGCGCGGCCGGCAGCCTGGTGGCGGTCGCCCTGTCCGGCGTCGGGCTGCTGGTCTGGGGCTTCGCCGACTGACCGCTCAGTTCCAGCGCAGGTGCAGTTCCGGGGGCCTGCGGAAGACCAGGCCGCGCGGGTCGTGGGGGCGGGCCGGGTCCAGGCGCAGGCCGGGCAGCCGCCCGAAGAGTGCGCGCACCGCGAGCTCCGCCTCCGCGCGGGCCAGGCGGGCGCCCAGGCAGAAGTGCGGCCCCTGGGCGAAAGCCAGGTGCGCGCGCACGTTCGGCCGCACCGGGTCGAAGCGGTCCGGGTCCGCGAAGACCGCCGGGTCGCGGTTGGCGCCCGCGATCGACACCGTGACCAGCTCGCCCGCCCGGATCGCCGCGCCGCCCAGTGACACGTCGCGCGTCGCGTAGCGGTCGACGACCGCGGCGGCCGGTTCCAGGCGCACGGACTCCTCGATCGCCTCAGGCAAAGAGCCTGCTTCGGGGCCGGCCAGCAGCAGGTGCCGTACCAGGTTGGTGATCATGCCGGCCGTCGTGTCGATGCCGCCGAACATCAGCACCGCCGCGTTCGACACGACCTCCTCCTCGGTCAGCCCGTGCGCGGCGGCCACCAGGACCGAGCGCACGTCGCCCGACGCCAGCGTCGCCGACACCGCCGCGCGCAGCTCACCGACGGCCGACGAGCCCGCCGACGTCGGCCCGCCGCCCGCGGTCACCACCGACACCGACTCGACGATCGACTCGTACCACGACAGCACGGTCGCCGCGTCCGCCCCCGCGAGCCCCAGCGCGTCGGCGACCACCGCCACCGCGAGCGGCCCCGCGTACGCCGAGCGCAGCTCGACCGCCCCGCGCGCGGCGAACCCGGACACGAGTTCCGAAGCGCAGGACGACACGAAGCCCGCGAACCGGTCGCGCACCGGCGCCGGCCGGAACGGCGGCACGAACGGGTCCCGGTGCCGCGCGTGCGGCTCGCCATCCAGCGACAGCATCGACGGGCCCACGACCCGGGCCGTGGAGAAGCGCGGGTCGTCCACGGTGAACGTCGCCGCGTCGCGCATCACCCGCAGCGCCAGGTCGTGCCGGCTCACGAGCCAGCCCTCGAGCACCGGCAGCCACGACACCGGCTCGGCGGCCCGCAGCCGGTGCAGCGCCGGATGCGGGTCCTCGGTCAGCTCGGCCAGGGTGACCCCGGCACCGACGGGAAAGCCCACCGGCGCGAGTCTAGGCGGCGCAACGGAAGTGAAACGTGTCAAGCCGCAGCCTTGACGCTCCACTTGGCGCACGACTACGTTCGCGAGAACGCCTGTGAAACGTTTCACACCGACACAGACGAACGGGAGGAGCCCGTGACAGCGCTGCTCGAGCTCCACGACGTGCACAAGTCCTTCGACGCGGTGCGGGCGCTGCGCGGGGTCTCGCTCGAGCTCCACGCCGGCGAGGTGCACGCGCTCGCGGGCGAGAACGGCGCAGGCAAGTCCACGATCGTCCGCATCATCGGCGGCGAGTACCGGCCGGACGCGGGCGAGCTGGTGCTCGACGGCGTGCCGAGGCGGTTCACCGGGCCGCGCGACGCCCAGCAGCACGGGATCGCGGTGATCCACCAGGAGCCCGCCCAGTTCCCCGACCTCACGGTCGCGGAGAACGTGTTCATGGGGCGGCAGCCGCTGCGGCCCGGCCGGCGCATCGACCGCGCCGCGATGCGCCGCCGGACCGCGGAGCTGCTCGGGTCGCTGGGCGTGCCGGTCGACCCGGACCGGATCACCCGCGGGCTGTCCATCGCCGACCAGCAGATCATCGAGATCGCGAAGGCGCTCGCCGCGCAGGCCCGGATCATCGTGATGGACGAGCCGACCGCCGCACTGTCCACTGTGGAGGCCGAGCGGCTGTTCGGGGTGGCGCGGCGGCTGGCCGAGGGCGGCGCCGCGCTGCTGTTCATCTCCCACCGGCTCGAGGAGCTGGCGCAGCTGTGCGAGCGGGTGACCGTGCTGCGCGACGGCGCGCTGGTCACCACCGCGCCGATGGCCGAGCTCGACCGGGACGCCCTGGTGCGCAGCATGGTCGGCCGCGCGGTCGAGGTGCTCTACCCGGACCGCGCGGGCGAGCCGGGCGAGGCGGCGCTGGTCGTCGAGGGGCTGACCCGGACCGGGGTGTTCCACGACGTGTCCTTCGAGGTGCGCCGCGGGGAGATCGTCGGGCTGGCGGGGCTGGTCGGCTCCGGGCGGTCCGAGGTGGCCAGGGCGGTGTTCGGCGTCGACGAGCGCGACCACGGCGCCGTGCTGGTCGGCGGGCGGCCGCTGCGGGCGGGCGACCCGCGGGCGGCGATCACGGCCGGGCTCGCGATGGTGCCGGAGGACCGCCGCGAGCAGGGGCTGATCCTCGACCTGTCGATCGAGCGCAACGCGACGCTCCCCCGGCTGTCCGCGGTGTCGCGCTGGGGCCTGATGTCGCGGGCACGCGAGCGCGCGGTCGCCGGCGAGTGGACGCGACGGCTCGGCGTGCGGCTGCGCGCGCTCACCGACCCGGTCGCCACGCTGTCGGGCGGCAACCAGCAGAAGGTCGTGCTCGGCAAGTGGCTGGCCACGAAGCCGGCCGTGCTGATCGTGGACGAGCCGACCCGCGGCATCGACGTCGGCGCGAAGGTCGAGGTGCACGCGCTGCTCGCGGACCTCGCCGCGCAGGGCATCGCGGTGCTGATGATCTCCTCGGAGCTGTCCGAGGTGCTCGGCATGGCCGACCGCGTGCTGGTCATGCACGAGGGCCGTCTGGTCACCGAGCTGACCCGCGGCGAGGCCACCGAGGAAGCGGTCATGCAGGCGGCGACCGGAGGTGCCGCGTGACGACGACGGCGAGCCGGGAGGGACGTAAGGCAGCGTTCACAGGCCGCGAATTGGGCATCATCATCGCGCTCGTCGCGGTTGTCGTGGCGGCAACCGTGGCGCGGCCGAGCTTCGTGTCCGGCCAGGGGCTGCACGACCTGTTCCTCAACGCCTCGATCATCGGGCTGCTCGCGATCGGCCAGACGCTCCTGGTGATCACCCGCAACATCGACCTGTCCGTCGGCTCGGTGATGGGCCTGACCGCGTTCCTGAGCGGGCAGATCTTCCTGCAGAACCCGGGCACGCCGGTGTTCGTCGTGGTGCTGGCCGGGATCGGCATGGGCGCGCTGTGCGGGGCGGTCAACGGCGCGCTGGTGGCGGTCGCGAAGGTGCCCGCACTGGTGGTCACGCTCGGCACGCTGTACGTGTTCCGCGGCATCGACTACGCGTGGGCGTCGGCGACGGGCGTCCAGCAGGTCAACGCCTACCAGATGTCGCCGGAGTTCCTGTCCTTCGGCAGCGGCGCGGTGCTCGGCGTGCCGAACCTGATGCTGATCACGCTCGTGGTGCTGGCGGTCGCCGCGTACGGGCTGCACAACTTCCGGTCCGGCCGCGAGCTGTACGCGATCGGGTCCAACCCGGACGCCGCGCGGCTCGCCGGCATCCCGACCGGCCGCCGCGTGCTGTCCGCGTTCGTGATCTCCGGCGCGCTGGTCGGGCTCGGCGGCGTGCTGCACGCGGCCTACTTCGGCACGATCAACGCATCGGTGGGCACCGGCGAGGAGCTGTCCGTGGTGGCCGCGGTCGTGGTCGGCGGCGTCGCGATCTTCGGCGGCAGCGGCACGGTCGTCGGCGCGGCGCTCGGCGCGCTGCTGCTCACCACGGTGACGAGCGCGCTGCCGATCCTGGGCGTGCCCGCGTTCTGGCAGCGCGCGGTGGACGGCGCCGCCCTGCTCGTGGCGATCTCCCTCGACCGCGCGGTGATGGTGCGGCTGGCGGCAAGGCTGCGGGCCGAGCGGGCGGTGCGCCGTGGGTAGGGTGCTGCGCTGGGAAAGCGTGCTCGGGCTGGTGTGCGTGGCGGTGTTCGTGTTCGGCGCGACGACCACGGGCGGGTTCACCGAACAGGGCAACCTCAGCTTCCTGCTGCTGGACTACAGCGAGGTGGCGCTGCTCGCGTTCGCGCTGGTGCCGATCATCCTGACCGGCGAGATCGACCTGTCGGTCGCCTCGGTGCTCGGGTTCTGCTCGGCGCTGACCGGCGCCTTGTGGGAAGCCGGCCTGTCGTTCGAGACGATCGTGCCGCTCGTGCTCCTCGCCGGGGTCGTGCTGGGCTCGGTGAACGCGGTGCTGGTCGTCCGCTTCGGGCTGCCCTCGCTCGCGGTCACCATCGGCACGCTCGGCCTCTACCGCGGGCTCGCGTACGTCGTCCTCGGCGACCGGGCGGTCACCGGCTTCCCGGAGAACTACCGTCCACTCGCGACCGACGCGATGGGGTTCCTGCCGTACGCGACGGTCGTCGTGGTCGTGGTGGGCCTGCTGGTCGCGCTGCTGGTGCACGCGACGCCGGCCGGCCGCTCGCTGTACGCGGCCGGGCTCGGCGAGGGCACCGCACGGTTCTCCGGCATCCGGGTCGGCCGGCTGAAGGTGGCGCTCTACCTGCTGTCCGGGGCGCTGGCCGCGCTGGCGTCGCTGATCTACACGCTGCGCTACAACAGCGCCCGCGCCGACAACGCCAACGGCATGGAGCTGGTGGCGGTGGCCGCCGTGCTGCTCGGCGGCGTGTCGATCTTCGGCGGCCGGGGCACGGTCGCCGGGGTGGCGCTGGCGCTGCTGGCCATGGCCGGCCTGCGCAACGTGCTGTTCCTCAACGACGTCAGCAACGAGATCCAGAACGTGATCACCGGCCTGCTGCTCATTGCATCCGTACTCGTACCGGTCGTGGTGAAACCGAGGAGGACCAACGATGTTCCGCTCGAACCGTCTCCTGTGGATGGTGAGCGCCGGCCTGGCGCTGACCCTGGTCGCCGGCTGCGGCGGGACCACCAAGGGGTCTGATGCCGCCTCCGGCGGCGCCGGCAAGGGCAGCGCGGGCAGCGCGAACCCGGACGCGCCGATGAAGGAGGGCCTCAAGATCGCCCTGCTGCCCAAGGAGATCGACAACCCGTACATGACCGTGATGGACAAGGGCGGCACCGACGCGATCGGCGAGCTCCAGGGCGAGGGCAAGGCGGTCGGCCCTTCCGACGCGCAGGCCTCGTCGCAGGTGTCCTACATCAACACGCTCATCCAGCAGGGCCAGGACGCGATCGTGATCGCCGCGAACGACCCGAACGCGGTGGCGCCCGCGCTGAAGGAGGCGATGAGCAAGGACATCAGTGTGGTGACGCTGGACTCCGACGCCGCCAAGGACGCGCGCCAGGTGTTCGTCAACCAGGCCAGCTCGGAGGAGATCGGCCGCTCGCAGGTCAAGCTGATCGCCGACCAGATCGGCGGCTCGGGAAAGATCGCGATCCTGTCCGCGACCCCGAACGCGACGAACCAGAACGCGTGGATCGACTTCATGAAAGACGAGCTGAAGAAGCCGGAGTACGCGAAGATCGAGCTGCTGCCGACGGTGTACGGGGACGACGACGACCAGAAGTCGTTCCAGGAGGCGCAGGCGCTGCTGCGCGGCAACCCGGACCTGAAGGGCATCGTCTCGCCGACCACCGTGGGCATCGCGGCGGCGGCGCGGTACCTGTCGTCCTCGCCGTACAAGGGCAAGGTGAAGCTGACCGGGCTCGGCACGCCGAACCAGATGCGCGAGTTCGTCAAGGACGGCACGGTGACCGAGTTCGCGCTGTGGGACCCGGGCGAGCTGGGCTACCTGGCCGCGTACGCGGCCGCCGCGCTCGCGTCGGGCCAGATCACCGGCGCCGAGGGCGAGAAGTTCAAGGCGGGCAAGCTGGGCGAGCGCACGATCGGCAAGGACGGCGAGGTGATCCTCGGTCCGCCGACGACGTTCAACGCGGACAACATCGACGACTACGACTTCTAGGCTGGGCTTCTAGGATCCATCGGGAGCATTCATGATCGACCAAGCGGGCGTGCGGGCGGCGTTGCGGGCGCAGCACATCGAGACGCCGTCGTGGGCGTACGGCAACTCGGGCACCAGGTTCAAGGTGTTCGCGCAGGAAGGCGTGCCGCGCAACGCCTACGAGAAGATCGACGACGCGGCGCAGGTGCACCGGTTCACCGGCGTGGCCCCGACCGTGGCCATGCACATCCCGTGGGACGCGGTGGCCGACTACGGCGACCTCGCGCGGCATGCCGGCGAGCAGGGCGTGGGCATCGGGGCGATCAACCCGAACGTGTTCCAGGAGGACGACTACCGCCTCGGCAGCGTCTGCCACCCCGACGCGGCGGTGCGCCGCAAGGCACTGGACCACCTGCTGGAGTGCGTCGACATCATGGACGTCACCGGGTCGGCGGACCTGTCGCTGTGGTTCGCCGACGGGACGAACTACCCGGGCCAGGACTCGATCGCCGCGCGGCAGGAGCGGCTGTCCGCGGCGCTGCGGGCGGTGTACGACCGGCTGGGCGGCGAGCAGCGGATGTTGCTGGAGTACAAGCTGTTCGAGCCGGCCTTCTACACGATGGACGTGCCGGACTGGGGCACGTCCTACGCGCACTGCCTCGACCTCGGGCCCGCGGCGAAGGTCCTGGTGGACACCGGGCACCACGCGCCCGGGACGAACATCGAGTTCATCGTGGCGTTCCTGCTGGGCCGCGCGCGGCTGGGCGGGTTCCACTTCAACTCGCGGTTCTACGCCGACGACGACCTGATGGTCGGCGCGGCCGACCCGTACCAGCTGTTCCGGATCATGGTGGAGATCGTGCTCGGCGGCGGGCTCGACAAGGCGGCCGGGATCGCGTTCATGCTCGACCAGTGCCACAACATCGAGCCGAAGATCCCCGCGCTGATCCGGTCGGTGCTCAACGTCCAGGAGGCCACGGCGAAGGCGCTGCTGGTGGACGCCGAGGCGCTGCGCGGCTTCCAGGCCGAGGGCGACGTGCTGGCGGCGAACGCGGTGCTGACCGACGCGTTCGCCACCGACGTGCGCCCGCTGCTCGCCTCGGTGCGCGAGGACATGGGCGTCGACCCGGACCCGATCGCCGCCTACCAACGCTCCGGGTACTTCGAGAAGATCCGGGACGAGCGGGTGGGCGGCGGCGCGGCCGGCTGGGGCGCCTGACTCAGCCGGGCAGCGCGTAGGCGAGGCGTGCGGTGCCGTCGAACACCTGCTCCCGCTCGGTGTCCGACAGTGCGGCGGTCAGCGTGCGGGCGGTCGCGACCACCTCGTCGTAGGTGGCGGCCAGTTCGCAGACCGGCCAGTCGGATCCGAACAGCACGCGGTCCGGGCCGAATGTCGCGAGCACGTGGTCGGCGTACGGGGCGAGGTCGGACGCCGTCCACGACGTCCAGTCGGCCTCGGTGACCATGCCGGAGAGTTTGCAGAACACGTTGGGGCGCCGGGCGATCGCGGTGATCGCAGCGGCCCAGTC
>DASYKY010000002.1:0-119339 GCA_035995025.1 Actinophytocola sp.
TGGAACACCACCGCATTCGGCTCGTGCACGACCCGCCCACCGGCCAGCCGCAGCCGCCAGCTCAGGTCCACGTCGTTGACGTACGAAGGAAAGGACGTGGCGTCGAAGCCGCCGGCCTCGCGGAACCACGGCGTGCGCACCAGCAGGCAGGCGCCGCTGGCCCAGCTCTGCTCGCCGGTCACCGGGTCGAACCACTTCGGGTGCTCGCACGGGATCTGCCGCGCGTCGACGGCGGCGACCCGCGGGTCGCGCATGGCCGACAGCAGCCGGCCGACCATCCGCGGCGAGACGTAGCAGTCCGGGTTGAGGAACAGCAGCGCGTCCTCGGGCGCGTCCTGCACCAGCTCGTTGCAGCCGGCGCTGTGGCCGAGGTTGCGGCCGAACCAGGTGTAGTCGACGCTCGCGCGGTGCTCGGCCATCGCGCGCAGCGCGGCCAGGTCGGCGTCTTTGATCATCGGGCCGCCGGAGCAGTCGCCGATGCTGATCGAGACCACGTTCGGCGCGGTGGCGTCCTCGCCGGCGCGCTCGACGCTGCGCACGAGCGAGCGCAGGCAGCGCCACATCTCGTCGAGCGGGTTCTCGTACAGGACGATCGCGACCCGCACCGAGGTCGGCGTCGCGTTGTCCACCGACCGCGCGGGCCGTGCCGCCACCGTCTCGGTCATCAGCGTGGCTACTCCGCCGGCGTGATCTCGAGCTGGGCCTTCATGGCGGCGTCGAACTGCGCCTTGGCCTTCGCCTGGTCCGGGTCGAACGCCTCGACGCGGATCACGTTGCCGCCGTTGGTGTAGTGCGCGCGGTAGACGTAGACCGTGCGGCTCGCGCTCTTCTGCGTGGAGCCGTACACCTTGACGTTGCCCTGCGCCTCTCCCGGGACGATCTTGAAGCCGAACCGGCCCTGGTCGGTGGTGATGTCCTGGGCGAGCTTGGGCGGGTCGTTGGTGCCGAAGGACCACATGCTGATCGTCGTGGAGTCGTTCACCACGATCACCGAGCGCGCCTCGGACAGCCCGGCCTGCTTGAGCAGCACCAGGTCCGGGGTCGGCAGCGCCTTGGACTTCTCCAGCTCGGCGGCCGTGTAGGTCTTGCCGCCGGAGGTGGTGCCCTCGGGCACGTACAGCGGGCCGAACGGCTTCGGCTTCTCCGAGGTGGGCGGCGGCTTCTTGGAGGTCTGCTCCTGCTGCGGGTTGTTCTCCTGCGCGGTGGCGTCGTCCTTCTTCAGCACGGTCAGGTAGAGCACCCCGCCCGCGATGATCAGGAGTAAGACGACCACGCCGACGATCGCCCACACCTTGCCGCGACCGCCGGGCTTGTCGTTCTCGAACATCTCGGAGCTCTGCGCCTGGTAGCCGGCCCACGGCGGAACCAGCTCCTCCTGGTCCTCCCACGGCGGCTGCGACGACTGCTGCGGACCCCACTGGCCCTGCTGCTGGGGCGGCGGGCCCTGCGGCTGCCACTGTTGTTGCGGCATGCCGTGCGGGGGCGAGGCCGGCACCTGCGGGACGAACTGCGTGCGGTCGCCGAAGCTGGGGCCAGGACCCTTGCGCGCTGTGTCGTTCATGTCGACGATCTGGGTGCTGTCCGCCGCGTTCGAGACGATCTGCGTCTTCTCCGCGCTCGCCGCCGCGTTCGGCACGGCCTGCGTGCGCTCCTCGCCGCCCTGCGGTTGCGGCTGGGACGGCTGCGGGGTCTGGTTCGGCCGCTCGGTCGTCCACTTGAACGGCGGCGGGAACGCGTCCTGCCCGCGGTTGACCGGTGCCTGCTGAACCGGCGTCCCCTGGCCCGGCGTCCCAGGTCCGGCAGCCGGTGGGCCCTGCTGGGCGCCGCCCGTCGCCATCGCGAGGATCCGCTCCCGTTCCCGCCGGTAGTCGTCTGCCGAGATCTGGCCAGATGCGAGCGCACCGTCTAGCTGGCTCAGCTCCTCCTGCCAGGTCACCTGACAGCCTCCTGTAAAAGTTCATAGGCGCGGCGAACGCCTGCCCCCGTATGCCACGAGCGCCGGTGACTATCCTACTTTTGGTCTACCGTCCGCAAGCAGGGCGGGAGGGGGTACGAATGGCCGGTCGGGGCGGCCCTGCGGCCGTTGGCCCAGCTCGTCGTGCCAAGGACGGCTTCGGCACCCTGCGCCTCGTGATCGCCTGCGGCGTCATCGGATTCCACGCGATGCCGATAACCGGTGACTATGACGGCTGGGGATGGGGCCAGCACTGGTACCACTACGGCACGCTGACCGTTGCCGCGTTCATGGCGATGAGCGGCTTCTTCGTGATGAAGACCTGGGAGCGCGACCCGAACCTCGTCCGCTACTGGACGCGCCGCCTGTTGCGGATCATGCCCGGCTACGTCGTCGTCGTGCTGCTCGCCGCGTTCCTGCTGGGTCCGCTCGTCACCACCCGCGACGCCGGCGGCTACTTCGGCGACGCGCGCACCTGGAGCTTCCTGTGGCACAACGTGCTGCTGTTCCCGCAGCAGTACGACCTGCCGGGGGTGTTCGAGCACAACGCGTACCCGGCGGCGGTCAACGGCTCGCTGTGGTGCCTGCCGGTCGAGGTGCTCGGCTACGCGCTGGTCACCGTGGTCGGCCTGCTCGGCATCAGCCGGCGGCGCTACCTGATCTTCGCGGTCGCGGTCCCGTTCGGTGCGCTGCTGGTGCTGAACGTGAACGACGTGATCCAGCTGCCGGACACGACGTTGCTGCTGCTCACCGACCCGCTGCTGCAGTACCTGGCGATCTACGCGATGGGCATCGCGGCCTGGCTCTACCGCGAGAAGATCCCGCTGTCCTGGTGGGGCGTCGCGGCCGGGGTGGCGATCGAGTTCTTCGTCTACCCGAGCGCAGTGGCGGATATCACGCGTGCGGTCACCGTGCCCTACGCGGTGCTGACCATCGGCACCAAGCTGCCAACCTGGCTGTGCCTGCCGAACTGGCTGACCGTCGCGAGCTTCGGGGTGTTCCTGTACGGCTTCCCGGTGGAGCAGACGCTGGCCTGGCTCGGCGCGGACCAGCCGTGGCAGGTGATCGGCGCGGGCGTGCCGATCGCGTTGCTGCTGGGGCTGGCGTCCTGGCACCTGGTGGAGAAGCACGGCCTGCACCTGCGGTCCGAGCTGACCGACCGGCGACCGCCTGGGCCGACCGCGCCCGAGCCACGCACCGAACGCATCCCGGTCGTGCGGGTGGCGGACGCGCCGACCGTGGAGTTGCCCGTGCTGCGACCCGTCGCGTCGCAGCTGAACGGCCGGCGACCTCTGCCATAGCGGCCGAATGGCCGCGGGCGGCCGCCTATGCTACGGCGCATGGCGACCGAGGGTGGCGCCCGCGACGCAGGGAACGACGCGGGCCGCAGAGGCGACGGCTACGGCACGTTGCGCCTGGTCTTCGCGTTCATCGTGGTCGCCGACCACACCCCGATCCTCACCGGGATCGGCAACAGCTTCATGCCGGCCAAGTCGGGCGTCGACCTCGGCGCGGTGTCGGTGGGCGCGTTCATGGGCCTGTCCGGCTACTTCATCATGCGCAGCTGGCATCGCGACCCCAACCTGTGGCGGTTCTGGGTCCGCCGGCTGCTGCGGATCATGCCGGGCCTGCTCGTCGTGCTGACCCTGTCCGCGCTGATCCTGGGCACGCTGACGACGACGCTGGGCAAGCGGGCGTACCTGGCGCACCCGGCGACGTGGGACTACGTCTCCCACAACCTGCTGCTGTTCCCGCAGCAGTACGTGCTGCCTGGCGTGTTCACCGCCAACCCGTACCCGAGCGCGGTCAACGGGTCGCTGTGGAGCCTGCCGGTCGAGCTGCTCGGCTACACCCTGATCGCGGTGCTGGGCCTGCTGATCACGTTCAGCCGGTTCCGGTTCGTCATGGTGGTGTTCGCGGTGGCCATGGCCGTGCTGCTGCAGCGGATGGTCATCGGGCAGATCACGCTGCCGCCGGTCCTGCTGCTGGTGCCGACGTTCCCGCTGCTGCAGTACCTGGGCATGTACGCGGTGGGCGCGGCGATCTGGCTCTACCGCGACCGGCTGCGGCTGAGCTGGTTCGGCGTGCTGCTGTGCGTGGGCATCGACTTCACGCTGTACTCGTCGTCGATGGTCGAGATCAGTCGCATCGTCACGCTGCCGTACCTGGTGATCGCGATCGGCCACCTGCTGCCGCGCCGGCTGTGGCTGCCGAACTGGCTGACCGTCGCGAACTACGGCGTGTACCTCTACGGGTTCGTGGTCCTGCAGACGCTGATCTTCCTGGGCATGCGCATGCCGTGGCTCATCGCCGTGACGGCCGTGCCGATCGCGCTCGGGCTCGGGCTGATCTCCTGGCACCTGGTCGAGAAGCAGGCGATGAAGCTGCGCCGCGTGCTCATCCGCCGGCGCCGGCCCGCGCCGGAACCGCAGCCCCCGGCGGACGCGGAGCCCACTGCGGAGTCCACTGGGGCGCCCACTGCGGAGTCCACTGGAGAGCCCGCCGGGGAACCGACCGAGCGGATGCCGCCGGTCGGACCCCCGCAGCACGCGCCCGCGAGCAGCTAGCGATGAAGGCAGTCCGTTTCACCCGGTTCGGCGGACCGGAGGTCCTCGAGCTCGTGGAGCTCCCCGATCCGCATCCGGGTCCCGGCCAGGTCCGGATCTCGGTGCGTGCGGCGGGCGTCAACCCGAGCGACTGGAAGAAGCGCCAGGGGTTGATGGACGGGGAGCTCCCGCAGACCATGGGCCACGAGGCGGCGGGTGTCGTCGACGAGCTCGGCGAGGGCGTCGCGGACGTGGCCGTCGGCGATCGGGTGTTCGGCCTGTCCGCCGAGGGGGCGGCCCAGGCCGAGCTGGCGGTCTTGTCCTACTACGCGCCGATCCCGCCGTCGCTCGACTTCCCCGGTGCCGCCGCGCTGCCGGCCGCCATCGAGACGGCCACGCGCGCGCTCGACCAGCTCGGCGGCGGGAGCGGCAGCTCGCTGCTCGTCAACGGCGCCTCCGGCAGCGTCGGCAGCGCCGCGGTCCAGCTCGCCGTGGTGCGCGGTGCGCGCGTGATCGGCACCGCCGGTCCGGCGAACCACGAGTTTCTCCGCTCGCTGGGGGCCGAGCCTGTCGCCTACGGCGAGGGCCTCGTCGAGCGGGTTCGCGCGCTCGCGCCCGACGGCGTCGACGCCGCGCTCGACGTCGCCGGGAGCGGCGTCCTGCCCGAGCTCGTCGAGCTGGCGGGCGGCCCCGAGCACGTCGTGACGATCGCCGACTTCGGTGGCGCGCGGGCGCACGGCGTGCGGTTCAGCAGCGGGGACGCCGGCCGCGCGGTCCACGCACTCGCCGAGATCGGCGAGTTGATCGAGTCCGGGCGCTTCTCGCTCCCGGTCGCGCGGACCTTCCCGCTCGCCGAGGTCGCGGCGGCGCACCGCGCGGGCGAGGACGGTCACGTACGCGGCAAGCTCGTGCTGGTGGTCGGCGCTCGCTGAGCGGTGGACCCTCGACCCCGCCTAGGACGGCGGCAGGACCGCGAGGATCGTGTCCGCGACCGACTCCAGCTCCTTGCGCAGCTGGACCGGGCTCGCGTCGCGCTGGGCCACGCCGAACCGGACGGTGTACTTGCCGGTCGTGTAGACGACCCGGTACACCGTGCCCGCCTCGTCGCGGCGCTCCAGCACCGGCAGCCCGCCACGCAGCTCCTTGCCGGGCGCGAAGCCGCTGTCGCCCAGGTAGCCGCGCTCGGCCTTGGCGAGGTTGACGGCCGACGTGCCGTCCGGCGTGGCGAACACCAGCAGCGCGCTGCCGATGTCGCCGTTCGTGGCGCCGCGGAAGATCACGTTGGCCACGCCGTACTTGTCGGCCGCCTTGACCTCCTGCGGCGCCACCAGCTTCAGCTGGCCGGCCCGCGCGGGGGAGATCGTGCCGCTGTTCTCGTCGGCGGCGCCGGGCAGCGGCCCGAGCGCGTCGGCGAGGTTCGTCGGCAGGTTGGTCCGGCTCGGCTGCGGCACGCTCGTCGTCGGCTTCTGCGGTGGCTTCTGCGGCGCCTGGCTGTTCGGCGTCTCGGTCGCCGGCGGGTTGCTCGACTGCTCGGCGGCCGGGGCGTCGTCGGAGCGGAACACGAAGAACCAGACCGCGCCGCCGATGACCACGAGCACGACCACGAGCGACAGCAGCATCGTCGCGGCCCGCCGGGCGTTGCTGTGCGCCTTGGCGTCGGCGAAGACCTCCTCGCCGAGCACCTGCCCGGTCCACGGCGCGGGCGCCGGCAGGGGCGGCGCCTTCGGGATCGGGCCGTCGGCCGGCCGCGGCGGGAAGGTCGGCGTCTGCTGCTTGCGGGCCGCGGCCTCGGTGTCGGACTCCCGGCGGGCGCCCCGGCCCGTGTCCGACTCCGCGACGGTCTCGGCGGCCACCGTGGCGGTCCGGTCCGGGTCCTCGCCCGGGCCCGCGAGGGGCTGCGCAGGCGGCGGATCCTGGACGGTGGTCTGCTCGACCGGCGAGCCGTGCACGATCGTCTCGTCCGCCGCCTTCGGCTCCTGCGCGGCGACGACGGTCTCCTCGACCACCACCGTGCTGTCCGCGACGATCTGGGTGTCCTCGGCGTCCGGCGAGGGCGGGGCCGGGTGCGGCGCGGGAGCCGGGGCCGGCGCGGCCTCAGGGTGGGCGCTGGACCACAGGGAGCCCCTGCCCTGCGCCGGAGCGGACGCCTCGGCGAGTAACTCGTCACGCATGCGTCGGTAGTCTTGCGCGGAGATCTCGCCCTCGGACAGTTGCTTGTCCAGCCGCCGCAGCTCGTCCTGCCAATCCATGTGTGTACTCCTGTGTCGGGTGCCCTCGACGTAACAGGATGCCGCACGACGCGGAAGGATTTGATCGCAGTCGTCATGTCCGTCGAAATGACCCCGGAACTCACCGCCGAAGGAATTCGCGGCCGGTATCTCGAGCTGCTCAAGCGCGCGCTGACGAACACCATCTACGAGGACCCGAACACCGCGGTGTGGGGGCCGGACGGCTTCGACGCGCAGGCCCGCGGCGATGGCCGCGACTGGCCGCGCAGCGCGCACACGATGATCGGCCGCAAACGCCTGGACAACCTGCAGGAATGCGTCGCCTCGGTGATCGTCGACGGGGTCCCGGGCGACCTGGCCGAGACCGGTGTGTGGCGCGGTGGCGCGTCGATCCTCATGCGCGGCGTGCTCGCCGCCTACGCCGAGACCGGCCGCACGGTGTGGGTGGCCGACTCGTTCGACGGCCTGCCGCCCCCGGACGCCGACCGCTACCCGGCCGACGCCGGCGATCCGCATCACGAGTTCGACTTCCTCGCGGTGCCGCTCGAGGAGGTCCGCGCCAACTTCGCGAAGTACGACCTGCTCGACGACCGGGTCCGCTTCCTGCCCGGCTGGTTCCGCGACACGCTGCCCACCGCGCCCATCGAGCGTCTCGCCGTGCTGCGCCTGGACGGCGACATGTACTCCTCGACCTGGGAGGCGCTGACCGCCCTCGCACCGAAGGTCTCGCCGGGCGGCTTCGTGATCGTGGACGACTACCACGCGATCCCCGGCTGCAAGCAGGCCGTGGACGACTACCGCGGCGCGCACGGCATCGACGCACCCATGGAGACGATCGACTGGGCAGGCGTCTTCTGGCGCGTCCCGGCCTAGCGGTCTACTGGGCCTCGGCGGGCGTCTCGGCGGTGGACTCCGCCGGGGAAGCCGAGGAAGCCGAGGAAGCCGCAGCCGCCTCCCTGGCCCGCCGGGCGCGCACCAGCCCGTACCGCAGCGCCAGCAGCATGTCCGCCAGCGTGTGGCCGACCCGCAGGATCAGGCTGACCGTCGTCGCCGCGGCCACGCCCAGCAGCGGGGTCAGCGCGAGGACCAGCACGGCCTCGCGGGCGCCCACGCCGGCCGGCGCGATGAAGACCACGAGGCCCACGATCCAGCCCAGCGCGAACGCCCCCGTGCACACCAGCGCGAGCTGCAGCACCGAGTCCGTGAACGGGTCCGCCAGCAGGTAGCCGGCGAGCCCGTAGCCCAGCCACGCCGGGAACATCCACGCCAGCGGCCGGACGAGGTCCCGCCACCGCAGCACCGGCGGCTCGACCCCGGACCGCCCGGCGAGCTTGCGCGCCAGCAGGTTCACGACCTTCGGGTGCAGCAGCACGAGCGCCAGCGGGATGCACACCCCCGCCCAGCCGAACCGGCTGACCAGGTCCGGCTGGCTGATCAGCAGCAGCGCGCCGACCAGTACCGACGTGACCGCGTGCACCACCAGGAACACCGAGCCGGCCAGCAGCGCGAGGCCGCCGGGCACGCCGTGTTCGCGGGCGAAGCGCATCTGCGCGAGGAACGGCCAGATAGAGCCCGGCAGGTACTTGCCGACCTGCGCGGGGAAGAAGATCTGCCGCGCCGCCCCGGACGTCACCGACGAACCCAGCGCGGCCAGGCAGTACTTCCACACCTCGGCGGTCGCCAGCAGCCCGGCGACGATGCACCCGAACGCCAGCACCATCCGCCACCACGCGATCCGGCCGGCCGCCGCGAGGACGTCGGGCAGGTCGCCGCGCAGCGCCCAGCCGGCCACTCCCACGGCGGCCACCACGAACACGAGCGCCAGCAGGTCCGCCCGCCGGCTCGTGCGCGGGGGCCGCGGACCGACCACAGTTCGAAGCTCACCGCGTGCGGAAGGTTCGCCCGTGATTTCCTTCGAACCGTGGTCGTCACTCACGCCAGATCAGCCCGGTGGTCGTCGGGTAGGGGAGCGTCGGCGTCCCGCCCTTCAGCAGCTCGAAGCGCAGGCCCGGCATCGCCGAGATGACGTCCCAGTACCGCTTGCGTTTGAGGTTGTCGAACACGATCACGCCGCCGTCGGCGAGGTGGTCCAGCGCCCGGCGGAACGCGTCGACCCGCGCCCGGCCGTCCACCACGATCACGTCGAACAGCCCGCCGACCCGGTCGATCGTGGACACGTACTCGGCGAAGTCGAGGTCGGTGTGCCCGGCGCGCCCGGATCGCACCACGGTCTCGGCCGTCGCGGGCGTGGCCGGCACCGCGTGCAGCTTCACGCCAGGGGTGTCGCCCAGCAGCTCGCGCACGAACTCGACCCACTTCGTGTCGTGCTCGACGCTGTCCACCTGGCCCGCCCGCTTGGCGAGCCATGCCGTGCTCGCGCCCGCGCCGTACTCGAAGACGCGCGCGCCGGGGCGGTCGGCGAGGAACTCCTCCACCCGGCGCATCGCCGGGTAGCTCCACCACGCGAGGTCCATCCGGGCCATGTCAGGCGCGTCGAAGATCGAGAACAGCGTGCGCACGTGCCGCGCCTTCGGCGACTCGCTGCGCTCCAGGCGCTCGAGCAGACCGGCCTTGTCGGCCGCCTTGCGGATGGTCTTCACACCGGAGACGTAAGCCCCCTTGAGGCCACTCACGATCGCTCCTCGCAGGCTCTGAGCGACGGCTCGCGGTCGCCCTGTGTTGATGATTCGCTCGCAAGCTCGCTCATTTGGTCACCACCGAGGGCGTCTTCGGCTCGACCGCGTCCTCGGGCTCGAGGGTCTTGGTGCGTTCGCGGATCAGGTCGGTCGCCTCGCGCCGGTTCGCCGTGCGGTGCAGCACGATCTCCGCGATCAGCCCGATCGACACCATCTGCACGCCGAGGATCACCAGCAGGATGCCCAGCATCAGCAGCGGGCGGTCGCCGATGGCCTCGCCGCCGAAGATCTTCACGATCGTCAGGTAGGCCAGCAGCAGGAAGCCGAGCAGCCCCGACGCGAGCCCGAGCCCGCCGAACAGGTGCGCCGGGCGGCGGCCGTACTTGGTGATCGTCATGACCGTCAGCAGGTCGATGGCGCCGCGCACGTAGCGCTCCAGGCCGTACTTCGACTTGCCGTGCTCACGCGGCCGGTGGTTGACCGCCAGCTCGCGGACCTTGTAGCCGGACTGGTGGGCGAGCGCCGGGATGTAGCGGTGCAGCTCGCCGTAGAGCGGCACCCGCCGGTACACCTCGGTCCGCGCGGCCTTGAGCCCGCAGTTGTGGTCGTTGAGCTTCAGCCCGGTGATCACGCCGGTCATCTTGTTGAAGAACTTCGACGGGATGCGCTTGCCCAGCGGGTCCTTGCGGTCGGCCTTGTGGCCGGACACCAGGTCGGCGCCGTCGTCGAGCTCGGCGAGCAGGCGCGGCACCTCGGCCGGGTCGTCCTGCAGGTCGGCGTCCATCGTGACGATGCGCTCACCGCGCACCTCGTCGACGGCCGCGGCGAGCGCGGCGGCCTTGCCGAAGTTGCGCCGCAGGCGCAGCGCGCGGACCCGCCCGTGGGTGGCGGCCAGCTCCTCCATGACCGACCAGCTCGAGTCGGTGCTGCCGTCGTCGACGAAGATCACTTCGTACTCGACCTCGGGCAGCGTCTCGAACGCCTCGCCGATCTCGGCCACCAGAGTGGCCAGCGTCGCCTCCTCGTCCTTGACCGGGATCAGCACGCTGACCTGGACATCTGGCACGGTTTCTATATCCACTACTCGTCTCCGGTGTCGCTGACCTGCGCGGGTAGCCACCGCATCGCGCCGCTGGTGTACACGACCACGATGCGTGTCTCGTCGGTGACCGGTCCGATGGCCCTGAAGCCTACGTCGGGCGGCAGTCCCCAGTACTTCGCGGTGACCTCGCTGCGTACGAGCCGGCTCACGCCACCGCCGACGACCTTGCCCTTTCCGTCCACGACCAGCGTGCAGCGGACCTGGTCGCTGTCCTGGTGCAGGCCGCCGGTCGCCCAGCCCACGATCAGCGCGGCGTCCCCGCGCGGCTCGACCGTCTCGATCAGGCCGGACGGCTGGTCGGGGCTGCGCGGGCCGGGCGGCGGCAGCGCGGTCGCCTTGTCGAGGTCGATGGTCGAGCCGAGCTCCGGGCCGCCGCAGCCGAGCGAGAACGTCCCGTTGAGCGGGTAGGCGTGCAGCGCCTGGAGCGTGGGCCGCAGCTTGTCCTGGGGCGGCAGCACCGGGCCCAGCACGTCGCCGTAGCCGGACGCGATCGCGACGCCCTCGATCGGGTGCTCCTTGATCTGCGCGTGCAGCAGCGCGGCGGTCGGCACGCCGAGCGTGAAGCCGACGATGCCGAGCCCGACCACGGCGGTCGCGATCTTCTGCGCGTTGCGCCGCACGCCCTTGTAGAGCACCACGGACAGGATCACGATCAGCGGGATCGACACCATGACCGCGAGCGAGGAGTACCGGCTGGTGAGCCCGAAGTCGGTGCCGAAGTCGACCCGCGCGGTGGCGATCATGGCGCAGGCGATCACGCCGTAGACGGTGAGTGCCCACCAGAAGCGCAGCCGCTCGTCGCGGGCGGTCCGGTTGGTGGTGAGCACGGCGAGCGCGACGAGGCTCACCATGCCGGCGACGACCGCGACGCCCGCGTTGTCGGCGGTCCACATCTTCCCGACGATCGTCAGGAACGTGTACAGCAGCGAGCCGATGTCGTGGGTGGGCGCGCCGCCGACCCAGACCGCGGGCTTGAGGATGTACCAGACGCCGACCAGCACCACGCCGATCCCGAGCGGCACGAGCCGGGTCCGCCGGCGCTCCTTGTGCAGCGCGGCCAGCACCGCGAGCGCGGGCCACAGCGCGAACGCCGTGCCGTAGGACGCGGTCGCGAGGATGCCGACGCCCCACGCCCCGAGCCACTTGCGCCGGCTCGCGAGCACGAGCGAGGCGATGACGAGCAGGTTCGCGGTGAGCCACGCGGCGCCGCTCATCGAGCGGACGTACATGTGCAGCCCCTGCAAGCTGAACACCAGCGCGGACGCGGCGACCACGAGCGCGGCCCGCACCACCGGCGGGAGTGTCTTCGGTAGCGCCGCGCGCATGAGCAGCACGGTGGCGGCCGCGATCAGGATCACGACGTAGCCGAGCACCCGGTTGTCGCCGTCCGCGAGCCGCGCGTCCAGCCAGTACAGCAACGACGGGATCATCAGCGGGTGCTCGTTCTGCGGCGTGAAGATGCCGCCGAGCCGGAACGAGCCGTCCGGGTTCGTGATCCGGATCAGCACGTACCAGTAGTCGAGCCACTGCAGCTTCCCGGACCGCGCCACCTCGAGCACGATGGCGAGCGGCGGGACCAGGGCGATCAGCTCGACGAGGCGGGCGATGGTGCGATCGGACAGCCGGTCGCGCAACGCCTCTGCCCACGTGCGGCGCGCGCCCTCGTCCTCCTGACCGGAGTCGGGTTCGCGCGGCGGATCCGCCTCCGGATCCTTCTTCACGACCGTGCTCGTCACGCCAATACCATGTCAAAGCCGTGTTGACCACCGACGCGCGGCCTGGTCATCGGCGTCAGTCCTCGGCGGTGTCCGCCTCCAGCTGCTCACCGATCCCTTGGCTCAGCGGAGTGGTGTCGTCGCGGGTGCCGACGATCTGCGTCATCTCCCCGGACGGCGCCTCCCACGCGGCGGACGCGGGGATGTGCACACGCTGGCGCGCCTCGGTTTCGGCTCTCTCCCGGTCGGCCTCCGCCAGGATCTCCGCGCAACGTTCGCGGTAGTCGCCGGTGGTGATCTTCCCCGAGGTCAGCTCCTCGCCGAGCGCCCGGAATTGGTCCTGCCACGCCATGGGAAGTTGTTACCACGGCCATGCGTTGACCCTGATGCGAGATACGGAGAAGAGTGGAGGCATGGCGTTGTTCGGGCATGACAAGGCACGGATGGTTGACACGTCGAGGGCACTGCCCGGCCGGGAGAACCCGATGCCGGTGGCGAAGTTCCACGCGGTGTTCACCGACCGGCCGATCGCCCCGCCGTTCCCCGAGGGCATGCGCACCGCGGTGTTCGGCCTGGGCTGTTTCTGGGGTGCCGAGCGGCTGTTCTGGCAGACCCCGGGTGTGTACACGACGGCCGTCGGCTACGCGGGCGGGCTGACCCCGAACCCGACGTACGAGGAGGTGTGCTCCGGCCGTACCGGGCACGCCGAGGCCGTGCTCGTCGTGTTCGACCCGAACCAGATCTCCTACGACGCGGTGCTGAAGGTGTTCTGGGAGGGCCACGACCCGACGCAGGGCATGCGCCAGGGCAACGACGTGGGGACCCAGTACCGCTCGGCGGCGTACTACACCGACGAGGCGCAGCGCGAGGTTCTCGAGGAGAGCCGCAAGTCCTACCAGGCGGCCCTCGCGCGCAGCGGCCACGGCGAGATCAGCACGGAGATCGCCCCGCTGGGCGAGTTCTACTACGCCGAGGACTACCACCAGCAGTACCTGTCGGACGCGAAGAACCCGAACGGCTACTGCGGCCTGGGCGGCACGGGCGTGAGCTGCCCGATCGGCCTGGCCACCAACGAGGCCTGACATGACAAGGCGGGCCCCGCCGTCCTGGCGGGGCCCTGCTGTCTGTGCTGTCTGTTCGCGAGCGGACGACGGGACTCGAACCCGCGACCCTCACCTTGGCAAGGTGATGCGCTACCAACTGCGCTACGTCCGCGAATACCTGCTCCTGGCAGTTTAGCTGATGTGATGACGGGGTACGCCCGGCAGGCGGGGGTATAGGTCCGCGTCATGTGGTTAGGCCGAACGGGCTAATACCTTCGTCGGTATCACCTTCACGTTCTTAACGTTTGCCGTACACATGAATCCGCCTGTGGCATGTTGAGCCAGATTCCCGTGGCGGCCGGGAGGGGAGGTGCCTGGTCACATGACCGGCGAGGCTCCGAGACCATCCGGAGCACAGAGGGCGGAACAGCGGGCGGAGACAGGGGACGCGGAGGATCGGGCACTGCTCGACCGCCTCCGGGCCGGTGAGGACGCGGCCTTCGGCCAGCTGTTCTCCCGCCACTCGGCCGCCGTCTTCCGACTGGCGCTGGGGCTCGTCAGCGACCGGGCCGAGGCCGAGGATCTCACCGCCGAGGCGTTCTTCCGCGTGCTGCAGGCCATCCGCCGCGGCTCCGGGCCGGTCGACAACGTGCGCGGCTACCTGCTGATCGTCGCCCGGCGGGTGGCGTGGGAGTGGAGCCTGCGCCGCAAGGACGTCCCGGTCAGCGACGAGGAGCTGACCCACCGCGCCGCCTCCGACCCGGACACGTCCGGCCAGTTCACCGAGCGCAACCTGATCCGCCGCGCGTTCACCAGCCTCCCGGAGCGCTGGCGCAACGTCCTCTGGAAGATGGAGGTCGAGGGCGAGCGCCCGGCCGCGGTGGCCACCAACTTCGGCCTCAGCCCCAACGCCACCGCCGCCCTCGCCCGCCGCGCCCGGCAGGGCCTGCGCGCCGCGTACCTCCAGGCGCACCTCGCCGCCGACCGCAGCGCCACCGGCTGCCGTTCGGTGCTCGAGAAGCTCGGCGCCTACACCGCGGGCAGCACGTCCGGCATCGAGCGCAGGCGCATCCGCGCCCACCTCGCCGCGTGCGCGTCCTGCACGGCCATGTACGTGGAGCTGCGCGAGGTCTGCTCGGGCCTGCGCGCGCACGCCGGCGTCTCCGCGGCCCCGGTCGTGATCGCGGCCGCCGCGGGCGGGTTCGGCGCCGTGTTCAAGGGCCTGTTCGCCAGCACCAAGATCCAGATCGGGGTCGCGGCCGGCTCGGTCGCCGCGGCGGGCGTGCTCGGGTTCGTCGTCGCACCGTGGGGCGGCGGCGACGGCGCGGCCGATCCGGTCAGCCTGTCCGGCAAGCGCGGCGTCGAGCTGGAGATCACCCAGCCGCCCGGCGCGCCGCCCACCACGTCCCTGCGGGTCACCACCGGCGTGCTGACCACGCAGGCCCGCGTGCCCGAGCGCCGCGCGGAGCCGGCCGACCCGCCGGAGGGCGCGGTGACCCCAACGTCCGCGAAGCCCGTGAAGGCCACGCCGAAGGCGGCCGCCGGTGGCGACGGCGCGCGGGCCGGGGCGCCGATGATGTCCGGGGAGGCGGCGTTCGACGAGAGCTCCCCGGTCGTCTACCGGGAGACGACGGTCGAGCGGCACACCACGACCTCCGACGGCTACAGCGTGGTGTACGAGACGACGACGGTCTACGAGGTCAACGCGCGGAACCAGTCGCGGACGACCACGCGGACCACCAGCTACACGCAGCAGCCGAGCCCGACGCAACCCCCGGCCGGGGGAGCATCGACGGCCCGAACGGATGAACCTACTCCGGCGGCGGCTGCGCCGAACGGCCCCTGACCGGTGCGCGAGGTCGGCGACTTAGGTCATCATAAGTAGCGATGATCCCGACCAGCTTCGGAGCCGGGAGGCCGTGATGACACGCAATGTGACGGGTAGGGACGGACGTGACTGGACCGTCCACAGCACGTTCGAGTGGCGCTCGCCGGCCACCTCGGACGACTTCGAGCACGACGTGAGCGTCGGCAGCACGGCGGCGATCGTGTTGCTGGTGCTGGTGGTGGGGCTCGGCATCAGCCTCATCGTGTGGACGCCGGACGACGTCGTCGTGCCGCTGTGGGTCGTCATGCTCGTCCTGCTCGCCATCCTGTTCTTCCCGACCCGCTGGGCGCTGCGCCGGCCGTGGACCGTGGTCGCCGAGACCGGCGACGGCAGCCGGGACGATCCCATCGAGAGGTGGGTCGGCGTGGTCCGCGGCGTGTTCACCCAGCGCCAGCAGGTCAACCGGGTCGCCCGCAGCATCATGGTCGACTCGGTGCCCGGCATCGAGGGGCCGCTGCAACCCGTGGCGTAAACGCCGGAATCCGGCAAGACTGGCGACGTGCCTGAACTTCCCGAGGTCGAGGCGCTCGCCCAGCACATCCGCGAGCACGGCGTCGGCCGCGCCGTGGCCAGGGTCGACGTCGCGTCGCTGTCCGTGTTGAAGACTGCCACCCCACCGTGGACCGAGCTGCGCGGCAGGACCCTCACGGCCACCGGCCGGCACGGCAAGTTCCTGGACCTGGACTGCGACGGGCTGCACCTGATCATCCACCTGGCGCGGGCCGGGTGGCTGCGCTGGGCGCAGACGCTGTCGGCCACGCCGCCCAAGCCGGGCAAGGGCCCGCTCGCGCTGCGCGTGCACCTCGGCCCGCCGGGCGAGGGCCCGGGCTTCGACCTGACCGAGGCCGGCACGAAGAAGGGCCTGGCCGTGTGGATCGTGGCCGACCCCACCGAGGTGCCCGGCATCGCGGCGCTCGGCCCGGACGCGCTGGCCGTCACCCGCGACGAGTTCGGCGCCGTGCTCGCCGGCCGCGGCGAGCGGCTGAAGACGGCGCTGACCACGCAGAAGATCCTCGCCGGCGTGGGCAACGCGTACTCCGACGAGATCATGCACACCGCCAAGCTGTCCCCGTACGCGACCGCGGGCAAGCTGTCCGACGCGGCCGTCGACACGCTGTACGAGGCGATGCGCAAGGTGCTGACGGATGCGGTGGGCCGCTCGGTCGGCCAGCACGCGGCGCTGCTGAAGGGCGAGAAGCGGTCCGGCCTGCGGGTGCACGCGCGGACCGGCATGCCCTGCCCGGTGTGCGGCGACACGATCCGCGAGGTGTCGTTCGCGGACAAGGCGTTCCAGTACTGCCCGACCTGCCAGACCGGCGGCAAGCCGCTCGCGGACCGCCGGATGTCACGCCTGCTCAAGTAGCCTCGCTTGCTTCGTGAGCACCATTCGGTTGAGCATTGACGGGTGAGCGACCTGCTGTCCGACCTATTCAACGAGCGTGCGCTCATCGGCGCGCTGGCCATGCTCGTCGTCGGCGGCTTGTTCGCGCTGATCGTCCGCCGCCGCAAGTCCGAGGGCTCGGTCGACGACGCGGTGCTCGACGCCGTGCAGCGGCTGTCGAAGGCGGCGCCCGCGATGCGCAGCGGGCTCACCGAGGAGGCCGCCGACCAGGCGGTGAAACACCTGGTGGAGATGCTGAAGTGCGTCGCCATCGGCATCACCGACGAGCGCGGCCACCTGCTGTCGTGGGACGGCGGGGCCAACGAGCACTACCAGCACCTGATCCCGACGATCGACGTCGCCATCCGCAAGGCCCAGCGCGCGGCGATCCCGCACACCAACCTGAAGTGCAACCAGCGCGGCCGTTGCCCGATGCGCACGGCGGTGATCGTGCCGCTGATCCCGGACGGCCAGGTCGAGGGCACGCTGATCGTGGTCGGCGGGGTCAACTCGAAACGCCTGATCCGCGCCGCGGACGAGGTCGCGAAGTTCGTGTCCATCCAGCTGGAGCTGGCGAAGCTCGACGAGTCGAAGCAGGCGCTGGCCAAGGCCGAGGTGCGGATGCTGCGCGCGCAGATCTCGCCGCACTTCCTGTACAACGCGCTGAACTCGATCTCGTCGCTGATCCGCACCGACCCCGAGCGGGCGCGCGACCTTTTACAGGAGTTCGCGGACTTCACGAGGTACTCGTTCCGCACGACCGGCCAGTTCACGACGCTGGCCGAGGAACTGCGCAACATCGACCGGTACCTGACGATCCAGGCCCAGCGCTACGCGGACCGCCTGCGCGTGCGGATCAAGATCGCCCCCGAGGTGCTGTCGGTGGTGGTCCCTTTCCTGGTGCTGCAGCCGCTGGTGGAGAACGCGGTCCAGCACGGCATCTCCCCCAAGCCGGGCGGCGGCACGATCACGGTCGTCGCGCAGGACAACGGCAACGAGGCCCTGATCAGCGTGGAGGACGACGGCATCGGCATGGACGCCGACCGCCTGTTCGCCGACCTGCGCGACGCCCACAAGACGGGCTCGCACGTGGGCATCGGCAACATCAACCAGCGCATGCGCTCGGTGTTCGGCGACGAGTACGCCCTGATGGCGGAGACCGCCCCGGGCGCGGGCATGAAGGTGATCCTGCGGGTCCCGAAGTTCTTCCCTGGCGTGCGCCCCGACCTGCCCAAGTTCGGTGCCGAGGAAACCGATACCGAAACCGATACCACGGGCAGCAAGACCGAGGCCCACACCTGACCTGTCCACAACCCGCTGAGTTGTCCACAGGAAGTGCCTGACCAGCCTTTTTGTCGGTGGGCGCCGGTAGACTGGCATCGAGGGACGCCCCCGGGACAGGGTGGGGGTCTGCGTTTCTTGCGCTCTGCACGCGCGTGTGTGCGCGGGAAAGGTTGCGAGCCGCGGCTCAGCGGCGGCGGGTCATGCGGGTGCGCAGGGACCGCCACCGGGCGCGCCACCAGGAGTGGTGCTGGTGCGGCGAACCCGTGAACGTCGAGTCCCACTCCGCCGGGCTCATGCGCCGGTGCCCGGTCTGTGCCAGCTCACCCGGCCGTCCACGACGTCGGCGTCCAGGCCGTACACGAGGTCCGGCAACCACCGGCACCCGCTGTACTCGCCGCGGTCGATGGAGCCGAACACCGGGCGCGGCGAGCCCAGCGTCAGGCGGTCCTCGACCCACTCGCGTGCCGCCAGCGCGTTGTCGAACTCCGCGACGTCGAGCTGCTCGATCGCGTCGTCGTCGCCCGTGCCGAGCCACGCCCGCCAGGTCACCTGGCCGTTCTTGTCCATGACGAATACACCCCCACCCAAACAGGAGGCCCCGGCTCACCGGCTGGATACCGATCCGCGCCTAGGGTTGACATATGAGCGTCACCGACAAGCTGGCGGCGAAGCTGCCGAAGAGCCGCGGCCACAGCGGGCCCGTGGTGGCCGTCGTCAAGCTGCACGGCGTCATCACGCCGACGCCATCCCCGCTGGCCCGCGGCACGATCAACATCAACACCGTCGAGTCCGCGCTGAACCGGGCCTTCGACCACGAACGTCTCCGGGCCGTCGCGCTCGCGATCAACTCGCCGGGCGGTGCGCCCACGCAGTCCGCCCTGGTCGGGGAGCGGATCCGCGAGCTCGCCCGGCGCAAGCGCGTCCCCGTGCTCGCGTTCTGCGAGGACGTCGCCGCCTCGGGCGGCTACTGGCTGGCCTGCGCCGCCGACGAGATCTACGCCCACTCCTCCTCGCTGGTCGGCTCCATCGGCGTCGTCACCGCGGGCTTCGGGCTCAACGGGCTCCTCGAGCGGGTCGGCGTCGAGCGCCGCGTCTACACCGCCGGCGCGCACAAGGTCCGGCTCGACCCCTTCCGTCCGGAGAAGGACGAGGACGTCGAGTGGCTCAAGAGCCTGCAGACGCAGCTGCACGACCAGTTCGTCGGCTGGGTCAAGGAGCGCCGCGGCAACCGGCTGCGCAGCGACGACGACCTGTTCACCGGCGAGATCTGGACCGGCGCGAAGGCCCTCGAGCTGGGGCTCGTCGACGGCGTCGGCAACCTGCGCGAGGTCATCGCCGAGCGGTACCCGGAAGCGGAGATCACCGTCGCCGAGCCGAAACGGCCGCTGCTCGCGCGCCTCGGCATCGGCGGGGTGGCCGCCGGGGTGAGCGCGGCCGACCGGGTCATGGGCGCGCTCGAGGCCGTGGAGGTCCGGGCGACCTGGTCGCGATTCGGCCTGTAAGAGGAGTGCTCAGAGTTGTTTCGAGTGCGCACGTTCGAGCCCGTGGTCACCCGGGCGGGGCAAGCAGGAGGTTGACCATGGACATTTGGCTCTCCCGATCGGCAAGATGCACCTCACCGTGAGTACCTCAGCCAACACCCCCGGTCTCGTCGTCCTGGCCGTTGACGACGAGAAGGACGGGATGGACCTCATGCTCGAACGGCTGGACGGCAACCGCTACGTGCGCCGGGTCATCCCGGCGTTCGACGCCACCGAGGCGCTGCGCCAGCTCGCCGGCGACGACCCGGAGCTCAGCGCGCGGCGCAACTCCGGCCGGCCGATCGTGGACGCCGTCTTCTCCGACCTCAAGATGCCCGGGCTCACCGGGATGGAGATGGCCAAGGTCCTCGCCGGCTTCAAGCCGTCCCCGGTGCTGGTGTTCATCACCGGCCACGGCGAGGGCAACGACGCGGTCGAGGCGTTCGAGCTCGGCGCGGTCGACTTCATCCCGAAGCCGTGCGACCAGACCCGCATGGACCGCGCGGTGCAGCGCGTCATCTCCAAGCTGCGCGGCGACGGCCTCACCAGCGAACAGGCGGGTGTCGCCCCCGGCCCCGAGCCGAGCGACGAGGAGGTCATCCCCGTCGAGCTCGCCGGCACCACGAAACTGATCCCGCGCAGCGCGGTCCGCTGGGTCGAGGCGCAGGGCGACTACGCGCGCCTGTTCACCTCCGAGGGCTCCCACCTGGTCCGCATCCCGCTGGCCCAGCTCGAGGAACGCTGGGAGAAGGCCGGCTTCGTGCGCATCCACCGGTCCTACCTGGTGCCGATCAACCTGATCACCGAGCTGCAGCTCGGCGGCAACGGCTACCACGTGGTGATCGGCGAGGAGGAGCGCAAGCTCCCGGTCAGCCGCCGGCACACCCGTGAGCTCAAGGACCGCATCACGCGGCGCGGGGGCGTATGAGCGAGCTTGCGAGCGAATCGTCGGCGCAGGGCGACCGCGAGCGGCAGCCCCGAGCCTGCGAGGGGCTGTCGTGAGTCGTCACGCGGCCGGGCCGCCGCCCCCCGAGAAGCCCTACCGGGACCCGCCGACCAAGCCGCGCCGCAAGCGCGTCGTGCTCGCCGACTCGCGCGCGCCGGTCACCGTGCTGCGCACGGTCGTCGAGCTGGAGGAGCAGACCAGCTACGGCGAGGAGCTGGTCAGCCAGTTCGTCCGCCACCAGTTCCACATCGCCATCAGGCTCTGGGTGCTCGCGGTCGGGATCCTCGCGGCGGTCCCGGCGGTGTTCTTCCTCGTCCCCACGCTCGCCGAGGTCAACGTCGCCGGCGTGCGGCTGCCGTGGCTGGTCATCGGGGTGCTGCCGTTCCCGTTGTTGTTCGGGGTGGGCTACTGGTACAACCGCGTAGCCGAGCGACAGGAACAGGCGTTCGTCGCGATGGTGGAGAAGTAGCCGGCTCTCGTTAGGACCCCATCGGTGGACGCAAAGGTTTGGGCGCTTGCCGGGATCCTGCTCGTCACCGCCGCGACGTTCTACATCGGATTCCGCTCGTCGCGCACCGCCAACACCACCCAGGACTTCCTCGTCGCACGGCGAACCGTGCGGTCCCGCCGCAACGCCGCCGCGGTGTCCGGCGAGTACCTGTCCGCCGCGTCGTTCCTCGGCGTCGCCGGCCTCGTGCTCAAGGACGGCGCGGACGCGCTCTGGTACCCGGTGGGCTTCACCGCCGGCTACCTGGCGCTGATGCTGTTCGTCGCCGCGCCGCTGCGCCGGTCCGGCGCCTACACGCTGCCCGACTTCTGCGAGGCCCGGCTCGGCTCCCGCGCGCTGCGCGGGCTCGCCGCCGCGTTCGTCGTGTTCATCGGGATCCTCTACGTCGTCCCGCAGCTGCAGGCCGCGGGGCTCGCGCTCGCCAACGTCCTCCCGGTGCCGACCTGGGTCGGTGCGCTCCTCGTGACGATCGTCGTGATCGTCAACGTGTTCGGCGGCGGGATGCGGGCGATCACGGTGGTTCAGGCGTTTCAGTACTGGTTGAAACTGTTTGCCATAGCCGCACCGACCTTCGTGATGTGCGTGCTGTTCATCGGCAACGGCGGCCCGCGCGGCGGCGCCATCACCGGCCTCACCGAGGACCTGCCGCCCACGTTCACCAAGGCCACCACGGTGCGCGTCGACACCCCGGTGACCGTCCGCGTCGACAAGGCGGTCGTGCTGAGCGCGGACGGCACGGTCGACGGCACCCCGGCGTCCGGCACCGTCTACTGGCCGGCCGGCGAGCACACCGCCGACGCCGGCACGGACCTGCATTTCTCGCCGGGCTCGTCGGTTCCGGTCGTGCTCGGCGCGCCCGCGGACAACGCGAGCTGGCTGCGTCCCGCGGCGGGTGCGGGCGACCTGTTCGCCACGTACTCACTGATGCTGGCGTTGTTCCTCGGCACGATGGGCCTGCCGCACGTGCTCGTCCGCTTCTACACCAACCCGGACGGCCGCGCCGCGCGCCGCACGTCCCTGCACATCCTGCTGCTGCTGTCGTTGTTCTACCTGTTCCCGATCCTGCTCGGCGCGTTGTCCCGGTTGTACGTGCCGGAGCTGCTCGTCACCGGCCGGACCGACGCGGCCGTGCTGCTGCTGCCGACCAAGATCGCGCCCGGGCTGCTCGGCCAGATTCTCGGCGCGGTCACCACCGCGGGCGCGTTCGCCGCGTTCCTGTCCACCTCGTCGGGGCTCGTGGTCAGCGTGTCCGGCGTGCTGTCGACCGATGTGCTACGCGGCCGGGTGCGGGACTTCCGCTTCGCAACGGCGATCGCCGGCGGCGCGCCGCTCGCGCTCGCGATCGTGCTGCGGCCCTCGGACATCTCGCTGAGCGTCGGCATGTCGTTCGCGATGGCGGCGTCCACGTTCTGCCCGGTCCTGCTGCTCGGCGTGTGGTGGCGGCGGCTGACGTGGGTCGGCGCGGCGGCCGGCATGATCGTCGGTGGCGGTCTCGTGCTGACCTCGTTGGTGCTGAACACGGTCAGCGGGTTCACCGGCGACTGGGCGCCCGGAGTGTTCGGGCAACCCGCGCTGATCACCGTCCCAGTGGCATTCCTTACGGTGATCCTCGTGAGCAAGGCGACGCAGAACAAGCTGCCCGCGGACCTGGCGCAGATCCGGCTGCGCATGCACGCCCCCGACGGGCTCGGATTCATCCGCGACCGCGCGGTCGCCCGGTTCGGCACGGCCGAGGAACGCGCGCGGCTGGCGGACGGGCGGCACCGCAAATGAGGTCACCACTGCAGATGCGGCCCGTGGCCGCGGACGACGGCCGCCGGCTATGGGCGGTCACGATCGGCTCCGGCGACCCGCTGATCGTGTGCCACGGCGGGCCCGGCGCGTGGGACCAGTTCGGCGACCTGGCCGCGATGCTGCACGACGACCTGCACGTGATCCGCTGGGACCAGCGCGGGTGCGGGCGTTCCGAGCGGCGCGGCCCGTACTCGTTGGCCCGCACGGTCGCCGACCTGGAGGCGGTCCGCGCGCACTTCGGGCCGGCGAAGGTGGCGCTGCTGGGGCATTCGTGGGGCGCGCAGCTGGCCCTGCGGTACGCCCTGGAGCACCCGGACCGGGTCAGCAGGCTCGTGTACGTCTCCGGCACCGGGCTCGGGTCCGACTGGCACGCGGCGTACGAGGAGAACCTCGCCGCCCGTCTCGGCGACGACCTGGCGCGGGTCGTCGAGCTGCAGGGCCGCGACCGCACCGTCGACGAGGACCGCCAGCTCGCGGTCCTGCGGTGGTCGGCGGACTTCGCGGACCGGGAGACGGCCGTCGGGCACGCCGAGCGGATGGCCACGCCGTGGCTCGAGGTCAACTACGAGTGCAACGCCCTGCTCACCGCGGAGATGCGCGCGACGTGGCACGAGGCCGAGCTCGTCGAGGCGTGCCGCAAGCTCACGGTGCCGACGCTGATCGTCGACGGCGCGCAGGACATCCGGCCGCGCTCGGCGGTGGACTCGCTGGCGGCCGCGCTGCCGGACGTGACGCGCGTTGCGCTGCCCGCGGCCGGTCATCTGCCCTGGTTGGAGGATCCGGAAGGGTTCCGCTCGGCGTTACTGTCGTTCCTGTCGCGGTCGTAGTCCGGGCGTTACGGCCATTACGATCGCCTGCGAGCCCCGATCGCCGACGATGGGAGCGCCGATGGCGGTGTCCGCCGACCGAGCGCCGGACCCGGCACCGGCACGGGCGCGCCTGCGGCCCTGGTCACGCGCGGATCCGGTGGCGGTGCTGAGCGCGGCGCGGCACATCGCGGAGCAGCTGAAGCACGGCCTCACCGGGTCCGGCGTGCGTGCCGCCGCGCGCGGGGTGCGCAGGCTGCTCGAGGCGGACCGGGTGGGCCTCGCGGACCTGTCCGGCCGGCCGGTGTGGGCGCCCGCGCCGCCGGCGGACGAGCGGGCGGCGAACGTCTTGGTCGAGGAGGTCCTGCACAGCGAGACGAAGGTCGGCCGGCCGCCGCTGGTCGCGCTGCCGCTGCACGTCCACCACGAGCTGGCCGGCGTGCTGGTCGTGTACGGCGCGGTGCGGCGCTCGGCGATGCGGGTGGCGGCGGACTGGATCGTCGAGTCGCTGGAGCGGGGGATGCTGGAGGCGTCCGCGGAGCTGGCCGCGCAGGCGGAGCTGCGGGCGCTGCGCGCGGAGATCTCGCCGCACTTCGTGTACAACGCGCTGACCGTGATCTCCGCGCTGGTGAGCTCGGAGCCGGACCGCTCACGCGAGCTGATGATCGACTTCGCCGACTACATCCGCTACAGCCTTGCCCGGCACGGCGAGTACACCACGGTGGCCGACGAGTTCCACGCGATCGAGACGTATCTGGCGCTGCAGCGCGCGGTGCTGGGCGAGCGGCTGTCCGTGCAGGTCCGGGTGGCGCCGGAGGTGCTGGCGGTCGCGCTGCCGTACCTGGTGTTGCAACCGTTGGTGGAGAACGCGATTCGGCACGGCATCGAGCCGCGCAGGGGCACCGGGCACGTGCTGGTGCGCGGCGAGGCGGAGGGCAACGACTGCGCGATCAGCGTCGAGGACGACGGCCTCGGCATGGACCCGGCGCTGGCGGCGGAGATCCTCGCGGGCCGCGGCGGCACGAACAGCGTCGGTCTGTCCAACGTGGATAGACGGCTGCGGAGCGTCTACGGGCCGTGGTACGGCCTGGTGGTGGAGACCGCGCCGCGCGAGGGGACGCGGGTGGTCGTGCGCATCCCGCGGTTCCAGCCGGGGGTGATGCCCGGGTGAGCGGAGCTTGCGGAGCGAACCATCGGATACAGGGCGACCGCGAGCGGCGTCACCGAGCCTGCGAGGGGGCGTCGTGAGCCTTACCGTGTTGGCGGTGGACGACGTCGAGGTCGCACTGGACGAGCTGTGCCGGCTGCTGCGGGAGTCGCCCGCGGTGTCGGACGTTTCGGCGGCGGGCGACCCGCTCTCGGCGCTGCGGATGATCCAGAACGGCCGGTTCGACGCCGTGTTTCTGGACATCTCGATGCCGGGCCTGGACGGCCTCGAGCTGGCGTCGCTGCTGACGAAGCTGTCCGAGCCACCGGCGATCGTGTTCGTGACGGCCTACGAGCAGCACGCGGTCGCGGCGTTCGGTATCGGCGCGGTGGATTACCTGCTGAAACCGGTCCGCGCGGAGCGCCTGGCGGACGCGCTGACCAGGGTCAACCGCGGCATCCCCGCCGCTCGCACGGCGCCCGAGCCGCCGCCCGACGCGATGGCCGCGCTGCCGGTGGAGAGCGCGGGCCGGACCCGGTACGTGCGGCGCGGCGAGGTCCAGTTCGTCGAGGCGCACGGCGACTACGTCCGGCTGCATGCGATGTCCGGGGTGCACGTGGTACGGATGCCGATCTCGCGGCTGGAGGAGTACTGGGGCCCGGCGGGCTTCGTGCGGGTGCACCGGGGTTTCCTGGTGGCACTGGACGCCGTCCGCGAGCTGCGCAGCGACTCGGTCGGCGGCCTGCTGGCCCACACGGACCTCGGCGACGTGCCGGTGAGCCGCCGCCACGCGCGCGACCTACGCGACCGACTCCTGGCCGCGGCGCGAGCGGGCCGCCTGGACCGCTCCGAACGGCGAGTCTGATGCCGGGCCACAAGCGGGTCGCGGTGATGAGCCCGCAGACCCGCCTTGCCCACTCCCGGCGACGGCTGCGCGGCCGCTGGCGGGTCCCGAAGCTGGACCCGGCGGGCGCCGAGCGGGCGGCGGAGCTGTACAAGGCGCAACGCAGGCTGGCGGTGGCCCCGCTGGCGCTGCTGTTCGCCGGGATGCTGGGCCTGCCGCTGGTGTTCGCGCTCGTCCCGGCGCTGGACACCGTGCGCGTGTGGGGAATCCCGCTGTCCTGGCTGGTCCTGGCGGTGCTCCCGTACCCGGCCCTGACCTTGTTGTCCCTATGGCAACTCCGCCGCGCGGAACAAGCGGAGGACGACTCCCCATGACGAGTTGTCCACAACCGACGAACTTGTCCACAAGCGACGCCGCTCGGCCCTTTTCGTCGGTGGTCGCCGGTAGACTGGCGCTGAGGGGTGCCCCCGGGACAGGGTGGGGGCTTACGTTTCTGGCGTTCTGCACGCGCGTGCGCGCGCGCTGGAGGTTTTGCCGGGGCGGGTCGTGATCAGCGCATTCGCGGTTGCGCCCGTCGTGCTGATCACGCTGCTCATCGGACTGCGGGGCGTGGCCGCGATGCGCACCACGTCCGACTTCCTCGTCGCCAGCCGCCGCGTCTCGCCGCTGCTCAACTCCGCCGCCGTGTCCGGTGAGTACCTGTCCGCCGCCTCGTTCCTCGGCGTCGCAGGGCTCGTGGTCAAGGACGGCATCGGCTCACTCTGGTACCCGGTGGGATTCACCGCCGGCTACATCGCCATGCTCGTCCTCGTCGCCGCCCCCATGCGCCGCTCCGGCGCGCTCACCGTCCCCGACTTCGCCGAGGCCCGCTTCGCCTCGCCCGCGCTCAGAAGAGTCACCGCGATCATCATCCTCGTCATCGGCGGCCTCTACCTCGTCCCGCAGTTCCGCACCGCCGGACTCGTCCTGTCCGCGGTCAGCAACAGTCCCTACTGGGTGGGTGTCGTCATCGCCGGCGCGGGCGTCGCCGTCACCCTCGCGCTCGGCGGGATGCGCGCGGCCACCTATGTCCAGGCCTTCCAGTTCGTCCTCAAGCTGTTTCTTTTCATCGTCCCGGCCATCTGGCTGCTCATCCAGGTCGGCCCGCAGACCCGCGACGAGGCCGTCCACCCCGTCGAGTTCACCGAGTTCGACCACGACACCCGCGTCACGTTCAGCGTCGGCACCACGCTCACGTTCACCGAGCCCACCACCATCCGAATCGGACGGACAAGTGAGACGAAGACCGGGGACTGGACCGTCCCGCAGGGCAGCATCGTCACCTTCCCCGCGGGTGAGCACGTGCCCGACGTCGCCGGCGAGGCGCGGCCCGGCGGCGCCGGCTGGGAGCGTCCCCTGCTCGACCTGAAGGACGACGGCCACCCGCTGCTCGGCACCTGGGCGCTCGTCGTCGCGCTCGCGCTCGGCACGATGGGGCTGCCGCACGTGATCATGCGCTTCCACACCAGTCCCGACGGCCGCGCCGCCCGCCGCACCGCCGCGTTCACCGTCGCGCTGCTCGGCATCTTCTACCTGTTCCCCGGCATCTACGGCGTCCTCGGCCGCGTCCTCGTGCCGCAGCTCTACCTGTCCGGCGCCACCGACACCGTCGTCGTCGCGCTGCCCGCGCGCGTCGACTCCGGCTGGCCCGGCGACACGTTCACCGCGCTGCTGACCGGCGGCGCGTTCGCCGCGTTCCTTGCCACCTCCCTCGGGTTCGTCCTCGTCGTCTCCGGCGCGATCTCCTACGACCTGCTGCCCGGCGGCGGCCTCGGCCGGCTGCGCTTCACCGTCGTCGCCGTCACCGCGGTCGTCGTCCTCCTTGCGCTGCAGGCGATCCGGTTCGACGCGGGCATCCTCGTCACCTGGGCGTTCACCGTCGCCGCGTCCACTTTCTGCCCGCTGCTCGTGCTCGGCATCTGGTGGCCGCGGCTCACCGTCGCCGGCGCGATGACCGGCGTGCTCGTCGGCCTGTGCGCGTCCAGCGGTGCGATCGCCTGCACGCTCTGGGGGTTACCGGTCAACGGGTGGCTCGCGATCCTCGTCGCCCAGCCCGCGCCCTGGTCGGTGCCGCTCGCGTTCGTCGTGATGATCGTCGTGTCGAGCCGTGGTCGGCCGCCCAGCTGGTCACGGACCGCAATGCTTCGCCTGCACCTCGACGAGGCTCGGCTCACCTCACCCGCCGACCGGCTCCGCGCGCTTCGCGACGAAGACGTGACGTAGGGCCAGTCGGCGCGCGAACGAACCGTTCGTCGGCCGTTCGTCGTGCGTCGGCGCGGTTCGACCGCGGACGATTCTCCGGACACCTCGATCTTCCTACGGTCAATCGGCACAAGTATCGCTTCTTGGACCTATTGCGGGAGACATCGTGAGTGGCACCGACCAGGGTCCGTTGCCTGAGGCGGACCCCGACTGGACGGAGATCCAGGACAGCGCGGAGTTCACCGAGTTGCGGCGCAGACTGCGCGGCTGGGTGTTCCCGATGACCGTGGCGTTCCTCCTCTGGTACCTGCTGTACGTGCTGCTGTCCGACTACGCGCACGGCTTCATGTCGACCAAGGTCTTCGGCAACATCAACATCGGCTTGATCTTCGGCCTGCTGCAGTTCGTCTCCACCTTCCTGATCACCAGCCTGTACGTCCGGCACGCCAACCGGAAGCTCGACCCGGTTGCCGAGAAGATCCGCCGCGACGTCGAGGGCTCCGACGATGACGCCGACACCGACGTCGAGGGAGGTGTGCGATGAACCTGGCCGCGGGCGTCGAGGGCAGCAACCCCGCCCTCAACATCAGCATCTTCGCCGTCTTCGTCGTGATCACGCTGGTGATCGTGTTCCGCGCGAGCCGCAGCAACAAGACGGCCGTGGACTACTACGCCGCCGGGCACTCGTTCACCGGCGCGCAGAACGGCATCGCGATCTCCGGTGACTACCTGTCCGCGGCGTCGTTCCTCGGCATCGCCGGCGCGATCGCGGTCAACGGCTACGACGGCTTCCTCTACTCGATCGGCTTCCTCGTCGCGTGGCTGATCGCGCTGCTGCTGGTCGCGGAGCTGCTCCGCAACACCGGCAAGTACACGATGGGCGACATGCTGAGCTTCCGCATGAAGCAGCGCCCGATGCGCGCCGCCGCGGCGGTGTCCACGCTGGTCGTGTCGATCTTCTACCTGCTCGCGCAGATGGCGGGCGCGGGCGGCCTGGTCGCGCTGCTGCTCGGCATCGAGGCCAAGGCGGGCCAGGCACTCGTGATCGCGGTCGTCGGCGTGATCATGATCCTTTACGTGATCATCGGCGGCATGCGCGGCACCACGTGGGTGCAGATCATCAAGGCGACGCTGCTGATCATCGGCGCGTTCGTGATGACCGTGTGGGTGCTCGGCAAGTACGGCTTCAACCTGTCCAGCCTGCTGGGCGACGCGGTGGCCAAGGTCGGCGAGGGTGGCGAGAAGCTGCTCAACCCGGGCGCGCAGTACGGCAAGACCGGGACGACGAGGCTCGACTTCGTGTCGCTGGCGCTGGCCCTCGTGCTCGGCACCGCCGGCCTGCCGCACATCCTGATGCGCTTCTACACCGTGCCCTCGGCCAAGGAGGCGCGGAAGTCGGTCGTGTGGGCGATCTGGCTGATCGGCATCTTCTACCTGTTCACGCTGGTGCTCGGCTACGGTGCCGGCGCGCTGGTCGGCGCGGACGCGATCAACGCCGCGCCGGGGAAGACGAACTCGGCGGCCCCGTTGCTGGCGTACGCGCTGGGCGGCACGGTGCTGCTGGGCATCATCGCCGCGGTCGCGTTCGCGACGATCCTCGCCGTGGTGGCCGGCCTGACGATCACCGCGTCGGCGTCGTTCGCGCACGACATCTACGCGAACATCATCAAGAAGGGCGTGGTCGACGACAAGCGGCAGGAGGTCCGCGTCGCCCGCATCACCGCGGTGGTGATCGGGGCGATCGCGATCCTCGGTGGCATCCTCGCCAACGGCCAGAACATCGCGTTCCTCGTGGCGCTGGCGTTCGCGGTGGCCGCGTCGGCGAACCTGCCGACGATCCTGTACTCGCTGTTCTGGAAGCGGTTCAACACCTCGGGTGCACTGTGGAGCATCTACGGCGGCCTGACCGTCTGCCTGGTGTTGATCGTCTTCTCGCCGGCCGTGTCGGGCAAGCCGATCGACGCGACCGGTAAGAGCCCGTCGATGCTGCAGGGCGTCGACTTCCACTGGTTCCCGCTGGACAACCCGGGCATCGTGTCGATCCCGGCGGCGTTCCTGCTCGGCTACCTGGGCACGGTGTTCTCGAAGGAGCGCAACGACGCCAAGTACGCCGAGATGGAGGTCCGCTCCCTGACCGGCGCCCACGCCGAGAAGGCGGTCGTCCACTAAGGACGCAACAAGGACGGGGGCACCGCGGGGGTGCTCCCGTCCTTGTGCGAGTTGTCCACAACCGCGCGAGTTGTCCACAGCTCGCGGCTGACCAGCCTTTTTGTCAGGGGTGGCCGGTAGACTGGCATCGAGGGACGCCCCCGGGACAGGGTGGGGGTCTGCGTTTCTTGCGTTCTGCACGCGCGTGTGCGCGCGACCTGTGGTGGGCGGTCAGGCGCCGAACGAGAAGCGGCGGACCAGGGGGAGCCACTGGCGGTACACGGCCAGTGCGTCCGGCATGTCGTCGATGGCGCACAGCTGCGCGCACAACGTCTCCACGTCGTCGTCCTCGCGGTAGCGGTCCAGCAGCGCGCGCCACGACGTCATCCCGCTGCCCGCCGCGCCGATGCGCGCGAACAGGCCGTCCGCCGCCGCGCCCTCGCCCGCGTGCACGGCCAGCAGCACCAGCGCCGCCGCCGAACCGTCGCCCGACACGAACGCCTCCAGCTCCGGACCGGACAGCCGCGCCCGCAGCAGCCGGTACAGGTTGACCAGGCGCTTCGTCGCCCGCGGGGACGGCACCAGTGGTGCCAGCCGCGCCAGGAAGTCCAGCTCCGCGGCCGTGATCTCGAGTTGCCGCGGCCGCAACTCCGCTGCGGGAGGCGCGGGCGCCGACACGACGGGCGAACGCGGCGCGGGCAGCGCAGGCAGCGCGGGCGGCGTAGCCGACGTGGGCGGCGCGTGCGGCTCAGCCGGTGTGGGCGGCTCGGCCGGCGTGGGCAGCTCGGGCGGTGCGACCTGTGCCGTGCCGGCCAGCGTCCGGACCAGGTCGCCGAAGCCATCTTTGTCCATTGGGGACAGTTGGAACGGGATCTGGAAGATCTTCTCCAGGTAGTTCGCCGCAGACAGGCGCATCTGCGCGTAGTGCTGCTCGATCGACTGCCGCAGCCACCGTGCGTCCACGGCCACCACCACCACGAACACCGGCAGCGCCACCAGCAGGTGGATCGCCTCCAGCACCTTCACCACGACGTCCGGCGGGCACCGGTCCAGGTCGTCGATGTACAGCACGATCCGCTCGAGCCCGCCGTCCGCCTGCTGCTCCTTCGCCAGGATCGCCGCGAACGTCTCCAGGTCCCGCCGCAGCAACGACACCACACCCAGGTGCTGCGTGTAGTCCTCGCTCGCCAGCCGCGACCGCGCGAACGCCGTCGCGTCGCGGCCCGGCGCCAGCTCCGCGACCGCCCGCTCCAGGCGCTCGGTCTCCACGTCCAGCTCCGCCAGCCGCTTGCCGCTCGACGCCTTCTTCGTGTCCGCGGCCGACTTGATCCGCGCCGCCGCCTTGGACACCTCCCGCGCGAACGGCGTCACCGCGGCCACCACCGTCGACACCAGCGCGACCAGGGCCGGCCACAGTGGACTCCGCAGCAGCAGCACGATCCCGGCGGTCAGCACGAGACCGGACCCGAGCAGGATCCACGCCAGCCTGCTGCGCCGGAACAGCGACAGCACCTGGCGCACCTTCGCCCGGAACCCCAGCATCCCCTTCGCTGCCTCGCGCACCTGGTCGATCGAGGTGTCGGAGACGCCGAGCAGCTTGCCGACCCAGCGCAGGTCGTCGTGGGTCAGGTCGAGCGTGAACGGCTCGCGGTCGTGCTGTGCGGCCACCATCATCCGCTCCAGCCGCGCCGCGGACAGCTGCGTCAGCAGCGACTTCTCCTCGCTGCGCAGCTTCGCGAGCTCCTCGGCCCGCCGCTGCAGGTCGTCCTCCGAGCCGCCGGACGCGAGGTTGTCGAAGATGTGCGCCGCGAGGCTCGCCCACAGGTTCGCCTCGGCGTAGTGCCAGGCGTTGAACGTGATCTGCCGGACGCAAGAGCAGTACGACGACACGTCCCGCCCGTGCTCGCCCCGCGCCTTCTCCTCGGCGGCCGCCGCGTCGGCGAGCGTGCGCACCCGCTCCCGCAGCTGCCGCATGAAGAAGCTCTTGCCAGAGCCCCAGTTCCCGAACAGCCCGATCGACAGCGGCGGCTTGATCAACCGCGACGACACGAGATCGGCCAGCATGTCCACGTCGGGCGAGATGCCGAGCCGGTCCACCCCGTCGTCGGTGTCGGCGGTGTACCCGGCCAGCTGGTGGTCGACAGGCCGCTCGACGCCGTCGACCCGGATCACCTGGTGCGGCTGCTTGGCCAGCGAGCTCCGCACCTCCGGCAGCGCGGGATCCCGGTGCTCGACCACGATCACCCTCGACTCGGCGGACGTCGGCGTCGCCGCAAGCTCGTAGATGCGCCGATCGCCGTTGCCCGTCACGGACCGGACACTCCCGGGACGCACCCGGTCCAGTGCCGCGCGGATGTCGGCCGGCCGCGTCCGGGTCCCGTCGTAGATCGCCAGCACGTTCGGTGCTTGTTCCAGTGCCCCAGCGAGTTGCGCGTCAAGTGTCAACTCCACCTGCCAACCTTCCCGCAAACATGCAACCGTCGTGGGCACTTCGGCGTAGATGGGGCGGAGGTGGTCAGGGGTGCGCGGACGGGACCAGGATTTCGCCGAGTTCTTCTCGACCCGTTTCGAGGGCGCGCGACGGATCGCGTACGCCATGTGCGGAAGCTGGAGTGAGGCGGAGGAGATCGCGCAGAACGCCTTCGTCCGCGTTTACGGGCGCTGGGCCAGGATCCGCATCGAGACCGTCGACGCCTACCTGCGCACCGTCCTGACCAGAGTCTTCCTCGACAGCCGGCGCCGCGGCCGCAGCCGCGAGCACGCGGTGGCCGAGCCGCCGGAACAGGCGGTCCCACCCGACCACAGCTCCGACGAGCGAATGGCCATGCACGCCGCCCTCATGGCCGTGCCCCCGGGCCAGCGCGCCGTGCTCGTGCTCCGCTTCGTCGCCGACCTGTCCGTCGAGCAGGTCGCCGGCGCGCTCGGCTGCTCCGCCGGCACCGTCAAGAGCCAGACCGCCCGCGGCCTCGCCACCTTGCGCGAGGCCTACCGGGGCGACCCGAACCTTGCGAGGAACGCATGACCGGCGACGACACAGCAGACGACCGGACGCGCGCGGCCATCCGCGCGGTCGCCGACGTGCCAGCGCCGCCGGTGACCACCACCCTCGACAGCGTCGTCCGCCGCGGCCGCCGGCGCACCCTCGTCCAGCGCGGCGCTACCGTCGCGGCCGTGGTCGGCGTCGTCGCCGCGATCGGGGTCGGTGGCGTGCTGCTCCGCACCGCCACCGAGGGCCAGGCCGGCCGGCCGGCCGGCCCAGCGCCGACCACCACGCCGACCACCACGACCGCGCCGACCGCGCCGACCACCAACGAGCAGCAACCGCCCAGCACGCCGAACATGCCGGGGAACGCGCCGCCCTCGTCGCGGGGCACCGCGCCGCCGATGGCGTTGCTGCCCGGCTGGAACTGGGTCGGCGCCCGCATCACCCCGCACGGCAGCGAGTACTGCATGGGCGCGCCCGCCGCCCCCGAGCCGGACGAGCTCGCGCTGCCGAACCAGGGCGACGTCCGCGCGCGCCTCGTCGACAGCGTCAGCGCGCAGACCGGCACCGAGCCGCAGGTCGTGTACCAGAGCTGGGCACCGCGCTCGCCGAAGACCGACGCTCCCCGCGGCTACCTCGAGGTCAACGTCGACATGGGCGACGGCCCCGGCTCCGTCCAGCTGGAGGTCGGCGGCTTCGGCGGCTCCCCGACCGAGGCGGCCGACTCCGACGTCTCCGCCTACGGCAGCTGCGAACGCCCGATGCGCACGACCCTCGGCAGCGGTGCCGTGCTGCAGATGTACCAGCCGGACTACTCCGACCCGCAGGCCCCGATGCAGCACTTCGGCGTCTACCTGCCGGGCGGCCGGCACTACGTCGTCACGAGCGCCGGCTACGGCGAGGCGGACAAGGTGGACATCGGTGGCGGCGGCCAGACCATCGCCGGTGGCCGCGGCCGCCTGCCGCTGGACGCCGCCGGGCTGGCCAAGGTCGGCGAGGCGCTCGCCGCACTCGGGAAGTAGCCCGGCTCACGGGCGTCCTACGGGACGGCGTGGCAGCATCGTCGATGTGATGCCATCGCAGGTCCCCTCGGTAACCGTGCCCGACCTCCCGGCCGAGCTGCCGCAGCAGACCGTCCTGCTGGACGTGCGCGAGCAGGACGAGTGGGACGCCGGCCACGCGCCGCACGCACAGCACATCCCGATGAGCGAGCTCGCCGGCCGCCTCGAGGAGCTGCCCGCCGATCAGGAGGTCCTGGTCATCTGCCGCAGCGGCGGCCGGTCCGCGCGCGTCACCGCCTACCTCAACGCCAACGGCTGGGACGCCCGCAACGTCGACGGCGGCATGCAGTCCTGGCACGCCGCCGGCCGCGACCTCGCCGCCGCCGACGGCGAACCCCAGGTCATATGACCAGGTGGGTGGCCACGAGCCCGCACCGCGCGTCGCGGCCGCCGCGGCGCCGGCTGCCCTACCTCGGGCCGCCCGCCTACCGCGACAACCCCCGCTGGGGCTTCCCGCCGCTGGCCTGGCGCTGGCCGACGGCCGTGCCCGGCACGAACCCGCGCGCGGGCGAGCCGGTCACCGTCGAGCGGGTGCGCTCGGTCGGCGGGCACGCCATGTCGATGATGTGGGCGCTGGCCGGGCTGGCGCTGATGGCGGCGGGCGGCGAGATCTGGCGCTACGTCCTGTTGCTGCGCAGCCGCGGCGGCGCGCTGTCCGACAGCGTGGTGGCCACCTCCGACGCGGTGGTGACGATCGGCGCGGTGCTGGCGCTGGCCTTCGGCGTGGTCGCGGGCGCGGTGACGATCTGGTGGCTGCTGCTGGCCCGGCACGCGGCGGCCGAGTCCGCCGAGCAGACCCCGCCCCGGCGCGACTGGCAGGTGCTGGTGTACCTGCTGGTCCCGGTCGTGAACCTGGCGATGGCGGGCGTGATCCTCGCCGAGCTGGAACACCACGTGCTGCGCCGCCCCGCCGGCGAGCGGCCGCAGCCGACCCGCGCCACGAAGGTCTGGTGGGCGGCGTGGGTGGCCGGCGGGCTGCTGTTCGCGGCGACGGTCGCCTGGCGGTTCCGCGACGGTGTGCAGGCGCAGGCCGACGGCGTGCTCCTGAGCGCGCTCACCGACCTGGCCGCGGCGACCGTGGCGGTGCTGACCGCGCTGATCGTGCGCCGCGTCTCCGTGCTGCTGGCACCGGTCGACCCGAAGAAGCTTCGCCAGCTCCGGGTGCTGCGCGTGACGGGCGCCCCGGACCCGGAGCTGCGCACGACCCGCCTCGCCCACTCGCGGCGTTAGCCGCGCTCACTCCTCGACCCACTCGAGCAGGTCGCCTGGCTGGCAGTCCAGCTCATCCTGCGCTTGGCCGGCTCGACGTCGATGCGCACGACGATCGGCATCAGACCACCGTCACGCCGGTCGCCGGCCACCGCAGGCAGGCGAGCTCCTGGTTCTCCCGCGCGAGGTTTCGCGGGCTATCTATCGATTGTCAATCGGTACCTGTCGACTACCGGTCGGTCACCGGGAGCGTGCGGAGGCCCCGGATCACGAACTCCGCCCGCCGCCGCGGTTCCGCCGCGAGCCGCAGGCCCGGCAGCCGGGTGACGAGCGTCGCCAGCGCGGCGGCGATCTCCACGCGGGCCAGCGGCGCGCCGACGCAGTAGTGGATGCCGGCGCCGAACCCGATGTGCGGGTTGGGGGAGCGGCCGACGTCGAGCCGGTCGGGGTCGGCGAACACGAGCGGGTCGCGGGCCGCCGCGCCGAGCAGCGCGGCGATCTTGTCACCCGGTTCGAGCCGGTAGCCGGCGACCGTGGTTGGTGCGGTGGCGGTTCGTTCGAAGAGCTGCAGCGGCGCGTCGTAGCGGACGAGCTCCTCGACGGCCGTCGCCAGCAGGTCCGGCTTGGCGACCAGGCGTTCCCACTCGGTCCTGTTGCGCAGCAGCGCGAGCACGCCGTTGCCGATCACGTTGACGGTCGCCTCGTGGCCGGCCATCAGCAGCAGCACGGCGGTGCCGACGAGCTCGTCGTCGGTGAGCCGGTCGGAGCCGTCGCGGACGGAAACGAGGTCGCTGACGAGGTCGTCGCCGGGTTCGGCGGCGCGGTCGGCGGCGAGCGCGCGCAGGTAGCCGGCGAACCCGGCCGCCGCCCGTTCCGCGGCGGCGGCCTTCTCGGGCGCGAGGTCGTACTCGTACATCTTCACGACGGCGTTCGACCACGGCTGCAGCCGTGGTCGGTCGGCATCCGGCACGCCGAGCAGCTCGGCGATCACCTCGACGGGCAGCGGCGCGGCGAGGTGGGCGAGCAGGTCGGCCTCGCCGTCGGCGGCGATGGCGGCGGCGAGCGAGTCGACCATGCCCGCCGCGACCGTGCGCACCCACGGTTCCAGCCGGGCGGTGTGCCCGCGGCCGAACGCGGCGGCGATCAGCCGGCGCAGCCGGGTGTGCCGGGGCGGCTCGTTCTCCAGCAGCGAGTTGCGGTGCAGCAGGTTGAACGCGGCGAACTCGGCGACCGGTTCCCGGTCCGTCCACAGCCGGCCGGCGGACCGGTCGCGCAGCACCGCCGAGCACGCGGCGTGCGACACGCCGATCGCGAGCCCGAGCCCGTCGTGGCGGTGCACCTCGCCCTTCGCCCGCAGCTCGGCGAACGCGGGGTAGGGGTCGGCAAGGAAGGCCGGATCTTTCGGATCGAACACCAGGCGACGGTAACCCTTGTATGCGAGTATTCGCGCCGTGCAGCCGGCAGTCGTGGCACATCGGGGAGCCTCCGCGCACCGGGCGGAACACACCGTCGCCGCGTACGCGCTCGCCCTGGAACAGGGCGCGGACGGTCTGGAGTGCGACGTCCGCCTGACCCGCGACGGTCACCTGGTGTGCGTGCACGACCGGACGGTCAACCGGACGTCGACCGGGCGGGGTGTCGTCAGCACGCTCACGCTGGCGCGGATGTCCGAACTGGACTACGCGAGCTGGCATCCGGAGATGCCCGACAGCGCGGACGACCTGGTGCTCGACCGGGTGCCGAAACGGGGCGAGCCCGGGGTGCTGACCCTGGAGTCGCTGCTGGAACTGGTCGCGGACTCGCCGGCCACGAAGCTGTTCATCGAGACCAAGCATCCCGTGCGCTACGGCGGCCTGGTGGAGATGAAGGTGATCGCCCTGCTGCGCCGCTACGGCCTCGCGAGCCCGCGGTCCAAAGAGGACTCGCAGGTCGTGATGATGTCCTTCTCCTCGTTGGCCGTCCGCCGCATCCGCCAGCACTCCGCGACGCTGCCGACGGTGCTGCTGATCAGCAACCTGTCCGCGGTGCGCTGGGACGGCTCGCTGCCCCGCGCGGCGGACTACACGGGCCCGGGCATCCGCCTCCTGCGCCGCGACCCGGACTACGTGGCCCGCGCGGCGTCCTTCGGCCACGAGACGTACACGTGGACGGTCGACGACCCGGCGGACGTGGAACTGTGCCGCCGCCTGGGCGTCCGCTACCTGGCCACGAACTCCCCGGTCACCACCCGGGTGCAGCTCAGCAGGTGATCACCGACCTGTTGCGCCGCAACGTGGTCGGCGCCTGGGGCGCGGCGGGCGAACGGTGGCTGACCGACCTCCCGCGAGTCCTCGACGACACCGCCCGCCACTGGGACCTGACCGTCGGCGAGCCGTTCCACCTCACCTACCACTACGTCACCGCCGTGACCCTCGCCGACGGCACCCCGGCCGTCCTCAAGCTCGGCGTCCCCACCGGCGACTCGCTACGCGGCGAGGCGCCCGCCCTGCGCGCGTTCGCCGGCCGTGGCGCGGTCCGGCTGCTGCGCGGCGACCTCGACCGCGGGGCGCTGCTGCTCGAGCGGGCCGAGCCCGGCGGCCGGCTGCGCGACCTCGTCCCGCACCGCGACACCGAAGCCACCTCGATCGCCGCGAACGTCATGCGGGAGCTGTCCCGCGCCGCGCCGGCCGACCTGCCGGACCTGGTCACGCAGGCCCGCGCGTTCGACCGGCAGCCACCGGGTGAGCTGACGACGCGTGCCGCCGGGCTCATGCGCGAGCTGTGCGCCGACGCCCCCGCGCGCGTCGCCCTGCACGGCGACCTGCACCACGACAACGTCCTCCGGTCGGCCCGCGGCGGGTGGCTCGCCATCGACCCGCACGGGCTCGCCGGCGACCCCGGCTACGAGACCGCCGCCCTCCTGTTCAACCCCGAGCCCCACGACCGCGACCCCGCGCGCACCGCCCTCGCGCCACGACGCGCAGAGCAGCTCGCCGACGAGCTGGCCATGCCATTGGACCGGGTCGTCGCCTGGGGGTTCGTCAAGGCCGTGCTCTCCGAGGCATGGACGGCCGAGGAGGACCCACCGGGCCGGCCCACCCGCGCGCTCGATGTCGCCCACCTGCTGCTCCCCCGGCTGCCTGGATAGTCCGGCGTTCGGTAGCGTCCTGCGCATGGCCAAGCGATCCGCCGTCAGGCAGCGCCCCACCGACGGCCCCAACCCGCGCCAGCCCTGCCCTTGCGGCTCTGGCAAGCGGTACAAGGCGTGCCACGGCAGCTCGAGCGGTCCGGTGGAGCTGCCGGTCGCCCGCCCGCTGGAGGGCCTCGCCGGCGAGTGCGAGCTGATCGCGCTCCGCGAGTTCGTCCCGTCGGCCACCGCGCCGCTGGCGCTCGCCGCACCGGGGGACCGCGAGGTCACCCTCGCCACCGTCCTGCCGATGGCCGCCGCCGCGCTCGTGCGTGCCGACGGGTCGGCGCTGCTCGGCCTGCAGGTGCAGACCCGCTCCAGCGACGTCGGCCGCGACATGGCCCGCGCGCTGCGCTGGGCGCTCGAGGCCGAGGTGGGCGCCGTGCTGCCGGTCGTCGGCCCGGAGACCGACGAGTCGCCCGACCGCGAGCGGTTCCAGGATCTCGTCGACCCGAAGCAGGTGCTCGAGCCCGAGGTGCACGCGGACTTCTCCTGGTGGATGCCCGAGGGCGAGGAGCCGGTCGGCGATGTGGCCCTATCGCTCGAGCGCGCGAACGCCGCGATCATGCCGACCGAGCGCATCGGCCCGGCCGCCTACTGGGTCGAGGCCGGCGACCGCTGCCACCTGCGCTGGGTGCGCCCGGAGCCCGAGGAGCAGCTGATGCTGGCGATGGCCCGGCTGTCCGCCGCGGGCGAGCTCGGTCTCGGCGACGGCTCCCGCTACGCCGGCTGCTTCCGCGCGCACGGCCTGCTCGTCCCGGTGTGGGACCTCGACCGCGAGCAGCACGCCCGCGAGTGGACCAAGCCGGCCGAGGAGCTGAACGAGCGGCTCACGGCCGCACTCGCGTCGCTCGACAAGACGCCGCTGACCGGCGACGAGCGGCGTGCCCGCGACGGCCTGGTCGGCCGCCAGGTCACCATCCGCTGACGTGATCCTGCACATCACGACCCGCGACGGCTGGCGGGAGGGCGAGCCCGTGCGCGCGGACTCGCTGGACACCGAGGGCTTCATCCACTGTTCGGACCTCGGCACCGTGCACCTCCCGGCGAACCGGTTGTTCACCGGTCGTAACGACCTGGTGCTGCTGGAGGTCGACCCGGCCCGCCTCGACGTGCCGCTGCGCTGGGAGCCCGGCGCCCCGCCGGACCCGAACGGCGCCTGGTTCCCGCACGTCTACGGCCCGATCCCGGCCGCGGCCGTGGTCGCGGCGCACGACTTCCCACCCGGCCCGGACGGGCGGTTCACGCTGCCCGCCCAACTTGCCGCCAGGTAAGGAAACGGCACTCGCGCAACCACGGGGCAACCCCGCGCGCCTCCTTCAGCGTGCTCGATCGGCGGCCTCGGGCGTCCCGGAGTCCCTGCCACCCGCGCGGACACCTGACCTGGCGGTAGCGACTGCGTGTTGGCGCTCTGACCTGCGGTACTCCGGGACCCGGCCCACCTGGGCCGGGTCCCGGACCGTCTACAGGCGACCGCCGGCGGTGCGGGGCGCGAGCGGGTCGCCGCCGGTCTCGCCGACGGACTCGCGGGCCAGGTGGTTCTCGACGTCGAAGAGGTTGCCGCCGGCCCGGCGGACCACGTTGAGCATCGTGGTCATCTGCGACACCTCCTCGACCTGCTCCTTGAGGAACCACTGCATGAACTGCTCGCCCTTGTAGTCGTCCTCGTCGCGGGCGACCTTGGCGAGGTTGATGATCTCGTCGGTGACGTTCTTCTCCTGCTGGAGCGCCAGCGAAACGAGCTCGGCCGCATCCTCGAAATCGGTGCGCACGTCGCCGACACCCGAAATCGCGGGTGCGATGTCATTGTCGAGCAGGTATTGCGCGATCATCATCGCGTGGTTTCGCTCTTCGAGCGACTGCCGGTAGAAGTGCTTCGCGAGCTGCGGCAGATCCTGCCGGTCGAACCAGACCGCCAGGGCCACGTACTGCTGCGATGCGGTGAACTCGTTCCGCACCTGCTCCTGCAGCATGCGGTGGAACTTGGAGAGAGTGCCGTTCTTCGCCATAATGGAATAATACGCAATGAGGCACCGGTTGTGCTACGCGGGCAATTTCTGACGACATTTAGGATAGCCTAATCGAAATGCAATCAGGTAAGGCATTCCTAAATTGTGTTGCACGGAGAGCCACGCGCCGTCGACGATAAGCCGGTGAACGGCACCTTCCCGGACGACGTACCCACGCTGACCGACGACGTGGTCACCCTGCGTGCGCACCGGCCGTCCGATGTGGACGCGATGGTGCAACAGAGCGTGGACCCGGAGTCGGTCGAGTGGACGCAGGTTCCGGTGCCGTACGCGCGCGAGGACGCGGTCGGCTACTTCGAGGCGATCGCGGACGGCTGGCGGTCCGGCCGGCGGTTCACCTTCGCGCTCGAGGCCGACGGCGTGCCGTTCGGGGGATCGGTGAGCCTGCACGCGTTCGAGGAGGCCGGGGTCGCGGAGATCGCGTTCGGGCTGCACCCGGCGGCGCGCGGGCGCGGGCTGTGCAGCCGCGCGGTGAAGCTGCTGCTGGACTGGGGCTTCTCGCGGTTCGAGGTCGTGTTGTGGCTCGCGCACGTCGGGAACTGGGCGTCGCGGCGGGTGGCGTGGGCGAACGGGTTCACCTTCGACGGCACGATCGCGCAGTTCGCCACGCAGCGCGGCACCCGGCACGACGCGTGGTTCGGCTCGCTGCGCGCGTCGGACGACCGGTCGCCGAAGTACCGGTGGAACGTGGCGCCGGAGCTGACGTCGGACCGGCTGCGGCTGCGCCCGGTCCGCCCGTCGGACACCGACCGGTTCGGCGAGCTGGCGCAGGATCCGCGCAACCGCCACTTCGGCGGCCGGGTGCACGCGGTCCGCTCGATCACCGATGGCGCGGGGATGGTCGAGCGGATCCTGCTGACGCAGGCCGTGGGCGAGCGGTTCGACTGGACGATGACCGAGCCGGGGGCGGACGTGATGGTGGGCCACATCCAGCTGTTCGACCTGGACGGCCTGGACGACACCGAGGCGAAGCTGGGCTACTCGGTGCACCCGGACTCGCGGGGCCGCGGCGTGCTGCGGTCGGCGCTCGCGCTCGTCGTGGAGTGGGCGTTCCGCCCGGTGGCCGAGGGCGGCCTGGGCAAACGAAGGCTGAGCCTCACGACGGCGGCGAGCAACAAGGCGTCCCGGTACGCGGCGGAGCAGGTGGGCTTCGAGCACGTCGGCACGGAGCCGTCGGCGTTCACGTCGGGCGACGAGGGCTTCGAGGACAAGGCGATCTACCAGCGCGTGAACCCGAACTGGACGACGTCGTTCACGAACCCGCCCGCCTGAAACCCGTCCCGCGGCGGCTCGGGGCAGCCGGCCAGCTCGACCGCGCCGGTGAGCCGCTTGATCGCGTCCACGGTCCGCCGCTGATGCGCTGGGTTGTCCGGCACGGCCGCGACCACGGCGACCGGCATGCGGAGTCGTCGCAGCTCCGCGTCCGTCGTGCCGCGCAAAGTCTCCCCGCGGAGCAGCCCGTCGACGACGTCCGGCGCGGCCCCGAGTTCGCCGAGCGCCTCCCGCGTGAACCTGTCGACGCCGGGGTCGTTCGCGGTGGCCGGCCAGGCGAGCACGAGCCGCTCCACCAGCTCCGGCCGGCCGACGGCCAGCCGCACCGCCGCCGAGCACCCGTTGGACCCGGCCACGACGGTGACGGGCCGCGCGACGTGCCGGGCGAGATGGTCCGCCTCGGCCGCCCAGCTCGCCGCCCTGCGCAAGCGATCAGGCGCGACCACGTGGACGTGCTGGCGCAACCCGGCGGTCACCCCGGGCCGCTGCCAGAAGAACTCGGCGTCCTCGTCCCCCACAACCCACCATGAACGAGCAGCACCACACCCATGACGCCCAGCATCCCGCGAAAGGCCCCGACTTCCCCCACTCGCGGCGCCCAGAACCTTTCCCGCGCGCACACGCGCGTGCAGAGCGCAAGAAACGCAGACCCCCACCCTGTCCCGGGGGCGTCCCTCGATGCCAGTCTACCGGCACCCACCGACAAAAAGGCTGGTCACGCGCCTGCTGTGGACAACTCAGCGGGTTGTGGACAACCCGGTGTCAGAGCGAGTCACGCGTGATGGGGCACGACATGCAGCGTGGGCCGCCGCGGCCGCTGCCCAGTTCGGAGCCGCCGATCCGCAGCACCTCGATGCCGGCGTCCTCGAGGCGGGCGTTCGTCTCCACGTTGCGCTCGTACGCGACGACCACCCCCGGCGCCACCGCCAGCGTGTTGTTGCCGTCGTCCCACTGCTCGCGTTCGGCGGTGACCGGGTCCAGGCCCGTGTCGATCACGCGCAGCCGGTCGATGCCCATCGCCTCCGCGGCGGCCGACAGGAACGGGACCGGGCCCGATACCTCGACCCCGTCGTCGTGACCGGGGCGCAGCGGGAACGCCCGCAGCGTGTCGCGCACCGCCGGGTACATCACGACCGCGTCCCGGTCGACCATCGTGCACACCGTGTCCAGGTGCATGGTCGCCCGGTCCTGCGCGATCGGCACCGCCAGCACGGTGTGCGCGAGCCCGTCCGCGAACGCCGACCGCGCCAGGGACTCAGCGCCCGCCGGCGTGGTCCGCTCACCGACGCCGATGGCCAGCACGCCCGGCGCCAGCAGCAGCACGTCGCCGCCCTCCACCGGGGCCGAGTGCGCGCCGTACGCGCGGCCGGCGGCCCGGAACCGCGGGTGGTAGGCGTAGATCAGGTCCAGCAGCGCGGTCTCCCGCCCGCGCGCCGGCATCGCGAGCGACGCGATCGCCACCCGGTTCCCGATCCACACCGACGAGTCGCGCGTGAACAGCAGGTTCGGCAGCGGGTCGACCACGAAGTCGTGCGGGTGGTGCATCTTCCGCACCAGCGAGGCGCCCTCGGCGGCCGGCAGCTCCTCGAACGTCATGCCGGCCATCAGCACGTCCGCGAGCTCTTCATTGTCCATACTGGACAGATGCGAGCCGAGCGCGTCGGCGAGCTCGTGGCCCACCCGCCGCCGGTCGACGGCCGTGTCCGCGGCGGCGGCGTGCGCGCGCTCGTCGGACAGCGCCGTGACCAGCGCGTCCGCCAGCAGCAGCACCTCGGCGTCACGCGTGCCGAGTGTCTCGGCGAACGCGTCGTGCTCCTCCTGGGCGCGGTCGACCCACGGGATGCTGTCGAACAGGAGCTGGTCGTTGTTGCGCGGCGTCAGCCGCTTGAGCTCGGCGCCCGGCCGGTGCAGCAGGACCGCGCGCAGCGGCCCGACCTCGCTGTCCACCTTCGGCGCCGGCAGCTCGTGCATGGCCAGGTCAGGTGCTGGTTGAGCGGTCACCCGGCGAGCGTAATCACTCGGTAAGCAGGTTGTCGCGACCACTCCCGCGAGGATGGGCAGGCCCCGGCCTCAGCTGCCTCGCCGAAACCCGCCGTCCTCGCCGAGGGCACCTTCGTGAGCCAGGAGCACGGCTCCGCCCCGCTGGTCCTGTAGTCGTTCGAGCGACGCTCAGCCGGCGGCGGTGTCGCGCGACTGGAGGAACGTCATCAGGGCGTCGAACTCGCCCGCGTTGGCGTAGTTGATCCGCTTGGCGTCCCTCACGAACAGCGGCACCAGATCGTCCCCGTCATGCTCGTTGAGCATGAGAACGAGGATCGAGTTGCCGCTGCGGCGCTGTACGTCGAGGTGGAGGATCGCCCGTAGCTCGTGTTGTGCCCACGCCGACTGGGCGAAGTCCGCGCTGACACACGCGAGGAGGTAGCGACTGCTTCGCAGGCCCCGCTCCATCGACTCCGTCACCGAGATGCCCGGGGGCGTGTGTTCCTCGTCGACCCAGCAACTGATGTTGGCCCTGGCCAGGCGGTTGCGTACCTGTGACACCAGCGGCCAGTCGCGTTTGGAGTGACAGAGGAACACGTCGAACTCGTACTTGTCGGCCGGGCTGGCCAACGCGCGCGGCAAGGTCCGGCGTAGTGCCTGACGTTGTGGGGCCTCGAGTTCTTCCAGCCCCTCGGCGGCGATACGCAGGACTTTCACCGGTTCCTCATGGACCCGGTACGTCCCGGGCTGGGCCGGGACAAGGTTGGGCACGTCTGTCCAGAGCACCGGAAAGTCCTTGCCTTTCAGCAACGAGTTCCTCGAATCGCCCGTGCGCACCGCGCCGGCGACGAGGATGTACAACCCGCGGCCCCTGGATGCCGGCGGCGCGATGTCGTCCAGGACCAGGTCCAGCGAACGGGTGTCGACGACGAGCAGTTCACAGTGCTTGCGCAGGACGGCCAGCGCATATTCCCAGGGCCGGGAACCCATCGCGAGCGGGCCGGTGCGGTTGGTGCCGAGAAGGTAGGGCGCATTGTCACCGACGTGTTGCAGCACGCGATAGTTGATGAACGCGGACACCTGGCGTGCCGCCGTCTCACCCACCTTCGTCATGGCCATCCGCAACTGCGCGTCCTCGTAGGAGAACGACAGCAGCGCCACGTCGGTGAGGGCGACGAGATCGGCCGTGCGGTTGCGCGACAACGCGAAGGCGAGCTCCCCGACGATCTCACCCTGTTGCTGCACGTGCTTCGGTTTGGCAGTGCCGCCGAACCCGTCACCTTCGGAGTTGTAGACGCCGACCCGGCCGCGCAGGATCACCCACATCGTGTCGCCGGGTTCGTCGTAGCGGCAGACGAACTCGCCCCGGCGGCGTTCGACGAGCTGGCCGAACCGGAGCACCTCCTGGAGTTCGTCCGTACTCAGATGCCCGAAGAACGGGTTGACGTCCCCCATCTCCGACGTCGTCCGCTGGTAACGAAGGTGATCGGGCCGGACGTCCTCCAGGGCGCGCATGACGTCGCGGTCGGTCGAGTTCACCTGCCAGATCCGCTTGGCGAAGTAGAGGAGATCCCAGCCGCCGCCCTGCGCGACGGCGAACTCGAGGCCGTCATGATCTCCCTGCGGAGCGCGGCCCCATTCGGACTGAAAGCCGTCCGTGGACATCAGGAAGAGAAGCTGCGGGGGAAGTTCGGTGTGCGGAATGGACCGGGGTTCGGAGAACGTCGTGACCGGGTCGGTCTCGGTGACGACGATCTCGCGACGGAACGCGTCGGAGACGACGATGCCTTCGTGGGTGACCTGGGTCAGCAGCCAACCGGCGTAGTTGATGGCGTTGCCGACCATCTGGACGCGCCCGTCAGCGCCGGGGACGGACGCGACCACGCCGTGATGTCCGGTGATCCGCAGTGGCACGTCGTTGACGTCCGACCACGTGCGCAACGCGAGAATCAGATCGAGGGCGGGCTGTTGCCAGGATTTCTGCAGAAAGAGCACGTGCCCGCCGTCGCCACCGGACGCCCACACAACCTGACCGGCCGGAGAGGTGGCAATGGTCGAAGCGACGATCTCGTTCAGTTCCGCGACGCGGGACAGCTGCCTGGACACGTCCGCCGCGGAGTGCCCGACGATGTCGCAGGACACGATGCCTGACGTGTGCGCGCCCGGCGGTCCCGCGGAATCGCCCACCACTCCTCCGAACAACGCGCCGATCTCGTCACAGAACGTCGCGGTCACCGTATCGTGCGTGCTGCGCTCGGCCGTTCAGGACAGCTCGGGGAGTCGCGGGCGCTTCTCGGCCAGCAGAGGTTTCAGCAGGTCGCCGTGTTCCTCCACGCGGCTCAGGATCTCGTCGGCGGTGAAGACCAAGTCGTTCGGGTGGCGGCAGGCGGCCACCTCGTCCCAGGTGATCGGCGTCGACACCGTCGGAGCGGTGCGGCCGCGCAGCGAGTACGGGGCGATCGTCGTCTTGTACTGGTTGTTCTGGCTCCAGTCGATGAACACCTTGCGCGGCCGCAGGTTCTTCGCCATCCGCGCCACGATCAGGTCCGGGCGCTCCGTGGCCAGCGTCTCCGCCACCGACTTCGCGAACGCCGACGTCTCGTCCGGCTCCGACGTCCGGACCGGCGCGTACAGCTGCATCCCCTTCGACCCGCTGGTCTTCGCCAGCGCCCGCAGGCCGTGCGAGGCCAGCAACTCCCGCAGCAGCAGCGCCACCTCGCAGCACTCGACGATGGTCGCCGGCGGGCCGGGGTCGAGGTCGAACACCACCAGGTCCGGCGTCTGCCGCTCGCCCGCCGCGGACACCGTCCACTGTGGAAGGTGCAGCTCGAGGGCGGCCATGTTCGCCGACCACACCAGCGACGGCAGGTCGCCCAGCACCACGAAGTCCAGCGTCTCGTACCCGCGCGTGCTGCCCGGCGTCTCCACCCGCACCGTCCGGACCCACTCCGGCGCGCCCCGCGCGGCGTTCTTCTCGTAGAACGGCTGCGCCATCACCCCGTCCGGCCACCGCCGCAGCGTCACCGGGCGGTCGGCCAGGTGGGGGAGCAGCACGGGCGCGATCCGGCTGTAGTAGTTGATCACCTGGCCCTTGGTGAACCCCGTGTCCGGGTAGAGCACCTTGTCCAGGTTCGACAGCCGCAGCCGCCGCCCCTCGACCTCGACCAGCACGTTCTGCGGCCCGGGTTCCTCGTCCGGGGCGACGGCGTCCGCACCGGGAGGCGACGCGGCGGGCACGGCCTCGCGCTCCAGGTCGGCCGCGTCCAGGTCCGAGCGCAGGCCGCGCCACGACGACGCCCGCAGCATTCCCTCCGGTGTCCAGTTCCGGAACTCCACCTCGCCGACCAGCGTCGGCTCCGTCCAGTGCGCGCCCTTCGCCCGGTCGGCCGGCACCTCGCCGGTGAACGGGGACGTCTTCTGCGCCAACGGCTCGAGCCGCTCGAACAACGCGGCCAGCGCCTTGTCGGAGAACCCGGTGCCGACCTGGCCCACGTACCGCAGGCCGGTGTCGGTCGGCACGCCCAGCATCAGCGAACCGATCGTGCCCGACCGCCGCCCCTCGCCCGGGCGCCAGCCGCCGATCAGCACCTCGATCGTGGCCACCTCTTTGATCTTGATCCAGTCCGGGCTGCGCCGGCCGGGGAAGTACCGCGAGGTCAGCCGCTTGGCGACCACGCCCTCGAGCTCCTGCTCGCGCGCGGTCTCCACCATCGCGGCGCCCTCGGCGGCGTAGCTCGGCGACGTGTTCCAGTTGGGCCCCTGCAGCTCCAGCCCCTCGAGCAGCTGCCGCCGCTCCGAGTACGGCAGGTCCACGCAGGACCTCCCGTCGAGGTAGAGCACGTCGAAGATCAGGTAGGTGACCGGGACCGTCGTGGCCAGGCTGCGGGCCTGCCGGTCGTGCTGGACGTGCATGCGCTGCTGCAGCGCGGGAAAGCTCGGCCGCCCGCCCTCCATCGCGACGATCTCGCCATCCAGCCACACCTGCGTCGCGCCCAGCTCCTCGCCGAGTTTCCGCAGCTCCGGGTAGGTCACGGTGATGTCGTTGCCCTTGCGGGAGAACAGCTGCAGCCGGCCGCCCTCGACCCGGGCGAGCGCGCGCACGCCGTCCCACTTGAACTCGTACGCCCACTCCTCGTCCTGGTCGTCGGCCGGCAGCGTGCCCGGCGAGGCCAGCATCGGCTCGATCAGCTCGGGCAGCCGCGCGAACCCGGACCGCAGCGGCGGCTCGGAACGGCGGACCATCCAGTCCTTGGCGTCCTTGCCGCTGCGGAAGAACGTGTACCGGCCCTTCGCCCGCTCGCCGTCGAACACGACCGCGACCTCGCGGTCGGACCACTTCAGCGTCTCGTAGCGGCCGCGGTCCCAGATGAACATGCGGCCGCCGCCGTACTCGCCCTTGGGGATCTCGCCGGAGAACGTCGCGTACTCCATCGGGTGGTCCTCGGTGTGCACGGCGAGCCGGATGTCGCCGGGCACGTCCGGCAGGCCCCTCGGCACGGCCCACGACACGAGCACGCCGTCGCGCTCGAGCCGCACGTCCCAGTGCAGGCGGCTGGCGTGGTGCTCCTGGATGACGAACGTGTCGTTGTTGCCGGTGGGCAGCGCGCCCTCGGCCGGCACCGGCTCGGGGGTGCGGCCCGGGTCGCGCTTCTTCCGGTACTCGTCGAGGTCACCCATCGCGGTCCATTGTGCCTGCTAAGGGAGCCAGGAGACCTTGCCGCGCAGCAGCGCGTAGCCGACGAACGCGACCACGTCGAGCAGCGTGTGCGCGATGACGAGCGGCCACAGCCGGTTCGTCCTCTGCCAGACGCGGCCGAAGATCAGGCCCATCACGAAGTTGCCGACGAACCCGCCGAAGCCCTGGTAGAGGTGGTACGACCCGCGCAGCGCGGCGGCCGCCACCAGCGAGCCGTTCTCGTGCCAGCCCAGGTGGCGCAGCCGCGTGATGAGGTAGCCGACGACCAGGACCTCCTCGGCCCAGGCGTTGGCCGCCGCGGCGATCGCCAGCACGATCGGCCGCCACCACGTGTCGTCCAATGTGGACGGCAGGACGGTGAGGTTGGCGCCGACCGCGCGCGCGAGCAGGTACAACCCGAGTCCGGGGATGCCGATGAGCGCGGCGAGCCCCGCGCCGCCGAGCGCGTCGCGCCCGGGCCGGTCGCGGTCGAGCCCGATGTCGCGCAGCCGCGTGCCGGCCCGCCAGAGCAGGTAGAGCCCGAGCGCACCCCACGCGAACAGCTGCAGCGCGGAGGTCAGCTGGCGGAGCAGGTCGATGAGCTGCTCGGCGGCCTGCGGGACGTTGATCGCGACCTGCTGCTGGGACAGCGGCTCGGGTTGCAGCAGCGAGTCGATGAGCGAGAGCAGGCTGCGCAGGCCGGAGAGCCCGAGCGTCACGGTGAAGACGATCAGGACCTCGAGGACGACCGCGCGGCGCTCGCCGGGATCGGTGATCGGCTGCGCGCGCCGCTCCGGGACCAGCCAGGCTCTCCACTGCACGTGGAAACGCTACCGTCTGACCCGTGCCTCGAATCGCCACCTCGGACCGGGTCGACGCCGCCGGTCTCGCCGAGTTCGTCCGCCCCCGCCACCACGCCGTCCTGGTCACCACGAGATCGGACGGCTCACCGCAGATGTCCCCCGTGACGTGCGGCCTGGACACGGAGGGTCGCCTCGTCGTGTCGACCTACCCGTCCCGCGCCAAGGCGGCCAACGTCCGCCGCAACCCCCGCGTGTCGGCCATGATCCTTTCCGACGACTGGGACGGCGCGTGGGTCCAGGTCGACGGCACCGCGGAGGTCCTCGACATGCCCGACGCGCTGGAGCCGCTGGTGGAGTACTTCCGCGTGATCTCGGGCGAACACCCGGACTGGGACGACTACCGCGCGGCGATGCGGCGCCAGAACAAGTCCCTGATCCGCGTCACCATCGACCGCTGGGGCCCGATCGCGACAGGCGGCTTCCCGCCGGAGCTCGCCTAGAGAGCGGTGAGGATCACCGGGCCGTCCTCGGTCACCGCGATCGTGTGCTCGATGTGCGCGGCGCGGCTGCCGTCGGCGGTGCGCAGCGCCCAGCCGTCCGGGTCGGTGACGAACCGGTCGCGGCCGCCGGCCATGAACATCGGCTCGATGGCGATGGTCAGGCCGGGCTGCAGCGGCAGCCCGCGGCCCGGCGTGCCCTCGTTGGGCACGGACGGGTCCTCGTGCATCGCGCGGCCGACGCCGTGGCCGCCGAAGTTCGCGGGTATCCCGTAGCCCGCGGCGCGGCCGATCCGCCCGACCGCCGCCGACACGTCGCCCAGCCGCCCGCCGGCGACGGCCGCCGCGATCCCCGCGTTCAGCGCCGTCTGCGTGTCCGCGATCAGCTCGACGTCCGCCGGCCGCGCGGTGCCCACCGGGAAGCTGATCGCCGAGTCGCCGTGGAAGCCGTCCACGCACGCGCCGAAGTCGATGCTCACCAGGTCGCCGTCGCGCAGCCGGTAGTCCGACGGGATGCCGTGCACGATCACGTCGTTCACCGACGCGCAGATCACCGCCGGAAACGGCGTCGGCGCGAAGCGCGGGTGGTAGTACTGGAACGACGACGCCGCGCCGAAGTCGGACAGCACGCCGGCCGCCACGTCGTCCAGCTCCAGCAGCGTCACCCCGGCGGCCGCCTCCTTGCGCACGGCCGCGAGCGCGGTCGCCACCACCCGGCCGGCCTCGCGCATCACCGCGAGCTCGGCCTCCGTCTTCAGCTCGACCACCAGCACCTCCCGAATAACTATCCCGGTATTCATATCACGGTATTAGTATTGGCGTCATGGTGCGACCACCACTGAGCCAAGAGGACCGCGAGCGCGGCACCCGCCTCGGCGAACGGCTGCGGGCCGCGCGGGGCGCGCGCACCAGCGTGGAGGTCGCCCAGGCGGCCGGCGTCTCCGTCGAGACGCTGCGCAAGATCGAGCACGGCCGGGTGCCGACGCCGACGTTCTTCACGGTGGTCGCGATCGCACGTGCGGTGGGCCTGCCGGTGGAGGCGCTCTGCGAGGAGGCCCTACCGGCCGGCTTGTAGCGCGAGGAACGGGCAGCCGACGAGACGTCGCAGCTCGACCGACAGCTCGTCCAGCGTCGCGATCGGCCGCTCGAACGCGAGCCGCACGTCGTGGTCGCCCTCGATGGCCTCGACGCGCAGCCGCAGGCCGTAGCGGTCGAGCCCGAGCGGGCGCAGGTGGCCGCCGCGGAGGTGGTCGGGCAGGTGCCGGCGCAGCGTGTGGATCACGTCGGTGTGCGAGAGCTCGAGGTGCCGCAGCCAGCCAGCCTCCTGGTGGCAGAACGGGTCCTCGGCGGCGGCCGCAAACGTTTCCGGGGTGATCGGGTGCGTGCCGTCGGCGTCCGCGATGACCATCGAGACGGGCGCCAGCCGAAGCATGGTCGCGCCGTGACCGAGGTCGAGCAGCCGCGGGTCCGGCCGGGCCTCGGCGAGGTCGACGGCCAGCTCGCGTGCCTCGGCGAGCTCGACGGCGGCCAGCCGCCCGGTGATCCACAGCAGCCCGCGCGCGGACTCGCGCAGCGGCACCGGTGCGATGTCGACCAGCTCGACCATCGTGGTGAGGGGCGCGGTGGCGACGAGCTCGTGATCCTCGGGCAGCAGCACGGTGACCGACGCGTCGGCGTGCACATGGTGCAACAGCGGGACGACCCGGTCCGGCTGGCGGTCGGCCTCCGTGGGCGGCAGGCCGGGCAACGGCGGCAGCAGCGCAGCCGGCCCGCGCGCGGCGATGGTCCTGGCGCGTTCGTCCGGCCCAGGCGCCGGCGGTCGATCACTCACACCGGTTAGGCTAACCTAAGTTGACGCCAAAAGGCGATCCCGGACGTGAGTAGCCTGGCCGGCGCCCTGGCGGCGTGCCGGCAGGGCCTGGTCACAAACCTGCTGAACTACCCCCGCGCGCACGCGCGTTCAGAACGCAGGAAACGCAGACCCCCACCCTGTCCCGCACGGTCCCGGCAAAGTCGTTCAGCTACCGGGTCCGCGACCGGACCATGACCAGGCGTAGCCGGGGTCCTCGCAGGAGCTCGCCGCCTCGCCCAGCTCCAGGGGGCGGAACGTGTCGACCATGACGGCGGTCTCGTCGAAGTAGTCGACGCCGATCGACGCCTCCGCCGCGCCCGGCTGCGGGCCGTGCGTGAAGCCCGACGGGTGCAGCGACAGCGAGCCGAGCCCGATGCCGGAGCCCTTGCGCGCCTCGTAGTTGCCGCCGACGTAGAACATCAGCTCGTCGGAGTCGACGTTGGCGTGGTTGTACGGCACCGGGATCGACAGCGGGTGGTAGTCGACCTTGCGCGGGCAGAACGAGCAGACCACGAAGTTCGGCCCCTCGAACGTCTGGTGCACCGGCGGTGGCTGGTGCACCCGGCCGGTGATCGGCTCGAAGTCGCGGATGCTGAACACCCACGGGTACAGGCAGCCGTCCCAGCCGACGACGTCGAACGGGTGGTTGGCGTAGGTGAACCGCGTCAGCCCGGCGCGGTGGCGCACCAGCACCGGCACGTCGGTCCCGTCGGCCTGCAGCGTTTCCGCGGGCCCGCGCTGGTCGCGCTCGCAGTACGGGGCGTGCTCGAGGAACTGGCCCTTCGCCGACAGGTAGCGCCGCGGCGGGCCGACGTGGCCGGTGGCCTCGAGGATGTACAGCCGGGCCTCACCCTGGGGGAGCAGCCGGTAGGTCGTGGACATCGGCAGCACGACGTAGTCGCCGTCGGTCACGTCCAGCGCGCCGTAGATCGTCTCGATGCGGGCCGCGCCGGTCTGCACGTAGATCAGCTCGTCGCCGGCCGCGTTGCGGTACAGCGGGCTCGGCGTGGTGGCGATGGCGAACGCGATCGTCACGTCGTTGTTGCCGAACAGCGTGCGCCGGCCGGTCACGGCGTCGACCTCGTGCTGGCCCTCGGACTTGAGGTCCTGGGTGCGGAAGTGGCGCGGCATCAGCGGATGGTTCGCCGTCAGCGTCCCGCGGTGGTCCTCGACGACCTCGGCGTTCACGATCGCCGTGGGCAGGTGGCGGTGGTAGAGCAGGGCGGAGTCCGACGAGAATCCCTCGACGCCCATGAGCTCCTCGGCGTACAGCCCACCCTCCGGTGAGCGGAACTGCGTGTGCCTCTTTCGGGGGATCTCCCCCACGCTGCGGTAGTAAGGCATGCCTCCTCCGAGTGTCCGCATGTCGAACGTCTTTGTTCAATTGCCGATACGCTACTAGCGTGTCAGCCGTGTCAAGCGCCGCACCCGTTCCCGCGTCAGGTCCTCGCGATGTTCCGCCCCTGCTGGCCCGGCTCGTCGACGACGCCGCCCTGTTCCCACCGGGCAGCGCCGCCATGCCCGACGCGGTCCGCCTGCACCTGGGCGGGAGAACCAGCGAGCGTGCCGATCTGGTCGGGCTCTTCCTCTGCCCTGCCTCCCGGCTACCCGAGCTGATCACCGACCTGATCAAGGTCAAGCCGCCGAGACCGGTCGAGTTGTCGCTGGTCATCGACACCGGGCTGGGTGGCGTGCCCAAGGCGCTGTCGATCGTCGAGTCGCGGGCGGAGCTGCTGGCGCTGCGCATGGTCGAGATGCCCGCACCGTCCGATGTGGACGAGGTGTGGCTGGAGCGCGTGTCGGAGTTCGTCCCCGAGGACGTGATCCGGGTGATCGAGCCGCGGCGCGGGGGCGCCGGCTGGCTGGCCGGCATCCAGCGGGTGATCGAGCACGGCAGCTGGCCGAAGATCCGCTGCGGCGGGGTGTCCGAGCAGAACTTCCCGAGCATCGTGGAGGTCGCCGAGTTCCTGTCGGTGATCAACGCGGGCAACTCGTCGTTCAAGGCGACCGCCGGCCTGCACAACGCGGTCCGGCACACCGACCCGGAGACGGGCTTCACCCACCACGGCTTCCTGAACCTGCTGATCGCCACCCACCGGCTGATCGTGGGCGGCTCGGCCGACGAGTCCGTGCACGAGGCCCTCTCCTCGACCGACGGCAAGGGACTCGCCGCCGAGGCGACCGCGCTGACCGAGCACGAGGCCCTGGCGGTGCGCGGCGTCTTCTCCTCCTACGGCTCCTGCTCGCTGACCGACCCGGTGACGGACCTCGAGAAGCTGGGGCTCCTGTGAGCCGACCCTCGGTACAGGGGTGGATCGACGACCCCGAGTTCGCGAAGGACCGGCCCTTCGGCCCGCAGACGCTGCCCTACGGCGTGGTCGACCCCGGCGACGGCCCGCGGGTGGCCGTGCGCGTCGGCGACCACGCGCTGCCGCTCGCACCGCTCGGCGACGAGCTGGGCGGCCTGGCCGACCTCGTGTCCGGCACCTCGCTCGACCCGCTGCTCGCCGCGACCCGGACCGAGTGGAGCGAGCTGCGGGCGCGGCTGACGGAGCTGGTGACCGGCACGAGCACCCCGTCCGGCGCGGAGCTGCTGCCGCTCGCCGGTGGTGATCGGCCGGTGCGCGCGCTGCTGCCGTTCACGGTCGGCGACTACGTCGACTTCTACAGCTCGCGCCACCACGCGGAGAACGTCGGGCGGATCATGCGCCCGGACGGCGAGCCGCTGCTGCCGAACTGGACGCACCTGCCCGTCGGCTATCACGGCCGCTCCGGCACGGTCGTCGTGTCCGGCACCGACGTGGAGCGCCCGCACGGCCAGCGCCGCGGCTCGCCGCTGCCGCAGTTCGGCCCGACCGGCCGGCTGGACGTCGAGGCCGAGGTCGGCTTCGTGTGCGGCGGCCCGGTCGCACGCAGGGTGCCGACGTCCAACGCGCCGGAGCACATCTTCGGCGTGGTCATGGTCAACGACTGGTCCGCACGCGACATCCAGGGCTGGGAGTACCAGCCGCTCGGACCGTTCCTGGGCAAGTCGTTCGCCACGTCGGTGTCGGCGTGGGTGACGCCGCTGGACGCGCTGGCGGTCGCGCGCGTGCCGGTGCCCGACCCGGGCCACCCCCGGGTGGACTACCTCGTCGAGGACTCGCCGTGGGGCCTCGACCTGAACCTGGCGATCGAATGGAACGGGACCGTCGTGTCCCGCCCGAACTTCTCGGTGATGTCGTACTCGTGCGCGCAGCAGCTCGCGCACCTGACGGTCAACGGCGCGACCGTGCGGCCGGGCGACCTGTTCGCGTCCGGCACGGTGTCCGGCCCCGACGTCACCGAGCGCGGCTGCTTCCTGGAGCTGTCGTGGGGCGGCCGGGAGAAGATCCACCTGGCCGACGGCATGACCCGCACGTTCCTCGAGGACGGCGACACGGTCGTCATCACCGCGACCGCGCCCGGCGAGGACGGCTCGGTGGTGGGCATCGCCGAGGTAGCGGGGACCGTCCTTCCGGCTGCCGCGGGCGCCGGCGGTTGACATGGCCGCCCGGCCGATCCGCCCTCTCGCGCCCGCTCGGACCTCGAGCGCGGCGCCCGGCCGGGAGAGCTCGCTGACGCTGGACCGCGGCCTGGCCCTGCTGCAGGCGGTCGCGGACGCGGACTCGGAGGCCCCGACGATCAGCGAGCTGGCCACGGCCATCGGCGCGAGCCGGGCCGCGGTGTACCGGCTGCTGGTGCCGCTGCAGGACCGCGGCCTGGTCCGCCGGGACGGGTCGAAGGTGCGGCTGGGCCTGGGCCTGCTGCGCCTGGCCGCGAAGGTGACCCCGCAGCTGCGCCTGGCCGCGCTGCCCGCGCTGCGCGAGCTGGCCGAGTCCGTGGGCGCCACCGTCCACCTGACCGTCGCCGACGGCGAGGAGGCCCAGGCGATCGCCGTCATCGAGCCGTCGTGGACGACCTATCACGTGGCCTACCGGGTCGGCACCCGCCACCCGCTGGGCCGCGGCGCCGCCGGCAAGGCCATCGGACTGCGGGACGAGACCCCGGGCTGGATAGCCACCACCGGCGAGCTGCAGCCCGGCGCGTCCGGCATCGCAGCTCCGGTCCGCGGCGTACCCGGCCTGCGCGCCAGCGTCGGCGTCATCACGTTCCACGAACTGGACGGCGACGTGGTGGGCCCTCAGGTCCTGACCGCCGCGACCGCCGTGGCAGACGCGCTGCGCTGACCGTTTACCCCGGCACCGCCTCACTTGCTCCGACGCAGCCGCCGCTGCAGCGGAGTCGACTCCCGGCGCCTGGCTCGCGGCCGGCCGACCACCCGCATCCACGCGCGGGTCTCCGTCTCCTTGTGGCTCACGTCCAGTGGGACGTAGGTGTGCGCCTCGCTCCAGTCGCTCTGCCGGATGACCTCTTCGAAGAACCACAGGGAGCCGATGACCGCGAGCACCCCGGCGGACTCGGTGAACGTCGTCTTGACCACGTCCGCCTCGAGGATCCGGAACGTGTGGGTGATCGAGGAAGACGTGACGCCGTGCTCGTCCTCGAGGATCTCGCCGGCGTGCAACGCCAGGCGCAGCCGAATCTGTTCGAGGGCCGGGTGGCGCTTGTTGTGCGTGGTCAGCGCGTCGGCGAGCTTTTCCGGCAACTGCTCGACCAGCAGCGCCTTCGGCACGTCCGCCGGCGCGAGGATCAGGACGCCGTCGCCGCGATCCTCCCTGCGGCACCGGTGCCAGGGAACTCCCGCGGCGTCGAAGGACTGCTGCAGCGCGTCGTAGAGACCGCGCCGGACTCGCAGCTGGCTCGAGTTGTTCCGCCGAAGGTCGCCGAATCCCACGATGTCGACCACGATGATCGAGTAGTGCGTCGCGATCGGTGCGGGCTCGGCTCGGTGCGGCGCGGAACCCGGTGTCGGAAGGAGTTCGAGCCACGAGGGCTGCCGGGTGTCCGGTACCGGTGGGTGGTCGGCGATCGCGGCATGCTCTCCCCAAGCGTTGCCGCGTCGCTCGGATGTGGAGTCTTGCTGGGCTGGGTCCGAGATCGTCGCCATGTGGTCCTCCCCAGTGGCGATCACGCGTCACTCGGCGCGACTAGCTGAACGAGCCTCCGGCGTTGCTGGGTACTACGGCGTGTCGCGGCACCTCGACGGGACATCGCACGATGATGTACCCCGTGTCGCGCCGGACAACGTCCAGGTGTACTTTGCGCTCACTGCATGGGTGTACTGCCGACGATGATAACCTGTCATGTATAGCTGACGCTATAAGTTCACAAACTGGTTACCGTAACCACGTCTTCCCCTTCTCTCAGAGAGATGATGTTGTGGCGTTGCCGTCTCCGATCGTCGCAGGCTGGGAGCTCGTCCTCCGTCTGCGTGACCGTCGTGAGCAAGTTGGCGTCGAGGTCAAGCAGATCACCCAAACGCTTGGCTTTTCGCGCAACTACTGGTCTGCCGTCGAGAACGAGCGCAAGATACTTTCCGAAGACGCTCTCAGGAAGCTGCTCACGCTCCTCGAGTTCGGCTCGGAAGAATCTCGCGAAATGCTCGAGCTCCGGGAGATAGCCAAAGATCATGGTTGGTGGTACGACTATTCCGCGCTGTTCGACACTGAGCTGCGGCGCTTCTTCGGTCTGGAGCACGGCGCGCACAGTGTTCGGAGCTACGAGAACCTCTTGATTCCGGGGCTGCTGCAGACCGCCGATTACGCGCGTGCCGTCATCCATCCGGATGTCACGGTCGCCCGGGTGCAGGTCGCGCAACGGGTCGACGTCCGGATGCGCCGGCAGAAGCGGCTCGACGACGACTCGCCACTACAGCTCACCACCGTCATCAGCGAGGCGGCGCTGTACCAGCAGATCGGCGGGCCTGATGTACTGCGTGGTCAGCTGGAGCACGTCGTCGCCATGATCGAGAAGTACCCGGACAACCTCGACGTACGCGTCGTTCCCTTCACGGCCACGGCATGCAGCCTGTTCGGCGGTGCGACCGTGTACCTCATCGATTTCGAAAACCCCCGGCTGCCGACAGTCGTCTGGCAGGAGACCGTGACGGCGTGGGGGGTCATCGATGATCGCCCACAGGTCGACGCGATCTCCGCGGCGTTCACCGAAGCGCTCCAGCGGTCGTTGGACAGGCGGGATTCAAAAGAAGCAATCCAACGACGTATCGAGGAGATATGACCACTAATCGTGTTATCGAATCGCCCGGGGACGGGTGGTTCGTCAGCAGCTTCAGCAACGGCGCCGGCGCTTGCGTCGAGGTCAAGTTCGACGCGACCGGCACAATTCTCGTGCGCGACAGCAAGGACCGGCGGCAGGGGCGTCCGATCATCGGCCTGCCGTCACGCGGCTGGGCCGCGCTTCTGGGCGATATCAGCAAATAGGCTTCGGTTAGAGGTGCGGAATGGCCCGCAGGAACTCGGGCCATTCCCATCAGCGAGGCCGTCGATCGAGCTCGCGGGCCAGCTTGCGCTGCGCTCGGTCAGCGCGGCGGGCCCGGTAGGCGATGGGGAAGTAGCGCAGCCGCTCCGGCAGCACCGCCATCGTCAGCGCCACCACGCGGCCCAGCAGCCGTAGCCGCCGTTCGTCGCGCGCCGACCACGGCAGGCCCAGCAGGGCTCGGGCCCGTGGCGGCAGCGTCCCGACCGTCACGAAGTACTGCAGCCTGCCCGGCGCGGAAGCCGCCACGCGCCACAACGGACGCAGCGCCACGGGCAGCGAACGCGGCGGTGGCAGGTGCCGGGTCGTCGCCAGGAAGTCGAGCGCCGTCTGGTGTGCGACGAGCGTGTTCGCCAGGATCTCGTCGAAGCGGGCCAGGTAGTCGGCGTACGTCGGCGGGATCTCCTTCTCCGCCACGTGCAGGTTCCGCATCAGCTGCCGGATCTCCGCGTAGAAGGACTCCGCGTCCGCGTGCGAGAGCGGGCGCGCCGAGAAGTACCGCGCCGCCACCGTGTACGCGTACGGCGCGGTCAGCAGGATCCACGCCCACGGGCCCGACGCCAGCGCCTTGTGCGTCACCCCGTCGGCGTCCGTCGACCGCAGCGGGGCGTGCAGCGCGCGCAGCCGGTCCGCCTCCGCCAGCGCCGCCGGCCCGCCGTACACCCAGGTCAGCACGGACGCGATGCTGCGCGCCGCCCGCCCGAGCGCGTCCGTGCGGAACACCGAGTGCTCGGCCACCACCGCCCCCACCGACGGGTGCATGACCTGCAGCGTGAACGCCGCCCCCGTCGTCAGCGAGAACGTGACCAGCCCGGTGTCCGCCCACAACCGGGTCCCCGGCTCGATCGGCTTTCTGGTGAAGGCTGTCACCAGATCAGGATAAGGTGTGCCGGTGCCTCCACGCACCTATGCGGGCGAGACCGGTGCCGAACGCGCCCGACGCCGCAGGCGCGCGCTCCAGGAGGCCGCCCTCGACCTCGTCGCCGGCGGCGGCTGGGACCGGGTCACCGTCCGCGCGGTCTGCGGCCGCGCGCGGCTCAACGACCGCTACTTCCACGAGAGCTTCGCCGACCGTGACGCGCTGCTGCTCGCCACCCGTGACGGCATCGCCGCCGACGCGTTGCGCACGCTGCGCCGCGCGATCGCCGCCACCACGCCCGAGGAGCGGATCCGCGGCGTCGTCGAGGCGGTGATCGACTTCTTCACCGCCGACCCGCGCCGCGGCCACCTGCTTTTCGACCCGCACCCCGCGCTGCGTGGCCGCCGCGCCGAGATGCTGCGCACGCTGTCGCGCATCGTCGCCGACCAGGCGGGCGAGCTCCTCGCCGACGCCGCGCCCGACAAGGACCGGGAGCTGGGTGCGCTCACCCTGGTCAGCGGCACGATGGAGGTCTTCGCGAGCTGGCTGCGCGGCGAGGTCGACGTCACCCGCGACCACCTCGCCGACTTCCTCGTCGCCATGGTCAACACCACCGGCGACCTGGCCACCGCCCTGCGCGCGGTCAGAACACCGCCTGCGCCGCGGCCAGCAGTGCGAACACCCCGAACACCACCGCCGCGCCCCGCTGGATGAGGTGCGCCGGCACCCGCGACCGCAGCTTGCGCCCCACCAGCAGCGCGATCACCGTGACGCTCATCAGCGCCAGGAACGCGCCCAGCCCCACCGCCACGGGCGTCGCGTACCGCGCGGCCACGCCGATCGCCGTCACCTGCGAGGCGTCGCCCCACTCGGTGAGGAACAGCGTGCCGAAGGAGATGACCGCCGCCCGCAGGAACGAGGTGCCGGCCCGCGCCGCGGACGCCGCCGCGTCGGACTCGTCCGAGTCGGCCCGCAGGCTCTCCCGCAGCAGCAGCGCCGCGCCCACCCCGAACAGCACCGCGACCGAACCCGCGACCACCCGCTCCGGCAGCAGCCGGATCGCGCTGCCCAGCGCCACCGCGATCACCGCCTGCAGCGCGAACGCGACCGCGGCGCCGGCCAGCACGGGACGGCTGCGGAACCGGCTGGACAGCACGAGCGTCAGCGCGGTGGTCTTGTCGGGGAGCTCGAGCAGGAACACGGCGACGTACGCCGTCACGAATGCGAGCAGCCAGTGGGCCATCTCGACGGACGTCCCCCTCCGGGTCCGGCCCGGTCGGGGGCAGCATGACTCCGACCGGGCATGGTGACATGCCGGCCGGAGGTCTCGTTCGCCCGCTGACGGCGGGTGAGGCACCGGACTCGCGAGCGAGTCAGTATGTCGATGTCCTCGCCGGGGTGAACCGAGGTCCACCCGTGGGAACTACTCCCCTCTGGCGCGTCCGAGTCTACCGGCTCGGCCTCGAGGACGGCTCGTTGTGCCGATCACAGGACCTAGGTCCCGGTCGAACGGGACCCGTGGACCTGCCGGTGCGCCGGCCCGCGGAGCAGCGTGGACGCCATGGACGTCCTGGACCTCGCGCGGTGGCAGTTCGGCATCACGACCGTCTACCACTTCCTGATGGTTCCGCTGACGATCGGCCTGTCGTTGCTGGTCGCGGGCATGCAGACGGCCTGGGTGCGCACGGGGGAGCGCCGCTACCTGGCGATGACGAAGTTCTGGGGCAAGCTGCTGCTGATCAACTTCGCGATGGGCGTGGTCACCGGCATCGTCCAGGAGTTCCAGTTCGGCATGGCGTGGAGCTCCTACTCCCGCTTCGTCGGCGACGTGTTCGGCGCGCCGCTCGCGATGGAGGGGCTCGTCGCGTTCTTCGTCGAGTCCACGTTCCTCGGCCTGTGGATCTTCGGCTGGGACCGGCTGCCGAAGCGGGTGCACCTGGCGTGCGCATGGGCGTTCTCGCTGGCCACCATCGCGTCCGCGTACTTCATCCTGGCCGCGAACTCGTGGATGCAGCACCCGGTCGGCGTCGAGCTCGTCGACGGGCGGCCGCGCATGACCTCGATCGGGGCGGTACTCGGCAACCCGACGGTGCTGGCGGCGTTCCCGCACGCGATCGCCGGCGCGTTCGCGGTGGCCGGGGCGTTCCTGGTGGGCATCGCGGCCTGGCACCTCTGGAAGTCCTCTTCGGACGGTGTGGTGTGGCGATCGTCGGTGAAGCTGGGCGTCTGGGTCGGGGTGGTCGCGTTCGCGGCGCTGCTGGTGAGCGGCGACCAGCAGTCGAAGCTGATGTTCCGCCAGCAGCCGATGAAGATGGCCTCCGCGGAGGCGCTGTGCCACACCGAGCAGCCGGCCGGGTTCTCGGTCTTCGCGATCGGCGACGTGGCGAAGGCGGACTGCGAGAACGTCAAGTCGCTCACGGTGCCGGCGCTGCTGTCGTTCCTCGCGAACAACGACTTCGACTCGAAGGTCACCGGCGTGACCGACCTGGTGCGGGCCTACCAGCAGCGGTACGGCGAGTTCTACCCGGTGGACCCGCGGCTCGGCGAGCTGTCCGGCAAGCCGATCGACTACGTGCCGAACCTGCCGGTGACGTACTGGGGCTTCCGGCTGATGATCGGCTTCGGCGCGCTCGCGGCGCTGGTCGGGGTGGCCGTGCTGTGGCTGACCCGCCGCGGCCGGGTCCCGAGGGGACGGTGGTTCCCGCTGCTCGCGCTGGCCGGCATCGCCACGCCGTTCCTGGCCAACAGCTTCGGCTGGATCTTCACGGAGATGGGCCGCCAGCCGTTCGTCGTCGCGCCGAACCCGTCCGGTGTGGACGGTGTGTGGATGTTCACCGCGCAGGCCGTGTCGGGCCTGGCCGTCGGTGAGGTGCTGACGTCGCTGATCGCGCTCACGCTGGTGTACGGCGCGCTGGCGGTGGTCGAGGTGTTCCTGATCCGCCGGTACGTGCGGGGCGGGATCGCCGCCGTGCTGCCGCCGGACGAGCCGGCGCGGCGGGACGACGACGTCCTGTCGTTCGCGTACTGAGGGGGTTGCCGTGGATCTCGCGACCGTCTGGTTCCTGATCATCGCCGCGCTGTGGCTCGGCTACCTTTTCCTGGAGGGCTTCGACTTCGGCGTCGGCATGCTGCTGCCGATCCTCGGCCGGGACGAGGCGTCGCGGCGCGTGCTGATCAACACGATCGGCCCGGTGTGGGACGGCAACGAGGTGTGGCTGATCGTCGCGGGCGGGGCGACGTTCGCGGCGTTCCCCGGTTGGTACGCGGGCCTGTTCAGCGCGGCGTACCTGCCGCTGCTGGCGTTCCTGCTGGCGTTGATCGGCCGCGGCGTGGCCTTCGAGTACCGGGGGAAGGTCGACTCGCCGCGCTGGCGGGCGCTGTGGGACGGGGTGATCACGGGCGGCTCGGCGGTGGCGGCGCTCGGTGTCGGCCTGGTGCTGTCGTGGAACGTGCTGGGCCTGCCCGTCGACGCGGCCGGCGACCGCGTGGGCGCACCGTTCGCGGCGCTGCGGTGGGACACCCTGCTGGGCGCGCTGGGCGTGGCCGGGTTCGCGCTGGTGCACGGCGCGGTGTTCGTGTCCCTGAAGACGTCCGGCTCGCTGCGGGCGCGCGCCCGGGGGCTGGCGCTGCGCCTGCTGCCGGTGGCGTTGGTGCCGTTGGCGGCGTTGTTGCTGGTGGCGCAGCTGCGGGAGGGTTCGTGGTGGACGTGGCCGGCGGTGGCCGTGGTGGTGCTCGCGGCCGCGACGGCGTGGCTGCGCCTGCGCGCCGGCCGCGAGGGGCAGGCGTTCGTCCTGCTCGGGGTGGCGGTCGCCGCGACGGTGGTGGCGCTGTTCGGCGCGCTGTACCCGAACGTCCTGCCGTCCACAGTGGACCCGGCGTACTCCCTGACGATCGCCGGCACCGCGTCGAGCCCGTACACGCTGACGGTGATGACGTGGGTGGCGGCGTTCGGCACCCCGGCGGTGCTGGTCTACCAGGGCTGGACGTACTGGGTGTTCCGCAAGCGCATCAGCACGACCCACATCCCGAAGGCCCACACACCATGACCCCGACCACCCAAGCCCACAGGCCCACCCGCGAACCCCAGCCGCGCGAAACCCACGCACGCCAACAAGTTCTACGGTGCCCCCACCCTCTCCGGGGGCACCCCTCAGCGCCAGTCTACCGAAGTTTGGCCTGGTCAGAAGGGGTGCGGGCGGCCTGTGGACAACTTCGGGCCGCGAGTGGCGCTTTTGGCCGGAGCGCGGCATGACCGGCCTGCTCGGAAGGCTGTCCGGCGCTGCGCGGCGGGCGCTGGTCGGCTGCGCGGTGCTGGCCGCGTTCGGCGCGGTGGCGCTCGTCGCGCAGGCGTGGGCGCTGGCGTCCGTGCTCGCCGACGTCGTCGCGGGGGCGGGGGCACCGGTCGGCGAGCGGCTGGGGGTGCTCGCCGGCGCGGTGCTCGCCCGCGCGGTTCTCGGCTGGGCCACCCAGGTCGTCGCCGCTCGCGCGGCCGCCGGGGTCAAGGCCGAGCTGCGCGCCGTCCTGCTCGACCGCGCGCTCGCCGCCGGTCCGGAGTGGATCGCCGAGGCCGGGGCCGCCGAGCTGACCGCGCTCGCCACCCGCGGCCTCGACGCGCTCGACGGCTACTTCGCGAGCTACCTCCCCGCCCTCGTCAACGCGGCCGTCCTGCCCGCCGGCATCGGTGCGGTGATCCTCGTCGCCGACTGGCCGTCCGCCGTCGTGATCGCGCTGACGCTGCCACTCGTCCCGGTGTTCGCGATCCTCATCGGCCTGCGCACCCGCGACCGCGTGGCCGATGCCGCGGACGCGACCGGCCGCCTCTCCGCGCACCTGCTCGAGCTGGCCCGCGCGCTGCCCGTCCTGACCGCGTTCCGCCGTGCCGCCGCCCAGGCCGACGCCGTCCGCCGGGTCTCCGCCGCGCACCGCCGCGCCGTGATGGGCACTCTCCGCGTCGCGTTCGCCTCCGCTCTCGTGCTGGAGCTGATCGCCACGCTGTCCGTCGCGCTGGTCGCGGTCACCATCGGCCTGCGCCTCGTGTCCGGCGACCTCGGCCTGGCCGTCGGGCTGTTCGTGCTGGTCCTCGCGCCCGAGTGCTACCTGCCGCTGCGCGCCGCGGGCGCCGCCCACCACGCCGCCGAGGACGGTCTCGAGGCGGCCCGCCGCGTGGCAGGCATGCCGGTCGCACCACGCCCGGGCGGCACCGCACCACCGGTCGGCGACCTCGTCGTCACCGGCCTGAAAGTCAGGCGCCGCAACGGAAACGCTCCCGACGGCAGCTCGCTGACGGCCCGCCCGGGGGAGGTCGTCCGCCTGGACTCGCCGAGCGGCAGCGGCAAGTCGACGCTGTTCGCCGTCCTGCTCGGCTTCGTGACGCCGACCGAGGGGAGGGTCCAGGTCGGCGGGGTCGACCTCGCCGACCTGGACCTGGCGGCCTGGCGCCGACGGATCGCCTGGGTCCCGCAGCACCCGGGGTTCACCGGCGGCACGGTCGCGGAGGAGATCGGCGCGGCCGGCAGTGGACCGGCGACGGCGGTCGGCATCGCGCACCTGCTCGACCGGCCCGTCGACGAGCTGTCGACGGGGGAGCGGCAGCGCGTCGCGGTCGCACGCGCGCTCGCCCGGGATGCCGACCTGCTCCTGCTCGACGAACCGACCGCGCACCTCGACCCGGCGAGCGCCGGCCTGGTGATGTCGGCCGTCCACGCCGCGGCAGCGCGCGGCGCCGCGGTCGTCCTCGCCGCCCACCGGACCACGGAGTCCACTTCGGACACCCCGGTGGCGTCGGTGGTCACCCCGCGCGTCACCCGGGCAGTCTCCGTGTGGCCCCGGCTGCGGAAGTTGCTCGACTGCCGCCTGGTCGCCGGCGCCGGGCTTGGCGCCGCGGCGCTGATCGCGGGGGTCGCGCTGACCGTCACGTCGGCGTGGCTGATCGCGAAGGCCGCGCAGCAGCCACCGATCCTGACACTGTCCGTCGCGGTCGTCGGCGTGCGCGCGTTCGGCCTGGGCCGCGCGGTGCTGCGCTACCTGGAGCGGCTCGCCACCCACGACGCGGCATTCCGCGCGGCGGGCGAGCGGCGGGTGGCGCTGTGGCGCGCACTGGTCCGCCGCGGCCCGGCACACAGCCGTACGGACGACCTACCCCGCATGGTCAACGACATCGACACCGTGCGTGACCTCACCCCGCGCGTGCTCACCCCGCCGCTCGTCGCGGCGCTCGTGTGCGTGGTGGCGGTGACCGTCCAGCTGGCGATCCTGCCGGCCGCGGCGGTCACGCTCGCCATCGCGGTAGCGGCGGCCGGCCTGGGTGCGCCGGCCGCCGCGCTCGCCCTGGACCGCCACGCCGGTAACGCGCTGGCCGCCGCCCGCCGCCGGCTGGCCACCGGCACGCTGGCCCTGCTCGGCGCGGCCGCCGACCTGCTCGCGTACGGCACCGACCGCGACCACCGCGCCGCCCTGTCCCGCACCGACGCCGCGCTGACCCGGGCCGCCCGCCGCGAGGCGTTCGGTGCCGGCGGCGGGACCCTGGTGATCACCCTGGCGACAGGCGCCGCGGCCGTCGCCGGCACAGCCCTGGCCACCACCGCGGCGGCGAACGGCACCCTCGACCCATTGCTGGCCCCGGTGTGCGCCCTGCTCCCGCTCGCGCTGGCCGAGATCCTGGCCCTCCTCCCACCGGCGACCCAGCACAAGAACGCCCTCCGCGACGCACTGTCCCGCACCGACGTGACGGTCTCGCCTACTGGCGCCTTGGGAGCGTGCCGGTCTGGGGTCGACGCCGCCGTCCGTGGTGCCGTTGGCCGCACCGAGGTGACGACCGCGCCCGCCGACGACGTGGCAACTGTCCGGTCCGGAGCCGACACGGCGCTCGCCGGTTCCATTGCCTGTGCCGAGGTGGCGAGCCAGTCCGCCGCGGTCGCGACGGTGGCTCGGTCCGCCGGGCGCGTTGAGCTTCGCGGGGTCGATGTGCGGTGGCCGGGCGCCGAACCCGTCCTCCGCGACGTCACCCTCGACATCCCGCCGGGCACCCGCGTCGCGGTCGTCGGGCCGTCCGGTGCGGGCAAGTCGACGCTTCTCGCGCTGCTGCTCGGCTTTCTCCCGCCCGACCGCGGGACCGCGCGCGTCCCCGGCGCCGTCGCCTGGTTTCCGCAGGAACCTCAGCTCGTCTCGACCACGGTCCGCGAGAACCTGCGCATCGGCGACCCCGCGGCGACCGACGAGCAGCTCGCCGACGCGCTCCGCCAGGCCGGCCTGCCCGACTGGACGGACAAACTCGACACCCGCCTCGCCGGCGGCGACGCGGCCGCGTCCGGCGGCGAGGCCCAGCGGTTCGCCCTGGCCCGTGCCCTCCTCGCCGCCCCGGGCGCCGACCTCGTCATCCTCGACGAGCCCACCGCGCACCTCGATGTCCCCACCGCACAACAGGTTCTGCGCCGGATCGACGAGCTGCCCAACACCGTCATCCACGTGACACACCGGGCGGAGGAAGCCGAGAAAGCTGACCTGATCGTGGAAGTGGCACACGGCCGGGTGAACTCGGTGCGAAAGGACCATTCGCACCCCCAGGGGCCCCCCGGATCTGACGTTACCGGAGGGGACCGACAGGCGGCGGTGGTCGTGGGTGGGGCGCGCTAGCGTGGGCATGACCATGGAGCCCGACCTCGCCGCCCGTGCGCTCGATGCGGCTACCGAGATCGCCACGGCGGCGTTGTCCGGCGACGACCCGGAGGCGGTGCTGCGGCTCGTCGTGCGCCGGGCCGCGGAGCTCGCCGGTGCCGACCTGGGGCTGGTCATGGCGCGGGGCGAGGACGGGTCGCTCACCGTCGAGGCCGCGCACGGGACGCCGACCGTGCCGTCCACCGAACCGCTCGGACTCGTGCTTTCCGCACGCAGCGCCGCCGCCCGCGTCGCGCGCAGCGGGGTCGCGGTCGTCGTCGACGACGTCTGGGACGACCCGCGCACCGCGCCCTTCGTGCCCCGCGAGCTGCGCCGGTACGGGCCCTTCGCCGCCGCGCCCTTCGGCACCGCGCAGCGCAGGCTCGGCGCGCTCACCGTCTACCGCCACCGCGGCGCCAAGCCCTTCGAGCCCACCGCGGTCGACCTGCTCACCGCGTTCGCCGCGCAGGCCGGGCTGGTGCTCGTCCTCGCCGAGGGCGCCACGGCCCGCGCCCGTGTCGGGCTTTACCAGGAACGCGAGCGCATCGCCCGCGACCTGCACGACGTCATCGTCCAGCGCCTCTACGCCGCCGGCATGCAGCTCGACCTCCTCGCCCGCCGGCCCGCGCGCAAGCTCGCCCGCAAGGACGCCGCCCGCCTCACCGAGGCGATCGACCAGCTCGACGCCTCCATCGCCGACGTGCGCCAGGTCGTCCGCGCGCTGCGCAACCCCGATCCGGCCGACACCGCCGCCGACCTCGCCGGCTCGGTGCGCGGTGAGGTCGCCATCGCCGGCGAGCTGCTCGGCTTCGAACCCGAGCTCACCGTCGACGGCGACCTCGGCGGCGTGCCGGCCGCGATCGCCGACCACACCCGCGCCGCCCTCCGCGAGGCGTTGTCCAATGTGGTCAGACACTCGGGTGCCCACCGCGTGTCGGTCCACATCGGACTCGACGGCGAGCTGCGGCTGCGGGTCGGCGACGACGGGTGCGGCATCCCCGAGGGCGTCACCCACCGCGGGCTCAAGCACCTCGAGGAACGTGCCGCGCAGGTCGGCGGGCGCTGCGAGATCGACTCCTCGTCGCGCACCGGCACCACGATCACCTGGACGGTGCCGCTGCGGTAGGGCTAGCCCCACCGCACATGTCCCGGTCAGCACCAGTGCCTCCGCAGGGCGGCCGGACCAGGCTGGATCCCGTGCGACAGAACATGGAGATCACGAGCGCGGACGTCGTGCGGTTGACCGACGTCCGCAAGACCTACGGCGGCAAGCGCAACCGCGTGACCGCCCTGGACGGGGTGAGCATCGGCTTCGGCCGCGCCAGCTTCACCGCGGTGATGGGCCCGTCCGGCTCCGGCAAGAGCACCTTCCTGCACTGCGCGGCCGGCCTCGACCGGCCCACCGGCGGCACGGTCGTCGTCGAGGACTCCGACCTCGCCACCCTGTCCGAAGTGGAGCTGACCCGGCTGCGCCGCGAGCGCATCGGGTTCGTGTTCCAGGCGTTCAACCTGCTTCCGGCGCTGACCGTGCAGGACAACGTGACGCTGCCGCTGCGCCTTGCCGGCCGCCGCGCCAAGCCCGAGCTCGTGCGTCGGGTCATCGAGCAGGTCGGCCTCGGCGACCGGCGCAAGCACCTGCCCGGCGAGCTGTCCGGCGGCCAGCAGCAGCGCGTCGCGATCGCCCGCGCGGTCGTCACCCGGCCCGCGGTGATCTTCGCCGACGAGCCGACCGGCGCGCTCGACACCCGCACCGCCCGCGACGTGCTCGGCCTGCTGCGCGGCGCCGTCGACCAGACCGGGCAGACCGTCGTCATGGTCACCCACGACCCGGTCGCCGCGTCCTATGCCGACCGCGTCGTGTTCCTCGCCGACGGCCGGCTCGTCGGCGAGCTCCCGAACCCGACCGCGGAGGGCGTCGCCGAGCGGATGACCCACCTCGGCGCGTGGGCCGAGCGCGAGCCGACGGGAGTCCGGTGATGTTGAAGGTCGCCCTGCGCACGCTGCGCTTCCGCGCCGGCGCCTTCATCGCGACGTTCCTCGCGATGACCTTCGGCGCCCTCATCGTCATGGCCTGCGGCGGGCTGATGGAGACCGGCATCCGCACCGAGGTGCCGGCCCAGCGGCTGGCCGCCGCGCCGCTCGTCGTCACCGGCAGCCAGACCTACCAGCTGCCCAAGCAGAACCCGGACGACCCGGAGGAGGACACCGAGTCCGGCACGCTGCCCGAACGGGTGCGGCTCGACACCGGCCTGCTGCCGAAGATCGAGTCGGTGCCCGGCGTCACCGCCGCGGTCGGCGACCTGACCTTCCCGGCCGTCGTCGCCGACGCGCCGGTCATCAGCGGGCACGGCTGGGCCTCCGCCGCGCTCAGCCGGACCCCGCTCGTCGCCGGGCACGCGCCCGGCCCCGGCGAGGTCGTGCTCGACACCGGCCGCCGAGTCGGCGAGCGCGTCCAGATCGTCGCCGGCGCGCAGACCCGCACCTACACCGTCTCCGGCCTGAGTGGCTCCGGCGACGTGTTCTTCGCCGACACCGACGCCGAACGGCTCGCCGGACACCCCGGCACGGTCGACGCCATCGGCGTGCTGACCGCGCCGGGCGCCGACCTCGGCCAGGTCGTCCAGCGCGTCGGCGACGCGGTGCACGGCGCGCCCGCGGTGCTGCTCACCGGCGACGAGCGCGGCATCGCCGAACACGTCGAGGCAGCGAGGTCCGCCGAGAACCTCATCGTGCTGTCCGCCGTGTTCGGCGGGGTCGCGATCAGCGTCGCGCTGTTCGTCGTCGCCACCACGCTCGGGCTGTCGATCCAGCAGCGGCAACGCGAGCTCGCCCTGCTGCGCGCCATCGGCACCACGCCCGGCCAGCTGCGCCGCATGGTGATCGGCGAGTCACTCGTCACGTCCGTGCTCGCCACCACCGTCGGCTGCCTGCTCGGCGTCCCGTTCGGACAGTGGCTGCTCGGCAGGCTGGCCGCCGGCGGCGTGGTGCCCGGCGCCCTGGTGTTCCATGCCGGCCGGATCCCCATGGTCGTCGCCGTCGGCTCCGCGCTGCTGATCTCCCTCGCCGCCGCGTTCGTCGCCGCCCGGCGCGCCGCCCGAACCCGGCCGACCGAGGCGCTCGCCGAGGCCGCGATCCAGCGCCGCTGGCTGTCCGCGGTCCGGCTGATCCTCGCCGTGTTGTGCTTCGGCGGCGGCATCGCGCTGTTCATCGTGACCATCGCCGTGATGACCGGGCCCATCGCGGCCAGCACCGCGGGCCCGTCCGTGCTCCTGTGGGCGATCGGGCTCGCGCTGATCGCCCCCGGCATCACCCGCGTCATGCTCGCCGTGCTGCGCTGGCCCGTGCGCGCGGTCACCGGCACCGCCGGCTACCTCGCCACGCTCAACGCACGTACCCGCACGGTTCGCATGGCCGCGGTCGTCACGCCGATCATGCTCGCCACCGGCATCGCCACCGCGAACATCTACCTGCAGACCACCCAGGTCGCCGTCGCCAACGAGGCGTACTCGGAGAACCTGCGGGCCGACCTCGTGCTCGGCTCGTCGGCCACCGGCCTGCCGCCCACCCTCGTCGACGAGGTGCGCCGGGTGCCCGGCGTCGCCGCCGCCTCCGAGTTCGCCAGCACCACCGGGTACGTGGCCGCGCCCTACGACTCAGCGCAGAGCGAGGACGGCTGGGTGATCCAGGGCGTCAGCGCGGACGGCGCGGCACAGACCACCGCCGTCAAGCTCACCGCCGGCCGGCTCGCCGACCTACGTGGCGACACCGTCGCGCTGCCCGCCGACCACGCCGCTGCCCTGCACCGGGGCGTCGGCGACACGATCACCATGCGAATGGGCGACGGCGCCGCCGTCGACGTGCGGATCGTCGGGCTCTACCCGGGTCGCGAAGGCTTCGAGACCGTGCTCATGCCGGCCGGTCTCGTCGCCGCCCACACCACGTCCGGGCTGCCGTCGCAGATCATGATCCGCGCCAAGCCCGGCGAGTCCACCGAAGCGCTGTCCGCGGCGCTGACCAAGCTCGTCGCCGGCCGGCCCGACATCGCCGTCGCCGACCGCGACGTGCTCACCGCGGCCTACGCGAAAGAGCAGGAGATCGGCGCCTGGATCAACTACCTGATGGCCGGCATGATCATCGCGTACACGGCGATCTCGGTGGTCAACAGCCAGGTGATGGCCACCTCCGCACGGCGGCGCGAGTTCGGCCTGCAGCGGCTGACCGGCTCCACCCGCGGCCAGGTGCTCCGGATGATGACCGTCGAGGCCGGCATGGTCTCGCTGATCGGCGTCGTCCTCGGCACCATCGTGTCCACCACGACGCTGGTCCCGTTCACGCTCGTCACCGACGGCTCGCTGCTGCCGCACGGCCCGATCTGGATCTACCTCGGCGTCATCGGCACCGCCACCCTGCTCACCCTCCTCTCGACACTGCTGACCACCTGGGTCACGCTGCGCCCCCGCCCGGCGGAGGCGACCGTCGCACCGGCGTGACCACCGGGAGGACGGGGCGCCGCGGGATCCCACCCGCGGCGCCCCCGCCCCGGCGAAGCGGTACCGGAGCAACGAGCACCGCAGTTACCGCCAGGCCGGCGGCGCTGGCAACGCCCGCTGCGCCTCCGCCGACACCCGCGGGTCACCCGCGCGGAACGCGTGCCACCAGCGCCGCCCGTCCACGACGAACTGCTCGACCGGCAGCGGCGTGGCGTCCGCGCGCCGCACCGCCACGTCCGTGAACTCCACCACCCCCTCGACACAGAACGACTCGTCCCCGGCCGCGCACTCGTCGAACCAGTACAGCGAGCGCGTCCCCGCCCCGGCCGGCCCGGCCGCCACGTCCAGGCTCACCTCCGGCGGCCAGTCCGCACACAGGTCCGGCGCGTCCAGGTACTCCCCGCCGTACAGGTCGCCCGTCCGCGTCAGCGAGGCGAAGAACGCCTCGACCGCCGCGAGGTCGGCCAGCGGCACGGCCGGGCCGTAGTCCACCTGCCCCGGCTCGTCGCGCCGCAGCAGCACCCGCACCCGCGACACGCCCGACAGCACCAGCACGCGCCGGGTGTCCGGGTCCGGCGGACCCGCCTCCGGCAACGCCAGCACGTGCAGCAGCAACGCGACCGCACCGCCCGGCTCGGCCCGCAGACCCACGACCGTGGCCTCGTCGAGCGCGACCTCCAGGCCGTCGGGCACGCCCACCGGTCAGTCCCGCCGCGGACGCCGCGCGATCCACGCAACCGCTTGCGTGCGCCGCTCCATCCCGAGCTTCGCCAGCACCGACGTCACGTAGTTCTTCACAGTCTTCTCCGCGAGGAACACCCGCTCCGCGATCTCCCGGTTCGACAGGCCCTCACCCATCAGCTCCAGGACCCGGCGTTCCCGGTCGGTCAGCGCGGACAGCTCGTCGGTCTGCGCCGAGCGCCGCATCCGGTCGAGCACGCGCGCGGTCGTCACCGGATCCAGCAGCGACCGGCCAGCGGCCACCTCGCGCACCGCGTCGACCAGGTCCTGCCCGCGCACCTGCTTGAGCAGATACCCCGACGCGCCCGCCATGATCGCCTCGACCAGCGCCTGCTCGTCGTCGAACGCCGTCAGCACCAGGCACTTCGGCGCCGGCTCGCGCTCGCGCAACGTCCGGCACAGCGACACCCCGTCGCCGTCCGGCAGCCGCACGTCGACCACCACGACGTCCGGTGAGGTCGCCCCGATCCGGGTCAGTGCCTCCTCGACGCCGCCCGCCTCTGCGACCACCTCGATACCCGGCTCACCGTCGAGCAGATCCCGCAGGCCGCGCCGCACCACCTCGTGGTCGTCGACGAGTGCCACCCGGACCGGCATGCGTCCAGACTATTGCGTGGTCACCCCCAGCAGGTTGTGCAGCTTGCCGACCACCGCCCGGTTGCCGTCCAGCTCGACCGACGCGTTCCCGGTGCGACGCCACAGCCAGCGCAACACCGCGTCCTCCGACCCGCGGATCACCGCCTCGGCATCCGCCGACGCCCGCTCGACCGTCACCACGTCCGGGCCCAGCTGCACCAGCCAGCTGCCCGACTCCGTGTCGATCCGTGCCGTCGAGCCGTCGCAGCCCTCCAGGTAGTCGCGCAGGTAGTCGGGGTACTCGGTCGTGGCGTAGGCGAGGAAGCAGACCAGCACCTCGTCGATGCCGTCCGCCGCCAGATCCGCGGGCACGGGTAAGGGCTCCACCCCGGCCGCGAGCTCGGCATCGATCCGGTGGATCACCGTCTCCTGCGCCATCCGCCGCATCCACCAGCCGACGCGCCGGCCCGGTTCGTACCAGCTCGGCGCCGCGTCGCCGGGCTCGCGCGCGGCGAACTCGGCGGTCAGCTCGCGGTAGGCGCGGTCCAGCGCCGCCAGCGGATCCGGCCCCAGGTCCGGGGGCCACGGCGTCGGGAACTCGCCGCGCCGCATGCCCTCCGTCTTGTGCAGGTACACCTCGGCGACGTGGTTCGCCAGGTCCGCGCCCGTCCAGTCCGGGCAGCTCGGCACCTTCTCGCCCAGCGCACCGGCGACCACGTCGCGGAGACGCCGGAAGTCGGTCTCGAGGGTCTCGAGGTATCGCTTGTCGTCCACGTCGCAGACCCAACCACGACCCACCGACAATTTCTAAAGCTTGCGCAGCCGCACCCGGCTCGTCCGGTGGTCGGCGTCCTTACGCAGCACCAATGTCGCCCGCGGGCGAGTCGGCAGGATGTTGTGCACCAGGTTCGGCTCGTTGATCTCCTGCCACAGCCGCGCCGCCTCCGCCCGCGCCTCCCCGTCGCTCAGCGACGCGTAGTGGTGGAAGTGCGACGACGGGTCGGGGAACGCCGTGTCCCGCAGGGTCAGGAACCGCTCCACGTACCAGCCCGCGATGTCGTCTGTGTGCGCGTCGACGTAGATCGAGAAGTCGAACAGGTCCGCCACCGTCAGGCCCTGGCCCGGCAGCAGCACGTTCAGGCCCTCGACGATGAGGATGTCCGGCTTGCGCACCACCTGCGTCTCGTCCGGCACGATGTCGTACGCCAGGTGCGAGTACACCGGCGCACGGACCTCGGCCGCACCGGACTTCACGTCGGTGACGAACCGCAGCAGCGCCCGCCGGTCGTAGCTCTCCGGGAAGCCCTTGCGGTGCATGATGCCGCGCCGGGTCAGCTCCGCCGTCGGCAGCAGGAAGCCGTCCGTGGTCACCAGCTCCACGTGTGGGTGGTCGGGCCAGCGGGCCAGCAACGTCCGCAGCAGCCGCGCCGTGGTCGACTTGCCGACCGCCACGCTGCCCGCGACGCCGATCACGAACGGCACCTTCGTGGTCTCGCGCGGGTCCTCCCCGAGGAACGACGTGGTGGCCTCGTACAGCCGCTGCTGGGCCCCCACCTGCAGGCTGATCAGCCGCGACAGCGGGAGGTAGACGTCGACGACCTCCTCCAGGTCGACGGGGTCGCCGAGACCACGGAGGTCGACCAGCTCGTCCAGCGTCAGCGTCAGCGGGGTGGCCCGGCGCAGCTCGCGCCACTGCTCCCGGCGCAGCTCGACGTAGGGGCTCAGGTCGCGCCCGGAGCGCACCGGCCGCACGTGGCTCGCCCGCATTGACCCAACGTAAGCCGTCGGGGCAGTTTGGGCACTGTGACTCCTTACACCCTCCGGCGTCTCTCACCCACCGATCGAGCCATCGTTGTTCCCCTGCTCGAGCGGGAGTGGGGCGCGGTGGAGGTCGTGGCACTGTCGCTCGGCGTCGTCGTCGACGCGAGCATGCTGCCGGGCTGGCTCGCCCTCGCCGAGCCGGACGGCGAGGTCGTCGGCCTGCTGACCTACCTGGCCGGCGGCGAGGTGGTGGACATCGTCACGATCAACGCGTTCGCCGGCGGCGGGATCGGCGCGGCGCTCGTCGAGGCGCTGGCCGGGGAGGTTCGCGGCATGGCCGTGCGCCTCCGGGTCACGACCACCAACGACAACACCCGCTCGCTGCGGTTCTACCAGCGGGCGGGCTTCCGGCTGACCGCGCTGCACCTGGGCGCGGTCGACGAGGCACGAAAGATCAAGCCGGAGATTCCGGCGATCGGCCACGACGGAATTCCGATCCGGGACGAGCTCGAGCTGGAGATGGAATTATCGCGATAATTGCATGTGTCGGGTGGCGGAAAAGGGAGCCGGGGCGGCTCCCTTTTCCGATCAGCAGTTCAACAATTCCGGACTCTGGTTGAGCAGCTGCGCTCGCGGGCTGATGAACTCGCCGTGCTCCCGGTGGGCCGCCGGGTCGAACATCGCGAGCCGGTGGCAGTTCTGGAACGCCAGCTTCACGTTGAAGTGGCGCTCCACCGCCGCCCGCATCGCATCGCTTCCCACCAGGCGCAACAGCTGCCCGCGGGCCTGCTCGTCCGGCGGCTCGGTCTGGTTGTCGGCGAACCGGCCGCCGCCGTCGGCGAGCCGCTTCGCGACATCGGAGACGACGGACCAGGCGTAGGGCAGCGAGTCACGAATACACGCGATGAATTCGTCGTCGGACACCGGCCCGCGCTGCGCCTTGTCGAGCAACGCGGGGGAAACCGTTAACGACATTCGACCTCCTAGCTAGGAAATCCGGTCGCCACTCAGCTAACCCGGCGAAAGGAATTTTGGCGACCACCCAACGTGTGAATTTCGACGGCGGATTTCGTCACGGCTCGTCAGCAGCAAACGTCGCCGCGCCACGCCTGGCGGCCCTCTCTGACCGCCACGGCCGCGATGGCGAGCGCGACCACCGGGTCGGCCCATGACCAGCCGAACAGGGAGTTCAGCACCAGGCCGACCAGCAGCACGCCGGACAGGTAGGTGCACAGCAGCGTCTGCTTCGAGTCGGCGACCGCGCTCGCCGAGCCGAGTTCGCGTCCGGCACGACGTTGCGCGTAGGAGAGGAACGGCATGACCGCGAGCGACACGGCCGCCAGCACGATGCCGACGGTCGAGTGCCCTGCCACGCCGGTGCCGAGCAGGCTGCTGACCGACTCGACCGTGACGTAGGCGGCGAGTGCGAAGAACGACAGCGCGATGACCTTCAACGCGGCACGCTCGCGGCTTTCGGGGTCCTTTCCGGCGAACTGCCAGGCGACAGCGGTCGCCGACGCGACCTCGATCACCGAGTCCAGCCCGAAGCCGATCAGTGCGGTGGAGGACGCGGCCGTCCCCGCCGCGAGCGCGACGACGGCCTCGACGACGTTGTAGGAGATCGTCGTGGCGACCAGCAGCCGCACCCGGCGCGACAGCCGTACCCGGCGAGCCGTGTCGACGGCCGGCTTGTCCGCCGCGCAACAGCCGTCCGCGCAGTGGACGCCCGCGGTTGCCGCCGGGATCACCGGCGGCTCGGTCCGTTGGCGGCGGTCGTCGGCCACGGTCTACAGAGTGCCGACAGCCACGCGAACGCACCAGCCCTCGGCACGCCGCCGGGAACACGGCTGGGGCGTCATCCGTTAGCACTCATGACGGCCGAGTGCCAATTCGGCCGATGAAGTACCAGGTAGAACCCATGGGGAGGTAGAAAGATGGCTATCGCAGTTCGTTCGGTTTGGGAACCGTTCGGCTCGCTGGTCCGGCAGTCCGACTTCGACACGCTGGTCCGCCGGGCGTTCGGCACCGCGGGGCAGGGCACCCGCGCGTTCGTCCCCGCCGCCGACGTCGTTCGCGACGGCACCGACGTCGTCGTCACCCTCGAGCTTCCGGGCATCGACGTCGAGAAGGACGTCGACGTGGAGGTCTCCGACGGCCGGCTGCTGATCACCGGCCGGCGCACCGAGGAGCACGCGGACGACAAGGACGGCGTCGTGGTCCGCGAGACGCGCTCCGGCGAGTTCCGCCGGCAGTTCTCGCTCCCGGAGCACGTGACGGCCGAGCACGTCGAGGCCGACTACGACCGCGGCCTGCTGAAGATCCGCGTTCGGGACGTCGCGAAGCCCAAGGCCGAGCCGCGCAAGATCGCGGTCCGGACCGAGCGTCCGGCCCTCGGCGAAGCGGCCGAGTAGTCGGCAGAACTATGGCCGCGTCGGGGCGAACACCTCGTCCCACGCGGCCATCACCTGTCTGGCGCACGTCTGCGGCGACACCCCGCCCGTCCCGGTGCCCAGGCCCGGCAGCGCGATCGTGCGCACCACCTTCCGCACCGGGCGGTCGTCCTCCAGCCGGCCGTCGTGCCACAACCGGAACACCGCGCGCGCCGCGAGGTACGGGTGCACCGTGTCCGGCGGCAGCACCTCGCCCGGCTCGCGCATCGTCGGCGCGCTGATCAGCCACTGCGGCGAGGGCGCGTCCGTCGGCACGATCAACGCCTGGCCGACCGGGAGCTCGCCACCGTGGTAGGCGAGGACCGCGCTGCGCACGTGCTGTTCCACCGCCGGAAACGTTTGCGCATACACCGCGTCGATCCCACCGCGCATCCAGCCGTACGAGTTCGCGGGACTCACCACGGCCTGCGCGTCGACGTCCAGCACCGAGCCGCGGTGCATCCACACGTCACGGCGCCCCTCGACGGCGTCCGCCCACGCGCGCGCGAGCGGCTCCTCCACCGCGCAGAGCACCAGCGCCAATCGTCCGGTCGCGAGTTCCGAGCTCTCTGCCTCCGAATCGGCGGTCACGGCTCCCAGCATCGCACTTTGACGCCACCGGCCGTAATGGCATCTGGGTGATATCCCCTCCAACGAGGACCCCGATCGGCGGACAATCGATCACCGTCCGGTACACGGATGTACCCAACCCATTGGCAGACAACACACTCGCGTGCCACCCAGGCGAGACGATACCCGCGGGCCGCACCGCGGGGCGCCGGAGATTTCGCGCGACGTTCATCTGCTGTGTCCGAACGGCCCACGCCGATCGGTGGGCGCGCCGGGCCGATCGGCCGGAACAGGCGATCGGTGACTGCGTAGGGTGATCCCGTGCCGAGCATTGCCTACTTCGGACCGCAGGGCACCTTCACCGAGCAGGCCGCCCTGACCCACGCGCGGCCCGACGACGCGATGGTCCCGGTCGCGACCGTGCCGCTCGCGCTGGCCGCAGTCCGCGCGGGCGACGCCGACGTCGCCTGCGTGCCCGTCGAGAACTCCGTCGAGGGCGCCGTGTCCGCCACCATGGACGCGCTCGCCGTGGACGCGCCGCTGGTCGCGGTCGGCGAGGTCGTGCTGCCCGTGCGGTTCTCCGTCCTCGTCCGCCCCGGCCTCGCGGCCGCCGACGTGCGCACGGTCGCCAGCCACCCGCACGCGCTCGCCCAGGTCCAGGGCTGGCTGGCGGACAACCTCGGCCAGGCCACCCAGGCGGCCGCCAACTCGACCGCGGCCGCTGCGGTCGGCGTCGCCGCGGGGGAGTGGGACGCCGCCGTCACCGCGCCGGTCGCCGCCTCGCACTACCCGCTCGACGTGCTGGCCACCGGCGTCGCCGACCTCGACGGCGCGGTCACCCGGTTCCTGCTGCTCCGCCGCCCGGGCGAGCTGCCGGCGCCGACCGGCGCCGACCGCACGTCGATCGTGGCGATCGCCGCCGCCGAGCGCACCGGCGTGCTCGCCGAGATGCTCACCGAGCTGGCCCTGCGCGGCATCAACCTGAGCCGCATCGAGTCCCGCCCGCAGAAGGGCAGGCTCGGCCAGTACCGCTTCTACCTCGACTTCGACGGCCACGTCACCGAGCAGCGGGTCGGCGACGCGCTCGCCGCGCTGCACCGGCGCTGCCTGGAGCTGCGTTTCCTCGGCTCCTACCCGAAGGCCGAGCCCGGCCGGCCCGGCGCCACCGCGACCCCGGGCCACACCGACGCCGACTACGCCGCCGCCACCGAGTGGCTTTCGGGCGTGCTCGGCGGCACGACGCGCTAGAGGACGCTCAGACGACCGCGCAGAGCGCCTTCGCCCTGGTCACGGCCGCGCTCATCTTCTCGAAGTCGAACACCTGCAGCGAGCGGTACGCCTGCTCCAGCGCGTCGGCCAGCGGGCGCAGCGCGGCGTCCTGCTTCGCCGGCGACGGGCCGAGCTCCGCGATCCCCCAGCGGCGCATCTCCTCGATCGGCGTGTCCCTGGTCGGCAGCGGGGTGCGCTCGACGCCGCCGCAGACCGCCGCCGCGTCCGACTGCGCACCGTCGGCGGCGTCGGCCGGACCGCTGCCCGCCCAGATCAACCCCACCACTCCCGCGCCCACGATCAGGCCGACGGCCAGGCCGAGCAGAATCGCGGCCACGATCTTCGCGCACCCGGCGGTGTGGTCAGGTAACGGCCGCCTGCCGGGGGGATGTCGGCAGGCGGTCCAGCTCGATGCCGAACTCCGTCCGGTACGCCGCCCGCCCAGCGTCGTCGCCGTCGAGGACCGTCTCGGTCCGTTCCCCGGCGACCGTCCTGATCAGGCGGTTGCCGGACAACGTCACCCGGCCGTCCGGCGTCAGCCGCGAGCACGTGAGCGACCGGGTGAAGTGCGAGTCCGGCGACGTCTGCTGCCACCAGCAGGTCGGCCCGAAGTCCGCCAGCCGCCGCGCCCGGGCCTCCACGCGGTACTCCGGCGAGCCGTCCTTGAGGACGTCCACGTCCCCGTCCGGCGCGTCCACCACCAGGAACTCGCCGCCAGGGTCCGGTTGCGGCTCCGGCCAGTCCAGCCGCAGCGGGTAGGACGAGTGCGCGCCGAACCCGACGTCGACCAGGTACCGGTCGTCGAGGTCCACCCGCAGCAGGGCGTGGTCGAACGGGTTGGACAGGTCGCCGTCGGCCGTGAAGACCCGTGCGGACAGCAGCGTGACCGGGAACCCGAGCGCCCGCAGCAGCGCGGCGAACAGGCCGTTCAGCTCGTAACAGAACCCGCCGCGCCGCCGGTCGACGATCTTCTCCGCCAGCAGTGCCTCGTCGAGCACGATCGGTTCGCCCAGGTGGATGCTCAGGTTCTCGAACGGCACCGTCCGCTGATGGCGCAGGTGCAGGTCCCGCAGGAGCTCGAACGTCGGCTCCCCGGGCGCCGGCGCGCCGATCCGCTCGAGGTAGCGCCGCACGGTCTCGTCGTCCATCGGCTCAGCGTGCCCGCTCGACCTAGGTCGAGGTCAAGTGTCACGACCATACGGACCGCGACAGGAACGTTTCTTTCCGTTGGGCAGTTTCGCCGAAAGTCTTGACGGATCTCTGACGTTTCGCGCTCAATGGATTCATCGCGGACGACATCCGTCAGCGAATGTTCCACGGTCGAGGACAAATGGTGCGAGGTGCCCGAATGACCTGATGACCCGTCGGCGCTGCCGGGTCGAGGCCGCGCCCTTCGCTGCCCTCGGCCAGCGGCAGCACGGAGGAGCGGTCAGGAGGTGCGGGCATCATGAGTTGGTTGCTTGGCATGGCGATCGGCTTTGTCGTATTGATAGTCGTCGCGAAGTTCGTGATCGGCAGAAACCGCGTTCGTGAGCTCGACCGGGACTTCTCCGTCGAGCTCTCCTGCACGCGGCAGCGGGCGATCGAGGTGGCCGCGAGCGCGGCGCGGGGCGTCATGTGGCAGGTCGAGTTCACCGAGAACGGCCTGTACACGCGGCACATCTTCGCGCGGAACGTGATCCACGTGTCGATCTCCGGGCACCCGGGCCGGCCCGGGTGCTGCGTGGCCAAGGTGTGGTCCCGGGTGCGGCTTGCCGACGACGGGGTGTTCTTCCTGCGCGCCAGGTCGTACCTGGACACGAAGCGCAAGCGCAACAAGATCGTGCGGCTGCTGTCCGCGTATCGGGTGACGACCGGCGGCAGAGACGCGACGATCGGCTGAGACAACCTCGACAAACGGTCACCGACCAGCACCGGTGACCGTTTGTTGTTGTCCGATCGCGGGTAGTCCTGGTTAGCGGGCAACCTGGGTGCGGGGACATACGTCCTTTTCAGTGAAGGCGTCCAGAGGTTCGGGGCCAGGGCTGGAGGCGAAACACCATGCTGCGAAACAGGATGAGCCGAGTCGCGCTGATCTGCGGCGGCGTCGCCGTCGCGATGCTCGTCGCCGGGTGCCAGGACGGGACGGACAACGCGGCGAACCCGGAAGTGCCGTCGATCTCCGGTGCGGCCGGCGGATCACCGTCCACCACGACAGAGCCGCCCGCCGGGTCGTCGACCGCCGCGCCGCCCAAGGGCCAGCCGCCGCTGTCCGACACGCCCAACGCCGGCGGCGAGAAGCCGGCACCGGCGTCCGACCCGGCCGAGTGCAAGGTCGCCGAGCTCAGGCTGAGCCTGGGCGGCGGCGACGCCGCGGCCGGCACGACGTACCGGCAGCTGCGCTTCACCAACACGGGCAGCCGCACGTGCACGATCCAGGGCTTCCCCGGTGTGTCGTATGTGACCGGTAACGACGGGCACCAGGTCGGCCCGGCCGCGTTCCGCGACGGCGCCAAGGGCCGGGCGATCAGCCTCAAGCCCGGCATGACGGTGTTCGCGCCGGTCGGCTTCGTCCAGGTCCGCAACTACGACCCGGCGGTGTGCAAGCCGACGTCGGTGCGCGGCCTGCGCGTCTACCCGCCGCACGAGTACAGCTCGATGTTCGTGTCCGCCGCGGGCACCGGTTGCGCCGGCACCCCGCCGGGCAACCAGCTGACCGTGCAGACGATCCGTTAGTTCATCAGGCCTGTTCGCCAGGCCCAGGCGGCGACCTCGACGCGGTTGCGGGCACCGATCTTCGCCTGCACCGCGGCGAGGTGCGTCTTCACCGTGGACAGCGACAGGTACAGCTCGGCGCCGATCTCGGTGTTGGTCAGCCCGCGCGCGGCGGCCTTCACCACGTCGACCTCGCGCTCGGTCAGCGGCTCGGCCGGCGTGTCGGCAGCGGCGGGCGCCAGGCTCGCCGGGGCGAAGTGGCGCAGCAGCCGCACGGTGATCTGCGGCGACACCAGCGCGTCGCCCCGGTCGGCCGCGCGGACCGCCTCGAGCAGCAGCGCCGGGCCGGCGTCCTTGAGCAGGAAACCGTTGGCGCCGTTGGACAACGCGGCGTTGACGTACTCGTCGAGGTCGAACGTGGTGACCACGACGACCTTGAGTGGGTCGGTCACGCCCGGTCCGGCCAGCGTCCTGGTGACCTCCAGTCCGTCCATCCCGGGCATGCGGATGTCGAGCAGGCACACGTCCGGGCGCAGCTCGCGGGCCCGCTTCACCGCAGTGATCCCGTCCGGGACGTCGGCCACCACCTCGATGTCGTCCTGGGTCTCCAGGATCATCCGGAACCCGGCGCGCACCATCTCCTGGTCGTCGGCGATCAGTACCCGGATCATGCCCCCTCTTTCCGCATCGGCAGCCACGCCTCCACCGTCCAGCCGATGTAGCCGCTCGGCCCGGCCTCGAACCGGCCGCGGAGCAGCTCCACCCGCTCGCGCATGCCGACCAGACCGTAGCCGCCCGACCCGCCGACCGGGTTCGCCGGCCGCTGCGCGCCGTCGTCGGTGACGCGGATGTGCAGCTCCTCGTCCGTGCACGCCACCAGGACCCGCACGTCGGTGGCGGCCGGCGCGTGCTTACCGACGTTGGTCAGCGACTCCTGCACCAGCCGCAGCACCGACCGGCCGACCTCGTGCGGCACCTGCTCCGGCAGGTCGAGCTGCAGCGTCACCGCCGGGCCGACGAAGTTCTCGGCCAGCCCGCGGAGGTCCGCGGCGAGGTCGGTCGTGGCCTGACCCGTCGCGTCCGAGTCGCCCGCCGTCCACGCCGCGGTGCCGTCGCGCAAGCTGCCGACCAGCGTGCGCATGGCCGTCAGCGCTTCGGTCCCGCTGCGCTCGATCCGCTCCAGCGCCGGCACCGCGACGTCCGGGTTCTTCTCCGCCACCAGCAGCGCGGCCTGCGCCTGCACGACGATGCCGGTCACGTGGTGTGCGACGACGTCGTGCAGCTCGCGGGCGAGCGCCATCCGCTCGCCCTGCTGCGCCGACGTCACCGCGGCCCGGACCGTCTGCGTCCGCTCGCGGTCCCGCGCGCGGAAGTACCAGCCGGTGCCCACCGACACGGCCAGCAGCAGGCCGAGCAGCAGCACAATGTTGGCGTCGAGGAAGTCGCGGCCCGCCCGCAGGGCCGGCATGAGAAGGTTCGCGCCGACCAGCGCCGCCGTCGCCCAGGCCGCCTGCGACACCGGGAGGTAGCGCACGGCGTACGCGATCATCGCCATGCTCGCGGCCAGGCCGGTCAACGACAGCGGCAGGACGTTGCCCGTGCCGATGCCGAGCAGCACCGGCAACACGGCGATCGCCGTCGCGCCGGCCAGCGCGAGGCGCAGCGGCGCGCGCGGTGCGAAGAACGCGCACGCCCCCGCCGCAGCCGAGCCGACCAGCGTGAGCGCTCCCTCGTAGCCGACCTCGCTCGCCTCGATCAGCATCAGCACGCCGAGCGCGGCGCCGAGCGGCCACTGCCGACGGATCAGCTCGCCGGTCTTGGTCACGATCCGCTGCTGGCCGGCGCGGCGCAGGTACACGCCGACCGCGACGGACCCGATCAGCATGAAGAAGCCGAACGCGAGCGACCGGACGATGTCCGGCCCGCTGTAGGCCTCGTAGTTCTGCCGGCAGAACAGTTCGGAGCCGCAGGGGTAGTCGCGGAGGTACATCGCCAGCAGGCAGGCGAACACGAGGAGCGTCGTGCAACTGATCGCCACCAGCGGCGTGCACCGCCACACCACGAGCACGACGAGCGCCGACCCGGCGACCATCTCGGACAGCATGATGCTATGGATCCCGATCGACACCGGCACCGCGTCGGTCGCCGTGATCACGAACGACGACGCGACGAGCACCGCCACCCCGGCCAGCGCACCGATGGCCGGGCGCCGCAGCGCGAGGTAGGCGCACAGGCACAGCGCCAGCGCGCCCGGCATCGGCGGCAGGCCGTCGCGCAGGCTCACCGAGCCGGACAGCGTGAGGTCGACCAGCAGCGCGGCGCCGAGCAATGCGGCCAGCCAGCGATGCGGCACCGGGATCGGTGTCATGCGCACGAACGTATTGGACCCGCCGCGCTGCCGCCTCGGCCGACCGGCGGGAGCGGGTCGGCCGATCGGCCAGTGGGCGGGTGCCGCGCAGTGACCGGTCGGCCGTCCCTCGCTGCCTGTTCGGCCGATCCGCCGGACACGCCTCGCCGACGACGCTGTGACCAGGACGTTTTAGCGGAGGTGGGAGAGATGGTGCAGGCAATCCTGGTGTGGAGCGGGGCCGTGGTGGCGATCGTCGTGCTGCTGCTGATGGCGCTCGGGCCGGTCATCGTCGAGATCGACTCGTGGTGGTACGAGCGCCGGCACGACCGCCGCAGGCGGCGCGCACGCAAGCAGGCCACCGCGCACGGCCGGCCCGCGGCCGCGGCGGTGCGCTCGGTGGCCTGACTCAGCTGGCCGCGCGGTCGTGCATGACGGCGCGGCGCAGCCGGCTGAGTGCCCGGTGCTGGGCGACCCGCACGGCGTCGGGTGTGGTGCCGACGGCCTCGGCCGTCTCCTGGGCCGACATGCCCATGACGACGCGCATGATCAGGATCTCGCGCTGGCGGGGGAGCAGCGTACGCAGCAGGCCGCCGGTCTGCTCGACCAGCTCGCGGCGCAGCGCGATCTGCTCGGGGCTCTCCTCGAGATCGGGGAGGTCGGGCGTCTCGGCCGTGGGCAGCGAGCGGTCCCGCGCGGCCGCGCGATGGACGTCGGCCACCTTGTGCGCGGCCACTCCGAACACGAAGGACAGGAACGGCCGGCCGAGGTGGCGGTAGGTCGGCAGCGCGCGGAACACCGCCAGGCAGACCTCCTGCGCGACGTCGTCCGGCGAGTTGACCGGGCGGATCCGGCCGAGCTTGCCGCGGCAGTAGCGCACCATGATCGGGCGCAGGTAGGTCAGCAGTTCGTGGATGGCCGCGGTGTCGCCGGCCGAGGCGGCCGCGGCCACCGTGTCGACGTTGCCCCGCGTGACAGGGCGTGACCATGCCATCGGCATGGGCTGCTGGACGGCCAGCTCGGCCTCGAGCTCGGCGAGGGCCGAGTCCGGCTCGACAGTGCACAACATCGCGCCTCCATGAGGGTGACCCCGCGGTTGTGGTCACACCAAGAGAGCACGATCGGGGGCCGCAAATACGTCGGAAACGAAGTTGCGGCCCCCGCGGACCAAGTTGGCGCCCTTTTGGGCATAAGTGCTGAACGGGACGTGTTTCGTTGGTTACCGTCAGCGCCCGGGTACGAGAATGTCCTGCCGGACGAGATGGTGGTCGGACGCGTCGTTGAGCCGGGCGAGCGGTGAGTCCGACACCGGCCAGAAGACCTCGCCGTGCAGCGGGATCAACCCGTGCGACGGCAGCACGTAGTCCGCCCGGAGGTTGCCAGGGGCCTGGTCGTTGAAGTCGGCGCTGTCGAAGAACGGGTTGCTACGGTGCGTGAGATTGGCGCCGCCCTGCTCCTGCGCCGCGCGGTAGCCGCCGATGCTGCCCGGCATCGGGTCGATCACCCGCGGCGCGTTCAGCAGCTGCTGGATCGAGCCGGGCACGCTGTCGCCGTCGAGCGGGTCGGAGTTGTTGTCGCCCGCGACCACGAACCGCGCGCCCGGCTTGAGGCCGCCGCGCCTGCCCTTGTCGTCGTAGATGTAGCGGCCCATACCCGGGGTGACGTAGTCGGCCATGAACCGGATCTCGTCGTGGTTGCGGGTGCCGTTGCGGTCCTCGGGGCCGTCGAAGGTGGGCGGCGTGGGGTGGGAGACCAGGAAGTGCACGGTCGAGTGGCCGATCCGGATCGGCAGGTCCCAGTGCGACTTCGACGACAGCCGCAGCACGTCGAGGATCTCCGGTGAGTACCAGTCCTTCGGCGCGGGTGTGGCCGGGTCGTCGGGCAGCATCGCGTTCGGCATGTCCGCCCAGCGGAACTTCTGGAACGTGCGCGCCGCGTGGGTGTCGATCGGGAACTTCGACAGCACCAGCATCCCGAACTGGCCCTCGAACGCGCCGAACCCGTGCGCGTCGTCGCCGGTGTCGGTGCGGCCGTCGCGGTTGAGGTCGAAGCCGGTCAGCACGCCGGTGTTGGACGGCGCGACGAAGGCGTACGGGTAGTGGATGGGCCGGGCGCCGTTCTGGCCGCGCTCGAGGTAGTTCCGCCGGAACAGGTCGGCGGCGACGTGGTCGGGCACGTAGTCGAACTCGTTGACCAGCATGACGTCCGGCCGGTTGCGCTGGATGACCTCCGCGACCTCGCGGGCCTGCGCGTTGTCCGGGGTCGACAGGTCGGTGACGAGCTGGCCGGCGGCCGCGCGGTTGAGCGAGGCGTTGAACGTCGCGAACCGGACCGGTTCATGCCGGTCGGCGTGCTCGCTGTGCTTGGCGGGTGCGGCCTGCGCCGCCGGTGTCGCGAGCATTCCGGCGGCGAGCGCCACCGCGGGAAGTAACAACAGTCGTCGCGCTCGGATCATGATCTACCTCCAGGGTCGGCCCGTCACCCTGGCATGTCGCGGCCACGAGCGGGTGATGCCCGAGTGAACACCGCACCGCCGACCCCGGCCAGCCGCCGTCGGTCGGGAATCCCCGGCCACCGGCGAGCCCCGGGGTTACGGTGAGCCGGTGGCCGAATCCCCTGGCACGGTCGTGCGGACACCCAAGAGCGAGGCGACCCGCACCCTGATCGTCGAGACCGCGCTGCGCCTGTTCCAGGAGAACGGCTACGCGAAGACCACGATGCGGGCGATCGCCAAGGAGGCCGGTGTCTCGGTCGGTAACGCGTACTACTACTTCTCCTCCAAGGAACAGCTCGTCCAGGGTTTCTACGACCGGATAACCGAGCTGCACGAGCGGGCGTGCGAGGACGCGCTCGCCACCGAGCGCGAGTTCGCCCCGCGGCTGCGCGCGGTCATGCACGGCTGGATCGACGTGGCGGCCCCCTTTCACGAGTTCGGCAAGCAGTTCTTCGTCAACGCGGCCGACCCCGACAGCCCGCTGAGCCCGTTCTCCACCGACTCGAGCCCGGCCCGCGAGGCGCAGATCGCGCTGCACCGCCGCGTGCTCGACGGCTCGACGCTCAAGGTCGACACCGAGCTGCGGCCCGAGCTGCCCGAGCTGTTGTGGCTCTACGAGATGGGCGTGGTGCTGTTCTGGGTCCACGACCGCTCCCCGGACTGCCGCAAGACGCGCCTGCTCGTCGACCACACGGTGCCGCTGATCGACCGGGTCATCGGCCTGTCCCGGCTCCGCCTCCTCCGGCCCGTGACCAGAGACATCGTTCGGCTGATCGGCGACCTCGTCCGCTCCGACGACACCCCGGCTTGACACGATGGGCCCGAGACGGGACCCTCGAACCCAGGTAACTGTTACGCGAGGTAACACTAAACGGGGAGTGTGGTCCACGATGGCCCGCGTGCTGCAACCAAAGGACCGGGAGGTCACTGCCGAGCGCCTGCTCGACTCGTCCGTCCGGAACTCCTACCAGCCCGATCTCGACATCGACTGGGACGCGCCGCTCGTCGAGGGCAAGGGTTTCCTCCCCGAGGAGCGGGTCTCCCTGTACGGCACCGAGCTGTGGGAGCGCCTCACGCCGGAGCAGCGCACCGAGCTCGCCAAGCACGAGATCGGCAGCATCACCAGCGTCGGCCTGTGGACCGAGATCCTGCTGATGCAGCTGCTCGCCCGCTACGCGGCCGACCTCGACCCACGCAGCCCGCACACCCACTACGCGCTGACCGAGATCGGCGACGAGACCCGTCACGCGATCATGTTCGGCAAGGGGCTGGCCCGGCTCGGCCTGCCGGCCTACGGTCCGCCGCGGATCGTCCGCTCGCTGTCCAAGCTCTTCGGCGCGGTGATCGGTGGTCCCGCGATGTTCGCCTCCGTTCTCGTCGTCGAGGAAACGACCGACCGCCTGCAGCGGTCGATGCTGGATGACGACGGCATCCAGCCGTTCATCCGGATGATCAACCGGATCCACGTCGTGGAAGAGGCCCGGCACGTGCGCTACGCGCGCGAGGAACTGGTCCGCGGCATGGAGTCTCTGAGCCGCCCGGCGCTCGAGCTGCACCGCTTCGTCACGGCCGTGGTCGCCTACACGGTGGTCGACATCATGGTTCACCCCGGCGCGTACGCGGCGGTCGGTCTCGACCCGAGGCAGGCCCGCGAGGTCGCCCGGGCCAACCCGCACCACCACGAGACCCGGCGCTGGATGGGCGAGAAGATCACCGAGTTCCTGACCGACGTCGGCATGGTCGGCGGTCCGACGAAGCGGCTCTGGCGTAAGGCACATCTCCTGTAGCCGCGGCTGCGGCAATTGCGTCGCTCGTCGCGAGCGCGCCGCCTAGCCTGGGCGACATGGCTGCGACGACGATTCCCGGGCGGAACGTTGACATCCGCATGTGGACGCGGCCCGGGTCGGTCGAGCCGGCGGCTATGCACCAGCTGCAGAACATCTCCGCGCTGCCATGGACCTTCAAGCACGTCGCGGTGATGCCCGACGTCCATCTCGGCAAGGGCGCCACGGTCGGATCCGTGATCGCCATGCGCGACGCGGTGTCGCCGGCCGCCGTCGGCGTCGACATCGGCTGCGGCATGACCGCCGTCCGCACCTCGCTGCGCGCCGAGGACCTGCCCGACGACCTCGGCCGCCTGCGGTCCGATGTGGAGCGTGCGGTGCCGGTCGGGTTCGCCAAGCACAAGGCCACCGCGTTTACCGATCGCGACGCACGCGACTGGGACACGTTCTGGCGCCGGTTCGAGGACCTGACGCCCGCGGTGAAGGCGAACGCGGCCAAGGCACTGCACCAGATGGGCACGCTCGGCGGCGGCAACCACTTCATCGAGATCTGCCTGGCCACCGACAAGCGGGTCTGGGTGATGTTGCACTCCGGCTCGCGCGGCATCGGGAACCTGCTCGCGCAGCACCACATCCAGGTCGCGCGCGGCCTCGCACACAACCGGTCGCTGCCGGACCCGGACCTGGCCGTGTTCCTCGCGCACACCCCGCAGATGGCGGCCTACCGGCACGACCTCTACTGGGCGCAGGACTACGCGCGGCGCAACCGCACGGTGATGCTGCGCCTCGTCTGCGACGTGCTGCTGCGGCGCTTCCCGCGGACGTCGTTCGAGGAACCGATCAGCTCCCACCACAACTACGTCGCCGAGGAGACCCATTTCGGTGAGGACGTGCTGGTGACGCGCAAGGGCGCGATCCGGGCCGGCCGCGGGGACCTCGGCATCATCCCCGGGTCCATGGGCACCGGGTCCTACATCGTGCGCGGGCTCGGCAACGCCGACTCGTTCGAGTCGGCCTCGCACGGCGCGGGGCGGCGGATGTCGCGGAACAAGGCACGCAAGCGGTTCACCGAGGCCGACCTGGCCGCGCAGACCGCGGGCGTCGAGTGCCGCAAGGACTCCGGGGTCGTCGACGAGATCCCGGGCGCGTACAAGGACATCGACGAGGTGATCCGGGACCAGGACGACCTGGTGGAGATCGCGGCGAAGCTGAAGCAGGTGGTCTGCGTCAAGGGCTGACATACTGCAACCTTGACACTGTCATCGAAAACTGTCAAGATTGCAGTATGAGCGACGAGCTGTGGACCATCGAGCAGCTCCCGGACCAGGTGGCCGCCCTGCTGGCGGACAACTACGAAGGCCAGAGCAACGGCCGGGTGCGGGAGCTGCCGAACGGTCGCACCATCCGGTGGTACACCACGATTGGACTGGTCGACCGGCCGGCGGCGATGCGTGGTCGTACCGCCCTGTACGGGCACCGCCACCTGCTGCAACTCGCCGCGGTGAAGAAGTTGCAGTCCGCGGGCCGAACGCTCGCGGAGATCCAGGAGCTGTTGCTGGGGGCCACCGACGGCCGGCTCGCCGACCTGGCCGAGGTCCCGCGGATAGACGTCGTGCGTCGGCCGGCCGACGTCCGGGTCGGCGCGAACTTCTGGAAGAGCGCTGCCCACGGCCGGCCCACGGCCGAGCCCGACACCACCGATGACAGTGTCGCCCGTGCCGAAGGTGACACTGTCGCGAAGTCCGTTCACGGCATCCGCCTCGGTGACAGTGTCACCGTCCTGCTGGACGCCGCCACCCGCGCGCCCGACGCCGATGAGCTCGCCGCCATCGAGTCCGCCGCCGCGCCACTGTTGGAGCTGCTCGGCCGGATGGGCCTGGCGCCGACCCGAGAGAGGGAGAGCCGATGAGTATCAACGTCGACGTCCTGGACCTGCCCGATGCCGCGGCCCCGACCGAGGACGACGGGGTGGGCTGTCTGCACACCGAGCGCGGCAACCTGCCGCTCGAGCTGATCGACGTCAAGGCCGCGATCACCGGGCTCGCGTCGAGCATCCAGCTCACCCAGGGCTTCCGGAACCCGCACGACGAGCCGCTGGAGGCTACCTACATCTTCCCGCTGCCGCCGCGAGCCGCGGTCACCGCACTGCGCATGGAGGCCGACGGCCGCGTGGTCGAGGGCCTGCTCAAGGAGCGCGCGGAGGCCCGCGAGGAGTACGACCAGGCGATCAGCGCGGGCAAGCGCGCCTCGATCGCCGAGGAGGAACGGCCCGGCGTGTTCACCATGCGGGTCGGCAACATCATGCCGGGCGAGAAGGTCAGCGTGCACCTGACACTGGCCGGCGCGCTGTCCTATGAGGACGGTGAGGCGACGTTCCGGTTCCCGCTGGTGGTCGCCCCGCGGTTCATCCCCGGCGTGCCGCTGGCCGACGGCCAGGTCGGTGACGGCGTCCTGCGCGACACCGACCAGGTGCCGGACGCCTCCCGGATCAGCCCGCCGGTGCTGCTGCCCGGCTTCCCGAACCCGGTCCGGCTGTCCGTGTCGGTGGACATCGACCCGGGCGCGCTGCCGCTGCACGGGATCTCGTCGAGCCTGCACGCCACGGCCACCGAGGACGCGCCGACCGGGTTGCGGGTCCGCCTCGACCCGGGGGAGCGCGCGGACCGCGACTTCCTGCTGCGCCTGCGCTACGGCAGCGAGGCGATCAGCACGTCGCTGTCGGTACTTCCCGACGACGAGGGCGGCACGTTCGCGCTGACCGTGCTGCCGCCGAACGTCGACGCGCCGGTCCGCGGCCGCGACGTCGTGCTGGTGCTCGACAGGTCGGGGTCGATGGGCGGCTGGAAGATGGTCGCCGCCCGCCGCGCCGCCGCCCGCATCATCGACACGCTGACCGGTTCGGACCGCTTCACCGTGCTGGCGTTCGACCACGAGGTCGACACTCCGACGGCGTTGCCGGCGGGACTGGTGGAAGCCAACGACCGCAACAGGTTCCGTGCGGTCGAGTTCCTGTCCGGTCTGGACGCTCGCGGCGGCACGCAGATGCTCGATCCGCTGCGGCGGGCGACCGGCCTGCTGAAGGACGCGCCGGACCGGGACCGTGTGCTGGTGCTGGTCACCGACGGACAGGTCGGCAACGAGGACGAGCTGCTGCGCGAACTGTCGGCGGGGCTCACGGGCGTGCGCGTGCACACGGTCGGCATCGACCGTGCCGTCAACGAGGCGTTCCTGCAGCGCCTGGCTGGTTCGGCGGGCCGCAGTGAGCTGGTGGAGTCCGAGGACCGGCTGGACGACGCGATGCAGCACATCCACCGCCGCATCGGTTCGCCGGTGGTCACCGGCTTGAAGGTGAGCCCGTCGGGGCTCGCGGTCGATGCCGCCACGATGACGCCGACGCCGTTGCCCGACCTGTTCACCGGCGCTCCGGTCGTGATCACCGGCCGCTTCACCGGCCCGGTCACTGGCGGCGTCACCGTCACGAGCGACGGCGACTGGCAGTCGTCGGTCACCGCCGCGCCGAGCGACAACCCGAGCCTCGGGGCGTTGTGGGCGCGTGCCCGGATCCGCGACCTCGAGGACACGTACGTGGTGGGCGCCTCCGACCCGAGCGGGCTGGAGAAGCAGATCGTGGACACGTCGCTGAAGTACGGCGTGCTGTCCCGCTTCACGTCGTTCGTGGCGGTGGACCAGCGAGTCGTCAACGAGGGCGGGAAGGTGCACCGGGTGACCCAACCGGTCGACCTGCCGAGCGGCTGGGAGCCCCCGGCAGCGCAGACGTTCGGCGGTTTCGCGCCGGCCGCCGCGATGCCGCGCAACAGGATGGCGCTCGGCGGCGCCCAGGCCCAGTTCGCGAGGGCCGATTCCATCGGCCGCCCGAAGAAGCAGGCTCCGGGCGGTGGCCCGGCAGGCGGCTTCATGCCCCCGCCCCAGCCGCCGTTGGCCAAGCCCGCCCCGGCCGCCGACCAGCTTGACGGGTTGGCCGCCGAGATGGCGACCCCAGCCGCGGTGGCCCAGCCCGAGCCGTTCCCAGTCGTCCCACCGGCGACAACCCTGACCGACTTCGTCACCGAGGAGCTGACGTCCCTGAAGGCCGCGGCAGCCGAGAACACCTGGACGCGAGCCGGCCTGCTCGCCGCCCTGTCGGAGCGCATCCGAGTCCAACTGGGCCCTTGGCAGGCAGCAGGCGAGCCGGAGCTGTCCCGCCAGACGCTGGCGACCCTGTCCGCAACCCTGTCGACGCCAACAGCCGACCCGGCCGAGGTCGACCGCCGCTGGCAGCAAGCCCTTATCACCCTGGAGTCCCTGACAGCGGCGGCCCGCCCCACCCGCACCCGCCGCCCGTTCTGGAAGCGCTGACCACAACGAACGCCTTCCAGCCGCCGGCCAGGTGGGGCCTCGCCCCACCTGGCCGGCGGCTGGAGGAAGAGCCCGGCAGGTCCTTGCGCGCCGCACCAGCAGCACGACGAGAGGCCGTGGACATCGCCCATGGCTCATCGACCGTCGCGGTTCCTAGCCACGTCGATGCAGTGAGCCGACCTACTGGCCGAGGGAGCGTCCTCAAAACCAGAGTGTGAGCGTGGCCAGGTGGATCATGCCTCGGTAGGACGGGAAACCGCGCCGGGCTACCCCCACGCTGCCACCACCGTCCACCTTGGACACCTGCGGCTTCGGCGGCCCGGCGCGAGGGTCCCGGAACCGGGCTAGCCCCAGCCCAGCTCGTGGAGGCGGGCGTCGTCGATGCCGAAGTGGTGGGCGATCTCGTGGACGACGGTGACCGCGACCTCCTCCACCACGTCCTCCTCCGTGTCGCAGATGCCGAGGATCGCCTCGCGGTAGATCGTGATTCGGTCGGGGAGGACGCCGCCGTAGTGCGATGTGCGCTCGGTCAGGGCCACGCCGTGGTACAGGCCCAGCAGCGTCGGCTGCTCCGGGTTCCGGTTCTCGACCAGGATCACGACGTTGTCCATCGCCGTGGCGAACTCTTCGGGGATCAGGTCGATCGCGTCGCCCACGAGTTCCTCGAACCGCGGACCGCTCATCTCCACTGGCACGCGGTCACCCGCCGGACTTGGGCGCCTGCGACGGGCTCGACGGCGGCGCAGTCTCGGCCTGCACGCTGCCCCGCACCGGGCGCAGCGCCCCGTTCGGCTCGCGCGCGCCGACCTTGCAGTTCACCAGGTGCGAGCCGGCCGTCCAGCTCTCCTTCTTCAGCGTGTCCGGGTACAGCGACAGCTGCAGCTTCTTCAGGTCCGCGTTGCCCGTGTACTTCTTCGCCACCGGCGGGCACAGGTCGACCAGCTTGTTCAGCTGCGTCGCCTCGGCCGGGTACGCCTTCGGGTCGAACGTCTTGCTCAGGTCGACGATGCCGACCACCTCGTACGCGTGCACCCCGGTGCAGTCCACCGGGTCGCCGACGTCGCCGTCGACCAGGGCGAAGCACGTGCCCGGCTCGTGCACGTTCGACTGGTCCTGGTCGGCCGCCGCGCCGGTCGTCGTCAGCAGGCGCTTGCCCGACGGGGACACCCGCTGCAGCCCGCACCGCAGCTTGCGGTCGCCGTTGCGCCACTGGTCGGCGGTCGGTTTGAGCGCGCCCACCGTGAACCTGCCGTACGGGTCGAGCGGCCGCCCGAGGTAGTCCTCGCCGACCTTCGTGCACCGGTCGGTGACGATCTGCTGCCAGTCCTGCTCGGGGGGCGGCGGCGAGCTCGCGCTGTAGTCCCCGCCGATCTCGACGTTCGACGCCACCTCGAACGTGTGCGGCTGCTTGCACGGCACCCGCCGCATGTTCTGCGGCGCGTCGTGCGGCCAGTCCAGGCAGGTCCCGCTGGGTGAGTCGAACGCCTTGGCCGCTTCGTCCGCCGCCGTGTCAGCCAAGCCGTTGACCGACACCGGCCAGGAAAACAGCACGCTCATGCTCAGCACGGCGAGCGCCCCGATGAAGGCGCCGGCCATGACCAACCGTGTCCGCATGGTGCTCCCTGTGGAGCCCATCCACCCGACTCGTCCAGACCTGTCGTTCATGTTGGGGTCCATCTTGCCAGCGCCGCCCCCGGATGTTGTTGCGGAATCACATTGCTGCACGGACCGGCAAGCCGGATACGCTCACTCTGTGATCGACTTGAAGACCCTGCGTGATAATCCGGACGCGGTGCGCACATCTCAGCGCACCCGCGGCGAGGACGAAGCGGCGGTCGGGAAGCTCCTCGTCGCCGACGAGCGCCGTCGCGGGGCCGTCGCGCGGGCCGACGCGTTGCGCGCGGAACAAAAACAGCTCGGCAAGCAGATCGGCCGCTCCCGCGGCGAGGAGCGCGACGCCCTGCTCGCCCGCGGCAAGGAGCTCGCCGCCGACGTGCGGGCCGCCGAGGCCGAGCAGGCCACCGCTGAGGAGGAACTCGCCGAGGTACACGCGCTTGTGCCGAATGTCGTGCACCCGGACGTCCCCGCCGGCGGCGAGGACGACTTCGTCGTGCTGAAGGAGGTGGGCAAGCCGGCCGAGCTGGGTTTCGAGCCCGCCGACCACCTCGACCTCGGCACCAAGATCGGCGCGCTGGACACCGAACGCGGCGCGAAGGTCTCCGGCTCGCGGTTCTACTTCCTCACCGGCGTCGGCGCGCAGCTGCAGCTCGGCCTGCTCAACCTGGCCGCCGCGCAGGCGAGCGCGCACGGCTACACGCTGATGATCCCGCCGGTCCTCGTCCGCCCCGAGGTCATGGCCGGCACCGGCTTCCTCGGCGCGCACGCGAGCGAGGTGTACCGGCTCGAGGAGGACGACCTGTACCTCGTCGGCACGTCCGAGGTGCCGCTCGCCGGCTACCACGCCGACGAGATCCTCGACCTGTCGGACGGCCCGCGCCGCTACGCCGGCTGGTCCTCGTGCTTTCGCCGCGAGGCCGGCTCCTATGGCAAGGACACCCGCGGCATCATCCGCGTCCACCAGTTCGACAAGGTCGAGATGTTCGTCTTCTGCAAGCCGGAGGACGCCGAGGCCGAGCACGCCCGGCTGCTGGCGATGGAAGAAGAGATGCTCGCCAAGATCGAGGTGCCGTACCGGGTGATCGACGTGGCCGGCGGCGACCTCGGCAGCAGTGCGGCCCGCAAGTTCGACTGCGAGGCGTGGGTGCCGACCCAGGGCCGCTACCGCGAGCTGACCTCGACGTCCAACTGCACGACCTACCAGGCACGCCGCCTGTCGGTGCGCTACCGCGACGACAACAACCGCCCGCAGACCGCCGCGACGCTGAACGGCACGCTCGCCACGACCCGCTGGATCGTCGCCATCCTGGAGAACCACCAGCAGGCAGACGGGTCGGTGCGGGTGCCGGAGGCGCTGCGCCCGTTCCTCGGCCGCGACGTCCTGACCACCGGCTAAATCCGGTCGCGCACCCGGCCCGCGGCGTCGTAGCGTCGCGGGCATGCGCCGACCGTGCCCGATCACCCCGCCGCCCTGCGGCTGAGCGGGGTGTCGCCGGCGGTGTGATCCACGATCACGCCCTCTCGATGCCGGGCGCGCCCCGCGGACGAAGACACCACCTCGTCGGCGCCGGGAGCGTTCCCCTTGTTCACCTCATCGATCACCCCTGCGCGGCTGTCGTCCGCGATGCTCGTCACCGCCGGGATCCTCGCGGGCACCGGCGGCCTGGCCGGTGCGCTGCTCGCCGCCGCCGGACACCTCCAGCCGATCTCCGTCGCGGCGTACCGGCTGCTCGCCGGCGGTCTGTGCGCGGTCGCCGTCGTCGCCGGTGCCGGGCAGCTGCGGCACCTGCGCGCCCATCCGGTCCGGCTGCTCGTCTGCGGCGCACTGCTCGCCGAGTGCCAGGCCGCCTACCAGGCGTCCATCGCCGAGATCTCGGTCAGCCTCGCCACCCTGATCACCACCGGCAGCATGCCGGTCTTCGTCGCGGCGGTCGCCGCGCTGCGGGCGCGCCGGCTGCCCGGCGGCCGCACGATCGTCGCGATCACCGGCTCGGTGGCCGGGCTCGCGCTGCTGTGCGGCGGGCCGGTCGGCGCCGGGCACCCGGCCGCCGGCGTCGTCATGGGTCTGCTCGCCGGTGGCGGGTTCGCCGCGCTCGCGCTGTTCGCCGAGCGGCCGGTCGCCGGGCAGGCCGCGATCACCTCGGCCGGGCTGCTGGTCGGCGGCGTGCTGCTGGCGCCGTTCGGGCTGGCGTACGGGATGGCGGTGCCGCTGACCGCACAGGTGGTGTCGCTCGTCGCGTTCCTCGGCGTCGTGCCGACGGCCGCCGCGTACGCCGCCTTCTTCCTCGGGGTGCGCCACGCCGGTGCCACGGCCGCGGCGCTCGCGACCGTGCTGGAGCCGCTGACCGCGACGCTGCTCTCCGTCGGCTTTCACGGCGAGCGGCTGACCGTGGCGGGCGTTGCCGGAGCGGTGCTGATCGCCGGTGCGCTGGGGCTCTACTACCTGCGGCCTCGTACGTTGGCCGGATGATCGAGTCGGCGTTGTGGGGGCTGGCCGGCGGATCCTCGCTCTTGCTGGGCGGCGTAACGGCGCTGGTGACGAACTGGCCGGCGCGGGCGATCGCGCTGGTGGCGGCGTACGGGTCCGGCGTGCTGATCAGCGCGGTCTCGTTCGACCTCGTCGCCGAGGCGTGGCCGGAGTCCGGCGGGCTCGTCACCGGCCTCTCGCTCGCCGCGGGAGCGCTCGTGTTCTTCTGCTGCGACCTGGTGATCAGCCGGACCGCGCTGCCCCGGCGGCGCTCGACGATCACGCAGGCGCGGCGGCGACGGTGATCGTCCTCGCCCAGGCTCGGGTACATGCTGGTCACCACGGCCGGGTTCCTCGCCGCGGTGGCGCTCGGCGGCCCCGGCTGAGACTGTCCATCCTGGGCGGTCGCCGTTCGTCCTACTCGTGGATGCCGGCGGACCGCGCCGGCCGGACCCACAGGGAGCGACCCATGCCCAGCTATCTCGCCCTCACCTACACCGCCGACGTCGACTGGACCGAGCCGGAGCAGGCCGCCGAGCTCGCCGAGTACCGCGAGTTCATGGCCGCCGCGGGCGCGGTCGTGCAGGGCGGCAAGGCGCTGTATCCGACGGCCACCGCGACGACGGTCCGGGTCGCGGGCGGCAAGGGCGGCGACGTCCTCACCACGGACGGGCCGTACGCGGAGACGAAGGAGGCGCTGACCGGCTACTACCTGCTGGAGTGCGCCGACCTCGACGAGGCCGTCCGGGTGGCGGCGAAGCTGCCTGCCGCGTGGAACGGCGCGGTCGAGGTCCGCCCGATCATCGACTTCGGCGGCTGACGAGCCGCGGTGACGAATGCTGGTGACGCGGTCGCGCGGCTGGTCCGGGACGAGGGCACCCGGGTGCTGGCCACGCTGATCCGCGTCACCGGCAGCGTGGACGTCGCGCAGGACGCCACGCAGGACGCGGTGGTCCGGGCGCTGCAGTCGTGGTCTGGCGACGGCGTGCCGGACAACCCGCGCGCGTGGCTGCTGGTGACCGCGAAGCGCCGGGCGATCGACATCCTGCGCCGCGAGGCGCGCCGCGCCGGCAAGGAGGCGGAGGCGATGATCACGGACGCGATGATCACGGACGCCGAGCCGGCCGGCGATGACCTGCTCCGGCTCGTGTTCACCTGCTGCCACCCCGCGCTGGCGGTCGAGGCGCAGGTGGCGCTCGCGCTGCGCACGCTCGGCGGGCTGTCGACGGCCGAGGTGGCGCGGGCGCTGCTGGTGCCCGAGCCGACGATGGCGAAGCGGCTGACGCGGGCGAAGCAGAAGATCGCGCAGGCGCGGATCCCGTACCGTGTGCCGCCCGACGACGAGCTGCCGGCGCGGCTCGCGGGCGTGGCGGCGACCGTGTACCTGATCTTCAACGAGGGGTACGCGGCCGGTTCGGGCGAGGCGCTGGTGCGGGTGGCGCTGACCGCGGAGGCGCTGCGGCTGGCGCGGATGCTGGCCGACCTGATGCCGGACGAGCCGACCGTGCTGGGCCTGCTGGCGTTGCTGTTGCTGCACGACTCGCGGCGCGCGGCCCGGCTGGACGCGGCGGGGCGACCGGTGCTGCTGGCCGACCAGGACCGGTCACGGTGGCAGGCGGGGTCGATCAAGGAAGGCGTGTCGCTCGTGGGCCGCGCCTTGCGGCGATCACCGTCGCCGAACTCCTACGTGCTGCAGGCCGCGATCGCCGCGTGCCATGCGCTTTCGCCGAGCTACGCGGCGACGAACTGGGATGCGGTCGTGTCGTGGTACGACGTGCTGCTCACGGTCGAGGACACGCCGGTGACGAGGTTGAACCGCGCGGTGGCGGTGTCCGAACGCGACGGTCCGGCCGCCGCGCTGTCCCTGGTCGACGCGATCGAGGGCCTGTCGGCCTACCCGTGGTGGCACGCGACGCGCGCGGAGCTGCTGCGCCGCCTCGGCCGCGCGGACGAGGCCCGCACGGCGTACGAGAACGCCCTGGCCCAGAACCTGAGCGCCCCGCAGGCCGACCACCTACGCCGCCGCCTGACAGACCTGTAAAAGCAAGAAACCCGAAGAAACCCGGGAACTCGCGCCGGCCCCGTGAATGGCAGCCCCCACCCTCTCCGGGGGCACCCCTCACGGCCAGTTTACCGGGAGCGCCTGACGAAAAGGGCTGGTCAGCGGGTTCTGTGGATAAGTCGGCCGGTTGTGGACAGTTACGCGACCTGGTCGGCCACGTGCTTGGCGATCTCCAGGCAGCAGGTCGCCGCGGGGGAGGGGGCGTTCAGCACGTGGACCTGGTTCGGGGCCGTCTCGATCAGGAAGTCCTGGACCAGCGTGCCGTCCGGGAGCAGGGCCTGCGCGCGGACACCGGCATGCGCGCGCACCAGGTCCTCGCGGCCGATGGCCGGGACCAGGCGGGCCAGCGAGCGGGCGAAGCGGCGCCGCGACAGCGACCGGGCGACCTCGTCGGCCGCGGTGCGCGGGTAGCGGCCGGCCAGGCGCCACAGGCCCGGGAACCGCAGCGTCTCCGCGAGGTCCGCCATCGACACGTCGCGCCAGCGGTAGCCCTCGCGGCGCAGCGCCAGCACCGCGTTCGGGCCCGCGTGCACGCTGCCGTCCAGCATGCGGGTCAGGTGCACGCCCAGGAACGGCAGCGACGCGTCCGGCACCGGGTACACCAGGCCGCGCACCAGATGCGCCGACTCCGGCCGCAGCGTGAAGTACTCCCCGCGGAACGGCACGATCCGCGCCCGCGGCACCAGCCCGGCCAGCCGCGCCACCCGGTCGCTGTGCAGGCCCGCGCAGTTGACCAGCGCGTCCGCGCGCACGATGTCGGTCCCCGTGGCGATCTCCACGCCGCCGTTGCGGCCAGGGCGGATGCCCAGCGCGGGCGTCGAAAGCCGCAGGTCCGCCTTGTCGAGCGAGCGGACCAGTGCGGCGCAGATCGCCGGGAAGTCGATGATGCCGGTCGACTCCACGCGCAGCGCGCCGACGCACGCCACTTCCGGCTCGTACGCGTGCGCCTCCGCCGGGGAGATCAGCTTCGCGGGGACGCCGTTGGCCTCCGCGCGCTCGGCCAGGGCGCGCAGGCCCGGCAGCTCCGCGTCGCTCGTCGCCACCACCAGCTTGCCGCACACCTCGACCGGCACGTCGTTCGCGCGCGCGAAGTCCACAATGGACCGGTTGCCGGCGACGGACATCCGCGCCTTGAACGAACCCGGCGCGTAGTACAGGCCCGCGTGCACGACGTTCGAGTTGTGCCCGGTCTGGTGCCCGGCCCAGTGGTCCTCCTTCTCGAGCACCGTGACGTGATCACCTCGCGCGGTCAGCTCCCGCGCAACGGCCAGCCCGAGGATCCCGCCGCCCACCACCGCAACATGTCGCACGGACAGTGACACTACTGGCGGTTGATCCCCAGCGTGCTCTGCCGCGGCAGCATTCCGGTCCCCACCACCGCCATCGTGACCGGGCCTGCCAGCTGCGCGAGCCTGCCGACCGCCTCCGCGCCGAGCGCCCGGTACGGCGCCGCGGCCAGCTCGTCGGTGTGCCGCTCCAGCTCGTCGCGGCCCGCGCGCCCGACCTCGGTGGCGGCGCCCGACGGGTCGAGCCAGCCCCGCTCGGCGAGCCGGGACGTGGCGGCCGCCCACTCGGCGTCCGGCCAACCGCGGCTCGCGAACACCGGCACCGGCGCCGCGCCGACCGCCGCGAACGACACCAGCGACTCGACCGGGTCCAGGCCCGCGGTCAGCAGCGCCGCCATGTGCCCGTCGCCGCGGTGCTCGCGCAGGATCGTCGCCGCCTGCCACAGCGCCAGATGCGGCTCGGCCGGCCACGGCAGGTCCGCGTTCGCCGCGGCCAGCGGGCGCGCGCCGGTCGGCGCCGCCTCCGCCAGCCCGCGCGCCAGCGACGCCGCCTCGGCCAGCTCGGGCGAGTCCACCCGGTCGCCGAGGATCGACCGCAGCGCCTCGTCGATTCCCCGCAGCCGCGCCGCGAGCACCTTCTCCGGCGCCGCCACCCGCCACGCCGCCGGCACGTGCTCGCGCACCATGTCCGGCGCGAAGCTGTAGAACGTGGCGGCCACCAGCTCCGGCCCGGCCGCCCCGAGCGGCGCCGACCGCAGCGCGAAGTAGCCCGGCCAGCGCGTGTCCACCGCGAAGCCGAGCGCCGCGGCCCGCGCGGTCACCTCCGGCGCGTAGTACAGCGTGGCGTGGATCGGCTCCAGCAACTGCCACATCGCACGCACCATGCCCAGTTCCATCCGGAACCTCCTGACACGAAGTCTTGTCAGTGACAAGATAGCTCGCGATCTAGCCGCTGACAAGATAGGCTGGCGGGCGTGCCGAAGAGCGCCTACCACCACGGGGACCTCCAGCGCGTGCTGATCGAGGCGGCGCTGGAGCTGATCGCCGAACGCGGGCCCGCCGCGGTCAGCCTGCGCGACCTCGCCCGCGCGGCGGGGGTCTCGCACGCCGCGCCCGCGCACCACTTCGGCGACAAGGCCGGCCTGTTCACCGCGATCGCGATCCAGGGCAACGAGCTGCTCGCCGAGGCGCTCGCGGGCGGTGAGCTGCGCGACATGGGCGTGCGCTACGTCCGGTTCGCCGCCGAGCATCCGTCCCACTTCGAGGCCATGTTCCGGCCCGACCTCTACCACCGCGACGACCCGGGCCTGCTCGCCGCGCGCGCCCGCACCAGCGAGGTTCTCCGCGCGGGCGTGCCGGGGGGACACGACCAGGTCATGCTCGCCGCCTGGTCGCTCGCGCACGGCTTCGCCACCCTGCGGCGCACCGGCAACTTCGAACGGCTGCTCGGCGGGCGCGACGCCGAGGACGCCTTCCGCGAGCTGGCGGGGCTGCTGCGCGTGCGCCCCTGACTACGGTGGCCGGGTGGCAGGCGGACGCGAGCGGCTCGGCCCGGCGCTGTACCTCGGCGGCGGCCTCGCGCTCGTGGGTGCGGCCGGCTACGCGTTCGTCGCGCTGACCGGTCACACGCTGCCGCCCGCCGACGCGGCCGCCGCGGCGAGCGTCTACCTGATGGTCAACATCATCGGGCCCGGCCTGTTCTCGGCGCTGGAGCAGGAGACCAGCCGCTCGGTCAGCGCGGAGATCGCCGCCGGCCGCGACCCCGGGCGGATCACCCGCAACGCCGCGCTGCTCGCCGCCGCCACGCTCGCCGGCGTGGTCGTGCTGCTGCTCGCGGTCTCGCCGGTGCTGACCGGCCAGGCGCTCGGCGGCCGGTGGGGGCTGTTCGCCGCCGTGCTGCTCAGCGTCGTGACGTCGGCCGCCGTGTACGTGGTGCGCGGGCTGGTCGGCGGCCGCCAGCGGTTCACCGGCTACGCCGCCACCCTCGGCGCCGAGGGAGTGGCCCGGATCCTGCCGTGCGTGGTGCTCGCGGTGGCCGGGGCGGCGGACGTGGTCGCCTACGCGATCGCGTTCGCGGCCGGCTCGGCGTTCGGCGCGCTGGCGGGGCTGCCGTGGCTGCGCAAACCGGTCGCGCGCCAGCCGTCCGCCGCGAACGCGACGGCCGTCCCGGATGGGGCGTATGCCGCGGCCGCCTCGAGCGCGGGAGGCCAGGCGGCGCCGGATGTCCGGGCCACCGCCGATGCCGCCGAGGCCCGCGACGCCGCGGCGGCGATCCCGGACATGCCGACTGCCCCGGCCGCGCCCACCGCCGCGGGCGCGCAAGGCGCCGAGGCCACGGCGCCGACGGTCGGGCGGATGGCCCGGTCGCTGTCGTTGCTGGCCGGCGGCACGTTGCTGATGTTGCTCGTGGCGAACCTGGCACCCATCGTCGTCACGCCGCGGCTTGCCGGGGACGCCGCCACCGCGGCCGCGTTCGCGTCGGCGTTCGTGCTCGCGCGGGTTCCGCTGTTCCTCTTCGCGCCCGTGCAGGCCGTGCTGCTGCCCGCGCTGACCAGGGCCGCCACCCGCGGCGAGCTCGACCGGGTCCGGGCCATGCTGCGGCGGATCCTGCTCGCGGTCGCGGCGGTGGGGATCCCGGGCGTCGTGGCCTCGTTCCTGGTCGGGCCGTGGGCCGTGCAGGTGCTGTTCGGCGCGGACGTGCGGCTGCCGGCCACCGTGGTCGGGCTGCTCGGGGTCAGCACGGTGGGCCTGATGGTCGGCCAGGTGCTGCAACCCGGGCTGGTCGCGCTCGGCCGCCACCACGTCGTCACGGTCGCGTGGCTGGCCGGTGCTGTGGTGCTCGTCACGGTTCTGGCGCTGCCCGGTGGCGCGTTGCGGGCCGGGGTAACCGGCCAGCTCGGGAGCGCGGCGGTCGTCGTGCTGGTCATGCTCGCCGCGCTGTACCGCGACCTGGGCCTACGCCGAAATCCCCGGTCGGCGGGAGCCGAAATCCGGGGCGGAAGTGATGAAAGCGTTATAGGACAGTGACCACAAAGTGATGAAACCAGTTAACCTAACAGCGTGTCCGCATCGGTCTTACGTCCCCTGATCGTCGTTCCTGCCTGGAACGAGGAGCAGGCCGTTGGCGAGACCGTGCGAGAGATCCGCATGGCGACTCCGGATATACCGGTCCTCGTAGTGAGTGACGGCTGCACGGACGACACGGTTCACATGGCCCGCCTGGCCGGCGCCCGCGTGCTCGAGCTGCCCATCCGGCTGGGCGTCGGCGGCGCGATGCGCGCCGGCTTCCGCTACGCCGTCCACAACGGCTACGACGCGGCCGTCCAGGTCGACGCGGACGGCCAGCACGACCCCAGTCAGGTGCCGGCGCTGCTCCACGGGCTCGGCGTCGCCGAGGTCGTGATCGGCGCCCGGTTCTGCGACCGCGGCGACGCCTACCGGGTGCGAGGGCCGCGCCGCTGGGCCATGGTCGTGCTCTCCAAGGTGCTGTCGCGGCTGGCCAAGACCCGCCTCACCGACGCCACCTCCGGCTTCAAGGCGACCGGCGGGCACGCGCTGCCGCTGTTCGCCGAGCACTACCCGGACGAGTACCTCGGCGATACGGTCGAGTCGCTGGTCATCGCGGTCCGCGCGGGCTGTGCGGTCACCCAGGTGCCCGCGCGCATGCGGCCCCGCCGCGGCGGCGAGCCAAGCCACCGGCCGCTGAAGTCGATGCTCTACCTGTGCCGGGCCGGCATGGCCCTCGCCCTCGCGCTGATCCGGCAGTGGGACATCACACCGGCGACGCCGGGGATGCGCCCCGCCGGAGAGGTCTGACGTGACCGACAACAACTACCTCATCGCGCTGGTCGGCAGCGTGCTCATCCTCGCCGGCATCGTGGAGCTGCTGCGCCGCCGCCAGCTCAAGGAGAAGTACGCGGTCCTCTGGCTGGTGGTCGGCGTCGTCCTGGTGATCTTCACCGCCTTCCCCGCGCTGCTCACCCGCATCGCGAACGCGCTCGGCGTGGCCGTGCCGACGAACCTGCTGTTCTTCGTGGCGATCCTGTTCCTCGTCGGCGTCGTGCTGCACCTGTCGTGGGAGGCGTCCCGGCTGGAGAACGAGACCCGCAGGCTCGCCGAGGACGTGGCGCTGCTGCGCCTGGACCTCGCCGAGCTCAAGCGCGACCACGAACTCCAGCACGAGCTCGAGCGGGAGCAGAACGACTGAGCACGACCGTCGACATCCTCATCCCGTTCTACGGCGACGCCGCCCTGTTGCGCGAGGCCGTGACGAGTGTGCTCGCCCAGGACGACCCGAACTGGCGGCTGACCGTCGTCGACGACCGGAGCCCGGCCGACGTGCGGTCCTGGTTCGCCACGCTCGGCGACGCGCGCGTCCGCTACCTGCGCAACCCGGAGAACCTCGGCCTGACCGGCAACTTCAACCGCTGCGTCGACCTCGTCGAGCACGACCTCGCCGTGCTCCTGGGCTGCGACGACCGGCTGCTGCCGAACTATGTCGGCACGGTCCGCGCCGCGCACGCCGCCGACCCGGACGCCGGCATCATCCAGCCGGGCGTGCTGGTGATCGACGGCGCGGGCCGGCCCGTGCGGACCCTGGTCGACGAGGCCAAGCGCCGGGTCTACGCGCCGCGCGGCCCGGTGGCGCTGGCCGGCGAGGACCTCGCGGTCAGCCTGCTGCGCGGCGACTGGCTGTACTTCCCGTCGCTGGCCTGGCGGGCCGACGTGCTCACGTCGGTCCGGTTCCGCCGGGACCTGCGGGTGATCCAGGACCTCGCGCTGCTGATGGAGCTGGTGCTGCGCGGCGTCCGGCTCGTCACGGACGACACGGTGTGCTTCGAGTACCGCCGCCACGCGGCGAGCGAGTCGTCGGCGACCGCGTTCGACGGCTCCCGCTTCACCGAGGCCGCCGCGTTCTTCGCCGACACCGCGAACCGGCTCGCCGGCCACGGCTGGCCGCGCGCCGCCCGGGTGGCGCGCCGGCATCTGTCGTCCCGGATCTTCGCGCTGACCATGCTGCCCCGCGCGCTGCGGCACCCGCGGGGACTCGCCGCGCTGACCCGGCACGTGCTGGGGCCGTAAGGCTCAGCCGGCCGGCTGGTTCGTGTCCCCGCAGCCGGTGATCTTGTACAGCTTGCTGGACCCGGAGGAGTCGACCAGCTCGAAGCCGGGCAGCCCGAACGGGTCGGACAGGCCCGCGTAGTACTTCCACTTCGTGTCGGCCGTGCGGAAGGTCGCGCCGCCGATCAGCAGGTACTCGACGTCCAGGTCGTTGACCGCCTTGCACACCTCGGGGTCGGTGGTCAGGTCGTCGAGGTGCCCGGCGATGAGGTCCTGCTCCTCGCTGGTCGTGTTCCGGAAGTGGGGGAACAGGACCTTGCGGTCATCCAGCGCCCACAGCATCGAGCTGCCCTCGAACGGGTTGCCCGCGACGACCGCGTCCGGGGGGATCTCCTTGGCGATCTTGTCGTAGAACGCCTGCATCTGCTTGGTCACCAGCACCGTGGCCGTGCTGTGCGGCTCGTAGGTCATCGCGAACCGCTTGGCCCGGTCGGTCGGGTAGAGCCCGCCGGTCACGACGACCAGCAGGAGCGTCAGCGCGACCGCGACGACGCCCGCCGACGTGAGGCCGGGGGTGCCGGCCAGGCGCCGCGGCCGGTCGGGCGTCCCGGCCTTCCCGGCGGCGGTGGCCGCGTCGACGATCTTGAGCGTGAGGTACAGGATCCCGCCGACCGCGAGTGGCACCCCGGTGATCGGCAGCATGGCCGCGAGCCGGTGCGCGTCGTTGTACCAGTAGCCGGTGTACTTCTGCGTGTCCATCCGGTTGATCGACGCGGTCAGCACGTACAGGACCGTCGTCGTGACGTGCCCGGCGACGAGCAGCCACAGCACCGGCCACCGGCGGGCCGCGAACACCCCGAGGATCACCACGATCGACAGCAGCCACAGGGCCTCGTGCCGGTGCGTCGCGTTGAACAGGGCGTCGCCGACCGCGTTGGCCGGCGTCTCGAACGGCGGCCAGTACTGGTCGCGGGTGCTGGCGAACTTCGGCGTGGTGGCCGCCCACCACCAGCCGACCGAGAAGATCGCGACGAACCCGACCGCCTCGACGGCGCCGCGCGCCGTCCGGCCCTCCCCGCGCAGCCGCCACGCCCGGGCGAACACCCGCGCGGCCACCGGGAACAGCGACAGCACGACGAGGGAGAACAGCACGTTCGGGTGGGCGAAACCGGCGGCGACGAGGCCGACGGCGAGCGCGAGCCAGGCGCGGACCTTGCCGATCGCGTCGTCGCGCGCCCAGCGGGTCAGTGTCAGCACCACCGCCAGCAGCGCCGGCGCGATCGACATGCCCAGCAGGTTCGGCCACAGCACGCCGAAGCCGAGCAGGTCCCACGGGAACGCGGTGAACCCGATGCTCAGCGTGCCGGTGATCGCCAGCGCGGCGAGGTTGCGGCCGAACAGTTGGCGCACCAGCAGCAGGCAGGACAGCGGCCACAGGACGACGGTCGCCACGACGGTGACCGCGTTCGCGGCGAGCGGGATGCTCGCGTTGCCCGACATCATCACCAGCGACGCGAGGTCGTGCCACGCGGCCGGGTAGAAGAAGCCCGGGACGTGCGGGTTGCCCAGCGCGCTCATCGACAGCGAGGACGCGTGGTGCGAGTCGTTGATGTAGGCGAGCGCGTTGTAGTGGAACACCGCGTCGTAGGTCTGCGACAGCGCGTCCGGCGCGCCCATCGACTCCACGATCGTCGTCACGCCGAGCACGATCGCGGGCAGGATGCCGAGCCCGGCGGCCAGCGTCAGCCCGCGCGGGTCGGGGTCGCTCGCCAGGAACGCCCGGCGGCGCAGCAGGAACGCGAGCACGCCGACGACGGCCACCAGGACGATGCTCACGACGAGCACGAAGCCGACCGACCAGCCGATGCCGAGGAACCCGCCGAGCACGGCGGCGCAGGCGATCAGCGCGATGCCGGTGACGGGGGCGAGGCCCCACGCCGCGACGCCGCGCAGCCCGATCAGGTAGCTGACGAGCAGCCCGGGCACGAGCAGCCAGGCGACCGTGACGAGCGCGACCGGCGCGGCCTCTATCCAGTTCATCGCGCGTCTTCCCTCGTATTCCTCGGCCGGCCCCCAGGCCGGTGTCCCGGGCCGTGTTCCAGGCGGTGTTCCAGGCGGTACCCGGCATGGCGCGGCCGATTCTAGGGAGCGGTGCCCGGCCCGCCCGGGCCGACCTCGACCGGCACACAGAGTCATGCCCTCGAACGAGTGTCTGGCCAACTCTGGGTAAGAACTTTCTAACTATTTCGCAACCCCAATCGGTTGCGCGAAACCATGGCGTCCTTTCGGGCGATAAGACTGCGGAGGCACGTGACAGAGTGTCGCCACCAGTTGAGGTTAGGGGGTCGGTGTGACCACGCTCCGTCAACGTATCGCGCTGTTGATCGTGCTGGTGACGGCGCTGGGCGTGATCACCACGACCGGCGGCGAGCCCGCCTTCGCGGCGGGCCGCACGCTGCCCGCGGGCTTCGTCCTGCGCGACGTGCCGACCGGCATGCGCGCGTCGAACGGCGCGGACCCGGGCGACCTGCTCACCGACTTCGCCTACCTGCCCGACGAGAGCTTCATCGCCGTCGGCAAGTTCGGCAAGGTGACCTGGGCGCCGGCGAACGGCGAGCCCCGCGAGATCGCGACCCTGCCGACCAACGCCACCGGCGACCTCGGCCTCACCGGCATCGCGGTCGCGCCCGACTACGCGACCAGCCACACCGTCTACACGGCACGGACGGTGCCCGACACCGGCCCGGACTCCGGCGCGAACGGCGTGCTGCGGCTGAGCAGGTGGACGGTCACCATGGACGGCCTCGGCCAGCCGGCGAGGCTGACCGGCGAGCAGACGATCCTGCAGACCTCCGCGAACTCCACCGTGCACGGCATCACCGGCGTGCTCGCCGCCGGCGACGGCACGCTGTGGACGAGCCTCGGCGACTCCGCCGACTACCGCACCGTCGACCGGCTCGCGCTGCGCGCGCAGAACCTCGACGACCTCCACGGCAAGCTGCTGCACCTGAAGGCCGACGGCTCGGGCGTGCCGGGCAACCCGTACTACTCGGCGAGCGCGCCGCGCGCGGTCCGCGGCCTCGTGTACGCGAGCGGCTTCCGCAGCCCGTTCCGCTTCAGCATCGAGCCCGGCACCGGCCGGGTCGTGCTCGGCGACGTCGGCAACGGCCGCACCGAGGAGGTCGACCTCATCGCGCCGGGCAACAACTACGGCTGGCCGTGCTGGGAGGGCACGGTCAAGTCCAACGGCTTCAAGGACATGCCGGAGTGCCTCGGCACGGTCACCGCGCCGCCGCTGTGGTCCTACCCGCACGTCGGCGGCGGCAGCGTCACCGGCGGCGTGATCTACACCGGCACGAGCTACCCGCAGGCCTACCGCGGCCGCTACTTCTTCGGCGACTACGTCCACCGCACGATGTGGTCGATGGCCTACGACGTGAAGGGCACGCTGACCACCCCGCCGGAGACGGGCGGGTTCGGCACCGAGATCGGCTACCCGGTCAAGTTCGCGTCCGTGCCGACCGGCGGCGACATCGTGTACGCCGACATCCGCGCGAGCGTGCTGCACCGGCTCGTCTACGCGCCGGGCAACCAGCCGCCGACCGCGGTCGTCACCGCCACCGCCTACCCGGCCACCCGCACGGTCACCTTCGACGCGAGCCGCAGCAGCGACCCGAACGGCGACGCGCTCACCTACCACTGGGACCTCGGTGACGGCGGCGGCGCGGACGGCGCCCGGGTGACCCACGCCTACGCCGCGGGCCAGGAGAGCTTCCCGGTCACGCTGACCGCGACCGACCCGCAGGGCGCGGCCGGCACCGCGCGGCAGACGATCTACCCGGGCAACCACGCGCCCACGATCGCGCTGACCGCGCCCGACCCCGCGCGGACGTTCGCGGTCGGCGACGTCATCGCCGCGGACGCCACGGCCGCCGACGCGGAGGACGGCGCCCTCACGGTCCGCTGGGCCACGGTGATCATCCACTGCGCGGACGCCGCGAACTGCCACCAGCACCCCGGCGAGCAGCAGGAGGGCCCGCACTTCAGCCTGACGTTCGAAGGCCACCCCGGCGACAGCCACCTCGAGGTCAGCGCCGTGGCGACCGACAGTCGCGGGGCCACCACGACGCAGACATTCGTGGTCAAGCCGAAGCAGCGCCGGGTCACCATCCAGAGCACGGCCGAGGCCGCGTTCACGATCGGCGACGAGGAGACCTCCTCGGGCCTGTTCACCGTCGGCACGCCGCTGACGATCATCGCCCCGGCCCAGGCGCTCGACGGCGTGGCGGCGTTCGAGAAGTGGGGCGACGGCACCACCGATCGGGTCCGCCAGCTGACCCTCCCCGACGCCGACCAGACGCTGACCGTCTCCTACCGCACCCCGATCGAGGAGCGCTACGCCTCCGACGCCGCCGTGCGCACCGCGCTCGGCGCGCCGACAGACGTCGAGCAGGGCAACGGCTCGGTGCGCTGGCGCAGCTACGCGAACGGCCGCATGTACTGGTCGGCCGCGACGGGCGCGCACACGATGCTGGGCCCGATCCTGACCGCGTACCTGCGGCTCAACGGCCACCTCGCGCTCGGCCTGCCCACCACCGACGACACCGCGGGCGCGGGCGGCGGCCGGTACAACCTGCTCTCCGGCGGCCGCGGCTACTACTGGACACAGGCGACCGGCGCGCACTACGTGGCCGGCAGCCTCCACACCCGCTACCGCGCGCTCGGCGCGGACAAGTCCGCGCTCGGCTACCCGACCACCGACCAGGGCAAGGTCACGAACGGCTATTACAACAAGTTCAAGAACGGGGTCATCTACGTCAAGAACGGCCAGCCCGCGCACAACCTGTCCGGCGCGATCCTGGCCAGGTGGACCGCGACGGGCGCGACCACCGGGCGGCTGCACTTCCCGACGTCCGACATCGTCCGCAGCACCGACGGCCGCGGCTACTACGCGAACTTCGAGGGCGGCTCGATCTACTGGTCGCCGGGCACCGGCGCGCACAGCGTGACCGGCGGGATCCGCACCCGCTGGCGCGCGCTGAACGCCGAGCGCGGCTACCTCGGCTACCCGACGAGCGACGAGCTCGCGGTCTCCGGCGGCACCCGGTCGAACTTCCAGCACGGCTACATCACGTGGAACCGCGCCACCGGCAAGATCACCGACCACCGGTACTGACGGCGGCAGGCGGGGTTCGCCGTGACCTAACGGTGATCAGAAAAGCCGCCGAATGTAGGCTGCGCGAAGAGCAGGCCCGTACTAACAGGCGCCGTGGAGGACTGAACCCGAATGCCCGCCAGCAGCCCGATCACCAGTGACGTAGCGCCCGTGCGGCCTGCGGCGGAGCGCGACGAGCGACTCGTCGAACACACGCCGAGCGGCCGCCTCGTGGCGCAGCGCGGACTCTTCCGCGGGCCGGACCCGGTGTGCCCGGACGACCTCTACGCGCAGGTGGTGTTCGGCGGCGCGGTCCGCGAGCGGCAGCGGCTCGTGGTGCACGCCGGCTCCGAGGTCACCATGGACACCTACTTCGGGCGCTTCCCGGCGAGCTACTGGCAGCGCTGGACCGTGGTGAGCGCAGCGGACGTGGAGGTCACCGTGTCCGGCTCCGGCCGCATCGCGGTCGTGGCCTCCGACATCGAGGGCGAGACCCGGACCGTCGCCGCGTGCGACGTGACCGGCCTGCGCGGCGAGACGGTGACGCTGACCGCGAAGCTGGACAAGTTCGTCGACGGCGGCTTCCTGTGGGTCCAGTTCACCACCGGCGACGACGACCTCGCGGTGGAGAAGCTGCGCTGGACCGTCGAGCCGCCGCGGCGGCTGCGCCCCACCGCCGTCGTGATCTGCACGTTCAACCGGGCCGACGACTGCACGAAGACGCTGCAGTCACTGGGCGGCGACGCCGAGGCGCTGGACGTGCTGGACGCCATCTACGTGGTGGACCAGGGCAGCGACACCGTCGAGTCCCGCTCGGCGTTCCCGGACATCGAGAAGGCGCTCGACGGGCGGCTGCGCTACCTGCGCCAGCCCAACCTCGGCGGCGCGGGCGGCTTCGGCCGCGGCATGTACGAGGTGACCGAGGCGGCCAGGGGCACCAAGGACGCCGAGCACGCGAACCTGTTGTTCATGGACGACGACGTGCTGTGCGAGCCGGAGATCGCGATCCGGCTGACCGCGTTCGCGAACCGCACGCCCGAACCGACGATCATCGGCGGGCAGATGCTGCGGCTGCTGCATCCGACCGTGCTGCTCGCCGGCGCGGAGTACGCGGACTTCGCCCAGCTCAAGCCGGGCAAGGTCGTCATGAACGCGCTCGACGACGTGGACCTGCTCGCCGAGGAGGTCGACGAGGACGGCGTGCCCACCGGCAAGGTCAACCGCGGCGACCGGCGGGTGGACGCGCACTACAACGCGTGGTGGTCCTGCCTGATCCCGGCGGAGGTGGTCGCGAAGATCGGCCTGCCGCTGCCGTTGTTCTTCCAGTGGGACGACGTCGAGTACGGCTACCGCGCGCGCCACGCCGGCTTCTCGACGGTGACGCTGCCCGGCGCCGGCCTGTGGCACGCGGACTTCGACTGGAAGGACGCGGACAAGTGGAACGAGTACTTCGCCGTCCGTAACTCCTTGATCGTGTCCGCACTGCACTCGGAGATCGACCCGAAGCAGAGCGCGCGGGTGATCGTGTCGCGTATCTCCCGGTACCTGCTGACCATGCAGTACGGCCTGGCCGCCACGATCCTCAAGGCGGTGGAGGACTTCCAGCGCGGCCCGGGCTTCCTGCACGACGGCGGGGCGAGCGCGGCGAAGGATATCTTCGCGCTGCGCAAGGAGTACCCGGACACGGTGATGCACAAGGCGTCCGAGGTGCCGGGCCTGAAGGCGGGCACCGTCCCGCAGATCCAGGCGGGCCCGACGCCGACCCGCAGCCGGCTGGTGATGGTGAAGCGCCTGGCCTACCTCGCGCTCGGCCGGACCGTGCATCCCATCGGCGCGGTGTCCAAGGAGGACGCCACCTGGTGGCACGTGTCCCAGTTCGCGACCGCGGTCGTGACGGACGGCTCGCAGGAGGGCGTGCGGCTGCGCAAGCGGGACCGGGAGACGACCGTCCGGCTGGCGAAGCAGACCGTGAAGACGTTGCGCGCCCTGGTCTCCGACATGCCGCGGCTGCGCGAGGAGTACCGCGCCGCGGTGCCGGAGCTGACCAGCCGGGCGAACTGGCGCCGGCTGTACGGAATGGACGAACGCCGCGGCTGATTCCCGCCAGCGCGACGGCGTTCGCGCAGGCAGAGTCGGTGTCATGCATCGTGTCGTCCCGCTCAAGGTTCTGTACTTCGGCACGCCCGTCGTGCTGATCAGCTCACGCAACGAGGACGGCTCGGCCAACCTCGCGCCGATGTCGTCGGCGTGGTGGCTGGGCCAGACGTGCATGCTCGGCCTGGCCGAGTCGTCCCAGACCGCGGCGAACCTGCACCGCGAGCGCGAATGCGTGCTGAACCTGCCGTCGTCGGCGCTCGTGGACGCCGTGGACGAGATCGCGTTGCTGACCGCGCGCCCGGACGTGCCGCCGCACAAGGTGAACCGCGGCTACACGCACTCGCGCGCGAAGTTCGCGGCGGCCGGCCTGACCGCGCAGCCGGCGGACCTGGTGTCGCCGCCGCGGGCGCGGGAGTGCCCGATCCAGCTGGAGGCCACGCTGGAGGCGGCACACCGCGTGTCCGACGGGCTGACCGCGTTCCAGGTGTCGGTGGTGCGCACGCACGTGGCGGAGGAGCTGCTGATCCCGGGCACGGACTACGTGGACCCGGCCGGCTGGGACCCGCTGATCATGAAGTTCTGCGAGTTCTTCGGCGGCGCGGACAACCTGCGCCCGTCGCGCCTGGCCGCGGGCTGGCGAATGCCCCACGCCCAGCCCGCCGCCTGACCCCCGGGCGGCCCCGCGGCGGTGGACTCGCGCGTCCGGAGTGTCGGACTCGCGGGGGAGACGGGCGGTCGGGCAGGCGGTCGTTACCATGCCCAGCATGGCTTCCCGTGATGCGAACGAGGGCGACAACCAGCGGTTCGACACCGATCGCGTGCTGCAGCGGATGATCCTGCCGCGGGACAGCGACCCGCTGGACGTGCGGCCGCTCTACGTCGACGAGCCGGAGGGCACGCACAGCCACGTCGCGGGCCGCCGGGACGTCGTGGTGCCGGCGTCCGCGCGGGTGTCGTTCGCGTCGTACTTCAACGCGTTCCCCGCCTGCTACTGGAAGCGCTGGACCCGCGTGCAGCACGTGACGCTGTCGATGCGGGTGCGCGGCGGCGGCCGGATCGAGGTGTACCGCTCCAAGCTGAACGGCGACATCGCGCACGTCACCGGCGAGCCGGTGCACCCGGAGGAGGGCTGGCGGACGCTGGAGTTCCCGGTGAGCCTCGCGCCGTTCGAGGACGGCGGCTGGGTCTGGTTCGACGTGTTCACCGAGAACGAGACGCTCGAGGTCGCCGACGCCGTGTGGCTGGCCGACGAGCCGCTGCCGGCCCAGAAGGTCGCCGTCGGCATCACCACGTTCAACCGGCTCGACGACTGCGTGGCCTCGCTGATCGCGCTCGGCGAGGACCCGGCCGTGCTCGACATCATCAGCAAGGTCTACGTCGCAGACCAGGGCAGCCGCAAGATCCGCCAGCACGAGCGGTTCGCCGAGGCGCAGCAGGCGCTCGGCGAGCGGCTGGAGGTCATCGAGCAGGGCAACCTGGGCGGTGCGGGCGGGTTCACCCGCGCGCTGTACGAGTCGGTCGAGCACACCCAGCCGGGCTTCGTCGACCAGATCCTGCTGATGGACGACGACATCGTGCTCGAGCCGGACTCCATCCTGCGCTCCAACGCGTTCGCCAGGGCCGCGAAGAAGCCGGTCATCGTCGGCAGCCAGATGCTGAACCTGCAGGCCCGCTCGCGGCTGCACACCAACGGCGAGGTCGTCGACCTGGCGTCGTTCGTGTGGCGGCGCGCGCCCGGTGCGGTGTGGGACCACGACTTCGCCGCCCACTCGCTGCGCGACACCCGCGCGCTGCACCGGCGCGTCGACGGCACCTACAACGGCTGGTGGATGTGCCTGTTCCCGCGCGAGGTCGTGGAGCGCAACGGCCTGCCGCTGCCGCTGTTCATCAAGTGCGACGACGCCGAGTACTCGCTGCGCGCGCTCGCCAAGGGCATCCCGACGGTGACGCTGCCGGGCTCGGCGGTGTGGCACGAGCCGTGGACGGACAAGAACGACACCAAGGACTGGACCGTCTACTTCCACCTGCGCAACCGGCTGGTCATGGCCGCGCTGTACGCGCCGGGCGACATGCGCAAGATGCTGCTCGCACAGGGCGTGCGCACGACCGCGCGGCGGCTGCTGTCGATGGAGTACTCGACGGTGGCGCTGGAGCTGAAGGCCCTCGAGGACTTCATGGCGGGCCCCGACAAGCTGTTCGACAAGCTCGCGACCGCGCTGCCCGAGGTGCAGGGCATCCGCAAGCACTACACCGACGCGCAGTTCCAGCCGTCGGCCGGTGACTACCCGCCGCCGACGTTCGACATGGCGCGCGCCGAGGCGATGCTGCGGCCGCCGGCGAGCCGCCGCACGATCGCCGTGCGGGCCGGCAAGGCCGTGCTGCACAACCTGCGCCCCGCGTCGCCGGATTCGGGCGAGCGCCCGCAGGTCAACATCCCCGCGCACGGCGCGCGCTGGTTCCTGCTCGGCAACCTGGACAGCGCCACCGTCTCCAACGCCGACGGCAGCGGCGTCGCGTTCCGCCGCCGCGACCCGAAGCTGTTCCGCGAGCTGTCCCAGCGCTCGGCGCAGACCTACCGGCGGCTCGTCGCCGAGTGGCCGCGGCTCGTCGAGCAGTACCGGGCCGCGCTGCCGGAGCTGACCTCCGTCGAGTCCTGGCGCAAGTACTTCGAGAGCTGAGGCGGGGAAAACACTGAGGGCCACCCCGGTCGGTGAACCCGGGTGGCCCTCAGCGGTGTGTTGGAACGATCAGACGGCGCGGACGCCGGTGGCCTGCGGACCCTTCTGGCCCTGACCGATCTCGAACTCCACGCGCTGGTTCTCGTCCAGGCTGCGGAACCCGGAGCCCTGGATCTCCGAGTAGTGCACGAAGACGTCGGCGCCACCGTCGTCCGGTGCGATGAAGCCGAAGCCCTTCTCGGAGTTGAACCACTTCACAGTGCCCTGTGCCACTACCGACTCCTGAAAAACAAAGTGCAAAGCCGCCGCGGTTGCGACAACCCTGGCCGCTTTCCGCGCGCGTGTCGAACACGAACTCAAAATGACGACCAGGGCACAGTGAACCACACGGGCGAGGTTTGCCGCACCAGAAGGGTTGCGGCCGATCACGCACTGGGAGACGCTCGTATCGTGAGCGAGATCGCTAGTGACCAGCCCCGATCGATCGCACTCGACCTCGACGACGCCGGTGTGTCCGTCGACCTGCCCAAGCCCTCTCACCAGGAGGATCAGGTCTACGGGGTCCCCTACCGCCCGGTCGAGTTCCGCGACGACGACCTCCCCACCGCCCTGGAGCGATCGGCCGCGTGGCTGCGGCGAACCCAGGATTGGCTCGGTGAGCCCGTCGACGTGATCGCGATCCACCTCGACTACGACGACAGCGACGGCTCGCCGTACTACGACGTCAAGCTGCTGTGCAACGAGGAGGATCTGGCCGGGGCGCCGATCGCGATGCGGGCGGCGCAGGACCCGGAACCCAGCTAGCTCCCGCAGACAGGCAGGTCAGTTCCTGGGCGTGGCGTGTGTGACCAGCGCGGCGCGCCGGGTCCACACGTCCGCCCAGGTCCCCTCCCAGCGCAGGACCGCGACCGCCGACGTCTTCAGCTCGACCCGCTCGCCGGACAGCGTCTCGACGAGCTCCGTCAGGCCCGGGTTGTGCCCGACGAGCGCGGCGGTGGCGACCTCGTCGGCCAGCTCCTCGAGCACGGACATGAGCTGCTGCGGCCCCGCCGCGTAGACCCGCTCGTCGTAGCGTGTCGTGATCTTCGGCTCGAACCGCTCGCCGGCAAGCCGCCAGGTCTGCCGGGCGCGAGTGGCGGGCGAGCAGACCACGAGGTCGAGCCGGTCGACGTGGTCCGCGAGCCACGTCCCGATGCCGGGCGCCTCGCGCCTGCCGCGGTCGTTGAGCGGCCGCTCCTCGTCGGGGACCGCCTGCCCCCAGTCGGACTTCGCGTGCCGGATCACGACGAGCGTGCGCCGCGCCATCGGAACCGCCATCAGAACCACCGTTCCAGTACCTGCGCCACGCCGTCCTCGGAGTTGGGCGCCGTCACCTCGTCCGCGGCGGCCAGCACGTCGGCGTGCGCGTTGGCCATGGCGACCCCGTGTCCGGACCACCGCAGCATCGCCACGTCGTTGGGCATGTCCCCGAACGCGACGACCCGCTCGCGCGGCACGTCCAGCAGGTCGCACACCTCGGCGAGCCCGGTCGCCTTCGTGACGCCGGCCGCGGACAGCTCGATCAGCCCCCGGTTCGTCGAGTACGTGATCTCCAGCCCGATGCCGTCGACGATCGTGCGCGCGGCCGCCGCGAGGTCGTCGCTGGTCAGCTCGTGGTGGCGGATCAGGAGCTTCGTCGCGGGGTGGCCCAGCACCTCCGCGGTCGGCACCTCGTTGTTCTCGCCGTCCATGCCGGTCGGGTTGCCCCACGGGTTGCGAAAGCCCGGCTCGGTCGCGAACACGTGGGGGGAGTCCGACCCGTCCCGCGGCGTGCGCTCGGCGGCGACCCGGATGTCGGGCAGCAGCGCGCGCAACGCGTGCGTCACGTCGCCCAGCTGCACGGGTGCCAGGTCGCGGGCCGACACGACGCGGTCCGCGCCCAGGTCGAGCACCGCCGCGCCGTTGGCGCACACCGCGTAGCCCGTCAGGCCGGCGGCGCGCGCGATCGGCGTGACCCAGCGCGGCGGGCGGCCGGTGACCAGGACGAACGGCGTGCCCGACGCGACGATCCTGGCGATCACGCCCGCCGTTCGCGGCGTCACCTTCTCCAGCGGGTCCAGCAGCGTGCCATCGACGTCCGAGGCCACCAGAAGGGGTCTGTCCACGCCCACCATCTTCCCTGCTGCGCGCCGCGCGATTCGACTACGGTGCGTTCCGTGAGCTACGGACCACAGCCCGGCTACCCGCCGCCCCAGTACGGACCGCCGCACGGCTATCCGGGCTACGGCCCGCCGCAACGCTACGGGCCACCCTCGACCGCGCTCGCCTACGTCAGCGCCCTGCTGTTCGTGTTGTGCGGCGCGCTGGCCCTCGTCGCGACGATCGTCGGCTGGGACGGCAGCGCGGAGAGCCCCGATCTGGTCATCGCCATTCCGGGCCTCGCGTTCAGCGAGGACGTCACCGGCAACGTCGACTTCGCCATCTCGGCCGGCATGACCGTGGCCTGCTCGACGCTGACGTTCGCGCTGCTGCTGTTCTTCCGGCTCGACTTCGTCCGCTGGGTGCTCGGCGTCATCGGTGCCCTGGTGACCGTGTACTACGTCTACGCGATCATCAAGCTGCTGTCCGACGACCTCGGCAGTTACGTCGCGATGCCGATCGTGTCGTTCGTGCTGTGGGCCGCCGCGACCGTGGTCGTGCTGCTGCCCGCCACCGGCCGGGCCATGCGCGGCTACCAGCGCAAGCTCGCGCAACACCAGCGGTACCCGCCGCGGCAGCCGATGGGATACCCGTACTGATGCCCGGGCCGATGCGGGTAGGCGTGATCATCCTGCCCGAGTACCGCTGGCTGCTGGCCGAGCCGAAGTGGCGCGCGGCCGAGACCTACGGCTTCGACCACGCGTGGACCTACGACCACATCGGCTGGCGCTCGCTGGTCGACGGGCCCTGGTTCGACGCGGTCGCGACGCTCACCGCGGCCGCGCTGGTGACCCGGCGGATCCGGCTGGGCACCATGGTCGCCTCGCCGAACTTCCGCCACCCGGTGCCGTTCGCCCGCAGCCTGCTCGCGCTCGACGACATGTCCGGCGGCCGGTTCACGCTCGGCGTCGGCGCCGGCGGCGTCGCAGGCTACGACAACGAGGTGCTCGGCCGCGCGCCGCTCACGCCGCGGGCGCGCGTCGATCGGTTCGCCGAGTTCCTCGAGCAGCTGGACTCCCTGCTCACCAGCAAGCGCACCTCGGTCAGCGGCGAGTACTACGCCTCGGTCGACGCCCGCTCCGCACCCGGCTGCGTGCAGCACCCGCGGCTGCCGTTCGTGGTCGCCGCGAACGGGCCGCGCTCGATGGCGCTCGCCGCCCGCTACGGGCAGGGCTGGGTGACCAGCGGCCGCAAGGAGGACCACGCCGACCCGTCCGGCGAGGCGTGGTGGCGCGGCGTGGCCGAGCTCGCCAAGCGGTTCGACGAGCAGGCGGGCGGCGGGACGGACGAGCGCGCGGACGTGCGCCGCTACCTGTCCGTCGACGCGGGACCCGGCTACTCGCTGCAGAGCGTGGAGTACTTCCGCGACGCGCTGGGCCGGGCGCAGGACGCGGGCTTCACCGACCTGGTCTGCCACTGGCCGCGCCCGGACGGCGTGTACGCGGGCCGGCTGTCGGTGCTGGAGCGGATCGCGGCGGACGTGCTCGCGCGTCGTTAGGCTCGGTCCCGTCGACACTCGAGGCGGCGGGCATGGCCACACCGTGGAACAAGGTCGCGGTCGGCGCGCTGGCGGTGCTCGCCGCGGCCGCCGTGCTGGTCGTCGTCACCGGCGACCCGGCGGAGGATCCCGATCCGGTCCGCCCGGAGCCGTCCCGCCTGCTCGGCGGCGGCCTGCTGTGGACCCGGCCCGGCGGCCTGTCCGCCACCCCTGGCAGCCCCGGCGTGCGCGACGGCGTGGCCCTGCTGCAGAACAACGGCCTCACCCTCGTCGACCTGCGCACCGGCGACGCCCGCTGGACCGTGCGCCCCGCGGCACGGCTGGCCGGCAGCACCGAGGTCTACTCCAGCGGTGGCACCCTGCTCGGCGCGGGCGCCCTGGTCCGCACCCGCAGCGGGATCGCCATGCTGTCGCGCGACGACGGCAGCGTGCGGTGGCACGTCCCGGTCCGCGCGGGCGCGGGGGAGCGGTACGTGCCGGTGGCCGCCGACGACCGGATCGCGCTGGTCACCGTGGGCTCGATCCGCGGGGGAGCGCCGCGCGTGGTCGCCGTCGACGCGGGCACCGGCGAGCCGCGCTGGACCCGCGACGGCCTGAGCCCGTACGGGATCGCGGGCGACGTCGTCGTGGGCGTGAGCGCGGGCGGCACGGTGGCCGGGTGGGACCTCGCCACCGGCGCCACCGCGTGGACCTACACCGGCCTCGGCGCGGCCCGGGTCGCGGTGACCGGGGGCAGCGCGGTGCTCGTCGAGGGCCGAGGCGGCTCCGGCCGGCCCGTCCGCCGCGTGCTGTCGGCCACGACCGGCGAGCTGCTGGCCCAGTTCGGTGGCGACCCGGGCACCGGCCCGTGTGCGGCCGACGGCGCCACGCTGATCGCCTGCCCGCTGGTCCGCGGGCGCGACGACCTAGCGTTCGAGACGTACGGCGTCGCCGACCATCTCGTCCGCACGCTGTCCGGCAACTACCGGCCGCGGGCGGTCTGCCTGGTCGGCCCGGACACCCTGTTCGCCGCGGCCGAGTCGGCCTACTTCGCGGTGGACCGCCGCGGCACGCTCGTCGCCGGCCGCCTGCCCGGCCGCCCGATCGCGGTCAGCGGCGACTACCTGGTGGTACGCACCGACACCGGGGACCCACCGCTGACGTCCGTGTACCGGATGAAGAAGTGACCCACGACATGGAACGGGAACGTCCCCTCGGGCGTCTGTGTCATCGAGGCGCAAGCCGGAGGGATCAAGGGGATCAGGGGAATAGCTGGAACCCCCGTACCGGAGAGATGGGTACGGGGGTTCTCGCGTCTTCGGGGGCCGCAGGTAACCTGGCTGCCCGTGAGCGCACCGGCAAACGAGGCAAGTACGTACTCCGGCTACGACCTGGTCGTCGTCGGCTCCGGGTTCTTCGGGCTGACCATCGCCGAGCGGGTCGCGACCCAGCTGGACAAGCGGGTCCTGGTGCTGGAGCGCCGGCCGCACATCGGTGGCAACGCCTACTCCGAGCCCGAGCCGGAGACCGGCATCGAGGTGCACAAGTACGGCGCGCACCTG
>DASYKY010000003.1:0-37998 GCA_035995025.1 Actinophytocola sp.
GGTAGTTGTCCAGTCCGACGATGTTGACGCCGAACGGGTCGAGCAGGTCCGCGCTGCCGAGGTCGGTGACGCTCATGAACAGTGACGCCACCACCGGCCCCGCGGTGAACACGAGGAACAGCAGCGCGAACGGCAGCGCGAACCCCCAGCCCGTCAGCGCATGGAACGTGCGCCGGGCCTGCCTGCGCGGCGCGGGCCGGGGGACCGGTGCGGCCGCCGGTTCCGCGACGGTGTCGGGCTGGGCGGACACGTCAGCTGCCCGTGCCGATCGACGTCGCCTGTGACTGCATGGCGGCCGCACCGTCGGCAGCGGACTCGGTGCCCTTCGCGACCTTCTCCAGCTCGGTGTCCACCCCGGCCGCGATCTGCTCCCACGTCGGGATCGACGGCGGCGCCTTGGCCTTGTCGAGCTGGTCGCCGAACACCTTCAGCTGCGCGTCGCCCGCCAGCGCCTCGTCGTCCCACGCGGACTGCACCGACGGCAGGTCCGAGACCTCCTGGTACCACTTGACCTGGACGTCCGGCTGCATCAGGTACGACACGAACTTCCAGGCAGCGTCCCGGTTCTTGGAGTTCTTGAACACGGACATGTTGCTGCCGCCGATGAACGACGTCGCGTCGCCGGAGCCGCTCGGCATCGGCCACAGCTCGTACTTGCCCTCGCCGCCGAGGTCGTTCAGCAGGCCGATGTGCCACGGCCCGGACACGAACGAGCCGACCTCGCCCTTGAGCAGCTTGGGCTCCTGCTCGCCGTCGGGCAGCCGGTCCTTGGAGGACAGTCCGTCCTTGTACAGGGACCCGTAGTACTCGAGCGCCTCGGTGGCCTCGGGGGAGTCGAGGGTGAAGTTCTTGCCGTCCCAGATGTCCCCGCCGTTCTGCCACACGAACGGCAGCACGCTCTGCCAGGCGCCGGTCTGGCCGGGCTGGAAGTAGGTGCCCCACTTCGCGCCGCCCTTGGTCTGCATGTCCTTGAAGGCCTGCGTGAGGCCGTCCCAGTCCTTCGGCGCCTCGGTGATGCCGGCCTTCTCCGCGACGGCCTTGTTCACGAACAGCAGCCGGGTCTCCACGTACCACGGCACGCTGTAGGAGGTGCCGTCGACCTCGCCGGTCTCCCACGCGCCGGGGAAGAAGTCGTCCTTGTTCACGAAGTCGGGCGGGGTCACGTCGAGCGCGCCGGACTTGGCGAACTCGCCGACCCAGGTGGTGCCGAGCATCGTCACGTCCGGCGTCTGCTGGCCGGCGATCGCGGACGCGATCTTGTTGTGCGCGCCGTCCCAGGGCACCCCGGTGACGGTCACCTTGGCGTCCGGGTTCTCCTTCATGAAGTCGTCGGCCAGCACGGAGAGCTTCTCGCCCTCGGTGCCCATCGCCCAGACGGTGATGTCGCCCTTCGCCTTGCCCTGGGCGACCTCCTTGCCCTTGTCGGCCTTGTCGTCGCCGGAGTCGCGGCCGCAGGCCGATGCGGCGAGTGCCACCGCCGTCACGGCGGCGAGCAGTACGGTTCGCCTGGTAGGTCGAGTCATGCTTTTCCTCCGGTTACCTCTCGTGGGGGCCACAGCTGGTCCGGATCACCAGCCGGGTGGGAAGTACTTCGCGGCGGACACCGGGCGACGTGCCCGAGATCCGCTGGTCGAGCCAGCGAGCGGCGGTGGAGCCGAGCTCACGCATGGACTGGTGGACGGTGGTCAGCCGCGCGTAGTCGGCGGCCATGATGTCGTCCCAGCCGGTCAGCGCGAGTTCGCCGGGCACGGACAGGCCGAGGTCCTCCGCGGCGCGCAGCGCGCCGAGCGCGACCTCGTCGTTGGCGCAGACGAGCGCCTCGGGCCGGGTCCGCCGCCGCAGGGTCTCCCGCGCGGCGGCGTAGCCGGCCTTCACGTCGAACGCGCAGCGCACCGGCTTCGCCGGCACGGTCAGCCCGCCCTCGGTCAGGGCGGCGACGAAGCCGGCATGGCGGCCGGCGACGTCGGGCGACTGCGCGGGGTCGCCCAGGAACTCGAACCGGTGGTAGCCGTGCCCGATCAGGTGCGCGGTGACCGTCCGCGCGCTGTCCTCGTTGTCGGCGGTGACGGTGTCCACCAGGCCGACCGGCGGCCGGGCGAGCAGCACCAGCGGCAGCCCGGTGTCCGCGATCCGCGCGACGGTGCTGTCGCTCACGGTGCGGCCCATGATCACCATGCCGTCGACGCGGCCGGCCAGCTCGTGCACGAGCTCGGCGGCGTTGTCGCGTCCCTGGGTGGCGAGGATCAGCACGCTGCGGCCCAGCTCGGCGACGACCTCCTCGTAGCCGAGGACGACCTCGGCGTAGTAGGGGCCGGACAGGTCCGGGAAGACGATGCCGTTGGCCGCGTGCTGGCCCTCGGCGAGCGCCCGCCCGGCACGGCTGGGCCGGAACCGCAGCTCCTCGGCGACCCGCTGCACGTGCCGCCGGGTCGACGGCGCCACGAGCTCGGAGTCGCGCAATGCCCGCGACACCGTCGCGATCGACACGCCCGCACGGTCCGCCACCTCGTAGATGGTGACCGGCCGTCGGTCGCGTGCTGGCATGGCTGCCTTCCATCGTTGGAAGCATCATGAAAGCGCCGTTGGAAGCGCTTACATTTCTGTGGTGAACTTTCTAACACAGGTGTCAAGCCGTTGGGGCGGTGAAGCGCTTTCACGATGCTGACGCTCGGGCGGTCGGGGTAATGCACTCGTCCGCGCGCGGGGTGTCGCTACGCGGCGGGGACCGGACCGACCCTTAGGCTTCGAACTGATGTTCTCGGGAAAGGGTGCGATGCGCGTGTTGGGGGTGGACCCCGGGCTGACACGGTGCGGCATCGCCGTCGTGGACGGAGAGGCCGGCCGGACGCTACGCGCCGTCGAGGTCGACGTCATCCGCACGCCCGCGGGCGACGACCTGGCCACCCGGCTGCTCGCCGTCTCCGACGCCGTCGAGGCGTGGCTCGACCGGCACCGGCCGGAGGTCGTCGCCGTGGAGCGGGTGTTCAGCCAGTACAACGTGCGCACCGCGATGGGCACCGCGCAGGCGGGCGGGGTCGTCGCCCTCGCGGCCGCGCGGCGGAACCTGCCCGTCGTGTTCCACACGCCGAGCGAGGTCAAGGCGGCCGTCACCGGATCGGGCCGGGCGGACAAGGCTCAGGTCACCGCGATGGTCACCCGGCTGCTCGGGCTCGCCGAGAAGCCCCGGCCCGCGGACGCCGCGGACGCGCTCGCCCTCGCCATCTGCCACATCTGGCGCATGCCCATGCGCAACCGGCTCGCCGAGGCCGAGGCGAAGGCGGCAGAGCTGGCCCGCAGGCACAAGGCCCGGCTCGCCGAGGCCGCGAAAGGAAAGCGATGATCTCGTCGGTACGGGGCCGGGTGCTCGCGATCGGGCTGGACCACGCCGTCGTCGAGGTCGGCGGGGTCGGGCTCGCCGTACAGGCCACGCCGGCCACGCTCGCCACGATGCGGTCGGGCACGGAGGCGTCGCTGTCCACCTCGCTCATCGTGCGCGAGGACTCGCTCACGCTCTACGGGTTCGCCGACGCCGAGGCGCGCGACCTCTTCGGGCTGCTGCAGACCGTGTCCGGCATCGGGCCGCGCATCGCGATGGCCACGCTCGCCGTGCTCGACCCCGCGCAGCTGCGCTCCGCGCTCGCGGAGGGAAACATCACGGTGCTCACGCAGGTGCCCGGGATCGGCCGCAAGGGCGCCGAGCGGCTGATCATCGAGCTGCGCGACAAGGTCGGCGCGCTGCCCGCCGCGGCGGCGCCCACCCCGCACGGTCACGTGCGCGGCTCGGTCGTGGACGCGTTGGTGGGACTGGGTTTCCCGGCCAAGCAGGCCGAGCAGGCCGTCGACGGCGTGCTTTCCGGGAACGGTCACGGCGACCAGTCGACCGTGCTCCGCAAGGCGCTCGCCACCCTGGGCAGCAAGCGGTAGCGGGTCATGCACGATGACACCGTGACCGATGACACCGTGACCGACCCGGGTACGGACAGCGAGGAGGAGCCGCTCTCGCCGCTCGTGCAGCCCGGCGAGCGGGACGACGAGTCGAGCCTGCGCCCGCGCACGCTCGCCGAGTTCGTCGGCCAGCCGCGGGTGCGCGAGCAGCTCGAGCTCGTCCTGCAGGGCGCGCGCGGGCGCGGTGCGCCACCCGACCACGTGCTGCTGTCCGGCCCGCCGGGCCTCGGCAAGACGAGCCTCGCCATGATCATCGCCGCCGAGATGGGCAGCCCGCTGCGCCTCACGTCCGGCCCCGCGCTGGAGCGGGCGGGCGACCTCGCCGCGATGCTGTCGAACCTCGTCGAGGGCGACGTGCTGTTCATCGACGAGATCCACCGCATCGCCCGGCCCGCCGAGGAGATGCTCTACCTCGCGATGGAGGACTTCCGGGTCGACGTCGTGGTCGGCAAGGGGCCCGGCGCCACGAGCATCCCGCTGGAGATCGCGCCGTTCACGCTCGTCGGCGCCACCACCCGGTCCGGCTCGCTGACCGGGCCGCTGCGCGACCGGTTCGGCTTCACCGCGCACATGGAGTTCTACGCGTCCGAGGAGCTCGAGCAGGTGCTGCACCGTTCGGCGACGATCCTCGGCGTCGACATCTGCGCGGACGGCGCCGAGGAGGTGGCCGGCCGCTCCCGGGGCACCCCGCGAATCGCGAACCGCCTGCTCCGGCGCGTGCGGGACTTCGCGGAGGTGCGCGCGGACGGCCGCGTCACCCGCGAGATCGCGCGCGCCGCGCTCGCGGTCTACGACGTCGACGAGCTCGGGCTGGACCGCCTGGACCGGGCCGTGCTCGACGCGCTCGTGCGGTCGTTCGGCGGCGGTCCGGTCGGCATATCGACGCTGGCTGTCGCGGTCGGCGAGGAGCCAAGTACGGTGGAGGAGGTATGCGAGCCGTACCTCGTGCGGGCTGGCATGCTGGCCAGGACACCGCGGGGTCGAGTTGCGACCGCCGCGGCATGGGCGCATCTTGGCCTGTCAGCCCCGGCTAACGCTCCAGGTCAGCTTCCGCCTACCCTGTTCGAGAGTGACCCTGCGCACACCGCAGAGTGAATCAAGACTCCCACCGGATGGAGAGATATGGACCTGCTTCCCTTGCTTCTGATGTTCGGGCTGCTCGGCCTCATGATGTATTTCATGAGCCGGCGCCAGCGCAAGGCGCAGCAGCAGCAGCTCGACCTGCAGACTTCGCTGAACGTTGGTGACCGCGTGATGACCACGTCGGGTCTCTACGGCACCGTGTGCGACACGTCGAGCGACACGTCAATCGGCATCGAGATCGCTCCCGGTCTGGAGACCGAGTGGCTCCGTGCGGCCGTGCGCGAGAAGGTCAACCCGGACGTCGTGGACGACGAAGAAGAGTTCGTCGACGAGGTCGAGGACGAGGACGAGCTCGTGAACAACGAGCCGCCGCCCGTCAAGGAGGAAGACACCGCCGACGTCGAGGACGTCAAGCAGAAGTAGCCTCACGCGTGAGCGTGACGTGACCGTGTGACACCGGCCTCACGTCACGGGAGGTACGCTGCGCCCTCACCCAGACGTGTACGGGTGCGGGCGCAGTCTCATGACCAGACGTGCCCCTGACCGGACGCGCGTCAGTGACCGCCAGTTCGAGGAGACCGACCGACCGTGGCACCACCCGCCGGGCAGATCCGCCCAGGGCGCTATCTCGCGTTCTTCCTGTTCATCGTGGTTCTGCTCTACGCCCTGGTGTTCGCCACACCGGACCATCGGGCCTCACCGAAGCTCGGCATCGACCTCGAGGGCGGCACCCGGGTCACGTTGACCGCGCGCACCGAGTCCGGTGGCGTGCCGCCGAAGGAGTCGCTCGAGCAGGCGCGCCAGATCATCGAGACGCGCGTCAACGGCATCGGCGTGCAGGGCACCGAGGTCGTGCTCGACGGCAGCAACATCGTCATCACGGTGCCGGGCGAGGGCGGCGAGCAGGCCAAGGACCTCGGCCAGACCGCCCAGCTCCGGTTCCGCGAGGTGATCGGCCAGCCGATCCCGGCCCAGCCGCAGCAGCAACCGCAGCCGTCGCAGCCGCAGCAGCCGTCGAGTTCGTCGACCGCACCGGCGCCGCCCGCCGCGTCGGAGGCGCCGACCTCCGGCGCCCCGCAGGGCAGGCCGGCCCCGCAGGCCGGGCAGCCGAGCACGCCTCCGTCGCAGCCGCCCGCGTCCGGGACGTCCGGTGCCCCGAAGGCGCCCGCCGACCCGCTGCAGGCCTGCGCGCAGTACAAGCAGGAGTTCCAGATCTACAGCGACGCGGTCAAGGCGGGCAAGGAAAGCGCTGTCACGCCCGCGGAGCTGATCACGCTCGGCAAGGCGTGCCGGCAGGCCCCGCAGCTCGCGCCGAGCAAGGACGGCACGGTGCAGCCGGACCAGGCCGTGCAGCAGGCCGCGGTGGAGGCGACGACCTGCACCAAGGGCACCCAGGTCGGCGACCCGCTGGTGGGCAACGACGACCCGACCAAGCCGCTCGTCGCCTGCGACCAGGACGCCACCGCCAAGTACATCCTCGGCCCGTCGTTCCTGAGCGGCACCCAGATCTCCGACGCGAACTCCGCGGTCAACCCGCAGGGCGTCGGCTACGTGGTGAACCTCAACTTCAAGAGCGACGGCAGCAGGACCTGGGCCGACTACACGACGGCCAACGTCGGCAAGCAGGCCGCCTTCGTGCTCGACACGCAGGTCGTGTCCGCGCCGGAGATCCGCGAGGCGATCAGCGGTGGCAGCACCACGATCAGCGGCGGCGGCCAGGGCGGGTTCACCGCTGACGAGGCCCGCAGCCTCGCCGAGGTGCTGAAGTACGGCTCGCTGCCGCTGTCGTTCGCCTCCTCGGAGGCGGAGACCGTGTCCGCGACGCTCGGCCTCTCCTCGCTGCGCGCGGGCCTGATCGCCGGCGCGATCGGCCTCGTCCTCGTGTTCATCTACTGCCTGTTCTACTACCGGATGCTGGGCCTGCTGACCGCGCTGTCGCTGGTCTGCTCCGGCGCGATCGTGTTCGCGATGCTGGTGTTGCTCGGCAGGTGGATCGGGTTCACCCTCGACCTCGCCGGCGTAGCGGGCTTCATCGTGGCGATCGGTATCACGGCGGACTCGTTCGTGGTGTTCTTCGAACGCCTGAAAGACGAGATACGCGAGGGCCGGACGTTCCGCTCCGCGGTGCCGCGGGCGTGGGTCCGGGCCCGGCGAACGATCCTGTCCGCCGACGCGGTCATGTTCCTCGCCGCCGCGGTGCTGTACGTGCTCGCCGTCGGCCAGGTGAAGGGCTTCGCGTTCACGCTCGGCATGTCGACCGTGCTCGACCTGGTCGTGGTGTTCTACGTGACCCACCCGCTGGTGGTGATGGCTTCGAAGTCGAAGATGCTGTCCAACCCGAGGTTCTCCGGACTCGGCGCGGTGCAGCGGCTGGCGAGCGAGCGGCGCAAGGCCGCCGGGCCCGCCGTGAAGGAGGCGTGACGTGGCGACCAACGAATCCCCCAGCGCGACTCCGGCGAAGCGGGAGAGCCTGTTTCACCGGATGTACGTGGGCACCGGTGCGTTCGACGTCGTCGGCAAGCGCAAGCGGTGGTACATCTTCTTCGCGATCCTGATCCTGGTCTGCCTCGCGTCGATCGTCTTCCGCGGCTTCAACCTCGGCATCGACTTCAAGGGCGGCACCAAGATCTCGATGCCCGCCGAGGGCACCGGCGGCAGGATCACGACCGAGCAGGTCACCCAGGTCTACAGCAACACGCTGCACCAGGACCCGGCCGCCGTGCAGTCGGTCGGCAGGGGCGACAGCGAGACGATCCAGATCCGGTCGGAGACGCTGAGCACGAGCGAGGTCGCGGACCTCAAGAAGGCGATCTTCGACGATCTGCACCCGGTCGGCGACAACGGCCAGTCCAGCGAGCGGGCGATCAGCGACAGCGCGGTGAGCGCGTCGTGGGGCGGGGAGATCTCGCAGCAGGCGCTGATCGCGCTGGCGGTGTTCCTCGTACTGGTGACGTTGTTCCTGGCGCTCTACTTCGAGCGATGGATGGCGGTCGCGGCGCTCGCCGCGCTGATCCACGACGTACTGGTGACGGCAGGTGTGTACTCGATCGTCGGCTTCGAGGTCACGCCGGCGACGGTCATCGGCCTGCTGACGATCCTCGGCTTCTCGCTGTACGACACGGTGGTGGTGTTCGACAAGGTCAGGGAGAACACCCGCGGCCTGCTCGGCCTGACGCGGCGCACGTACGCGGAGGCGGCGAACCTGGCGCTGAACCAGACGCTGATGCGTTCGATCAACACGTCGCTCATCGCCGTGCTGCCGGTGCTCGGCCTGCTGGTCGTCGGCGTCGGCCTGCTCGGTGTCGGCACCCTGCAGGACCTGGCGCTGGTGCAGCTGACCGGCATCATCGCGGGTGCGCTGTCCTCGATCGCGCTGGCCACACCGATCCTGGTCGACCTGAAGATGCGCGAGCCGAAGTTCAAGGACCAGGCCCGCCGGGTGTACGCGCGGCGCGAGAACCTGGCCCGCAAGTCGGCAGAGCGCGGGGTCGACGCGACGGGCGAGTTCACCGGGGACCTGCCGGGCACCGACGACGACTCGCTGGACGCCGACCTGCGCCAGGAGCGCGCGATGGCGGCCGCGTCGAGCGTGCCGGCCCGCAACCCGAAGGCGTCGGAGCAGCCGCGGCGCAGGCCGACCGGCAAGCAGAGCAGCCGGCCGTCGGGCAAGCGGCGCCACTGAGGTGGGCTCAGTCGAGCAGGCGCTGGAGCTGGTGCGCACGGTTCCGGACTTCCCGGAGCCGGGCGTGCTGTTCCGGGACCTGAACCCGGTCTTCGCGTCCCCGGCCGCCTTTCGCGCGGTCGTGGACGCGCTCGCCGAGGGCATCCCGTCCGATGTGGACGTGCTGGCGGCCGTCGAGGCACGCGGGTTCCTGCTGGGCGGTGCGCTGGCCTGCGTGCGCGACTGCGCGCTCGTGCCGATCCGCAAGCCGGGCAAGCTGCCGGTGGTGGCGGACCGGGTGGACTACGCGCTGGAGTACGGCACCGCCACGCTCGAGCTGCCGGGTGGCGTGCTGGCGGCCGGCGCGCGGGTCGCGGTGGTCGACGACGTCCTGGCCACCGGCGGCACGGTCGCGGCGACGTGCGAGCTGGTGGAGCGCGCCGGCGCCGAAGTCGTGTCGGTGTCGGTGGTCCTGGAGCTGGCGGCGCTGGGCGGCCGCGACCGCCTGGCCGGGCGCAAGGTCCACTCCCTGCAGACGATCTGACCGGCCGGCTGCGCGCCCGTCAGGAGAACTGGACGGACCGCTTCGACAGGCCGTACCAGTAGCCGTCGATGACGGACCGGGGCGTGTCGCCAACCGCCAGCGAGGCGCCGACGGACACGAACAGCGGCGCGAAGTGCTCCGTCCGCGGGTGGGCCATCCGGCCCGACGGGGCCTTGTGCAGGAAGTCGATCAGCGAGTCGAAGTCCCGGGCGGCGAGGGTCTCCTCGCCCCACACGTCGAACTCGGCCGACCACGACGGCGCGGCCACGGCCGGGTCCGCCATCGTGATGGCCGACAGGTTGTGGGTGAAGAACCCGCTGCCGATGATCAGCACGCCCTCGTCGCGCAACGGCGCGAGCCGGCGGCCGACCTCCAGCAGCACGGTCGGGTCCAGCGACGGCATCGAGATCTGCAGCACCGGCACGTCCGCGTCCGGGTACATCTCGACGAGCGGCACGTAGGCGCCGTGGTCGAGGCCGCGGGCCGGCTCGTCGTGCACCGGCGTGCCGGGGCCGGTGAGCAGCTTGCGAACCGACTCCGCGAGCGCTGGGGCGCCCGGCGCCGGATAGGTCACGGAGTAGTACCGGTCCGGGAAACCCCAGAAGTCGTAGACCAGCGGCACGGTCGTGGTGGCGCCGATCGCGAGCGGCGCGTTCTCCCAGTGTGCGGACACGACCAGGATCGCCTTCGGCTTCGGCAGGCCCGCGGACCAGGACGCCAGCTCGCGCGTCCACGCCTGGTCATCGGCGAGGGGAGGCGCGCCGTGGCTGAGGTAGAGCACCGGCATCGGCATGGCAACTCCATAAGTTGAATGTTCAACAACAGGGTAGCACCAACCCGTTGACCGGCCCGGGATCGATTCGCGGCTATTCTCATCGAAAGAGGAGCCGCGCAGTGAGTGAGTCGTGAGCCAGAACGTCGAAGCCGGGGCGCAGCCGGACGCCGCCGCAGCGCAGCCATCGGCGCGCGCGCCGTCCGCGACACGCCGGGTCCGCGCGCGCCTGGCCAGGCGCATCACCGCCCAGCGGTCCGCGCCGGTGAAGCAGGTACTCGAGCCGCTCGCCGCCGTCCACCGCGAACTGCACCCGAAGGCCGACCTGGCCCTGCTGCAGCACGCCTACGACGTCGCCGAGGAGGCGCACCGCGGGCAGCGGCGCAAGTCCGGTGACCCGTACATCACCCACCCGCTCGCCGTCGCCACGATCCTGGCCGAGCTGGGCATGGACACGATCACGCTGGTCGCCGCCCTGCTGCACGACACGATCGAGGACACCGACTACGCGCTGAAGAACCTGCACGACGACTTCGGTGAGGAGGTCGCCCGGCTCGTCGACGGCGTCACCAAGCTGGACAAGGTGCAGCTCGGCAGCGCGGCCGAGGCGGAGACCATCCGCAAGATGGTCATCGCGATGGCCCGCGACCCGCGGGTACTGGTGATCAAGCTGGCCGACCGGCTGCACAACATGCGCACGATGCGCTTCCTGCCGCCGGAGAAGCAGGCCAAGAAGGCCCGCGAGACCCTCGAGGTCCTCGCCCCGCTCGCGCACCGGCTGGGCATGGCCACGGTCAAGTGGGAGCTCGAGGACCTGGCGTTCTCGATCCTGCAGCCGAAGAAGTACGGCGAGATCGTCCGGCTCGTGGCCACCCGCGCGCCGTCCCGCGACACGTACCTGCACAAGGTCACCGACGAGCTGACGTCCCACCTGGAGGCGTCGCGCATCAACGCCAAGGTCGAGGGCAGGCCCAAGCACTACTACTCGATCAACCAGAAGATGATCGTCCGCGGCCGCGACTTCGACGACATCCACGACCTGGTCGGCGTGCGGATCCTGGTCGACGACGTGCGCGACTGCTACGCCGCGATGGGCGTGGTGCACGCGCTCTGGCAGCCGATGCCCGGCCGGTTCAAGGACTACGTGGCCCAGCCCCGGTTCGGGGTCTACCAGTCGCTGCACACGACCGTCATCGGGCCGGACGGCAAGCCGCTCGAGGTGCAGATCCGCACGCACGAGATGCACCGCACGGCCGAGTTCGGCATCGCCGCGCACTGGCGGTACAAGGAGACCAAGGGCACCCACGACGGCCAGACCGTCGAGATCGACGAGATGGCGTGGATGCGCCAGCTCCTCGACTGGCAGCGGGAGGCCGCGGACCCCGGCGAGTTCCTCGACTCGCTGCGCTACGACCTCGCCGCCCGGGAGATCTTCGTCTTCACACCCAAGGGCGACGTGCAGACGCTGCCCGCCGGCTCCACGCCGGTCGACTTCGCCTACGCCGTGCACACCGAGGTCGGCCACCGCTGCATCGGCGCCCGGGTCAACGGCAGGCTGGTGGCGCTCGAGCGCAAGCTCGAGAACGGCGATGTGGTCGAGATCTTCACGTCGAAGGCCGAGGGCGCCGGCCCGACCCGCGACTGGCTGGGGTTCGCCGCGTCGCCGCGGGCCCGGGCCAAGATCAAGCAGTGGTTCGCCAAGGAGCGCAAGGAAGAGGCGATCGAGGCCGGCAAGGAGGCGATCACCAAGGAGGTGCGCCGGGTCGGGCTGCCCATGCAGCGGCTCGTGTCGGCCGACTCCATGGCCGCGCTGGCCCGGGAGCTGCGCTACACCGAGGTGAGCGCGCTGTACGCGGCCGTGGGGGAGGGGCACACCTCCGCGCGGCACGTCGTGCAGCGGCTGGTCGCGCTGCTCGGTGGCGTCGAGCACGCCGAGGACGAGCTGGCCGAGCGCGCCACGCCGTCCACGGTGCACCGCCGCCGCCCGACCGGAGATGCGGGCGTGATCGTCAAGGGCGCGAGCGACGTGTGGGTCAAGCTGGCCCGCTGCTGCACCCCGGTCCCCGGCGACGACATCCTCGGCTTCGTCACCCGCGGCGGCGGCGTCTCCGTGCACCGGACCGACTGCACCAACGCGGGCGAATTGCTCGCCGCGCCCGAGCGGCTGGTCGACGTCGAGTGGGCGCCGTCGGAGTCGTCGGTGTTCCTCGTGGCCATCCAGGTGGAGGCGCTCGACCGGCACCGGCTGCTCTCGGACGTCACGAAGGTGCTCGCGGACGAGAAGGTCAACATCCTGTCCGCGTCGGTGACCACGTCCCGCGACCGCGTGGCGGTGAGCCGTTTCAGCTTCGAGATGGGCGACCCGAAGCACCTCGGCCACGTGCTGAAGGTCGTGCGCAGCGTCGAAGGCGTCTACGACGTCTACCGCGTGACCTCGGCGTCCTGACCCGTCCTGACCCCGTCCTGACCGCGTCCGATTCCTTCAAGACCGCGCACCCCGGTCCGCCCTAGGTTGGCCGGGTGACCACCTCCGTTCTCGACCGCGCCGCCGACCACGTCCTGCGCAACTCCCGCATCCTCGAGCGCCGCCGCTTCGACCACCTCTTCGGTGACGGCGGCGCCGGCGCCGTCGCCGCCGCGCTGCTGCCGTACCGCAACCCGGACGGGGGCTTCGGCAACGCCCTCGAGCCGGACTGCCGCGCACCCGGCAGCCAGCCCGTCACGACGATGGCCGCCCTCGCCGTGCTCGACGAGATCGGGGCGGCCGGCGGCGAGCCGGCCCGCGAGATCTGCGACTACCTGCTGTCGGTCAGCGCGCCGGACGGCGGCGTGCCGTTCGTGCACCCGTCGGCCGACGGTTACCCGAGGGCGCCGTGGTGGGAGATCCCCGGCGAGTACGCCGGCTCGCTCGTCCCGACCGCCACGCTCGCCGGGCTGCTGCACAAGAACGCGGTCGAGCATCCCTGGCTGGGACCGGCCACGGAGTTCTGCTGGCAGCGCATCGACGCGATCGCCGACACCCATCCGTACGAGGTGCTCTCCTGCCTCTCCTTCCTCGACCACGTGCCCGACCGCGACCGCGCCGGCCTCACGGCGGACCGTCTCGGTGAGATGGTCCGAAAAGGACAGCTGGTGTCCCTGACCGGCGACGAGCCGGCGCCGGCGGGGTACGCGCCGGGTGAGGTCAAATATCCGCACGACTACGCCCCGCGCCCGGACAGCCTTGCGTGCCAATGGTTCTCGGCCGCCGAGCTGGAGTCCGGTTTGGACACGTTGCTCGCCGAGCAGCGGGACGACGGTGGCTGGCCGGTCCGCTGGCGGATCTGGCTACCCGTCATCGCCTACGAGTGGAGCGGCGTGGTGACCATCGAGGCGCTGACCGTCCTCCTGGCACACGGCCGGCTCACGCGGCCGTCAGCAGCCGCGTCGGGCTGACGCCGGCCAGGGCACGCACCTCCCTCGACAGGTGGGCCTGGTCGGCGTACCCCGCGCGGTACGCGACGTCCGCCAGCTCCGTGCCACCCCGTGCCAGCCGCATCGCCCGGTCGAACCGCAGCACCCGCTGCAGCGTCTTCGCGCCGTACCCGAACGCCGCCAGGCACCGCCGGTGCAGCTGACGCTCCGTAAGCCCGATCGCGTCGGCCATCGCGCCCACCCGCGCGCCGTCGCGGGCGAGCCGCAGCAGGGCGGGCACCGCCGGGTCGGGGTCGCCCCGCACGCCGGCGAGCACCGCCGAGCTCAGCACCGCCTGTGCCTCGGCGGCCGAACCGGTGGACGCGAGCGCCTCCGCGAGCCGCCCGGCCCGGCGCGGCCAGAGCTGCGCGAGGCCGGGCCGCTCGTCGCGTAACGCGTCCGCCGGCACGCCCAAGCCGGCGACCGAGCGGCCCGTACGGAAGCGGATGCCGACGAGGTCACCCGGCGACAGCGGTCCCACGTGCGCGCGGGTGTCCGGGCCGGCCACGAACAGGGCGCCGCTGTCCCGGTGCCAGATGATGTCCACGCAGGCGTCCGGCACGATCCGCGCGACGGGCTCGCGACCCGCCCGCGGTGCGGCCACGCGCCGCGACCAGGCACAGGTGAGCAGGCCCCGCGCCGCCGCGAGTACCGGACGTTCGAGATATCGGTCCACGTCGGGCAGTGTGGCAGCGCCCACCGACAAAAAGCGGCGGTCAGCTCGCGGCGGTGGCGGTCTCGATGTCCACCGGCAGCTTCGGGGCACCGTCGTCGGGGCCGTTGCCCGGCGTGATGCCGCCCTTGACGACCTTGTCGATGACCTTCAGGCCGGCCTCGCTGATCTCGCCGAACACCGTGTAGCTCGGGGGCAGCGTCGAGTCGCCGTACACCAGGAAGAACTGGCTGCCGCCCGTGTTCGGCCCGGCGTTGGCCATCGCGATCATGCCGCGCTCGTACAGCTTCAGCGGCTGGCCGCCGGCCTGCGCGGCCGGCGCGTCGGTGAGGTCCTTCGGCAGCTCGTCCGGGAGCGAGTAGCCGGGCCCACCCGTGCCGTCGCCCTTCGGATCGCCGCACTGCAGCACCTTGAGGCCGGCGGACGCGGTCAGCCGGTGGCACTTGGTGCCGTCGAAGAACTTCTCGTTGACGAGGTGCTCCATGCTCTGCACGGTGCAGGGCGCCTTCGCCTTGTCCAGGGTCAGCGCGATCGCACCCTGGCTGGTCTTGAGGTCGACCTTGACGGTGCCCTTCTTGGGCGTCTCCGCCGGGTCGTCCGGCATCCCGGGGTCCTTCTCCGGCTTCTCGGCGGCGTTCTCCTTGTAGGCGCACGGGCCGTCGGTGCTCTTGCCGGCGGCCGCGGTGTCGCTCGGCTTGTCGCCGGTGTCGGCCGTGGAGTCGTCCGGCCCCAGGTTGGACAGCCAGAACACGAGCCCGACCACCGCGATCACCACGAGAACGGTCAGGCCGACGCCCCAGATCCGTCGCCTCTTCGCACGTTCCGCCCGGCGGGCGAGCTGGCGCTCAAGCTTGCGCTTGGCAGCCTGCCGACGCTGTTCGTTGCTCGGCACCGGGCACCCTCCTGACCTCTGACATCCTTGCCGGGCGGCAGTCTATTGGTACGGGTAGTAAGAACCGTGTGGAGGTCCACGAAATCTCAGCCGATTGTCAGAATCTCCATCCGCAGCCGGTGTGACCGGTGCCGCGGGGTAGTGGGAAACTGGATACTGGGCGTGGCACCTCGGTGACTGGTGACCGGCGGCGCGGACTGACAAGGTGGACCCATGCAAGACAGGCGCGACGACGGGACCTCGCCGTTCGCCGACGAGCTGGAACGGCTGCTGCGCAAGCGCGGCCTGTCCTGGCGACGCCTCTCCGACCTCATCGGCTACACGCCGAGCTGGCTGTCCAAGATCAAGCACGGGGCCCCGCCGTCCGCCGAGCTGGCCCGCAAGTGCGACCAGGTTCTCGAGGCGGACGGGCAGCTCATCGCGCTCGCCGCGGCCGCGGGCGGTCCCGTCCGGCTGGCCCAGCTCCCGGCTGCCGCCGCCACGTTCGTCGGCCGTGAGGCCGAGCTGGTCGCGCTGTCCGGCATCCTGTCCTACGAAGGCGAGCCCGGCACCCCGCCGGTCGTCGCCATCGACGGCCCCCCCGGCGCGGGCAAGACCGCGCTGGCGTTACGGGTCGCGCACTCCGTCGCCGACCAGTACTCCGACGGCCAGCTCTACGTCGACCTGCGCGGTTACTCCCCGGACGGCCAGCCCCGGTCCGTCGACGAGGTGCTGGAGGAGTTCCTCACCGCGCTCGGCGTGCAGATGGACGTCATCCCGGCCGGCCTCGAGGCACGCGCGAAGCTCTACCGCTCGGTGCTCGCCGACCGCCGGGTGCTCGTCGTGCTCGACAACGCGGCCGACTCCCAGCAGCTGGAGCCGCTGCTGCCCGCGTCGTCCGGCTGCGGCGTCGTGGTGACCAGCCGCAAGCGCCTCGGCGGCCTGACCGTGCAGGGCGACCGGCGCGTCACCCTCGGCCCGATGGCCGAGGAGGAGTCGACCACCTTGCTGTGCAAGGTCATCGGCAAGGAGCGGTCCCGGGCCGAGCCGGAGGCGATCCGCGCGCTCGCCAACCGCTGCGGCCACCTGCCGCTCGCGCTGCGCATCGCCGCCGAGCGCGTGGCGACCCACCCGCACCACTCGGTGAGCCTCCTGGTCGAGGAGCTGGCCTCCGAGGAGCTGCGGCTGGAGGCGCTGTCCACCGACGACTCGGTGGCGGTGAAGACCGTCTTCTCGTGGTCCTACCGCGACCTGTCCGCCGACGCCGCCCGGATGTTCCGGCTGCTGGGCCTGCACAGCGGCTCGCACGTCCGCACCGGCGCCGCGGCCGCGCTCGCCGGCCAGCCGCTCGCGCGGGCGCGCAGGCTGCTCGACCGGCTCACGGGCGTCCACCTGGTCGAGGGGCTGGGCAACGAGCGGTACCGGATGCACGACCTGCTGCGGGTGTACGCGGCCGAGCAGGCGGCCGGCGAGGAGTCCGACGAGGAGCGCATGCTCGCGCTGCGCCGCCTGATCGACTGGTACCTGCACAACACGTACGCGGCCAACCACGTGCTCGCCCCGCAGCGCCACGACCCGGTGCTGGAGAAGTCCCAGTTCGCGATCGACGTGGGCGAGTTCGACTACGACTCCGCGCTGCAGTGGTGCGAGCTCGAGATGTCCAACATCGCCGGCGCCACCCGCACCGCCGTCGAGATCGGCGAGAACGTCGCGGGCTGGCAGCTGCCCGCCGGCTCGTTCAACTACCTGAACCTGCGCAAGCGCTGGACGGCGTGGGTGGCCTCGCACGAGGTCGGTGTCATCGCCGCGCGGCGGGCGGGCGACCGGTACGGCGAGGCATGGGTGCTGAACAACCTCGCCATCGCCTACCGCGAGCTGCGCCGCACCGACGACGCCAAGGAATGCTTCATGGAGGCGCGGGCGCTGCGCACCGAGCTGGGCGACCGGGTCGGGCAGGCGTGGAGCCTCACCGGCATCGGGTTCATCGGCTTCGACCAGAGCCGCTTCGACACCGCGGCCCTGCACTTCGGCGAGGCGCTGGACATCTTCCGCGAGGTCGGCGACCGGCACGGCGAGGGCATTGCCCTCGCCAACGTCGGCGACGCGTACCGCTGCCTGTCGGACTACGACCGGGCCGTTGACGCGCTGGAGCAGGCCCTCGCGCTGTTCCGGGACATCCGGGACAGCTACGGCGAGTGCTACACCCTGGTCAAGCTCGGCGAGACGTACTCCGAGCTGGCCCGGCAGGCCGACGCGCTCGACTGCTTCCAGCGCGCGCTGGAGACCCGCCGCGAGCTCGGCGACCGGTGGGGTGTGGGGGAGACGCTGCACAAGCGCGGGCTGGTGCTGTTCGACAGCGGTCAGCCCGACCTCGCCAGGGAATCGCTGCGCGAGGCATTCTCGATTTTCGACGAGCTCGGCGATCCGCGCGCCGCCGACGTGCGCGAGATATTGACCAAGAACGCCTGAGCGTCAGCCTTTCAGGGCCTTGAACATCAGGTCCCGGAATGTCGGCACGTCCACCGAGTCCGCGACCTTCACCGGAACGCGTCCCGCACCGGCGTTCGTGGGAATGTAGGCGTCGCTGGAAATGGGCCGCACATCCGACACGACCTGGCCCCGCGTGTGGGTGCCGGTCAGCTCCACACCCAGCGGCATCGTGCGGTAGTCGGCCAGTTTCTGGTCGAGTGCGATGGCCGCCGCGAGCGGGTCGTGCAGCGTGCAGGAATGCTCGCCGAACATGTTCGAGTAGAACTTCCCGTAATGGTCGAGGAGCTTGTTGGCGAAATCCGCTCGAGGTCCGCGAACCTCGGCCAGTGCGGCCAGCCAATCGGTGCCGACCCGGGCCTGTTCGGTGGCGTCCAGGGCGACGAGCGTCAATTCCGGAAAACTCGCGCCGAGCACCAGATCGGCGGCTTCCGGGTCGTGGTAGAAATTCGCGTCCGCGTACGGGGTGATGTTTCCGGGCACGGAGACCGCCCCGCCCATCACGACGAGCGAGCGGAGCAGCGCGGGTAAGTCGGGCTCGAGCAGTACCGCGAGTGCGACGTTCGTCAGCGGCCCGAGCGCGAGGAGGGTCAGCTCGCCCGGGTTCTCCCTGGCCAGCCGCACGATCTGCTCGGCGGCGGAACCCGGCGTGGTGGATCGCTTCGGCAGCGGGCCGGCGTGGCCGCCGAGCCCGTCCTCGCCGTGTACGAACTCGGCGGTCTGCAGCGGCTGGGCGAGCGGCCGCGCGGCCCCGACGGTCACCGGCGGGTCGAGGTCGACCAGCTCCAGCACGCGAAGCGCGTTGAGTGCCCCGACCGAGGCGGGTACGTTGCCGTGGACACTACCCACCGCAACGATCTCGGCGTCCTCCTGGGCCGCCAAGTACATGATCGCGAGGGCGTCGTCAACCCCCGGATCAGTGTCGAGAATGAGTCGCACGCTGTGGCACTCAACCAGACAACCTGGTCGCAATGAAAGCCCGGGGTGCTGTGATGTGATCACCTGTATGCAGCTATGCGTCTTCTGTGGATCATCGACCGGTACCGATCCGGCCTATCGGCAGGCTGCCGAGCACGTCGGCCGCACGCTGGCGGAACGCGGGATCGGGCTGATCTACGGCGGAGCGGCCGTCGGCACGATGGGCGCGATCGCCGACGCGGCGCTCGCCGCGGGCGGTCAGGTCACGGGGGTGATACCGCAGAGTCTCGTCGACCGGGAGATCGCCCACCCGCGGCTCACCGCTCTGCACGTGGTGGCCGACCTGCACGAACGCAAGGCGAAGATGGCCTCGCTCGCCGACGCGTTCCTCGCGTTGCCGGGCGGTGCGGGCACGCTCGAGGAGCTTTTCGAGGTGTTCACGTGGGCCCAGCTCGGCCTGCACCACAAGCCGATCGCGCTGCTCGACGTGGCGGGCTACTACCAGCCGATGCTGCGATTCCTCGACCACATGGCGGGACAGGGCTTCCTCAGGCGCGAATATCGGGACATGCTCATCGTCGACACGGACGTGGCCGGGGTACTCGATCGGTTCGCAGGTCACCAGGCACCGCAGGACAAGTGGTCGGCCGAGCACGCTGAGTGACCAAGTTCCCTATGTCCTGATACCCCCATTCGGTGTTTCCTGAAACCGTCAACACGTCAACACTGTTCAGCTCTTCTGTGACTCCCGATAGTTACGTGTACACGGCCGGTAAGGGCGTACATCACGGGGACCGGCCGGGACCACAGGTCAGCACTGGCAGGGGAGACAGTTGATGAGCACCGCGAAAGCGGGACCCGGACGGGGATCGGCGACGGGGGCCGCCGACCCTGATTCCGACCGGGAACAACCCGAGATCGTTGCGCCGAGGTCCGGCGACCGTCCGTTGCAGTCGGTGCCGACCCACCGGCGCTGCGACTCGTGCGGGCAGGTGCTCGAGGACCGGCCGACCGGCCTGATCGAGCGCTGGCACTGGGACGAGATCGCCGCCGAGGAGATCGCCCGCTCGCGCGGCCAGGGTCTGTCCATCGCGCTGATCATGATCGACCTCGACCGCTTCAAGGACGTCAACGACAACTACGGTCACCTCGCCGGCGACGCGATCCTGCGCGGGGTAGCCGACGTGATCCGCGAGCACACCCGGCCCACCGACCTGGCCTGCCGCTACGGTGGCTCGGCGGGCGACGAGTTCATGGTCCTGCTGCCCGAGTCCGACCTCGACGTGGCGTTGCGGGTCGCCGAGCGCATCCGCGCGGGCATCAGCGACATGGCCGTCTCGGCGAAGGTCACCCGCGACCTGTCGGCCACGATCGAGGGCCTGACCGCGTCGATGGGCGTCGCCACGTACTGCCTCGGCGACCTGGCCGAGCTGGACCTGGAAGACCTGATGCTGGACGCGGACGTCTCGCTGCGCGCCGCCAAGCGCCACGGCCGGGACCGCATCTGCGTGGCCAACGTGGACGTCACCGCCGACCAGACCAACCAGGCACGGGCCGACCGCCGCCTGGCGACGTGGTCCCGCTTCCGACGGCTCCGCTCCGTCTGACCAGCCCTGCCATGGGCCGCGGCGGTTGTTGATCACGGCATGACACTTATTGCCGCCTTCTCGGCCAATGCCGTCAGGCTCGCCGTGTAAGTTGCGGCTCGTGCTCGTCGTTGGTTTCCCCACCGGTGCCCTCCAGGCCAACTGTTACATCGTCGCGCCTGGTGAAGGCGAACCGTGCGTGATCGTCGACCCGGGACAGGACGCGGTCGAGCCGATCACGGACGCGCTGCGCGAACACCGGCTCTCCCCGGTCGCCGTGCTGCTCACGCACGGGCACTTCGACCACTCCTTCTGCGTGGCGCCGGTCTGCGACGGCAACGACATCCCCGCCTGGATCCACCCCGACGACCGCGGCATGCTCAGCGACCCGCTGCAGGGCGTCAGCGTCGGCGCGGACTTCTTCGGGGGCAAGCTCGAGATGCGGGAACCGGCGGAGGTCCGGGAGCTGGCCGACGGCACCGTCCTCGACCTCGCCGGCCTCTCGCTCACCGTCGACCACACGCCCGGGCACACCCGCGGCTCCGTCATCTTCCGCAGCGAGCTCGACGAGGGCGGCCGGCTCGTCTTCGCCGGTGACACGCTGTTCGCCGGCTCCATCGGCCGCACCGACCTCCCCGGTGGCGACATGCGCAGCATGAACACGTCGCTGCGCACCAAGCTCCTGCCGCTCGCCGACGACACGGTCGTGCTCCCCGGCCACGGCCCGGGCACCACGATCGGCCGCGAGCGGGCGGCCAACCCGTTCCTCCTCGGGATCGACGACCCCAGCGCGACCGGTCCGGGCAGGGGCCTCTGAGGTGCCCGAGCCCGACCGCACTCCGCTCACCCTGACCGAACAGACCAGCTCACGCCGCCGCGGCTGCGTGGCCTTCGGCGTCGCGCTGATCTTCGGCGCCGCCGTCGGCGGGCTCGTCGGCCTGCTCAGCGGCCAGACCGCCGGTCTGGTCACGGCCGCGGTCATCGTCGTCCTGCTGACGCTGCTGTCGTGGGTGTCCAGCCGGCGCACCATCTGGCTCGAGGGCGACCTCGTCGTCGCGAAGGCGGTCGGCCGCAAGACCGTCGACCTGCGCCACGCCGACCGCGTCGAGCTGCTCGTCACCGACATCCGCGGCACCCGCACCATCGGCCTGCTGGTCGGCGGGGGCGGCAAGACGATCAACCTGTCGCTCGCGGTCTACTCCGGCACCGGTGGCCGCGAGCTCGGCATCCTCGTGCTGCGCCGCCTCGCCGACATCCTCGCCGGCAGCGAGAACACCACCGGCCTCGTGTTCTCCCAGCTGCTCGTCGCGCAGCTGCGGGCCGAGGCGAAGGGCGAGGCCGCCGCCGACCGGCCGCTCTACCGGCTGGCCTCGCTCGCCCCCACCGGCCGGCTCGCGCAGCGGCTCAAGCCCGAGGCGATCACGCGGTTCGTCGCGAGCCTCGACTGACCGGCCGCCGCGCGGGAGCGGGTTCGGTGGCGGCGACTGTCGCGGCGAGGAATGTCGTGACCGGGACCGCCGCGACCAGGCCGATGCTGCCGACCAGCGTGCGCACGACTTCCTGCGCGATCACCTGGGAGCTGAGGATGTTGCCCAGCCCCACACCCGCGATCGACGAGTACAGCAGCAGCGGCAGCGCGGCGCCGGCGTACGCCATCACCAGCGTGTTCACCGCCGATGCCACGTGGTCGCGGCCGATGCGCAGCGCGGCGTTGTACAGCTCGGGCCTGCTCATCGCCGGGTTCGCCGCCCGCAGCTCCCACACCGCGCTCGTCTGCGTCACCGTGACGTCGTCGAGCACGCCGAGCGCGCCGATCACCACGCCCGCGAGCAGCAGCCCGCGCGTGTCGATCGACCGGTCGAGCAGCCCGACCAGCGCAGACGTGTCGTCGTCGAGCCCGGTCAGCTTCGCGTACCCGGCCCACAGCGCGCCGAGCACGCCGATCAGGGTGAGGCTGACCATCGTGCCGAGCACCGCGGTCGACGTGCGTGCGGTCAGGCCGTGGGTCAGGTACAGGACCGCGAACATGATCAGCCCGGCCCCGAAGATCGCGACCAGCAACGGGTTCTCGCCCGCGATGATCGCCGGCAGGATGAACAGCGCCAGCACGGCGAAGCTCAGCCCGAGCGCGAGCAGCGCCTTGAGCCCCTGCCAGCGGCCGAGCACCAGCACGATGATCGCGAAGAGCGCGGCGAGCAGCGCCAGCGGCACGTCCCGCTGGAAGTCGACGAGCTGGTAGGAGCCGCCGTCGTCCGGGTCGCCGCCGCCGTAGGCCAGCACGACCTTGTCGTCGACAGCGAACCGTGGCGTGCTCGGTTCGAGCGGCACGACCGTGCGGACCTCCCGGTCCGGCGCCTTGCCGTCGGACATCCGCACCACGACCACCAGGCAGTCGTCGCCGCCCGGCTGGTCGCCGACCTGCACCTTTCCGCTGCACGGCCCGGTCCCCGCGGCCGTCACCACGCCGTGCACCGGCGTGCCGGCGGGTGCCTTGGTGCCGGCGTGGCCACCGAACGGGAACAGCAGCACCGTGCCCACCACCGCCGCGAGCGCGAACGGGACCAGCAGCACGGCGATCAGCGTGCGTACCCGGCTGGACGCCGGCGGCGGAGGCGTGTGGTCGTGATGGTGATGGCCGACCTTCGCGATCGGCTGGGTGTCGTGGTCCGGCACAGGAGCAGTGTCCCAGGTCGCCGGGAGTCGGCGTCAACGTCCACTGTGGACGCCGGTTTGAGCGGGGTGTCAGCGACCCTCGACCGATTTCGCCGGGTCCGCGAAATCCTGTGTCTACTCTGAAAACGCAATGGTCACGGTCGTCGAACCGGGAAGGAGGAGGACAGATGAACGCCACCACCGAGCTCGAGGTCTGGACCACGCCGGACTTCGTCGAGTACGAGACGCCGATGGAGGTCACCGCCTACGCGGCGCGGATGGACTGACCGGCTATGTCCGCTCCGGCGGGTGGGCCTCGCCCGCCCGCCGGGGTCGCCCGGAGCACACATCGGAGGTGTCAGCGTGTCCGACCCGACCGCCGCGCGGGGCGAGGAGGAGTTCGTCGCCGCACTGCGTGGCCTCGCGCACCGGTACTGGGGAACGCATCCGTTCCACGACCGCATGCACGCGGGCGAGCTGTCCGCGCACGAGTTGCGGGTGTGGGCGGCGAACCGGTGGTACTACCAGAGTGTGCTGCCGCAGAAGGACGCGGCGATCATCGGCAACTGCCCGGTGCCGGCGGTTCGCCGCGCCTGGCTCGACCGGATCGTGTACCACGACGGCGCCGCGGACGGCGACGGCGAGAGCGGCCGGGAGCGCTGGCTGCGGCTGTGCGAGGCCGTCGGCCTGACCCGCGACGAGGTGCTCGACGAGCGGCACGTGGTGCCCGGCGTCCGGTTCGCCGTCGACGCGTACGTCACCTTCGCGCGCACCCGGCCGTGGGTGGAGGCGGTGGCCTCCGGGCTCACCGAGATGTTCTCCGGGCACCTGATGCAGCGCCGGGTTGGCGACATGCTGGCCCACTACGACTGGATCAAACCGGCGGACCTCGCTTACTTCACGAACCGGATCGAGGCGGTGTCCGGCGAAGGGAAGTCCACTGTGGACATCGTGGTGCGGTACAGCACGACGCGGGAACAGCAGGACCGGGCGATCGCGGCGCTGTCGTTCAAGTGCGACGTGCTGTGGTCCATGTTGGACGCCATCGAGCGCGCGGCCGAGAAGGAGTAGGCGATGTCCGGTATGCCCCGCCTGCGCCGCGGTGTGCGGTTCACGTTCGACAAGACACGGGACACGCACGTGCTGCTGTTTCCCGAGGGAGTGCTGGTGCCGAACGCGACGGCGGCCGCCGTTCTCGAGCTGTGCGACGGCTCGACCACGGTCCGGGAGATCGCCTCGCGGCTCGCCTCCCGCTTCACCGGCGTGCGCGCGGCGGACGTGGCGACGGTGCTCGACCGGCTGGCGGAGCGGAGGGTCGTCGAATGGGCGTGACCGTCGAGCCGCCGCTCGGGATGCTGGCCGAGCTGACCCACCGGTGCCCGCTGCATTGCCCGTACTGCTCGAACCCCGTCGAGCTGGCTGCCAAGCGGGACGAGCTGAGCACCGCGCAGTGGCTGTCGGTCCTGGACGCGGCCCGCGACCTCGGGGTGCTGCAGGTGCACATGTCCGGCGGCGAGCCGCTGCTGCGTCCGGACCTGCCCGAGCTGGTCGGCCGCGCGTCGGACCTCGGCTGCTACGTGAACCTGGTGACCAGCGGGCTCGGGCTGACCGCGGCGCGCCTGGCCGGGCTTGCCGACCGCGGGCTCGCGCACGTTCAGCTTTCCGTGCAGGGCGCGGACGCAGAGCGGGCCGACCGGATCGCCGGCGCGCGGGCGCACGCGCGCAAGATCGAGGCGGCCGAGGTCGTGCGCGCGGCGGGGTTGCCGCTGAGCGTGAACGTGGTGCTGCACCGGGCGAACCACGACCAGGTCGGCGCGCTGATCGAGCTGGCCGAGCGGATGGGCGCCGACCGGCTCGAGCTGGCGAACACCCAGTACTACGGGTGGGCCCTGCGCAACCGGACCGCGTTGATGCCGACGCCGGACCAGCTCGCCGCGGCCGAGCCGATCGTGCGGGCGGCCATCGAGCGGCTGCGCGGGCGCATGGAGATCGTCTACGTGGTCGCCGACTACTACGAGAACTACCCGAAGCCGTGCATGTATGGGTGGGGCGCACGCCAGCTGACCGTGGCGCCCAACGGCGACGTGCTGCCGTGCCCGGCCGCGTCGGTGATCACCACGCTGCCGGTGGAGAACGTCACCCGGCGCCCGCTCGCCGAGATCTGGTACGAGTCGCGGTCGTTCAACGCCTTCCGCGGCGAGTCGTGGATGCGTGAGCCGTGCCGTTCCTGCGACCGGCGCTCGGTCGACCACGGCGGTTGCCGCTGCCAGGCGTTCGTGCTGACCGGCGACGCGGCGGCCACGGACCCGGTGTGCGCGCTGTCGCCGGACCGCGGGGTGGTGGACGACATCCTGGCCACCGAGGCTGCCACGGTGGCCGCCGCCGGGGTGCCGCCGTTCGTCATGCGCAAGCCCACGGTCGCGCGGTGAAGGTCCGGCTGCTCGGCACCGCGGCGGGCGGCGGGTTCCCACAGTGGAACTGCGCGTGCGCGATGTGCGCGGCGGCGGGCGGCCCGGACGTGCCGGCCCGGACGCAGGACTGCCTCGCCGTCAGTCCACAGGGGACGGACTGGTACCTGGTCAACGCCTCGCCGGACATCCGCGCGCAGGTCATCGCCGCGCCGCGGCTCGCGCCCGGCCCCGGGCCTCGGGACACGCCGCTGTGCGGCGCGCTGCTGACCGACGCCGAACTGGACCACACGCTCGGGCTGATGCTGCTGCGCGAGGGCGGCGGCCTGTCGGTGTGGGCGCCGGCCGCCGTGCGGCACGCGCTCGGCACGCGGTTCCCGGTCCAGGACATGGTCGCCCACTACGGCGCCTGGCGGTGGTCGCCGGTCTCGGCGTTCACCGCGCTCGAAGTGTCCGTGTTCGCGGTCAGCGACAAGCGGCCCAAGTACGCCCGCGACTCGACGGTGGCCGGCCCGTGGGTGGTGGCCTACCGGCTGCGCGACCCGTCGACCGGCGGCGTGCTGGTCTACGCGCCGTGCCTCGCGACCTGGCCGACCGGCTTCGACGAGTTCGTCGACGGCGCGAGCTGCGTCCTGCTCGACGGGACCTTCTACTCCCCGGCCGAGATGACCGGCACCGGCACCAGTACGGGCGCGCAGCACGCGATGGGCCACGTGCCGGTCGACGGGCCGGCCGGCAGCCTCGCCCGGATCCGTGCGCACGCCGGTTCGGGCACGCGGTGGATGTACACGCACCTGAACAACACCAACCCCTTGCTCGACCGGCGCTCGCCGGAGTACCGGACGGTGACGTCGGCCGGGATCGAGGTACCGGTGGACGGGACGTCGCTGGACCTGTGAGGCGCCGCCCGGCGTGGCCGGGCATGCTGGTCTCCCGAGGTGACGCCGCACGAGGAGACGCGATGGAACAGGTGGTCCTGCTCGACGAGCGCGGCCGGGGGATCGGCACCGCGGACAAGGCGACGGTGCACCACCAGGACACCCCGCTGCACTTGGCGTTCTCGTGCTACGTGTTCCACCCGGACGGCGCGCTGCTGGTGACGCGGCGGGCACGGTCCAAGCCGACGTGGCCCGGTGTGGTCACCAACTCGTGCTGCGGCCACCCGGCACCGGGGGAGCGGTTCGCGCCCGCCGTCGGCCGTCGGCTCCGCGACGAGCTCGGCCTGACCGTGACGTCGATCGACCTGCTGCTGCCGCGTTTCCGGTACCGCGCGGTGATGCCGAACGGGGTCGTGGAGAACGAGCTGTGTCCGGTCTTCCGCGCGGTCTGCGACGGGGAGCCGCACCCGGCGCCGGGGGAGGTCGACGAGCTCGGCTGGGTGTCGTGGCCGCTGTTCGTCGGCCTGGTGACCGGCGGCGAGCTGGCGGTGTCGCCGTGGTGCCGCGAACAGGTCGACCAGCTGGCGGCGCTCGGCCGCGACCCCCTCGACTGGCCGGTCGCGACGCCGGACGGCCTGCCGCCAGCCTCCTCTCTATGAAGAGTTGACTTATATAAGGTGCCATTGATATCTTCCCTTCGTCATACCGAATGGGGAGAAAACAGACATGATCGACGTAGCTCAGCAGATCAACGCGGTGCGCCGCGAGCTCGGCACCCGGGTCCTGGAGGCCGGTGAGGCGCGCGTGATGACGCTCGGCCAGACGTACGACACCGAGCCCGACGACCTGTGGGACGCGTGCACCAACCCGTCGCGGATTCCCCGCTGGTTCCTGCCGGTCTCCGGTGAGCTGCGGCTCGGCGGCCGCTTCAGGCTGGAGGGGAACGCCGAGGGGACCATCGAGCGCTGCGACCCGCCGAAGAGCTTCGCCGCCACCTGGGAGTACGGCGGCGAGGTCAGCTGGATCGAGGTGCGGGTGCACCCCGAGCCGGACGGCAGGTCCCGGTTCGAGCTGGAGCATGTCGCGCACGTCAACGACGAGCTCTGGGTGCAGTACGGCCCCGGTGCGGTCGGTATCGGCTGGGACCTCGGCTTGCTCGGACTCGCCCTGCACCTCTCCGGCGGTGCGTCGCTCGTGCCCGCGGCAGCCATGGCGTGGCAGCAGTCCGCGGCGGGCGCCGAGTTCATGACCGAGAGCAGCGACCGCTGGCGCGCGGCGAGTGTCGCCGCGGGCGACGACGAGGAGACCGCCCGCGCGGCCGCCGCACGAACGATCGCGGCGTACACGGCCGCGCCCGAGTCCACACCGGACTCCTGACGCGCACCTCCCTTCCCTGAGTCGGACCGGGCGCTATCGTGGCCCGGTGAGTCGTACGGAGCAGGCGGTGGTGGTCGGCGCCGGAGTGAGCGGGCTGACCACCGCCGCGTGTCTGGCCGAGGCAGGCTGGACGGTTCAGGTGTGGGCGGCCGAACCGCCGCACTCGACCACCTCGATGGTCGCGGGCGCTATGTGGGGACCCTCCTTTCAGCAGCCCATGGCCAAGACCATGAGCTGGACCAATCGTTCGCTCGAGGACTTCGTCGCACTCGCCCGCGACCCGTCGACCGGCGTACGGATGGCGCCGGCGCTCACGGTCGGCGGCCCGGCGAGCGACGAGATCCCGCCACAGGCCAGGTCGATCCCCGACCTGCGCCCGGCCACCCCGGACGAGGTGCCGGCCGGCTTCGACGGCGGGTCGCGCTCGACCATGCCGCTCGTGGACATGCCCCGTTACCTCGACCACCTCGTGTCGCGGCTCGCCAAGACAGGCGTCGAGATCGAGCAGCGCACGGTCCGCTCGCTCGACGAGGCCGCGGCGGCCGCGCCGGTGGTGGTCAACTGCACCGGCCTAGGCTCCCGCGAGCTGCTCGGCGACGACGAGCTCGAGCCGGTGTTCGGGCAGAGCGTCGTCCTGACGAACCCCGGGCTCGACACGCTGTTCATGGAGCTGACCACGGACGCCGAGTGGACCAGCTACTTCCCGCACCCCACGCGCGTGGTGTGCGGCGGCATCCGGATCCCCGGGCGCACGGACCGCGCGCCCGACCCCGACCTGACCCAGCGGATCCTGAGCCGGGTCCGCGCGATCGAGCCGCGGCTGCACAACGCCGAGCTGATCGAGGTCGAGACCGGGCTGCGCCCCGGCCGCACCGCGGTGCGGGTCGAGGCGGAGGCACTCGGCAACGCCCGCGTCGTGCACAACTACGGGCACGGCGGCAACGGCGTCAGCCTGTCGTGGGGCTGCGCCCGCGAGGCGGCGGAGCTAGCCGTCCAGCAGCGCGACGAGGCGGCGGGGCGCCTGTAATCGGTACGCGTCGATGATCATCTCGCGTGTCTCCGCCCGGTCCGACCGGACGAGCGCGTCCTGCTCGCCGGCGGCGGCCATCCGTTGACGCGGTGGGGAGGTGGTCATGACAGCGACGCTAGACCCGGGGTCTGACAATTTCCGGTGCTGTCGCTCGGTTGAGTGATCTCGATTGACACTGTCTCGAACATATGTTCGACTTGCGGACGTGCGATGGGAAAGCCAGCGTGTCGACCAGCAACAACAGCAAACACTACCCGGCCTGCCCGGCCTGGTGCGCAGCGTTCGAACCCCGGAGTTCGCCGGCATGGTGTTCCACGAGGTGCGCGCCAGATCCGTGCTCAACAAGGTGCCGGCCCAGTCGTCCATGCCGTTCCGCTGGACGATCAACCCGTACCGCGGTTGCAGCCATGCCTGCCGGTACTGCCTCGCGGGGGACACGCCGATCCTGATGGCGGACGGCCGCACCATGCCGCTCGCGGAACTGAAGGTCGGCGACGAGATCTACGGCACCGAGCGGCGGGACAACCGCCGCCGGTACGTGACGACGCGGGTCCTCGCGCACTGGTCGACGGTCAAACCCGCGTACCGGCTGACGCTTCGCGACGGCACCCAGTTGATCGCGAGCGGGGACCACCGGTTCCTCACCGGCCGCGGCTGGCGGCATGTCGCAGCCGGCGAGCAGCGCAGGCGCACGGCGCTCGCGACGGGTGACAAGCTGGTCGGCACCGGCGGATTCGCCGCGCCACCCAAGGGATTGCTCGACTACCGCGGCGGTTACCTGTCCGGCATCGCGGGCGGCAGCGGTGAGCCGGCGGACCCCCGCGTGCTCGCCCGCGCCCGCGAGTACCTGACCGGCGAGGAGCCGATCAGCCTGCCCATCGAGCGACCCCTCGTGCCGAGCGAGGAGTGGCACAAGGGGTACCTGGCCGCGGTGTTCGATGTGGACGGTGAGTTCGGTCGCGGGCATCTGCGAGTCGCGCGCAGCGGCCGGGCCAACGGCAGCCTCATCTGCGATGCGTTGCTGCGCCTGGGTTTCCGGTTCGTGCTCGAGGAGCTCGGCCTGCGCAGCGGTGTGCAGCGGATCCGGCTGTCCGGCGGCCTACCGGAGCATCTGCGGTTCCTGCACACCGTCGACCCGGCGCGGACCGGTGCCGGTGAGCTGAACGGCGTGGCGCTGCGCGCGGCCGCGCAGCTGGGTATCGAGACGGTCGAGCCGCTCGGTCTCGAGATGCCGCTGTTCGACATCACGACGGGCACGGGCGACTTCATCGCGAACGGGGTGGTGAGCCACAACTGCTTCGCCCGCAACTCGCACACGTATCTCGACCTGGACGCCGGGCAGGACTTCGACACCCAGGTGATCGTGAAGGTCAACGCGGTCGAGGTGCTCACCGCGCAGCTGCGCTCGCCACGCTGGACCCACGAACACGTGGCGATGGGCACCAACACGGATCCGTACCAGCGGGCGGAGGGCCGGTACGCACTGATGCCGGGAATCATCCGCGCCCTGGCGGACAGCGGCACGCCGTTCAACATCCTCACGAAGGGCACGGTGCTGTCGCGAGACCTGCCGCTGCTGGCGGAGGTGAGCAAGCAGGTGCCGGTGGGGCTGGGCGTGTCGATCGCACTTGCGGAACGGGAGCTGCAGCGAAGCCTCGAACCGGGCACGGCCAGCCCGCAGGCGAGGCTGGAGCTGGTCCGAAAGGTCACCGACGCGGGCCTGCCGTGTGGGGTGTTCGTGGCCCCGGTCCTCCCGGGCCTGACCGATTCGTTGGAGCAGCTGGACACCCTGCTCACGGAGATCGCCGCGGCCGGCGCCACGGGCGCAACCGTGCTGCCGCTGCACCTGCGACCAGGCGCCCGGGAGTGGTTCGCGGCGTGGCTGGCCAGCGAGCACCCGGAGCTGGTGCCCAGCTATCGCCAGATCTACGCCCGGGGGTCCAATGCGGACATTCGCTACCGGCGCTGGCTGGGCCGCCGGGTGGGCCCGCTGTTACGCAGGCACGGCCTGGCCCCGAAGGAGGCCCGCCAGGTACGCACCGAGGCCACCTGGCCGGAGGGCAGCCTGGTGTCGATTCCCGAACAGGCCACTCCGGTGCAGCAGGAACAACTCGAACTCCTCTGATCTGGCTGCGAGGAGCCGGTTGGGTGGTGGGGCGCAGGGGCTCGGCACCGGGTTCCGTTTGTTGAGGCGTCGACGATTCGTATGGGACGCCGATCGAGGTAGCGCGCCGCCGACCCGGGTGATGCGTGGTTGGTGGGAGGCCAGCAGTCATCCCCGAACCTGCCGACCAGGCCGGGCATCGCGCTCGGCACGGCTCTCGCGGGCGGCCGACCACCCGCCTTCGACGCCATGGACTACCGCAGCCGCAATGTCATCGCAAACCACGCCAGGCGAAGCGGACCTGACGCGCAGTCCGCTTGGGCGACCAGCTTCGCCAACACGTCCGAGTGCGGGCGGGGGAGTGGCTTTGCTCGGACGCGGTGGGCCGTCACCCGCCAACGGTGAGCTAGACAATGACCGCCGAGACGTCAGGCCTGGCGGGGCCAGTCCCAGCGCACGCAGGCCGTGCCGGGGCCGAAGTCCAGGGCCACCGCGTGTGCCTCGCCGGCCGCGTTGACCTCGACCTTGCGCCGGGTGGTCGTCTGCTCGTCGGGGTCGAGCGTGAACATCTCGCAGTACGCGGGCAGGGCGCGCGGGTCGAAGCGCAGTTCCAGCACGAACTCGCGAACCGGCGTCGTGAACTTGCGGCAGTAGCTGTCGTCGCCGCGGGAGAACGGCGGGCCGGGGTGGTTCAGCGCGTAGTCGACGATCGCCGTGTCGCCGCGGGCCAGCGGGGACTCCAGCACGATCTCGGCGGCGATCAGACCCGCGGCCTCGTCCCGGGCCACCCGGCCGATGCGACATGACTGCAGCGCCGTGATCTCCGGGAACGGCCTGCCGATGCGCTCGAGGTCGTACACCATGACCGTCCGGTCCACGCCGTCGCGCTCCGCTCGGACGACCTGGCGCACCGCGATGCGCTTCTCGCCGCGGTCGACGGCGACGTCCATCCGGTCGTGCTGGCTCAGCTTGGTCAGTGCCGTCTCGGTCGTGTAGTCGATCCGCTTCAACAGCTTCGACACCGGTTCACGCTCGGGCCACAACGCCTCGATCGGCAGCCGGGACGACTCACGCTGAACGCGGCCACGCGGCCGAGGCGGCCCCAGTAACGCGATCAGCGAACCCGGCGCCACACCCAGCACCGACTCGAGATGACCGAGCGCCGCCAGCGACTCCGCGCGTTCCGGGCGCCTGCGGCCGGACTGCCAGTAGCTCAGGGCCGTCACGCTCACCGACACGCCGCGCGCACGCAGGCGGTACTGGATCCGGTCGAGCGAGAGTCCACTGGCTTGGATGGCCGTGCGCAGCGCGGTAGGAAAGGCGTCCGCGGCCAGGTTGTCCGCAGGATGTGCCGCCAAAGCACGTCGAACGTCCCCGTTGGTCGCCCGGTGCAGTTCCCGAACCGGTTCGCGGGTTGCGCCGCCACCCATCGTGGTCTCCCTGCGTTCGCCCCCCAGCGTTCCTACCACCTGGTAACCGCCACCTTACGGGTTGACGCGATGGCTCGGTAGACATCACGTCAAATCCGCGTGTGATCGGGCTACTGCGTTCGGTGATGAAACGCCCCGTAAACCTGCTGGACTCAACCCTCCGACGGTTGGCTAGCCTGCTCTCGTTCCATTGAAGTCCCGACAGGAGAGAGCACACCGTGATCCGCACGCACGAGGCCGGGACGCTTCGCGCCGAAGACGCCGGACAGACCGTCACGCTCAGCGGCTGGGTCGGACGCCGGCGTGATCACGGTGGGGTCATCTTCGTCGATCTCCGCGACGCGTCCGGCGTCGCGCAGGTCGTGTTCCGCGAGGGTGAGATGGCCGAGCGCGCCCACCAGTTGCGCGCGGAGTACTGCGTGCGCGTCGTCGGCGAGGTGTCGCGGCGGCCGGCGGGCAACGAGAACCCCGAGATCGCCACCGGCGACGTCGAGGTCCTGGTCACCGACCTGCAGGTGCTGAGCGAGGCCGCCCCGCTGCCGTTCCAGCTCGACGAGCACCTCACGGTCGGCGAGGACGTCCGGCTGCGCCACCGCTATCTCGACCTGCGCCGCCCCGGGCCCGCCCGGGCCATGCGGATGCGCAGCGAGGCCAACCGGATCGCGCGGACCGTGCTGCACGACGAGAACTTCGTCGAGGTCGAGACCCCGACGCTGACCCGCTCCACCCCGGAGGGCGCGCGCGACTTCCTCGTCCCCGCCCGCCTGCAGCCCGGCTCCTGGTATGCGCTGCCCCAGTCGCCGCAGCTGTTCAAGCAGCTGCTCATGGTCGGCGGCCTCGAGCGGTACTACCAGATCGCCCGCTGCTACCGCGATGAGGACTTCCGCGCCGACCGCCAGCCCGAGTTCACCCAGCTCGACATCGAGATGAGCTTCGTCGAGCAGGACGACGTCATCGCGCTCGGCGAGAAGATCGTCGCCGCTTTGTGGCGCGATCTCGCCGGACAGGACATCCCGCTGCCGATCCCGCGCATGACCTACGCCGAGGCCATGGCCCGTTACGGCACCGACAAGCCGGACCTGCGCTTCGATCTCGAGCTGACCGAGCTGACCGAGTACTTCGCCGACACGCCGTTCCGCGTCTTCCAGGCGCCCTACGTCGGCTCGGTCGTCATGCCCGGCGGCGCCGACCAGCCGCGCCGCCAGCTCGACGCCTGGCAGGAGTGGGCCAAGCAGCGCGGCGCCAAGGGCCTGGCCTACGTGCTCATCGGTGCGGACGGCACGCTCGGCGGCCCGGTCGCGAAGAACCTGTCCGAGTCCGAGCGCGACGGCCTTGCCAAGGCCACCGGCGCCCAGCCGGGCGACTGCGTCTTCTTCGCGGCCAACACGCCGGCCGACGCGCGCGCGCTCCTCGGCGCCGCCCGCCTGGAGATCGGCAAGCGGCTCGGCATGATCGACGAGTCGGCGTGGTCGTTCGTCTGGATCGTCGACGCGCCGCTGTTCGAGGAGGCCGAGGCCGCCCGCAGCGCGGGCGATGTCGCGGTCGGCGCCGGCCGGTGGACCGCCGTGCACCACGCTTTCACCTCGCCGAACCCGGACTGGATCGACCGGTTCGAGGAGGACCCGGCCGGCGCGCTCGCGTACGCCTACGACATCGTCTGCAACGGCAACGAGATCGGCGGCGGGTCCATCCGTATCCACCAGGCCGACGTGCAGAAGCGCGTGTTCGAGGTCATGGGCATCGGCGCCGCGGATGCCGAGGAGAAGTTCGGCTTCCTGCTCGAGGCGTTCAAGTACGGCCCGCCCCCGCACGGCGGCATCGCGTTCGGCTGGGACCGCATCGTCATGCTGCTCGCCGGCGAGCCGTCGCTGCGTGACGTGATCGCGTTCCCGAAGACCGGCGGCGGGTTCGACCCGCTGACCAACGCGCCCGCGCCGATCACCGCGGCCCAGCGCAAGGAGGCAGGCGTCGACGCGAAACCGGTGAAGCCGGCGCCCGCCAAGGAATAGCGAGTGCTGCACACCTCCGGGTGAGTTTGTCCGCCGTCGATCACCGACGACGTCGTCGGGCTACTTGGGGAGCCCGCTCCGGTGAGGAGTCGTGGCTCAACGGCACCTTCCTGGCATTCCTGTCGATCGCCTGTCTGCTCGCCGTGGTCGGCGTGATCACCGACTCGCCAGTCACGCTCGCCAGTCACGATCGTCGCGTGGACCACCGAGACGCTGGTCGGCCGCTGTCGTCCGGATGACGCCGGGTCGATATGCACTCGACATGAAGCCGTTCTCGTTATTTATCCCCGAAATGGTGGCTACTTGATCGATGGACACGACTACGGTCAGTGGTACGAGCGGGAGTAGGGTCTGAGGAGATGAGTGTGGAAACCGCCGCCGACCCACCCGCACTGGGTGGTGAAGCGGACCCCGAGGTGCTGGCGACCGTAGCGGCGGCGGAGTCGGTACTCAGCCGGCGGTTCGGTGCGAGGATCAAGCTGTCCGAGCCCGAGGACCTTGGCGGCAGCGAACGGTCGGTGGTGCTGCGGGTCCGAGTGGCGACGAGCCCGTTCTCCCTGCCGCGCACGCTCGTTCTCAAGCGCTACCTCGAGCCCGCCGACCGGAGCTGCGACAGCTTCGTCCGCGAGGCGGCGAGCTACCAGCTGTTCACCGCGCTCGCGTCCGAGGACCGGATGTGCCCGGAGCTCTTCGCCCACGGCCCGGAAAGCCGGCTCGTGGTGCTCGAGGACCTTGGCGGCTCGCCGACGCTCGCCGACAAGCTGCTCGGCAACGACGCGCGGGGCGCCGAGCGCGCACTGCTGTCGTGGTCGCGTTCGCTCGGCCGGCTGCACGCCACGACCGCGGGGCGCGAGGCCGACTTCGACGCGCTCGAACGCCGGCTCACTCCGCCGGACCTCAAGGACCCGCTGGCCGCGGACGGCGCGACGGCGCTGACCGAGCTGCCGGCGCTGCTCGAGGCGGAGCTGGGCGTGCCGACCCCGGCCGAGGCGATCGAGCACGCACGCGGCAGCCGGTCGCTCCTGGAGACCGGGCAGCACCGCGCGTTCAGCCCGTCCGACTCGTGCCCGGACAACAACCTGATCACCAACAAGGGAGTGCGGTTCCTCGACTTCGAGGGCGGCTGCGTACGCAACGCGATCTTCGACGCGGCGTACCTGCGGGTGCCGTTCCCGTCCTGCTGGTGCCCGTTCGCGCTGCCGGCCGGCATGACCGACGCGATGCTCGCCGGGTGGCGCGCGGAGGTGCGGGTCGTCTGGCCGGACCTGGACGACGACTCGGTGCTTCTCCCGCGGCTGCTCGACGCCCAGCTGTTCTGGGTGTGGCTGACGACGTGGCAGTTCTTCACCCGGCCGGACGCGGCCCAGCCGCACTCGTCGAGCCTGGCCGACACACCGCCGGAGACGCTGGTGCTGATCGAGCGCTGGCGCCGGCTCGCCGAGGCCGCCGGGCAGGCCGGCGTGCACGAGGTCGCCATGCACTCGGCGCGGGTGGGCGAGGCGCTGCGGGTGCGGTTCGGCCATAGCGAGCCACTGCTGCTCTACCCCGCGTTCCGCTGACGCGGAGAAACTGTCGGTGCCCCGGGATAGCGTGCGGCACATGGGATTCGACGAGCGTCACCTGCACCCGGCCGGAGTGGTCGCCGTGTCCGGGTGGCAGGTCAAGCAGTACCGCGTCACCGTCGCCGGGGCGCCGATCGAGGAGCCGGTGCTGGCCGCGGCCGAGCAGTTCCTGCCCAAGCTGCTGCCCGCGACCGCGAGGTCGGGCGGCACGCCGCAGGTCGCGTTCTCCGTGCTGCACAAGGGAGTCGACGCGATCTGGCTCAACCTGTACGCGTGGGTGCAGGAGGCCATCCTGCACTGCCGCGCCGCCAACGCCCCGTTCGCGGCACCCACGAGCTTCGCCGAGTTATCCGAGCCGCTGATCGGCTGCGTGTGGGAGCTGCCCGCGCCGGCGCACGAGCGCTCCGCCTGGGTGCGCCATCTCCTGCAGCCGCAGCGGCCCGACCTCGACGCCTACTTCGCCGACTGGCTGCCCGCCGGCCCGGTCGGTCGTCCGTGATCAGTTCGCCCTGTTCCTCAGCTGCTCCTTGAAGGAAGTCAGGGCCGCACTGTCGGAAGGGGGATTGCGCACGAACATGTCCGCCCACTCGGCGATGCCGGGACAGGTAGCGGCGTCCGCCTCGACGGCGGCGCACGCGGCCTCGCGGTCGAACTCGGTGCGGCGCAGCTGAACCGTGCCGCCGGCGAGCAGCGCCCACTGCGCGCCCGTGGAGCCGTAGGGCATGCCGACACTGCCCGCATTGGCGACCGTGCGGCGGTCGACGAGGCGGGTGAACGGCATGTGGGTGTGCCCGCACACGACCGTGCGGACGCGGTCGGGGACGCCGGCGAGCACCTCGGCCCAGCGCGGCAGGTCGCTGTCGACGAACACCATCTCCGCGTCGTCGCGTGGGGTGGCGTGGCAGAACAGCACCTCGCCGAGCCCGGGCACGTCGAGGGTGAGCGTGGCCGGCAGCCCGTCGAGCAGGTCGACCTGGTCCGCGCGCAGCTGCGCGGCGGCCCAGTCGCTGATCGGGTACGGGGAGGCCGGGCCGCCGCGGGCCCGCGTGACGAGCTCGCGCTCGCAGTTGCCCTTGACCCAGCGGACGCGGTCGCCGAGCGCCACGAGCCGGTCGAGCGTCGGCACGGGTTGCGGGCCGGTGGCCATGTCGCCGGTCAGCACGACGACGTCCGCGTCGCGCACGTCGGGCTCGGCCAGGACCGCCTCGAGCGCGGGCAGCACGCCGTGGATGTCGGACAGGACGGCGACAGCGTGCGGTACGGCGGTGTCAGGCATGGCGGCATCGGACCTGGCGGTGTCGGGCATGCGGTCAGCTTTCGCGCCGCGCCCGGGGCGGACCAGCGGTTTCACCGCGGGCGGACGGGGTTTCGCCAGCGGCGGATCTGCGCGGCGCGGGGCCCGGACGTTAGCGTGAGGCGATGAGCGACAAGGAGAGCGACAAGGAAGTCGACGAACTCGTCGAGCTGGCCGACCTGGTGACCCCGATGGCGATCCGGACGGCGGCGACGCTGCGCCTGGTGGACCGGCTGGACGAGCCGCGCACCGCCGCCGATCTCGCCGAGGAGATCGGCGCCGACGCGGACGCGCTCGAGCGGTTGATGCGCCACCTGGTCACGATCGGTCTGCTGAGTCGCGACGACACGGGCCGGTACACGCCGACTGCGCGGGGTGCCTGCCTGCGCGACGACCACCCGGCCGAGCTGCGCGCCGACTGGGACGTCGACGGCTCGATCGGCCGCGCCGACGTGTCCGCCATGGCGTTGCCGCACAGCGTCCGCACGGGAGCGGCGGCGTTCCCGGAGCTGTACGGTGCGCCGTTCTGGGCCGACCTCGCCACGGACCCCGCGCGATCCGCGGCCTTCGACGAGCAGCGCGGCGTCGCGTCCGGGCTCGAGGCGCCGGGCATCGTGGCCGCGTACGACTGGGGCGCACTGGGTGACGTGATGGACGTCGGCGGCGGCGACGGGACGCTGCTGATCGCGTTGCTGAACGAGTACCCGGCGCTGCGCGGCACGCTGCTGGACCTGCAGGGCCCGGCGGAGTCCGCCCGCAAGCTGATCGACGCGGCCGGCCTGGCCGACCGCGCCGACGTGGTGGCGGGTGACTTCCTCGACCGGGTGCCGCCGGGTGCGGAGGGCTACCTGCTGTCCGCGATCGTCCACAGCTGGAACGACACGGACGCCCGGCGGATTCTGTCCCGCTGCGCGGAGGCGGCGGGCCAGGACGGCGCGGTGTTCGTCATCGAACGCGTCCCGGCGCGGGAACGTACGCACGCGGACCTGCGCAACCTGGCGTGGTTCGGCGGCAAGGTCCGCGACGTCACGGAGCTCACCGAGCTGGCCGAGTCCGTCGGCCTGACCAGGGCCCGCGCACACACCGACGGCGACCTGGTCGTCCTGGAACTCCGTGCCGCCTAGTGTCGCGTGTTTGAAGTCTGTTTACGGTTGATTTTGGTGATGAGGTCGTTTGCGGTCTTGGTCCAGGTGAAGGGCGCGGCGCGGTCGTTGTAGGCGTCGATAAACACGCGGATGGCGTCTTCGAGGTCCTCGACACT
>DASYKY010000004.1:0-9122 GCA_035995025.1 Actinophytocola sp.
ACGTCGTCACCCGTACCACGCACAAGGTGCACGCGGTCGACGACGTCAGCTTCCGGCTGCACCGCGGTCAGGTCACCGCGATGGTGGGCGAGTCCGGCTCGGGCAAGTCCACCGTGGCCCGGGTGATGGCGCAGATCCACCGGCAGACGGCAGGCCGCGTCCGGCTGCACGGCGAGGTCGTCTCGGTGCGCGGCGGACGCCGGTTCCGGGCGTACTGCCGCAAGGTCCAGATGGTCTTCCAGGACCCGTTCGCCTCGCTGAACCCGATCCACACCGTGCGCTACCACCTGACGCGCGCGCTGCGCATCCACCGCAGCGACACCACCGCCGAGGAGCTGCTGACGCGGGTGGCGCTGACGCCGCCGGAGCGGTTCCTGTCGAAGTTCCCGCACGAGCTGTCCGGCGGTCAGCGCCAGCGCGTGGCGATCGCGCGGGCGCTCGCCGCCGGGCCGGAGGCGCTGCTCGCCGACGAGCCGGTGTCCATGTTGGACGTGTCGATCCGGCTCGGTGTGCTGAACCTGTTGCGGGACCTGCGCGACCGGCTCAACCTGGCGATCCTCTACATCACCCACGACATCGCGTCCGCGCGGTACTTCGCCGACGAGGTGCTCGTGATGTACGCGGGCCAGGTCGTCGAGGGCGGCGGCGGCGAGGCGGTGACGCAGCACGCCGCGCATCCGTACACCCGGCTGCTGATCGCGTCCGCGCCGGACCCGGACCGGATCGCGGGAACCGAGCTCGACGTCACCGACGTGGGCAGCGGCGAGCCGCCGAGCCTGATCGCGCCGCCGCCGGGCTGCCGGTTCCACCCGCGCTGCCCGCACGCGATGGACCGCTGCCGTACCGAGGCGCCGCCCCGGCTCCCGGTGGAGTCCAACGGCGAGGGACCGCACTGGGCCGCGTGCTGGCTCTACGACGCGAACACCGTCGCGGACACCGCCGCGGAGGAGGCAGACTGATGGGTTACCTCCTGCGGCGCGTCGGGTTCTACGTGTTCACCGCGTGGGCCGCGATCACCATCAACTTCTTCCTCCCCCGGCTCATCCCCGGCGACCCGGTGCAGTCGCTGATCGCCCGGTCACACGGCCAGCTGGACACCTCGGCGATCAAGTCGCTGTACGTCCTGTTCGGACTGGACAACGAGCAGAGCCTGTTCGAGCAGTACACCGCCTACTTCGGGCAGCTGTTCCGCGGCGACCTGGGCCTGTCGTTCACGTTCTTCCCCACGCCGGTCTCGGAGGTGCTGGCCGACTCGCTGCCGTGGACGCTCGGGCTGGTCGGCATCACCACGATCATCAGCTTCCTGGTCGGCACGTTCATGGGGGTGCTCGCGGGGTGGTGGCGCGGGTCCTGGGCGGACATGCTGATGCCGGTGACGACGTTCCTGTCGTCCATCCCCTACTTCTGGCTCGGCCTGATCGCGATCACGCTGCTCGCCGACCAGGGCGGCCCGTTCCCCTCGTCCGGCGGCTACGACCCCGGCGTGGTGCCCAGCTGGGACATGGACTTCGTGTGGAGCGCGGTCTACCACAGCATCCTGCCCGCGATCACCATCCTGATCACGTCGATGAGCGGCTGGGTCCTGTCGATGCGCAACATGATGCTGACGGTGTCCTCCGAGGACTACATCACGGTCGCGCACGCCAAGGGCCTGTCCGAGCGGCGCGTGATGGTCGGCTACGCGGCCCGGAACGCGTTGCTGCCCAACGTGTCCGGGTTCGCGCTGTCGCTCGGCCTGATCGTCGGCGGCACGTTGCTCGTGGAGATCGTCTTCTCCTACCCCGGCGTCGGGTTCCAGCTGTTCCAGGCCGTCGGCGCGAAGGACTACCCGCTGGTGCAGGGCATCTTCCTGGTCATCACGCTGTCGGTGCTGGTCGCGAACCTGCTCGCCGACCTGATCTACCTCCTGCTGGACCCGCGTACCCGGAAGGAGGGCTGACCCGTGGCACTGCCCGCCCCGGAAGTGATGACGGCCGCGCCCCTGGCGGCACCGGTCCGCAGGAAGCGCAGGCAGCTGCGGTTCCTCTCGAACCGCAAGGCCGTCGCCGGTATGTTCCTCTTCGGCTTCTTCTGCCTGCTGGCGGTCTTCGGGCCGATGGTCACGCCCTACGACCCTGGCAAGCGCGGCCCGGACCTGCTGGTCCCGCCGAACGGCGACCACTGGTTCGGCACCACGCACCTCGGCCAGGACCTGTTCAGCCAGATGCTCGACGGCTCCCGCAGCGTGCTGCTCGTCGGGATCGTCGCGGGCGTCGTGGCGACGGTGCTCGGTGTGCTGGCCGGCGTGACGTCCGGCTACCTGTCCGGGATCGGCGCGGAGAGCCTGTCGGCGCTGTCCAACGTGTTCCTCGTGATCCCGGCGCTGCCGCTGATCCTGATCATCACGCTGTCGCTGCCGGACACCGACGACATGACGATCGCGCTCGTGATCGGCTGCACGTCGTGGGCATGGGGCGCGCGCGTGCTGCGGGCGCAGACGCTGTCGCTGCGGCGCCGGGACTACGTCGAGGCGGCGCGGGCGACCGGCGAGTCGACGTGGCGGATCATCGGGTTCGAGATCCTGCCCAACCTGACCGCGGTGATCGCGGCGAGCTTCATCGGCACGGTGATCTTCGCGGTGCTCTCGGAGATCACGCTCGCGTTCATCGGCGTGCCCGGGGTCTCCGAGTGGAACTGGGGCGCGATCCTGTTCTGGGCGCAGAGCCAGCAGGCGCTCGCGCAGGGCGCCTGGTGGTGGTTCGTGCCGCCGGGGCTCGCGATCGCGCTGCTGGGCACCGGGCTGGCGTTGCTGAACTTCGGCATCGACGAGTACGTCAACCCCCGCCTGCGCAGCAGCGCGGGCACGAAGGTCCACGGCGTGAAGATGCGAGTCGGCTTCACCCCGGTGCTCAAGCAGGAGGGGCCTTCATGAACGAACCCGTGCTGGACATCCGGGGGCTGTCGGTGGACTACGGCCTCGGCGAGGACGCCGTGCACGCGGTCCGCGACGTGAGCCTCACGCTGCACCGCGGCGAGGTGCTGGGCCTCGCGGGCGAGAGCGGCAGCGGGAAGTCCACGCTGGCGTACGGGATGCTGCGGCTGCTGCCACCGCCCGGTGTGGTCAACGGCGGGTCGGTGACCTACCACCCGCGCGACGGCGAGCCGTTCGACCTGATGCGGCTGTCCCGCGCGCGGCTGCGCCGGTTCCGCTGGTCGGAGATCTCGATCGTGTTCCAGGGCGCGATGAACTCCCTCAACCCGGTGTACACGGTCTCCGCGCAGCTGTGCGACGCGATCGCCGCGCACGAGCCAAGGACCAGCCGCGCGGCCCAGCAGTCCCGCGCGAAGGACCTGCTCAAGCTCGTGGGCATCAACGCCGACCGGCTGGGCAGCTACCCGCACCAGCTCTCCGGCGGCATGCGGCAGCGGGTGATGATCGCGATGGCGCTGGCGCTCGAGCCGCGGGTGGTCGTGATGGACGAGCCGACGACCGCACTGGACGTCGTGATGCAGCGCCAGATCCTCGCCCAGCTGGTCGAGCTGCGCGAGCGGATCGGGTTCTCGGTCCTGTTCATCACCCACGACCTGTCGCTGCTCGTCGAGTTCTCCGACCGGATCGCGATCATGTACGGCGGCCGCATCGTGGAGTCCGCGCCCGCCGCCGAGCTGTACCGCACGCCGCTGCACCCCTACAGCGACGGCCTGCTGCACTCGTTCCCCGCGCTGCGCGGGGCCCGCCGCGAGCTCACCGGCATCCCGGGCTCGCCACCGGACCTGCGCGCGATGCCGACGGGCTGCACGTTCCACCCACGCTGCCCCAAGGCCTTCGAGCCGTGCGCCGACCTCTCGCCCGCGCTGGCGACCCCGCCGTCGCACGACGACCGCTCGGTAGCCTGCTGGTTACACGCCACGGCACCTGTCACTACCTGACCGGGAATCGACACAGGAGGATGGATCTTGGACACGACTTTGGCCGTGGTGGCATCCGCGGCGGAGCAGGAGCTGATCGACAACCTGCCCGCGGACTTCCGGTGGGGCGTGGCGACGTCCGCGTACCAGATCGAAGGGGCGCACGACGAGGACGGCCGCACACCGTCCATCTGGGACACCTACTGCCGGACGCCGGGCATGGTGGAGGGCGGCGAGAACGGCGACGTGGCGTGCGACCACTACCACCGGATGCCGGCGGACGTGGCGCTGATCTCCTCGCTCGGGGTGGACACCTACCGGTTCTCGGTGTCCTGGCCGCGGGTGCAGCCGGGCGGGCGCGGGCCGGCGAACGCGCGTGGGCTCGCGTTCTACGACCGGCTCGTCGACGAGCTGCTCGGCGCGGGCGTGGACCCGTGGGTGACGCTGTACCACTGGGACCTGCCGCAGGAGCTGGAGGACGCGGGCGGCTGGCCGGAGCGCGACACCGCGTACCGGTTCGCCGACTACGGGATGCTCGTGTTCGACGCGCTGCAGGACCGGGTGCGCACGTGGACCACGCTGAACGAGCCGTGGTGCTCGGCGATGCTCGGCTACCACGAGGGCCGGCAGGCGCCGGGCAGGCAGAACTTCGCGGACGCGATGGACGCGGTGCACCATCTGCTGCTCGGGCACGGCCTTGCCGCGCAGCGGATGCGGGCGGCGGCTCGCACGCCGGTCGAGCTGGGCATCACGCTGAACATGGGCACGTCGATGCCGGCCACGCAGTCGCTGGCCGACCAGGAGGCGACCAGGCGGGCCGACGGGCTGGGCGTGCGGATCTACCTGGACCCGTTGCTGCGCGGGCAGTACCCGGGCGACATCGTCGACGACCTGTCGCTGCGCGGGGTGAAGCTGCCGGTGGTCGACGGCGACCTGGCGATCATCGGCGAGCCCATCGACGTGCTCGGGGTCAACTACTACTCGAGCCACCAGGTGTCCGGTGTGGACTCCACGGGGCGGACCGAGGACGCGGACGGCGTCCCGGTGTCGGAGACCGTGCCGATGGGCCGGCCGGTGACCGCGATGGACTGGGAGATCGTGCCGGAGGGCTTCACCGACCTGCTGGTGCGGCTGTCGCGCGACTACCCGGGCATCGCGATGGTGATCACCGAGAACGGCGCCGCGTTCGACGACACCCCGGACGCGTCCGGCTACGTCGCGGACGCCGACCGGACCGCGTACCTGTCCGCGCACATCGCCGCGGTGGCCGCCGCACGGCAGCAGGGCGCGGACGTCCGGGGCTACTTCGCGTGGTCGCTGCTGGACAACTTCGAGTGGTCCTACGGCTACGAGAAGCGGTTCGGGCTCGTGCACGTGGACTACGAGACGCAGGTGCGCACCCCGAAGCAGAGCGCCCTCTGGTATCGCGACACCATTCGTCGAGTACGCGGCCGTAGCCTGCCTGAGTGAGCTTTCTCGACGAAATCACCGACGGGCTGTCCGGTCTGCCCGGTGTGTCGGCTGTGTCGCTCGGTGGGTCCCGCGCGCAGGGGACCCACCGGCCGGACAGCGACTGGGACCTCGCGATCTACTACCGCGGCGCGTTCGACCCGCAGGACCTGCGCGACCACCAGGCCAGGGCCCACTGGGACGGCGAGGTGTTCGAGCTCGGCGAGTGGGGCGGCGGCGTGTTCAACAGCGGCGCGTGGCTCCGGATCCGGGGCCACCGCGTGGACGTGCACTACCGCGACCTCGACGTCGTGGAGCACGAGCTCGCGCAGGCGCGGGCCGGCCGGTTCCACGTCGAGCCGCTGCTGTTCCACCTCGCCGGCATCCCGTCGTACCTGGTCGTCGGCGAGCTGGCGGTCGGCCAGGTGCTGCGCGGCGAGCTACCGCGCCCGGAGTACCCCGACGCATTGCGGGCCGCGGCGCCGAGGGTCTGGTGGCGCACGGCCGAGCAGGTGTTCGGCTACGCCCGGACCGGGCACGCCGAGCAGGGCAGGCGCGCGCAGAGCACCGGGCTGCTGGTCCAGGCCACCACCCAGGCCGCGCACGCCGTCATGGCCGCGCGCGGCGAGTGGGTGACGAACGAGAAGACGCTGCTCGCCCGGGCCGGGCTCGGTGAGATCGACAAGATCGTCACCGATCCCGACCCGGTCACCGCGGTCGAGCGGGCGCACGCGCTGTGCGCCGACGCCGTCCGCGAAGCTCAGCGATAGACGCCGAGCTCGTAGAGCGAGTAGCCCCAGCCGGTGCCGCGCTGCGTGCCGGACACCCGCACGTAGCGGCCGGTGCCGGACACCGCGAGGTCGTCGACCCCGCCGTCCGCGGACGCCGTCGAGTACACCGCGTGCCAGGCGTTGCCGTCGTCGGACACCTGGACCTCGTAGGCCCGCGCGTACGAGGTCTCCCACACCAGCTGCACGTGGTTGAACGACGTCACCGAGCCAAGGTCCACCTGGATCCACTGTGGATCGCTCCAGTCGCTGGCCCAGCGGGTGGTCAGCGAGCCGTCGGTGGCCAGGCCCGGCGGGAACGGCGCGCCGTCGCCCTGCTGCTGGTAGGACGACGCCGTGGCGGGCTTGCCGCGCGCGACGTTCTCCCCTGGCACGGTCGGCGGCACGACCCGGAACGAGCGGGACTCGATGCCGACGTTGCCGTGGCCGTCGCGGGCGAACACGTACACCTTCCACACGCCGAGCCGGTCGGGCGCGGTGACCGTGAACGGGCCCGTGCCGGTGAAGCTCGCCGGCGCGAGCGCGCCGGCGTTGTCGATGTACTTGCTGTTCAGCCGGACGTCGTAGGTGATCGGGTCGCCGTTGGGGTCGCTCGCGGCCACGTTCACGGTGAACGTGCCGCCCGCCGGCACGTCGCCGGGGCCGGACATCGACGAGATCACCGGTGGCGTGTTGCCGCCGGGGTTGCCGCCGTAGGTCTGGGCCACCGAGTAGTAGGACAGCCGCCGCTCGTTGCCGGGCAACAGGTTGAACCACACACCGCCGAAGTCCTGCTCGGTGCCGTAGTGGAACAGCGTGCCGCCGAGCGCGACGCCGTGGTGGGACATCAGGCAGTTCCAGGCCGCCGGGTAGCCGTCCCGTTTCTCCACATCGGACGGTTCGCGCGGCACGCCGTTGGCGTCGTCGGCCATCTCCCACTCGCCGGGCGGGCCGCCCTCGGTGAGGATGTAGGGCTTGGTGTAGCCGCCGGCCTCCCAGTCGCCGCGGACGTTGCAGACCGCGCCGTAGGAGTTGACCGCGTACAGGTCGAGGTCGGGCGCGTTCGCCTTGAGGTAGGGCCAGGCGCCGGTCCACGCGTCCGTGTTGGTGACCGGGTGGTTCGGGTCAGCGGCGTGGATGGCGCGCGCGACGTCGTTGACGAAGCGGGCGTAGGCGACGCGCTCGTCCTCGAGCTGCGTGCCGCCGTAGCAGTTCTGCATGCCCAGGATCGACTCGTTGCCGACGTTCCACATGAGCACGCCGGGGTGGTCCCGGTACTCGTTCACCCAGCGGACGAACTCGGTGAGCGAGTTCTGCTTGTAGGTCGTGTCGGTGACGTAGTCGACGCAGCCGCCGCTGCCCGGGCCGCCGCCGGGCTGCAGCCAGAAACCGTTGATCACCTTGACGCCGTTGGCCGCGGCGGCGTCCAGCAGCGGGCGGGTGGTGCCGTCGGTGCCCCAGGTACGGATCGTGTTGACGCCCATGGCGTGCACGTCCGGCATCCGCGCGGCGGCCTCGCCGACCGGCGGTCCCCAGGTCAGGCCCTTGACGGTGTAGGGCGCGCCGTCGACGGTCAGCTGCCAGCTCCCCTGGGAGCCGGTCACCCGGACGACCGTGGGCGCGGCCCGGGCCGGTGTCGCGGTCGCGGTGGCGATGGCCAGGAACGAGGTCAGCAGGGTCAGGACGGCGAGGATCATTCGCGGGCGAGCGCGCGTCATTGCGGTCTCCTCGGCAGGGTTTCGAGTGGGTTCGGAGAGCGCTCTCCCACTCGCTTTCCGAGTGTGTCGGTCGTGTTACGGCATGTCAAGGGCCGGTATTGACAGCCGCCGCCGACTCGGCCACGCTGCTGGGAGAGCGCTCTCCCTCGATCCCTGCCGAGGAGGAGTTCCGTGAAACGACATCTCGCGCTGGCGTGCGCGGTGGCCCTGGCCACGCTGCTCACGTCCGCGCCGGCCCAGGCCGACGTGACGCACCACGAGTTCCAGGTCAACTGCGACGTGAACCACCGGCTGCCCGACGATCCGATCGTCTTCCCTAACCTGCCGGGCGCGTCGCACGAGCACAGCTTCACCGGTAACAACACCACCGACGCGCACAGCACGCTCGACTCCCTGCAGAACGCCGGGCTCGGGGCGACCTCGTGCCTCGCGCCCGACGACCTGTCCGCCTACTGGTTCCCGACGATGTTCAACGGCGACACCCCCGTGATCCCGAACTTCAAGCAGGTCATCTACTACAAGTCCGGCATCATCGACTACCAGGCGGTGCGCCCGTTCCCGCCCGGCCTGCGCTACGTGGTCGGCAGTCCACAAGCGACACTCGACGACTTCCGCACGGCGCCGGGCCACGTCGAGGGCTGGGAGTGCGGGGAAAGCTTCTTCAACTGGGACTTCCCGGCGAACTGCCCGGCCGGCACCCAGCTCAACATCCGTTACCAGGCCCCGAGCTGCTGGGACGGCGTGCATCTCGACTCGGCGGACCACAAGAGCCACATGGCCTACCCGGTCGACGGCGTGTGCCCGGCGAGCCACCCGAACCCGGTGCCGATGCTCGAGTTCAAGATCGCGTTCCCGGTCTCCGGCGACATGTCGCAGGTCCGGCTGGCGAGCGGGCGCGGATTCTCCTGGCACTACGACTTCTTCAACGCCTGGGACCCGCCAACCCTCGCGGCACTGGTGAGCCACTGCATCAACGGCGGCCTGCAGTGCGACCCGCGCGGGTTCGACCTGTACAAGCCCGACCGCGGCGCCGCGCTCGGGTCGAACTACCGGCTGCCCGGACGGCCCTGAGCCGGAATTGTCGGTGCCCCCGGCTAGCTTGGCGGCGTGACTGAGTACTTCCTGGTCCGCAACGCCAAGGGACCTGCCTGGGACCACACCCGCCCGCGACGTGAGCAGCGCGGGTGGGACGAGCACGCGACGTTCATGGACGGCCTGACCGACGACGGTGTCGTCGTGCTGGGCGGCCCGGTGGGCGAGGGCGACGGCGAGGACGCACTCCTCGTCGTCGCCCTGCCGT
>DASYKY010000005.1:0-15758 GCA_035995025.1 Actinophytocola sp.
TCGCCACCGTCGCCGGCACCTCCGCACTGTTCACCAGCGCCCGCAACTCGGCCCGCTCATCGACCGTCAACTCCATCGCCACAGTCAACAGCAAGATCCATCACACCAACGTAAAGTAAACAGAATCACAGAACACTAGCCTCATTGCAATGACCGCACGGCGCGATCCGCGCAATGGACATCCGGGCCTGATGCCTCAAATCGGACACGCGGTGTCCGATGTAGATGCGGCGCGGACTGCGCCGCGGCGATCGTAATGGGCGTATCGAACGCAGCCGGACGATTCCACGTGGACGAAATCGTCAAATCGGGAGTTGGTTAAGCAGTCGTCGAATCCTGGCGGACACGGCGCCGATCTATAGCATTCATCCCATGCCTCGACGCGAACGCCGAGAGCGAGGAAGGCCGGATAGTCGGCCACGTCAGGGGATTCCAGGGGTCTAAACCGTGCGGCAGTGCCTCGCGCGACGCGCCGCCGGACGTCACCGCGAAGGGTTGCTTGTGGACTACTTCGCGACCTGTGTCTTGTTTCGTGGTTATTCCAAGGGGGTCTGAGTGGAGCAGTACATTGCCGATGCGAACCGCCGGCGGCAGTTCAGCGAGCTGCTGCGGAGCTACCGGCTTCGGAGGGGGACGACCCAGCGGCAGCTGGCCGATCTGTCCACTGTCAGCGTTCGAGCGATCCGGGACCTTGAGCAGGGCCGCACCGGCAGACCACGGCGGGACACCGTTCAGCTGATCGCCGATGGTTTGGGGCTGTCCGGACGTGCGCGGATCGACTTCGGACTGGCCGCCGCTGCCGGCGAGGCGGTCGGCACGACGGACCTGACGGACAGCTACGACGTCGAACCTGCCCCGCCGCCCGCGCCGCTGGACAGCCTCGTCGGCCGGGACGTGGAGGTTGAGGTGGTCAAGGACTTACTGGTGTCCGGGAGCCAGCGACTGGTGACCGTCGTGGGCCTGTGCGGCGTCGGCAAGACCCGCCTCGCGATGGAGGTGGCCGGTGGTCTGCACGAGTCGGGTGGGTTCTCCGTGTTGTGGAGGTCCGCTGACGACGAGCACGGCCACCACCGGCCCGCGCTGTCCGTGGTCGGCCGGTCCGAGCCGCTGCGGGCACTGGTCCGGTCGGGGCTCGACATCCTGTGCGGCCGGGGTGATGGCGGCACGGCCGAGTTCGCGTCGGTGATCGGGCAGCGGCCGACCTTGCTGGTGCTGGACGGCTACCCGGGCGACCAGCTCCGGACCGATCGGGTCGTCGCGCTGCTTCAGGAATGCCGGGCGCTGCGGGTGCTCATCACGGCGCGGGCACCATTCGAGTTCGGCGGCGAGCGGGTGTTCCCCCTGGCGCCGCTGGAGGTGCCGTCCGGTCCGTTCGAGAACGTGGCACGCCTGCGCGACGCGCCGTCCGTGCGACTACTGGTTCGGCACGTCCGGCGGGTCCAGCCGGGGTTCGAGGTGACCGAACTGAACGCGCCCGCGGTAGCGGAACTGTGCCGCGAACTCGACGGGATGCCGGCCGCGCTCGAGGCGGCCGCGATGTGGTTCATGGTCTACGGCCCGGCGGCCTTGCTGGATCGCCTCCGGGCCGATCAGCTGGATTTCGCCACGGAGCGAACGCCGGAGCTGGCCGACGACCTGCGCCGGCGGATGTCGTGGCTCTCCCCGGCAGAGCAATCCCTACTGGACACGATGGCCGCGGCCGGACCGGACTGGGCGATGGCGGAGGCGGTCGAGCTGACCGGCTTACCGGCGAGCGCCTGCGCGGATCTTGTCCGGCGACTGCTGCTGCTGGGCCTGGTTCGTCCGGTCGACGGTACCGAACGCACCAGGTTCCAGGTGCTCAGGCTGCTTCGGGCGCTGGACGACGCCGCCCCGGAGCAGAAGATCCAGACCGAGGTGGTGTAGGTGACCGGCGAGCACGCGGACCGGCTCACCGGGACTCTCGGCCGCAGGACGCAGCGTCTGGTGTTCGGTTCGGACATCGCCGACCAGGTCGCCGAGCTCGAACTGATCACCCGGGTGGACCTGGCACACATCGTCATGCTGACTCGGCAAGGACTGCTGGGGGCACGCGCTGCCACGGCGCTCGTCGATGAGATCCGCCGGCTGCGGTCCGGCGGGTTCGTGGCGCTGCGGGCCCGTCCGGCACCGCGCGGGCTGTACCTGATGTACGAGAGCTGGTTGATTGAACGGCTCGGAGACGAGGTCGGCGGGATGCTGCACGCGGGTAGGTCGCGCAATGATCTCAAGGCGACCACGACGCTCCTGCGGCTGCGCTCCTGGCTGCTGGACTTCGTGACCGAAGCGGCGCGGCTCCAGACGATCTTGTTGTGCCGGGCTCGTGCTCACCGAGACGTGGTGATGCCGGTCTACACGCATTTCCAGGCCGCCATGCCGATCACCTACGGCCACTACCTGCTCGGCGTCGCGGTTGCGCTCGGCCGGGACATCGAGGCCGTGCGGGACGCGGCCGGCGGTTTACGCCGGTGCCCGTTGGGCGCCTGTGCGGTGGCCGGCACCGACCTGCCGATCGCGCCGGAGGTCACCGCGGCACTGCTCGGCTTCGACGCAGGCCCGGTACACGCCGTCGACGCCGTGGCCAGCCGCGACGTGCTGCTGCGCGCGTTGTCGGCGGTCACCGGAGTCGGCCTCACGATCAGCAGGCTAGCGACCGACCTGCAGCTGTGGAGTACCGAGGAGTTCGGCTTCGTCACCTTTCCCGAGCGCCTCGTCGGCGGTAGCTCCGCGATGCCGCAGAAACGCAACGCGTTCCTGCTCGAGCATCTCAAGGCGGCCGCCGGGGTGGCCGTCGGCGCCTGGACGGCGGCGGCCGGGATGATCAAGTCGACGCCGTTCACCAACACTATCGAGGTCGGTACGGAGGCGACCGGCGCGATCTGGCCGGGCCTGGACGCGGTGTCCAGGGCCGTGCTCTTGGCTCAGGTGATCGCGTCGGGCGCCCGGCCGGTGCCGGCGCGGATGGCGGAGCGGGCGCGACTGGGGTTCACCACGGCGACTTCGGTGGCCAACCAGCTGGTACTCGCCGGCGTTCCGTTCCGGACCGCCCACCACGTGGTCGGCGCGGCGGTGCGTACGGCCGTGGACGACGGGTCGGCGACCCTAGGCGTGATCGACCTTCCTCGCGGCCGCGGTGCGTTGAAATCGGCGGACCTCGCCGAAGTGGTCGCGGCCACCCGGGTCGGCGGTGGACCCGGTTCCTTCGACGAGGTCCTCGCACATGCCAGGGCCGACGCGGCCGGCCACGCCGAGTGGTGCCGGGTCAGGTGCTCGGCGCTCGCCCGGGCCGATCGGGAGCTGTCCGCGGCGGTGTCCGCGCTGACGGAAACCGACGAGCCCACGTGGGTGGCCTGATGGCCGGCGGGTGGCTGGTGCTCGTCGAGAGCAACACGACCGGGTCAGGCCGTCAGTTCTGCGAGGCAGCCAGGGAGATCGGGCTCCGGCCGGTCGTGCTCGTCGCCGATCCCGACCGCTATCCCTACCTCCGCGAGACCGGGATCGAGTACCGCGTTACCGACACGAGGGACCCGGAGGCGGTGCTCGACGTCTGTCGGCAGCTGCCCGGCCCGCCGATCGCCGGCGTGACGTCGAGCTCGGAATACTTCATCGCGACCGCGGCGGGAATCGCCGCCCGGCTCGAGCTGCAGGCACCGGCCGCCGCCGCGATCGCCGCCTGCCGTGACAAGGCCCGGCAGCGTGAGTTGCTGGCCGGTGCGCACGTCGCCGTGCCCGACCATGTGGCGGTGACCACCGCCGGGCAGGCGGTCGCGGCGGCCCGTGAGCTCGGCCCGCCGGTGGTGGTCAAGCCCGCCAGTGGGTCCGGCTCGGTCGGCGTCCGGTTGTGCGCGACGCTCGCGGAGGTCGCCGATGCCGCGGCGGGTGTGCTCATGGCCGGGGTGAACGAGCGAGGCATGTGCGTGGCGGCGCGGGCCCTGGTCGAGCAGTACGTCTCCGGCGACGAATACTCGGTGGAGACGTTCGGCGGCCAAGTCATCGGCGTTACCCGCAAGCATCTCGGGCCGGCGCCCTTCTTCGTCGAGATCGGGCACGACTTTCCCGCGCCACTGCCGCAAACGCGGCGACGTGCGCTGGCGGATGCCACCGGTTCGGCACTGGCCGCGCTCGGACTCGGTTGGGGTGCCGCGCACACCGAGCTGCGCTGGGGGCCTGACGGGCCGGCCGTGATCGAGGTCAACCCGCGGCTGGCCGGCGGGATGATCCCGGCGTTGGTTTGCGAGGCCACCGGCATCGACCTGGTCGGCTGCTGCGTCGCGCTCGCCGCCGGGCACCCCGTGCCGCTGACCGGGACCAGGACCGGCGGCGCGGCCATCCGGTTCGTGGTGGCCGAGCGGAGCGGCCGGGTCGCCGCGATCGCCGGGGCCGATCGGGCGGCGCGGATGCCGGGGATCAAGGCGGTCACGCTGGCCGTGGCCGAGGGGGATGAGGTGCCGGCCGTCTCGAATTCGTTCCAGGACCGGCTCGGCTACGTGCTCGCGGGTGGTGCCGACGTGACCGAAGCGGTCGACCGGGCCGAAGCGGCCTTGGCGACGGTGTCGGTGCGGATCGACGCACGGGCCTGACCGTCTCGGCCGGCGACCACAGATACCGCCCGGACTGCCGCCCGAGCTGCCGCTTGCGTGGGCCGGCGAAACCTAGGTTGGCAACGGTTATCGGTGACATCAACGCGGCAGGAACGTGATGACGACGCTTTCCCGAGATGAACGAGATCTCTCTGTGGTGACCGCGACGGCGACGGCGTGCGTGCACGAGATCGTGGAGTGGTACGCCGCGCGCACCCCTGCTGCGCGAGCGCTGGTGAGTGGCGATGCCGAGTTGTCTTACGCCGACCTGAACGCGGCGGCGAACCGGCTGGCGCGGCACCTGGTCGACGCCGGGGTACGCCCGGAGGACGTGGTCGGTGTGCACGTCGAGCGCGGTATCGGGATGGTCACCGCTCTGCTCGCGGTGCTCAAGTGCGGCGCCGCGTACACGCTGCTGGACCCCGACGTGCCGGCCGCGCGGCTGGTGGAGCTCGTGGCGCGCACCGGAGTACGACGAGTGGTGACTCGCTGCGGACTCGAGGAGGTGCTGGCCGCGTCGGGCGCCGCCCCGGTGCCGCTCGACGCCGACCACATCGAGGCGCAGCCGGCAACGGATCTCGGTACTCCGGTCGACCCGGAGTCCGTCGCCTGCGTCATGTTCACGTCCGGGTCTTCCGGGCGTCCCAAGGGAGTTGCCGCCCCGCACCGGTCCGTGGTGGGGACGCTCATCGGCCAGGACTACTTGGACCTGCGGCCGGATGCGGTGTGGCTGCAAGCCGTGCCGGTCTCGTGGGACGTGTTTGTCCTGGAGCTGTTCGGTGCGCTGCTGTCCGGTGCGGCGTGCGTTCTCCAGCCCGGACAGCATCCGGATCCACCGGTGCTCGCGGACCTCGTCGCGCGGCACTGCGTAACGACGTTGTGGCTGTCCGCGGGGTTGCTCCCGGTGGTGCTGGACGAGTACCCGGCGGTGTTCTCCGGACTGTGCCAACTGATTACCGGGGGCGATGTGCCCTCGACTGCGCATCTGCTCGAGTTGAGTCGCCGGCACCCGGGACTGAGGGTCACACACGTGTGCGGGCCGGTCGAAAGCATGGTGCTGGCTACCGCGCACGAGGTGGTGGCCGGTGATGCGGAACGACCGGTGATCCCCATCGGGCGCGCGGTCGGCGGACGGGACGTGCGTCTGCTCGACGACATGTTGTCGCCGACGCCGCCCGGTGCGGTAGGCGAGGTGTACATCGCCGGGAAGGGACTGGCACACGGTTACGTCGGCCAGCCCGCGCAGACCGCGGTGCGATTCGTCGCGGACCCGCTCGGTACGGCTGGCGGCTTGCTGTATCGCACCGGCGACCTGGCCCGCACGGACGACGTCGGCGAGCTTGTGTTCGTCGGTCGCGCCGACGAACAGGTGAAGATACGCGGCTTTCGGATCGAGCCGGGTGAGGTCGCGGCCGTGCTCGATCGCGACCCCGAGGTCCACCAAGCCGCCGTGATGGCTCGTCAAGATACGCCAGGCGACAAGCGGCTGGTCGCATACGTGGTGCCGGTCGAAAACGCGGCCGATCACACGGCCGTGCGGAACCTCGTCGGGGATTGGCAGGGGATCTACGAATCCCTTTACACCGCCAGCCGAACGGAGCGGTTCGGCGAGAACTTCACCGGCTGGAACTCGAGCTATACCGGGAAGCCGATTCCGCTCGAGCAGATGCAAGAGTCACGATCGGCCACAGTGGACCGAATTCGCCGGCTGGCACCGCGGCGGGTGCTTGAGATCGGCGTGGGAAGTGGGCTGCTGCTCGCACATCTCGCCGAGGACTGCGAAGCATACTGGGCTACCGACCTCTCACCGACGGTCATCGACACGTTGCGCGCCCAGGTGTCCGCCGTGGACGGACTCGCCTCCCGGGTGGTGTTGAAGGTCCAGCCGGCCGACAGCGTCGAGGGGCTGCCCGTGGGCTGGTTCGACACGATCATCATCAACTCGGTGATCCACTACTTCCCGGACGCCGAGTACCTGCGGCGCGTGCTGGTGGAGGCGCTACGACTGCTGGCCCCGGGCGGCGCACTGTACGTCGGCGACGTGCGGAACCTGCGGACGCGGCGGGAGTTTCACACGGCCGTGGAGTGCGGCCGGCACACCGGCGATCGGGACGGGCTGCGCTGGTCGATCGAGCAGCGCGCGCTGACGGACAACGAGATGCTGCTCGACCCGCGGGCGTTCTCGACGCTGCACCGCGACATGCCGGGACTGGCGAGCGTGCGAGCGCTGGTCAAGCGGGGCGCGGCACACAACGAGCTGACCAGGCACCGCTACGACGTCGTACTGCGGCTGGGATCCCCGCCCTCGCCGGTGGACGCCGAACGGCTTCGGTGGGGCACGGACGTCACGTCGATGACGGATGTGGTGGTACGGCTGGCGGCGCGGCCGGCGGCGCTGACGATCTCGGCGGTGCCCGACCGCCGGTTGTCCGGTGAGGTCGCGGCGGCGCGGGTGCTCGCCGACGGCGGCACGCCCGCGGACGTCGCGGTGGCGCTCGGCGCGACGGGGGACGCGGTCGATCCCGAGGACCTGCACGTGCTCGGCGCAGAGCACGGTTACCGGGTCGGGATCTCGGTGGCCGCGGCCGGGACGGTCGACGTGGCGCTGACCGTTTCCGGAGACCCCGAGGACCTGCTGGTGCAGCAGCCGGAGAGCGGCGAGCTGCGGGAGTTCGCCAGCGAACCCACGGCGGTGCGGCCGTCCGGGGCCCTCGCCGCCCGGCTGCGCCGCTACGTCGCTGACGTCCTGCCCGCCCACATGGTGCCTTCGGCGATCGTCGTGCTGGACCGGATGCCGTTGACCGCCAACGGGAAGATCGATCGGCGTGCGCTGCCGGCACCCACGTATCCGAGAGCGGGTGCCGGCCGGGCCCCCCGCACTCCGGTCGAGGAGACTCTGTGCGGGGTGTTCGCGGAGCTGCTCGGGCTGCCCGCGGTCAGCGTCGACGACAGCTTCTTCGAGCTGGGTGGCAACTCGCTGCTCGCCGCCCGGCTCGTCAACCGCATCCGCTCCACGATCGGTGCCGAGCTGACCATGTCCACGTTGTTCGACCAGCCGACGGTCGCCCGCCTGTCGACCGGGCTGGACGCCACTGCGCGTCCCCGGCCGCGCCCGCGGCCGATGCGGAAGGTGGAGCAGGAGAAATGATTCCCCTGTCGTACGCGCAGCGGCGGCTGTGGTTTCTGTCCCAACTGGACGATCGGAGCGTTGCCTACAACGTCCCGGTCGCGGTGCACCTCGAAGGCCGGCTCGACATCGATGCGCTGCGTGCGGCGCTGGCCGATGTGGTCACGCGGCACGAGGCGCTGCGCACCGTTTTTCCGGCGGCCGACGGCGAACCGATGCAGCACGTGCTCGCGATCGAGGACGCGGCACCCGAACTGGAGCTGCGGTCGTGCGCCGGCGCGGACACCGTCGATGTGCTGGCCGAGCTTGCGCGGCGGACCTTCGACCTGACCGTCGATCCACCCCTGCGCGCGGCGCTGCTCACGATCGGCGCGGACGAGCATGTGCTCGCGCTGATCGTGCACCACATCGCCGCCGATGGCTGGTCGATGGGCCCGCTCCTGCGGGATCTGGCTGACTCCTACCGTGACCGGCTGACGGGCGAACGTCCACAGTGGACAGATCTGCCGCTCCAGTACGCCGACTACACGTTGTGGCAGAACGAGCTGCTCGGTGACCGCGACGACCCCGACAGTGTGCTGTCCCGCCAGCTGTCGCACTGGACCGGCGCGCTGGCCGGGATGCCCGAGGAACTGACGCTGCCCGTGGACCGCCGGCGTACCGGTGCGCCGGCCGGGCCGGCCGATATCGTCCACTTCGAACTGCCTGCCGAGACGCACGCCCGGTTGCTGAGCCTCGCGCGCGAGACAGGAACCAGCCTGTTCATGGTGCTGGAGGCTGGCCTGGCCGCGCTGTTGACGAAGCTGGGCGCGGGTACCGACGTGCCGATCGGGTCCGTGGTCGCCGGCCGCACCGACGAGTCGCTCGAAGACCTCGTCGGGTTCTTCGTCAACACCGTGGTGCTGCGTAACGACACGTCGGGCAACCCCACCTTCCGCGAGCTGCTTGCCCGGGTCCGGGCCACGGCGTTGGCGGCGTTCTCGAACGCCGACGTGCCCTTCGACCGTGTGGTCGAGGAGCTGAACCCCGTGCGGTCGGCGTCCCGGTCGTCAATTCTCCAGGTGATGCTCGTCTTGCGGGATCCCGCCGGGCTCGCGGCGGCATGGCCGGCCCTGTCCGCCACACACGAGATCCTGCCGATCGGCGACGCCAAGTTCGATATGACCATCGATGTCGCGGAGCGGCATGACCCCGGCGGCGCCCCGGGCGGGATCGCCGGATACGTCGAGTTCGCAACCGACCTGTTCGACCGTCGTTCGGTGGAGCTGCTGGCCGACCGCTTGGTGCGGTTGTCGAAGTTCGTCGCCGGCTCGCCGCAGACGCCGATCGGTGAGATCGATCTGATGTCTACCGTCGAGCGACAGCGGCTGGTTGTGGCCTACAACGACACCTCCGCGGAACATGCGGATCGGCCATCCATTGTGGATATGGTGGTTGGGCGTGTGCGCGAGGCCCCGGATCGGGTGGCGGTGTCGTTCGCGGGTCGGGTGGTGACCTACGGGGAGCTGAACGATCGGGCGAATCGGGTCGCGCATCGGTTGCTGTCCGACGGTGTGCGGCCTGGCGAGGTCGTCGGCATCCTGATGCGCCGGACCCCTGACCTGGTCGTCGCGATGCTGGGCGTGCTGAAGGCCGGTGCCGCCTACTACCCCCTCGCCGACGGACAGCCGCCGGAGCGGGTTCGACTGGGGATGGCCGATACCGCGGCGTCGGTGTTGTTAGTGGATGAGTGGTCCGCAACAGTTGACGTGGTGGCTGCCGAGCGAGCGCACGGGGTTCGGGTTCATCGTGTTGATCAGCTGGCGGCGGGTGCGGGGCCGACGGTCGATCCTGTGGTGCGGGTGGATTCGGAGTCGTTGGCGTATGTGATGTTCACGTCGGGGTCGACGGGTCGGCCTAAGGGTGTGGCGATTACGCATGCGAACGTGGTGGAGTTGGTGCGCGATGTGTGGTGGCGACGGGGCAATCACGATCGGGTGTTGTTGCATTCGGCGCATTCGTTCGATGCGGTGACGTATGAGATCTGGCTTCCGTTGGCCGAGGGGACGCAGATTGTCATCGCGCCTGGTGATGGTGCCGATGTGGCGGAGCTGGCGCGGGTCGTCACCGCGGAGGCGGTGACGTCGGTGTATTTCACGTCGGCGTTGTTCGAGGTGTTGGCCGAGGAGTGTCCGGAGTCTCTCGTGGGTGTTCGGGAGGTGTGGACGGGTGGTGATGTGGTTTCTGCCCGGGCGGTTCAGCGGGTGCTTGACCATTGTCCGGATGCGGTGGTGCAGCATGTTTACGGGCCGACTGAGACGACGGTGTGGTGTAGCTATCAGACGTTGACCGCTGATGAGCCGTTGGCGGAGTTGCATTTGGGTGTGCCGATGTCGAATACCCGGATATATGTGCTGGATGAGTGGTTGCGGCTGGTTCCGTTCGGTGGTGTTGGTGAGTTGTATGTGGCGGGGTCGCATCTTGCTCGTGGTTATTTGGGTAGGCCGGATCTGACTGCGGTGGCTTTTGTTGCGAATCCGTTCGGCGAGGGGGAGCGGCTTTACCGCACTGGCGATGTGGTCCGCTGGAGTGCGGATGGCCGGGTGCGGTTCGTGGGGCGGGTCGATGATCAGGTGAAGATCCGCGGCTTTCGGGTCGAGCCCGGGGAGGTGGTCGACGCTCTCGGTCGCCTTCCCATGGTGGTCCAGTCCGCGGTGCTGGTGCGTGAGGACCGGCCCGGTGACAAGCGCCTCGTCGCCTACGTGGTGGCGACTCGTCCGGTCGATTCGGAAGGGTTGCGCCGTGAGCTCGGCGGCCTGCTGCCGGACTACATGGTGCCGTCGGCCGTGGTGGTGTTGGATGCGTTGCCGTTGACCGGTAACGGGAAGCTGGATCGGCGTGCTCTTCCGGCGCCCGACTATGTCACGACGGGTCGGGCGGCACGCTCGCCGCGTGAGGAGATCCTGTGTGGACTGTTCGGCGACGTGCTCGGTGTCGACCAGGTGGGCGTGGACGATAGCTTCTTCGACCTGGGTGGGCACTCGCTGCTGGCGACCCGGCTGATCAGCCGGATCCGTTCGGTGCTGGGTGCGGAACTGTCCATCCGAGACCTGTTCACCCACCCCACCGTCAGCGGTCTCCACGACCGGCTCACCAACTCCGCCCGCCCGGCGCTCGTGGCGAGCCCCCGCGCCGGGGATGAACCGCTGTCGTTCGCCCAGCAGCGGCTGTGGTTCCTCACCCAGCTGGAAGGACCCAGCCCCACCTACAACATCCCGATCGCCGTCCGGGTCGACGGCACGCCGGACACGCACGCACTGCATGCGGCGATCTCCGATCTCGTCGCCCGTCACGAGCCGCTGCACACGGCGTTCCCGACCGTCGACGGCGCGCCGGTCGCGCGCGGGCACCCCGGCGCACGGCCCGAGCTGCTCCGGCTGGACGGCCAGGCCGACCTGCCCGAGACCTTGCGGCGGATCGTGCACGACACGTTCGACCTGGCCACGGACCTGCCGATCCGGTCGTTCCTGATCGCTGCCGGGCCGGACGAGCACGTGCTCGTGCTGCTCCTGCACCACATCGCCGCCGACGGCGCCTCGCTCGGCCCGCTGCTGCGCGACCTCGCCACCGCCTACCGCGCTCGCCTCGCCGGCGAGTCACCTCGGTGGGGCGCGCTGCCCCTTCGTTACGCCGACTACGCCCGCTGGCAACGCGACCTGCTCGGCGACCGCGACGACGACAGCGGCCTGCTGTCGCGCCAGCTCGCGCACTGGAGCGGCGTGCTCGAGGGGCTCCCGGAGGAGCTCGACCTGCCGGCCGACCGGCCTCGGCCGGACATCGCGAGCCAGCTCGGGCACACCACATCAGTCCACATCGGACCCGAGCTGCACGCGGCACTCCTCGACCTAGCCGACCGGCACGGCGTGACCTTGTTCATGGTCCTGCACGCGGGCTTCGCCGCCCTGTTGACCGCGCTCGGCGCGGGTACCGATCTGCCGATCGGCTCGCCGGTCGCCGGCCGGGACGAGGAAGCCGTTGCCGACCTGGTCGGGTTCTTCGTCAACACCGTCGTGCTGCGCACCGACACCAGCGGCAATCCGACGTTCGCCGAGCTCCTGGCCAGGGTCCGCGACACCGACCTGACCGCGCTCGACCACCAGGACCTGCCGTTCGAGCGGCTCGTCGAGGAGCGGAACCCGGTCCGCTCAGCCGGGCGGCACCCGTTGTTCCAGGTTGCGATCGCGCTGTATGACGAGATTGACGTAAGCGCGGCCTTGCCCGGTCACCGCACCCGCCGCCAGCCGCTCGACTACCACTTCGCCAAGTTCGACCTGACCTTCGTCGCCGAGCAGCGCCGCGACGGCGACCGGCCGGGGGGCATCACGGCGGCGTTCGAGTACGCGGCCGACCGGTTCGACCACGGCACGGCGCACTCGATGCTCGAGCGCCTGATCCGGCTGCTCCAGGCCGTCACGGCCGGCGCGGACCGGCGGATCGGCAGTGTGGACCTGCTGACCGGCGCGGAACGGCGACACCTGCTCGCCGAGGTGAACGACACCGCGGCCGACGTGCCGGACGAGTGCGTGCACACCCTGTTCGAGCGGCAGGCCGCGCAACGGCCGGACGCGATCGCGTTGACCAGCGGCGACACACACGTGACGTACGCCGAGCTGGATCTGCGGGCCGACCGGCTCGCCCAATGCCTGCGCTCCGCCGGGGTCGGCACGGGTGACCACGTCGCCCTTGCGATGGCGCGGTCGGTGGATCTGGTGGTCGCGACGCTGGCGGTTCTCAAGGTCGGTGCGGCGTACGTACCGCTGCGCGACACGGACCCGGCCGACCGGATGCGGCTGATCGTCGCCGAGGCGGCGGCCGCGGTGCTCGTGGTGGACGAGACCGTGGCGCGGCGGGTGCCGGGAATCGACGTGCCGGTCCTCGTGGTGAGTGCCGAGCCCGCCGGTGACGTGACCGCCCCGGTCGGGACGGTGGACGCCCGGCAGGCCGCCTACGTGATGTTCACGTCCGGGTCGACCGGGCGGCCCAAGGGTGTCGTGGTGACGCACCGGGACGTCGTGGCGCTGGCGTCCGATCGCCGGTGGCGCGGCGGCAACCACGACCGGGTGCTGCTTCGTTCCCCGCACGCGTTCGACGCCGCGACCTACGAGATCTGGGTCCCGCTGCTCAACGGCGGGACAGTCGTGATCGCTCCGGCCGGAGAGCTAGATGTCGACGCGCTGGGCCGGACGCTCGTCGAGCAGCGGGTGACCGCGGTGTTCCTCACCACGGCGCTGTTCAACCTGATGGTGCAGGAGTGCGTCGACGCCCTCGGGTCCGTGCGGGAGGTGTGGACCGGCGGCGAGATGGTCAACCCGGCCGCGATGCGTCGGGCACTCGACCACTGTCCGAACACGACGGTGGTACACGTCTACGGACCGACCGAGACCACCACGTTCGCGACCTCGTACCCTCTGCGGCCGCCGTACCACCGCGCGGCCGACAACGTGCCGATCGGTGCGCCGCTGGACAACATGCGGCTTTACGTCATGAACGACCGGCTGCGGCTGGTGCCACCGGGCGTGACCGGCGAGCTCTACATCGCGGGTACCGGCGTGGCGCGGGGCTACCTCGGCAAGCCGGGTCTGTCCGCCGGGCGGTTCGTCGCCGACCCGTTCGGCACGCCGGGGGAGCGGATGTACCGCACCGGCGACCTGGTGCGCTGGGTGGCCGGCGGCGTGGTGGAGTTCGTCGGGCGTGCCGATGATCAGGTGAAGATCCGCGGGTTCCGCGTCGAACCGGGGGAGATCGAGGCCGCCATCGGCCGACTGCCAGGCGTGGCACGAGCCGCGGTCGTCGTGCGTGAGGACCAGCCGGGCGACAAGCGGCTCGTCGCCTACGTGGTCGGCGCCGAGTCCCTCGACGGGGAGCGGTTGCGCCGCGACCTAGGCGGCATGCTGCCCGACTACATGGTGCCCTCGGCCGTGGTGCCGCTGAACGTATTGCCCCTGAACGACAACGGCAAGCTGGACCGGCGTGCCCTTCCGGCACCCGACTACGCGACGAGTGACCGGATCGCGCGCTCCCCGGGCGAGGAGATCCTCTGCGGGTTCTTCGGCGCGATCCTGGGCGTCGACCAGGTGGGTGTCGACGACGGCTTCTTCGACCTCGGCGGGCACTCCTTGCTGGCGACCCGGTTGATCAGCCGGATCCGCTCCGTGCTCGGGGTCGAGCTGTCGATCCGCGACCTGTTCCAGGCGCCGACCGTCGCCGGTCTGGCCCGGCGACTCGCCGACGCCGACGTGGCCCAGCCGGCGGTGACCGCCCGTCCCCGGCCGGACGTGGTGCCGCTGTCGTTCGCCCAGCAGCGGTTGTGGTTCCTGGCGCAGGCCGACAGCACGAGCCCCGCCTACCACATGCTGATCCCGCTGCGGATCCAAGGCGCGCTCGACACCGGGGCCCTGCGCGCCGCGCTCGGTGACGTGGCTGCCCGGCACGAGCCCCTGCGCACCGTGTTCCCGGTTGTCGACGGCGAGCCGCACCAGCTGGTCCTGCCCGCCCACGCCGCCGCCCCGAAGCTCGACACACGCTCCTGCGACGAGCACGAGGTGGAGCGGGCGGCGGCCGCGATCGGCCAGGCGCCGTTCGACCTGGCCACCGAGGTACCGCTGCGTACCGTGCTGCTCGAGATCGCCGACCGGGACGCCGTGCTGGTGCTGGTGCTGCACCACATCGCGAGCGACGGCTGGTCGCTGAGCCCGCTCATGCGCGACCTCGCCACCGCCTACCGCGCGCGCATGGCTAGTGAGAGTCCGCAGTGGATACCGCTCCCCGTGCAGTACACCGACTACGCGTTGTGGCAGCGGGACCTGCTCGGCATGCGGGAGGACCCGGACAGCGTGCTGGCGCGCCAGCTCGCGTATTGGACGAACGTGCTCGACGGAATCCCGGAGGAGCTGGACCTGCCCGCGGACCGCACTCGTCCGGTCGTGGCGAGCCACGTCGGCGACACCGTGGCCGTGCCGGTCGACGCGGAACTGTACGCGCGGTTGACGGATCTCGCGCGCCGGCACGACGTGACACTGTTCATGGTGCTGCAGGCGGGTTTCGCGGCGCTGCTGACACGGTTGGGCGCCGGGACCGACATCCCGATCGGGTCGCCCGCGGCCGGCCGTGCCGACGAGTCCCTCGACGACCTGGTCGGGTTCTTCGTGAACACGTTGGTCCTGCGCACGGACACATCGGGGAACCCGAGCTTCGCCGAACTGCTGGCGCGGGTGCGGCAGGTCGATCTCGCGGCGTTCGCACATCAGGACGTGCCGTTCGAGTACGTGGTCGAAGAGCTGAACCCGGTGCGGTCGGCGGCGGCCCACCCACTGTTCCAGGTGATGGTGTCGCTCGACAGCAACGCCTCCTTCACTGGGTCCTGGCTGGACGGGTTGCACGTGTCGGCGCCGTACCGCGGGACGCTGCCGGTGACGAAGTTCGACCTGCTGCTCCACGCCGAGGAGCGGCGTGCCGCCGCCGGCGGACCGGCCATGTTCGAGGCGTCGATCGAGTTCTCGGCCGACCTGTTCGACCGTCGTTCGGTAGACCAGCTGGCCGAGCGGCTCGTCCGGTTCCTCGATGCGGCCGTCGAGTCACCGGAGGTGCCGATCGCGGGCCTCGATCTGATGTCTACCGTCGAGCGGCAGCGGCTGGTTGCGGCCTACAACGACACCACGGTGGAGCATGCGGACCGGCGGTCCATTGTGGATTTGGTGGTTGAGCGGGTGTGGGAGGCGCCGGATCGGGTGGCGATGTCGTTCGCGGGGCGTGTGGTGACCTACGGGGAGCTGAACGACCGGGCGAACCGAGTCGCGCATCGGTTGATGGCCGATGGTGTGGTGCCGGGTGAGGTGGTCGGTGTCTTGATGCGTCGTTCGCCTGATTTGGTTGTTGCGATGCTGGGCGTGTTGAAGGCCGGTGCCGCCTACTACCCCCTCGCCGATGGCCAGCCTGCGGAGCGGGCTCGGTTGGGGATGGTCGAGACGGCGGCGTCGGTGTTGTTGGTGGATGAG
>DASYKY010000006.1:0-39745 GCA_035995025.1 Actinophytocola sp.
CTGGTGCCCCCGGCAGGATTCGAACCTGCGACCTGCCGCTTAGGAGGCGGACGCTCTATCCCCTGAGCTACGAGGGCTTCAGTCAGCAGCCTAGCGGGCGAGGCTCGGCCGACGCAGGCCGCTTGACATGATTAACGCAAGCGTTAATAGTTACGAACATGGGTAAGGATCTGGACGGTGTGCTGGCGGCGCTCGCCGATCCCGCGCGGCGGCGGGTCGTCGACGTGCTCCGGGTCGGGCCGCGGCGGGCTGGGGAGCTCGCCGCGGCGGTCGCCATGTCGGGGCCCGCCATGAGCCGGCACCTGCGGGTGTTGCGGGCCGGCGGGCTCGTCGAGGTCGTGGGGACCGACGGGGACGCGCGGGTGCGCGTCTACCGGCTGCGCGCCGAGCCCTTCGTCGCGTTGCGGGCGTGGCTCGACCAGGTCGAGGCGTTCTGGGCCGACCAGCTGGGCGCGTTCGCGGAGCATGTGAAGGAGACGCGACATGACGGATGAGGTCCACGTCAGCGTCGAGGTCGGCATCTCGCCCGCGGCCGCCTTCGACGTCTTCACCCGGGAGACCGGCGCGTGGTGGCGGCCCGGCCGCTCGCTGTGGGGCGGCACCGGGCCGGTCACCTTCGAGCCCGGGGCCGGCGGCGTCGTGCGGGACGGTGACGCCGAGGTCGGGCGGGTCAAGGTGTGGGAGGCCGGGCCGCGCCTCGTGTTCGGCTACGGGGACACCGACGTCGAGGTCCGCTTCGAGGGCACGGACGCCGGCACGCGTGTCGTGCTTCGGCATTACGGGTGGGCGCCGCCGGCACCGGGGCACTGGCAGGGCCTGCTCGCGAGCTTCGCCCGGCATTCGCTCGAGCACGCGCTGCTCGGGCGGCTCGGCGAGTTCCTCGACGCGATCGGCGCGGGCGACGTCGACTTCTTCGAGCACAACCTCACCGAGGACGCCCTGCTGATCTTCCCCGGCGCCGGCAACACCTACACCAAGGCGCGCTGCGTCGCCTCGATGCGCGGCCACCCGCCGTACGTCAAGTACGAGCTGTCCGACCCACGAATCGTCCACATCGGAGAGTCCACTGCGGTGCTGGCGCATCACGCGACCGTCATGAACACCGCCGACGAGAGGCCGAAGAACGTCGTCGTCACCGACGTGCTCGTCTTCGAGGGCGGCGTCTGGCGGATGGCGCTGCACCAGTGGACCCCGGCCGAGGAAACGGAGTGAGCATGATCGGCTACTTCACCATCGACGTCCCCGACCCCGCCCGCGCGGCGGCCTTCTACACAGCCGTGTTCGGCTGGGCTTACGAGTCCACTGGGGACTACCACCACGTCGCGGGCTCGTCGCCGGCGGGCGGGCTCACCACGGGCGGGCCGCGGACCAAGCCGTACTTCGTCGTCGACGACGTCGCCGCTACGGCCGGCAGGGCGCGCGAGCTGGGCGGCACGGCGACCGGGCCGGCACGGTCGAAGTCCGGCTGGAGCGCCGAGGTCGAGGACGGCCACGGCACCCGGCTCGCCCTGTGGCAGCCTGCCGACGGCTACCGCGACGACGACCCCAAGGGCGGCGAGGGCGACCTCTTCTACTTCGTCCAGCCCGTGGCCGACGACGAAGCCCGTGCGTACTGGGCCACCCTGCTCGGCTGGGAGCTCACGCCGGGCAGCCACCCGAACGGCTGGAACATCGCGAACGTCAACCCGCCCGGCGGCGTGTTCGTCGGCGCCCCCGGCGACACCGTCCTGTACTTCCACGTCGCCGACGTCGACGCCACCGCCGAGCGCATCCGCGCCGCGGGCGGCACCGCCGGGCCGGCGCAGTCCAACCAGGCGGGCGCGCACGCCGACTGCCGCGATGACCAGGCGGTCGCCTTCGGTATCGGGTCGCTGCACGAGAAGTAGTCGCAGTAGGGTCAGCTCCGCAGGCTTCGTATGGGGAGGGGACCGCCGGTGGTTGACGGACGGCTGGAGATCGACCGCATCTCGAAGCGGTACGGCGACGTGATCGCCTTGCGGGAGACCACGTTCGACGTGCGGGCGGGCGAGATTTTCGGCTTCGTCGGCAGCAACGGGGCGGGCAAGACCACCACCATGCGCATCGCGCTCGGGGTGCTCGCCGCCGACAGCGGCGAGGTCCGCTGGGACGGCACGCCGATCAACCTCAAGACCCGCCGCCACATCGGCTACATGCCCGAGGAGCGCGGGCTTTACCCGAAGATGAAGGTGGGCGAGCAACTGGTTTACCTCGCGCGCCTGCACGGTCTGTCCACGTCGGCCGCGCGGAAGTCGATGGAGGAGTGGACCGAGCGGCTCGGCGTGGCCTCGCGCCGCGACGACGAGGTGCAGAAGCTCAGCCTCGGCAACCAGCAGCGCGTGCAGCTCGTCGCCGCGCTCATCCACCGTCCGCGCATCCTCGTGCTCGACGAGCCGTTCTCCGGCCTGGACCCGATCGCGGTCGAGGTGATGAGCAAGGTGTTGCAGGACAAGGCTTCCGAGGGCATCCCGGTCGTCTTCTCCAGCCACCAGCTCGAGCTCGTCGAGCGGCTCTGCCACCGCGTCGGGATCATCCGGAGTGGACAGATGGTGGAGGTCGGCACGGTCGAGGAGCTGACCTCCGGCGGCGCCGTCGAGATGGTCGTCGCGGCGCCCAACGCGCACGACGGCTGGGCGGCCGGCCTGACCGGGGTCTCCGTGCGCGGCCACGAGAACGGCCGCACGGTGCTCGTGCTCGGCGACGGCGCCGACGACCAGGAGGTGCTCCGCGCCGCGCTCGCGACCGGCCCGGTCACCGAGTTCAGCAGGCGAAGGCCCTCGCTCACCGAGCTGTACCGGACCGTCGTGACCCAGGAGGAGGAGGCGGCGTGAGCGGAGCTTGCGGAGCGAACCGGAAAACACAGGGCGGAGCTTGCGGAGCGAACCAGAAAACACAGGGCGACCGCGAACGGCGCCCCGGAGCCTGCGAGGGGGCGGCATGAGCGCGCACCCCGACGTTCAGCTCGGAACGTGGCAGGCCGTCAGCCTGGTGGCCGGCCGCGAGATCAACACGAAGCTGCGGTCCAAGGCGTTCGTCATCACCACGATCGCCACGCTGGTCCTGCTGATCGGCTTCGCGCTGGTGATGAAGGCCATCAGCGGCGGCTCGGACGCCACGGTCGGCTTCACGAAGGACACCGCCGCGATGGTGCAGCCGTTCAAGGCCGTCGCCGACTCGATCGGGGAGAGCGTCGACACGAAGGACGTGTCCGAGCAGGCCGGCCGCGACCAGGTGTCCGACGGCTCGCTCGACGCGCTCGTGGTCGGCGACGGGCAGTCGGTGCGCGTCGTGGTGAAGAAGGACCTCGACGACAGCCTGCGCAACGCGTTCAACGTGCTCGCCGGCCAGGTCGCCCTCAACCAGGAGATCACCAAGCTCGGCGGCGACCCGGCGCAGGTCGGCTCGACCGTCGCGAACGCGAAGGTCGACGTCGAGGAGCTCGAGCAGCCCTACCCGTACGACCCGCAGCAGCTGGTCCTCGGCATCGTGGCCGGCATCCTGATCTACATGTCGCTGCTGATCAACGGGCAGCAGGTGGCGCAGGGCGTGGTCGAGGAGAAATCGAGCCGCGTGGTCGAGCTGCTGCTCGCGACGATCCGGCCGTGGCAGCTGATGGCGGGCAAGGTGCTCGGCATCGGCCTGGTCGGGCTGCTCCAGATGGTGGTGATCGGCGGCGTCGGGCTGGCCGCGGCGCTCGCGCTCGACGTGCTGACGATCTCGGTGACCGCCGCGGTGGGCACGGTCGTGTGGCTGGTCGTCTGGTACCTGCTCGGCTTCCTCATGTACTCGCTGGTGTTCGCCGGCCTCGGCGCGCTGGTGTCCCGGCAGGAGGACGTCGGCGGCGTGATCGCCCCGGCGCTGATGTTCGTCATCCTCGGCTACGTCATCGGCATCTCGGTGCTGCCGTCCGATCCGGACAACAAGCTGGCCGAGGTGCTCTCGGTGATCCCGGTGTTCGCGCCGACCATGATGCCGATGCGGCTCGCGATGGGCGGCGTGCCGGTCTGGGAGGCCGTGCTGTCGGTCGTGCTCGTCGTGGCGATGATCCCCGCACTGGTCTGGTTGGCGGGCAAGATCTACGCGAACGCAGTCATGCGCAGCGGAGCCCGGGTGAAGTTGACCGACGCATTTCGCCAGGTGTGACGTGTCACTCACCGCTACCAGGTAGGATTACTCACCGGTAGCGCATACAAACGCCACCGCCAAGGTAAGCCCGCATGACCGCCCACTGTCGGGGAGGCGTTCGTGATCAAGGTGCTTCTTGCGGACGACGAGGATCTCGTCCGCTCGGGACTCCGCACAATACTGTCCAGCGCCGGCGACATCGAGGTCGTCGCCGAATGCGATGACGGGCTCTACGTGGCCGATCTGGCCAGGCAGCACCGCCCGCACGTGGTGCTGCTCGACATCAGGATGCGGTCGGCCGACGGCATCGTCGCGCTCCGCAGGCTGCGCAGCCTGCCGGAGCCGCCGGTGGTCGCCATGCTGACCACGTTCGACGTCGACGAGTACGTCCAGGAGGCGCTGCGCATCGGCGCCAGCGGCTTCCTGCTCAAGGACACCGAGCCGTCCGTGCTGGTCAAGGCGGTCCGCGACCTGGCCCGTGGCGGCGCCGTGCTCGACCCGAAGGTCGCGGCGCGCGTGCTGTCGGCGGTGGCGGACGGCGAGCGCGCTGCCGAGCCGGCCCGCCGCCTGCTGCAGTCGCTCTCCGACCGGGAGCGTGAGGTCGTCGCGCTGATCGGGCAGGGCATGTCCAACGCCGAGATCGGCAGCGCCCTGCACCTCTCCGAGGCGACGGTCAAGGGCTACGTGTCGGCGGTGCTGGGCAAGATCGGCGCGGTGAACCGGGTGCAGGCCGCCCTGGTCGCCTACCGCGGTGGCCTGATCGCCTGACCCTCCCTTCGGACCCGCCGCGGGAGCGCCGGATCCGGTTGCCCTACGAGGGAAACTGCGTCGAACCATCCGGTGAGTCGCGCCACTGCTCGAACGGGCGGTCCAGGTGCCAGCGCTCGCCGCCGTACTCGAGCAGGCGGTATGCGCAGTGCTCCGGGTTGGACAGCGACTCGAACAGGTCGATGCTCCAGGAGAACAGCCGCCGGCACAGCAGCCGCATGGCCAGCCCGTGCGACACGACGAGCACGGTGTCCGGGTGCGTCGGGTCCTTCGCGATCCGCAGCTCGAGCTCGCTGAGGAAGCTCGCCACCCGGTCGTCGACGTCCGCGCCGGACTCGCCGTGCGGGAGCCGGTAGAAGAAGTGGCCGAACTCGTGCCGCTTGCGCTTCTGGACCTCCTGCTCGATCGGGTCCTGCAGGTTGCCCCAGTCCTGCTCGCGCAGCCGCGGCTCGGGCACCGTCCGCTCCAGCCGGTCGCCGACGTCGAGCAGGGCGAGCGTGCGCACCGCGCGCACGTACGGGCTGACGTAGGCGGCCGTCTGCTCGGTCAGCAGGTCACGCACGACGCGCCCGGCCTCGCGGGCCTGGGCCTCGCCGCGCGGGGTCAGCGGCAGCACGTGGTCGGGCGTGCGCGTGTAGGCCAGTTCGTCGATGTTGCCGAGGCTCTCGGCGTGCCGCAACAGGATGATCCGCACGTCGCCATCGTGCCCGGTCGCGTGCTACTACAGTTCGAGCGCCGACCGAGACGAGGAGCGTCACATGATCAAGTACATCGCGCTGTACCAGCCGCCCGCCGATCCGGAGGCGTTCGACCAGGCCTACTTCTCCTCGCACAAGCCGTTGATCGACAAGGTGCCGGGCCTCATCCGCCAGGAGATCGCCAAGGTGGCGCGGGTGTTCGTGCCGGGGATGCTCGGCGAGGCGCAGCCGTACCTGATCGCGGAGCTGTACTTCGAGTCCAAGGACGCCATGAAGGCCGCGTTCGCCTCGCCGGAGTGGCAGGCGTCGGGCGCGAACCTGACCGAGATCGGCGGCATGGAGCTCGTCTCGATGTTCTCCGCCGAGGTCGTGGAGTGACCGCTCCGGCCACCGCCGTGGTGGTCGGCGGCGGGACGATGGGCGCGGGCATCGCGCACGTCCTGCTCGCCGCCGGCAGCCGGGTGACCGTCGCCGAGGCGGACCCGGCGCGGGCCGCGGCCGCCGCCGACGCGGTCGCGGCGTCGCTGCGCAAGGCCGAGGAGCGGGGCAAGATCGACCAGCCGGCCGCCGGCCTGCTCGCCCATTTGTCCACTGTGGACTCCCTGGCCGACCTGCCGCCCGCGGCCGAGCTGGTCGTCGAGGCCGTGCCGGAGGACCTGGAGCTCAAGCGCCGCGTGCTCGGCGAGGTGGCCACGAGGTGCGCGGACGCCGTGCTCGCGTCGAACACGTCGTCGCTGTCGATCACCGCGCTGGCCGTGGGACTGCCCGGCGAGCGGGTGGTCGGCATGCACTTCTTCAACCCGGTGCCGGTGCAGAAGCTGGTCGAGCTGGTCACCCATGACGGCCTGGCGGCGGAGACGCTCGCCACCGTGCGCGGGTACGCCGAGGCGCTCGGCAAGACCGTGATCGAGGTGCGCGACTCGCCGGGGTTCGCGACGTCGCGGCTCGGCCTGGCGGTCGGGCTCGAGGCGATCCGGATGCTCGAGGAGGGCGTCGCGTCGGCCGAGGACATCGACACCGGCATGCGGCTGGGCTACGGCTGGCCGATGGGCCCGCTGCGGCTGACCGACCTGGTCGGCCTGGACGTGCGCCTGTCGATCGCGTCGCATCTCGAACGGGAGCTGGGGCCGCGGTTCGCCCCGCCGGAGCTGCTGGGAAACAAGGTGGCGCGCGGGGAGCTGGGTCGCAAGACCGGCCGCGGCTTCTTCGACTGGTCAGAGGGGTAACGCGTGATCATCCGGCCGCACCGGGACGGTGACGACGAGAGCATCTACCGGCTGGCCCGCCTGGCGTTCGGCGGGCCGCGCGAGCCCGATCCGCAGATCCTGTGGTCGAACCAGCAGGGCTGGCACGGCCTGGTCGCCGAGGATGTCGATGCCGGCGGTGGGCTGGCCGGCGCGCTGAAGGTGCGTGACTACCGGCAGTTCTTCGGCGGCTGCGCGGTGCCGATGGGCGGCATCGCGTCGGTGGCCGTCGACCCGCACGCACGCGGGCGCGGCGTCGCGTCCGCACTGCTCGACGCGGTGCTGCCGGTCATGCGTGAGCGCGGGCAGGTGATCTCGGCGCTGTACCCGACGGTGCCGCCGCTGTACCGGGCGCGCGGCTGGGAGCAGGTCGGCAACTACGAGCGCGTGAAGCTGCGCCCGGAGCTGTTCGCGATGCTGCCCAAGCCGTCGCCGCCGGTGGTGCTGAAGCGTCCCGGGCCGGCCGAACTGCCGGGCCTGCACGACGCCTACCTCCGGTTTGCGTCCACAGTGGACGGAATGCTGGACCGGTCGACGGCGGCGTTCGAGCTGGACCGCGTGCTGGAGATGGACGTCGTCGAGATCGTGCCGGGCCCGGCCGGTTCGGTGCGCGGCTTCCTCACGGCGGACCGGCCGGAGGGGGAGAAGCTCGTCACCTTCGACCTGGTCGCGCACGACGAGGAGGCCGGGCTCGCGCTGCTGGCGAACCTGGGCCGGTGGACGGGGATCCTGACGGAGATCGCGCTGCGGATCGTCGACCCGGCGTGGTGGCAGCTGCTGATGACGTTGCCCGTGCTGCACGACGTGACCAACCACCCGTGGATGCTGCGGGTGGTCGACCTGCCGGCCGCGGTAGCCGCGCGCGGCTGGCCGATGGCGGCGTACCTGGCGCCGTGCGCGGTGGACCTCGAGGTCACCGACGAGCACGCGCCGTGGCACGCGGGCCGCCACCGCCTGATCGCCGACGGCGGCAAGGTCGTGTGCGAACCGGGCGGCACGGGCGCGGTCCGGCTGGCCGCGCGGGCGCTGGGCCCGTGGTTCGCGGGCTCGGCGGACACGGCGATGCTGCGCCGCGCGGGCCTGCTGTCCGGCGACCCGGCGGACACGCAAATCCTGGACCTGCTCACGGGCGCCCCGCACCCGGCCCGCATGGCCGACTCGTTCTGACCGAACTCCCATCCGGCTCCCCTCGTCCGGCGGCGTACAGAGCCGGCATTTCCGCAGGTCACGGGCGTTGGTCGATATGTCCGGTGCACGCCACGGCGCACGTTCTCAGGCGCGTCTCAGCAGCGCGCGCGACACTGGCCGCATGCGCATCCTCGTTGTCGACGACGACCGGGCCGTTCGCGAGTCCCTCCGGCGGTCGTTGCAGTTCAACGGCTACCAGGTGGACCTGGCCACCGACGGGCAGCAGGCCATCGACACCATCCTGAACGCCCGGCCCGACGCGATGGTCCTGGACGTGATGATGCCGCGGGTCGACGGCCTCGAGGTCTGCCGCCGGCTGCGCGGCACCGGCGACGACCTGCCGATCCTCGTGCTCACCGCGCGCGACACCGTCTCCGACCGGGTCGCCGGCCTCGACGCGGGCGCGGACGACTACCTGCCCAAGCCGTTCGCGCTCGAGGAGCTGCTCGCCCGCCTCCGCGCGCTGCTGCGCCGCCGCACCTTCGACGTCGCGGGCGGCCCGCCGCCGCAGCTGCTCAGCTTCGCCGGCCTCGAGCTCGACCCCGGCACCCGCGACGTCCACCGCGGCGAGCGGCCGATCAGCCTGACGCGCACCGAGTTCGCGCTGCTCGAGCTACTCCTCACGCACCCCAAGCAGGTCCTCACCCGCAGCCGCATCCTCGAGGAGGTCTGGGGCTACGACTTCCCGACGTCCGGCAACGCCCTCGAGGTCTACATCGGCTACCTGCGCCGCAAGACCGAGGCCGACGGCGAGCCGCGGCTGATCCACACCGTGCGGGGCATCGGCTACGTGCTGCGGGAGACGCCTCCGTGATCTTCACCGCCGCCGGCCGGCGGCGGGTGTCGCTCAGCTCCCGGGTCACCTGGCTCGCCGCGATGTGCGTCGCCGGCGCCGTCGCGCTCGTCTCGCTCGGCGCCTACCTCACCGTCCGGCAGAACCTCTACGACCAGGTCGACACCTCGCTCGCGCAGAAGGCGGCCAACACGGTCCGCTCGTCCGCGATCGCCGAGACCGCGAACGGTTCGTTCCCGGCCGCGTTCCTGTCGCTGACCGACGTCCAGTTCGCGGTCATCGACGACCACGGCAGCGTGGTGTTCGCGGGCGACCCCGCGCACACGCCGCCGGTCGGGCCGGGCGAGATCCAGGTGGCGGCGGGCGACCGCACCAGCTACCTGCGCACGGACGGCAAGACCGACAGCCGCGTGTACACGGTGCGCTACCACGGCAACGCGCTCGTGCTCGCGCAGTCGCTGGACCCGACGAAGGATCAGCTCGCCGACCTGTCGCTGGTTCTGTTCCTCATCGGCGCGGCCGGGGTGGTGGTCGCCGCCGCGGCCGGCACCGCGGTCGCGCGCACCGGCCTGCGGCCGGTCCAGCGGCTGACCCGCGCCACCGAACGCGTGGCGCAGATCGGTGACCTGCGCCCGATCCAGGTCGACGGCGACGACGAGCTGGCCCGGCTGTCGCACAGCTTCAACCAGATGCTCGCCGCGGTCGCCTACGCGCGCGACCGGCAGCGCCAGCTCGTCGCCGACGCCGGGCACGAGCTGCGCACGCCGCTGACCTCGTTGCGCACCAACCTGGAGCTGCTGCTCTCCGCCGAGGCGCCCAACATGCCCCAGCTGTCCGAAGAGGACAAGACGGAGATCCACGCCGACCTCGGCGCCCAGCTCGACGAGCTGACCCAGCTGATCGGCGACCTGGTGGAGCTGGCCCGCGAGGACGCCCCGCACTTCGACCCGCAGCTGGTCGACATGGTCGAGGTCGTCGAGCAGGCGCTCGCCCGCGCCCGCCGCCGCGCCGTCGACGTGAACTTCGAGGTCGACCTGCACCCGTGGTACCTCACCGGCGAGCCGGCCGCGCTGGAGCGTGCCGTGCTGAACCTGCTGGACAACGCGGTGAAGTTCAGCCCGCCCGACGGCACGGTGCGCGTCGAGCTGCGCCCGGCCGACGACGGCTACGCGTTCCTGCAGGTCGCGGACGCGGGCCCGGGCATAAACGACGCCGACCTGCCGTACGTGTTCGACCGGTTCTACCGCTCCGACGAAGCACGCACGCTGCCCGGCTCCGGACTGGGGCTCGCGATCGTGAAGAGCGCCGCCGAGCGCCACGACGGCGCCGTGTACGCGGGCCGGTCCGCGGACGGCGGCGCGCTCATCGCGATGAAGCTGCCCGGCCGTCCGGACGCCCCGGTGAGCTGAACTCACCGGGTCCCCATAGGTTGGTCTCAGGAGCTTCTCAGGACCAGCGCGCAAGGTGGGTGGCATGACCGAGGAGAACCCGGAACCGACCCCGGAGGAGCCGGCGCAGGAGACTCCGCCCGGCGACCCCGTGCCTGCCGCGTCGGCACCCGAGGGTCCGGCGATGCCTGGCACACCAGGCGTCCCGGCCGAGCCGACCGGGCAGCCGAGCGGGCAGGCGACACCGGAACCGCCGAGGCAACCGGAACCGCTCAGGCAACCGGAGCCGCCGAGCCAGCCGGAACAGGCATGGCAACCGCAACCGCCGAGGCAACCAGAGCCGCCGGCGCCGGGCTACGCCGGTACGCCCTACGGCGCGCCGCAGCCGCCACCGGGGGAGCGGGTGCTGTTCGGGACCGCGTTCGCCGGCAACCAGGGCCAGGGCGGGTTCGGCACGCCGCCACAACAAGGCGCACAGCAGACCAACCCGTACCCGTCGATGGGCCCGCCGACCGGTCCCATCGGCCCGCCGCTGCAGCCGGGTCCCGCCCAGCCGCGCGACCAGCGCCGGGGCCACACCACGCTCGTGGTGGGCCTGACCGTGCTGGCGCTGCTGGTGGGCGGAGGCGCGGGTGCCGCGGGCGGCTACCTCGTCGCCGACAACAAGGCCGGCGGGCCGGTGACGAACGCGCTCGACGAGAACCCGCCGGCCAAACAGACGTCCGCCGCACCGTCCGGGTCGGTCGAGGCGGTGGCCGAGAAGGTGCTGCCGAGCGTGGTGCAGTTGCAGGTCAGGGGCCAGTCCTCGGCAGGGGAGGGCTCTGGCTTCGTCATCAGCTCCGACGGGCTGATCGTGACCAACAACCACGTCGTCGAGGGGGCCGCGGACAGCGGCCAGATCGTCGCCGTGTTCCACGACGGCAGCACCGCCAAGGCCACGATCGTCGGGCGCGACCCGACGTCCGACGTCGCCGTGGTGCGCGCGGAGGACAAGAGCGGCCTGCCCACGGTGGACCTCGGCCGGTCCGACGACCTGCGGGTCGGGCAGGGCGTGGTGGCCATCGGGTCGCCGTTCGAGCTGTCCGGCACCGTGACGTCCGGCATCGTGTCCTCGCTGCACCGCCCGACCCGCGCGGGCGGCGAGGACGGCTCGCAGGCGACGGTCATGGACGCCATCCAGACCGACGCGGCGATCAACCCCGGCAACTCCGGCGGCCCGCTGGTGAACATGGCCGGGCAGGTCGTCGGGATCAACTCGGCGATCTACAGCCCGACGAGCGGCGGCCAGGGCCAGCAGGGCGGCTCGGTCGGCATCGGCTTCTCGATCCCGATCGACCAGGCCCGGCGCACCGCGGACGAGATCGTCAAGACCGGCAAGGCCACGCAGACGATCCTGGGCGTGACCGTGCAGGACGGCGACGACGGCGGTGCCCGCATCGCCGACGTGAACCGGGACGGACCGGGCGCCAAGGCCGGTCTCAAGCCGGGCGACGTCGTCACCAAGCTCGACGACCGTGCCATCGACACGTCCGACGCGCTGGTCGCGGCTGTCCGTTCGCACAAGCCGGGCGACAAAGTCCGTCTCCAGCTGAGTAATTCGCGAACTGTCGACGCGACCCTTGCCGGACAGCAGGTCGAAACTGAATGATTAGCGTGGGCAAACACCACCGACGCTCGGCCCCGGAAGGGGCCGAGACCAACCCCGGCTCGATGCCCCCGAGCCGGAAGAGCTCCTCGAGGGGCTCTTGACGGCACCGCACGCGGACGGTTAACCCCTCGCTCGCCCGCGTGCGGTGCTCGTTTTGTGTCGTAGGCCGATGAACGCCGCGACTCCCAGCCACACCACGCCGAGCGCGATCCCCAGCCCCAGCACGTAGTTCCCGTCGTGCAGCCCGGGGTTGACCGCGACGCCGAACGGCCGCCAGACCAGCGGAACCGCCAGCAGCACGAGCACCCCGCTGAGCACCGCCCCCAACGCGACCGGCACCCGCGCCGGCGGCGGCAGTGCCCGCGCGAGCACCAGCCCGCCGATCCCGACGGCCGGCGCCACGATCGCGTCGTGCACGACCGGCCCGCCGGCGAAGAAGAACGCGACCTGGATCGCGTCGTGCCGCGCGGCGAGGTCCCAGAGGAGCCGGCCACCCCAGGCCAGTGCGGCCACCCCCGCGACCGCGAACACCCACCGCATCACAGCACCTCCAGCCGGGTGACCCACTTCGTCTGCAGCACCCCGGGCCTGCTCGGCGCGATCAGCCGGCAGGGGAAACCGTGGTCGAGTGCGAGCTCCTCGCCGTTCAGCCGCAGCGCGAGGAGCGTGCGCGGGTCGGCGGTGTGCGAGCCGGGCAACGTGCTTCTCCCGTACGGTCCGTCGTCCAGCGACGACACCCGGACGCGCGAGCCCGCCGGTGCGCCCGCCAGTCGCAACAGATCCGCGACCCGCACGCCGGACCACACCGCGGACTGGCTCCACCCCTCCACGCACGCGATCGGCAGCTCGACGGTCGTCTGCCCGAGCCGCCGCAGCTGGTCGAGGGAGAACTCCCGCGCGCCGACCGTGAGCCGCCAGTCGTCGCCGGCCCGCTGTACGCGGGCGGCCCGCGCGGTCTTGTTGACCGGCAGTCCCTGCGGTCCGCGCCGCGAGCGCAACGACAGCGGCGAGACGTCCCGCAGCAGCGGCACGGTCGAGCCCGCGGTGGCCACCACCGCGACCCCGGCGGCGAGCCAGGTGCCGCGCAGGAACGTCCGCCGCGACGGGTCCATCGGCCGTTCCGGCGCCAGCCCCCGCTTCACCCGCGGCATCTTGACGGCGACGTGCAGCAGGATCCCGCCGATGGCCACCCACGCGATCGCGTAGTGGGCGGGCGGGAACGGGAATCCCCAGACGTAGTTCTGCGCGCTGTTGAAGATGCCGGTGAACAGCTCGAAGAAGGCGGCGCCGGAGAGCAGGAGGATGGAGCCTCGTTCGAGCGCGTGCGTCAGCGACTTGATCAAGGGCCGCGCGAAGAGCTTGGGGTAGACGCTCCACAGCTTGGCCAGCAGCAGGGGAATGGCCGCCACCCCGGAGACGACGTGCACCCCTTGCGTGACCCGGTAGAGGTCGACGGGCCCGGCGGGCCAGCCGGTGCCGTGCTGGGCGAAGTGGCTGAGCAGCCCGGTGACGAAGCAGAGGCCGAACGCGATGCCCAGCCACATCCCGATCCGCGCGGTGACCTTCTCGTTGTGTACCGGGCTCGTGAAGTCCTTTTCGGACGGCACGCGCACTTTGGTGAGCAGCCCGCCGCGCGCGCCCTCAGGCTCGCTCTCCTCGTGGCGGGTCATGCCGTCACCTCGGCGAACCAGCGGCCGCTGATCTCGCGAACCCACCGCGTCGACATCCCGGCGGCGTCCGCCACCGGATCGATCATGTCCGCGCCCAGCCACGCCCACGCGAACCACCGGCCGCCCTCGGCGGAGGTCGCCACCCGGACCGGCTCGTGGCGCAGGCCACCGCCGGGCGGGTCCAGCTCGACCAGCGCGCTCCCGTCGCCGGCCAGCACCTCCCGCACCCGGCGCAGCAACCGCACCGGGTCCCCGCCGATGCCGATGTTGCCGTCCGCCAGGATGGCGTGCCGCCAGCGACCCTCGCCGGGCTGCCGGTCGAACACGTCCCGCCGCACGGCCACCGCGCCCGCCGCCCGCGCGAGCCGCACCGCCACCGGCGACACGTCCGTGCCCAGCGCCGGCACGCCGCGTTCCAGCAGCGCGGCCGCCAGCCGCCCCGGCCCGCACCCGATGTCCAGCGTCGGCCCGGTGCAGTGCCGCAGCAGGAAGTCGTCCCCCGGCGAGGCGGAGCGCCACCGCTCGGTCGGGAGCGTGATCCGCTCGCCGGTGGCCAGCTCCAGCCAGCACCGCTGCCCGAGCAGCCCGGGCGCGAACTCGTCGGTCATCGCGCCGTCACCAGTCCCAGCTCCGCGACGGCCGCCGCGAACCGGCTCCCCGGCACCAGCCGCGCCACCCGCAACGCGTCCGGCAGTGTGTCCACATCGGACATCGCGGGCAGGCGGCGCACCCGCAACCCCGCCCCGCGCAACGCGAGCAACGTCCACATCCCGGTGTCCCCGCGCGACATGGGCACCGCCCGCAGCACGGTCGCCCCGGCCGGCGACCGCAGCCCGAGCCCCCACCAGCCGCCGTCCGCGGCCGGTCCCAGCACCGCGCCGTTCGGCGCCACACCCAGGGCGGCGAACGCGCCGGCCAGCGTCGCCGGCCGGACCTGGGGCGTGTCCATCCCGAGCTGGAACACCGGCATCCCGGGAAACCGCGCCGCCACGTCGAGGTGCGCGTTCGCCAGCCGCTCGCCGAGGTCGCCGCCCCGCTGCGGGATGACGATGCACCGGGCCAGCAGCGCGGCCAGCTCGTCGAGCAGCTCCGCCGACTCCAGGCGACCGGTCAGCGCCACCACCGGCACGACGTCCGGCGTCGCCAGCACCGCGTCGAGGGTGTCCAGCAACGCGGCCGCCGCCACCCGCGCCGCGGCCCGGTCACCGACGGCGCGGCCCAGCCGCGTCTTCGCCTGCCCCGCCACCGGCGCCTTGGCCACGACCAGCACGCAGCCCGTCACGACAGCACCCCCGCCATGTCCCGCACCGCACGCAGCGTCCCCCGCATCGAGCCGGACACCTTCGACCTCGTGCCCGCCGCCCGCGGGTGGTATGCCACGTCCAGCTCCACCACGCGCCAGCCGGCCGCGGCAGCGCGCACCAGCAGCTCCAGCGGATACCCGAACGCCCGGTCGGCCACGCCCAGCGCCAGCAGGTCCCGGCGGCGCACCGCACGCGCCGGCGCGATGTCCGACACCGGCAGGCCGCGCCGCCGCAGGATCGTTGCCAGCACGAGATTTCCGGCCCGTGCATGCCACGGCCACACGCCCCGGCGCACCGGCACCCGCCTGCCGACCGCGAGCTGCGCGCCTTCCTCGACGGCCGCGACGAGTGCCACCAGCTCCGCCGGGTCCAGCGAGCCGTCCGCGTCGAGGAAGCACACCACCTCCGAGCGCGCGTGCTCCAGTCCGGTGTGGACGGCCGCGCCGTAACCCTTCCGCGGCTCGTGCACGACGGTCGCGCCGTGCGCGGCGGCGACCTCGGGCGAGCCGTCGGCCGATCCGTTGTCCACGACGATCGCGCGGTAGCCGGCGGGCAGCGCGGCCAGCACGCCGGGGAGCGCGGCCGCCTCGTTCAAGCAGGGCAGCACCACGTCAACATGGTTCATGGGCGGGACGCTAGGCGGCACGGACGGCCGCGAAAAGCCTTGTGGCGCTTACCAAATGGTGACGTTCGCGGACTTCTTACGGAGTGCTGACGTATCCCGCCGCCACCATGCCCAGATCCGGCGGCTGCCTTACGGTCCATCCGTGTCCACCGTCATCACCCGCGCGGACCCTGCCCCGCCCGCGCGGCGTTCCGGCGTGCGCGCCGACCTCGTCGCCGGGGCCGCCGCGCTGCTGCTCGTGTTCGTCGCGCTCGCGGTCGGCATGCTCACCGGCGCCCGCCTCTACGGCCCCGCACACTTCGGGCACGCCTCGGCGAGCTTCGGCGAGTACCCGGTCCTCGCGCACCTCGCGCCGCACGTCGGCCCCGGCACGGTGCTGGCGGTCTGCGTGGCGATCGCCGCGGTCGCCTGGGGACCGGTGCTGGCCGAGCGGCTGCGCTGGCGGTACGCGCTGCCCGCCGCCTACGCGCTGTCGGTGGCGTGGACGTTCGCACTGGCCCTTGTGGACGGTTGGCAGGCCGGCGTCGTGCACCGGCTCGCGACCGGCTCGGAGTACCTGTCCGAGGTGCCGGGCATCACCGACATCCCGACCATGCTGCGCACGTTCACCGACCGGATCCTCGCCACCGCGCCGGACCCGTGGACCACGCACGTGTCCGGGCACCCGCCGGGCGCGACGCTCGTGTTCGTGTGGCTCGACCGGCTCGGCCTGCCGGGACCGACCGCGGCAGGCGTGTTCTGCGTGCTCGCCGGCGGCCTGACTGCGGTCGCGGTCCCGGTGACCGTCGCCGCGCTCGGCCGGGCCGACCTCGCCCGCGCGGCGCTGCCGTTCGTGGCGCTGCTGCCGGGCGCGGTGTGGATGGGCGTGTCGGCGGACGCGATGTTCGCCGGTGTCGTGTCGGCCGGCGTCGCGGCGCTCGCCGTCGGTGCGACCCGCCTGACCGCCGGCCGATCGGCGGGCGGCGCGCTGTGCGCGATGGGTGGCCTGCTGCTGGGCTTCGGCATCTTCCTGTCCTACGGCCTGCTGCTGATGGCCCCGATCGCGCTCGCGGTCGTGCTGGTGAGCCGGTGCTGGCGCGCGCTGCTGTACGCGGTGCCGGCGGCGCTGGCCGTGGCCGCGGCGTTCGCGCTGGCCGGTTTCTGGTGGGTGGACGGCTACCAGCTGGTCGTCGAGCGGTACTTCTCGGGCATCGCGTCGGCGCGGCCGTACTGGTACTGGGTGTGGACGAACCTCGCGTGCCTGGCACTGGCCGTCGGCCCGGCCGCGGCGGCCGGGCTGCGCCGCACGGTGCCCCGGTTCCTCGACGGCCTGCCCGGCCGCGAGCACCCCACGCCGGTGGTCGCGCTGGTCCGCGGCGCGGCGCTCGCCGTGCTGACCGCCGACCTGACCGGGCTCTCGAAAGCGGAGACCGAGCGTATTTGGCTACCGTTCGCGGTGTGGCTGGTGCTGGCCGCGGCGATGCTCCCGAGGGCGTCGCGGCGCTGGTGGCTGGTCGCGCAGGCCGGGACCGCGCTGGCGGTCAACCACGTGCTGCTGACGAACTGGTGAGGTGCATGAACACGCGGGTGCTGGTGGTCGACGACGACCTGACCGTGCGGGACGTGGTGCGCCGCTACCTGGAGCTGGCCGGGCACCAGGTCGCGCTCGCCGACAACGGCGAGGACGCGCTCGCGTGGATCGCGCGGCACGAGCCGGACCTGGTGGTGCTGGACCTGATGCTGCCGGGCATCGACGGGCTCGAGGTGTGCCGCATCCTGCGGCAGACGAGCGCGGTGCCGGTGGTGATGCTGACCGCGCTCGGCGAGGAGGAGAACCGGATCGCCGGCCTGCAGCTGGGCGCGGACGACTACGTGACGAAGCCGTTCAGCCCGCGCGAGCTGGCGTTGCGGGTGACGTCGGTGCTGCGCCGGGCCGGGGCCGCGGTGACCCCGCCGGCGGCGAGGGAGCTGGTAGACGGCGACCTGCGGGTCGACGTGACCGCCCGCACGGCCGTGCTGCGCGACACCGAGCTGCCGCTGACCACGCGCGAGTTCGACCTGCTGGTGTTCCTGCTGGCCAACCCCGGCGAGGCGTTCACCCGCGAGCAGCTGCTGGAGAAGGTGTGGGGCTGGGACTTCGGTGACCAGTCCACTGTGACCGTCCACGTGCGACGGTTGCGCGAGAAGATCGAGGCCACCCCGGCGAAGCCCGTGCGGATCTCGACGGTGTGGGGAGTGGGGTACCGCTATGACCGCAGCGCCTGACCAGGTCCCGATCATCGAGCCCGGCGAGTCGCTTGGCCAGATGCTCAGCCACGCGCTGGACATCCTGCCGGTCGCGCTGGCGCTGGTGCTGCCGGTCGTGGCGCTGGGCACCGCGTTGCTGTACGGGGTCCGCCGCGGCTCGCTCACCACGACCATGACCGTGCTCGTGCTGGTACCGGTCGTCGCGGTGATCACCGGCGTGCTGGGCGTCAGCGGCTTCATGTTCAACGCGACGCTGACGACGATGGCGCTGGTGTGCGTGCTGGTGGTGCTGGTGACGCTGCCGGTGGCGCTGCTGCTGGGGCGGGCGATCGCGCGGCGGAGCGTGTGGGAGCGGGAGGCGCGGGAGCGGGAGCGGGCGGCGGAGGCGTCGCGGCGCGAGCTGGTGGCGTGGATCAGCCACGACCTGCGCACGCCGCTCGCGGGCATCCGCGCGATGGCCGAGGCGCTCGCCGACGGGGTCGTGTCGTCGCCGCGGGAGGTGGCGGGCTACGCGCACCGCATCGGCGGGGAGAGCAGACGCCTGTCCGGCATGGTCGACGACCTCTTCGAGCTGTCCAGGATCACCGCGGGCGCGTTGCGGCTGACGATGTCGCAGGTGGCGCTGCAGGACGTGGTGTCGGACGTGCTGGCCGCGCAGACCCCGGTGGCGCACCGCAAGCGCGTGCGGGTGCTGGCGACCGCGGCGACCGCGCCGGTGGTGCTGGGCAGCGACCCGGAGCTGGCAAGGGTGGTCCGCAACCTGGTCTCGAACGCGATCCGCCACACGCCCCCGGACGGCACCGTGGCCGTCCAGATCGGCGTGGACGGCGCGGACGCGGTCCTCGCCGTGGACGACGCGTGCGGCGGCATCCCCGACGGCGAGCTGACTCGCGTGTTCGACGTGGCGTTCCGCGGTTCGCCGGCCCGCACCCCGAGCGCGATGGGCGACGAACAGGTGGGTGGCGGCCTGGGCCTGGCGATCGCGAAGGGTCTCGTGGAGGCACACCGGGGCCGGATCGACGCCCACAACCACGGGCCGGGCTGCCGCTTCGAGGTCCGCCTCCCGCTGGCAGCCGTGTGACCTGTCCACAGGCGCCGCGGTTGTCCACAGTTCCCTTGTGACGTCCCGTTTCCGTCGGACGTCACGGGTAGTGTGGAAATCGGGGGGGACCCCGGGGGCGGTGGGGAAGCCTGTTGCGCGAACGGCACCGGCCGGGTTCGCGGTTGGTGGGCCCCGTCGCGCCGGGAGCTCTGCTGGCTGGTGTGCGGCGCGGGGCCGCTCGGCGTCGGCTGGTGTGCCGAGCGGAATGATCGCTGCGGTGTTGGGACTTTGCGGCTCGAGCGCCCGAGTGAGCCATGCGGCGTTGCACTCGGGTGCTGTGGCTGAGGTGTGTCGGGCGGGGTGTTGTCGTGCTGGACTCAGCGGCTTGAGTGTCGGGCGGGTGGTTGCCGTCGTGTTGGACGCTGTGGCCGATGTGCCGGGCGGGCGTTTGAGGTGGCGCCAGGCGCTGCGGTCCGTGCGCGGCGCTCGCCGTCTCGCTAGGACACCGCGGCCGGGGCGCGCAGCGGGGCGTTCGCGAACTCGGCGATTCCCTCCGCGAACCCGGTCCGGGCCTCGAAACCCAGCAGCGCCCGTGCGCGGGCCGGGTCCGCCACCACGTGCCGGACGTCGCCCGGGCGTGCGCCGCCGGCCACCGTCGGGGCCGGGCCGTCGCACGCCCTCGCCAGCTCCGTGGCCAGCTCGCCGACCGTGTGCGGGTCGCCGGAGCAGACGTTCGCCGCGGTCAGGGCGCCTGCGCGGGGGGCGGCCTCGATCGCCAGCGCGTTGGCCAGCGCCACGTCCCGCACGTGCACGAAGTCGCGGCGCTGACAACCGTCCTCGAGCACCGTCGGGGACTCGCCGCGCCGCAGCGCCGAGCGGAACAGCGACGCCACCCCGGCATACGGCGTGTCCCGCGGCATCCGCGGTCCGTACACGTTGTGGTATCGCAACGCCCACACGCCACCACCGGTCTGCCGCGCCCACGCCGACGCCAGGAACTCCTGCGCCGCCTTCGTCGCCGCGTACGTGCTGCGCGGGTCGATCGGCGCGTCCTCGCCGACCAGGCCCGGGGCCAGCGCCGCCCCGCAGACCGGGCACGGTGGTTCGTACCGTCCACCGTCCAGATCGGACCGCAGTCGCGGGCCCGGACGAACCACGCCGTGCGACGCACACGTGTACCGGCCCTCGCCGTACACGACCATCGACGACGCGAGCACCAGCCGGCTCGTGCCCGCCCGGTACATCGCCGCCAGTAGCACCGCGGTGCCGTAGTCGTTGTGCAGCGCGTAGTCCGGCGCGTCCGCCGGGTCGAGGCCGTGCCCGACCACTGCCGCCTGGTGGCACACCACGTCCACGCCCCGCAGCAGGTCGTCGAGCAGCCCGGCGTCCCGCACGTCGCCAACGGTCACGCCCTCGACTGTCGCCTGTGGACCGTGCGCCTTCGGCAACAGGTTGTCCAGCAGCACGGTCTCGTGGCCGCGCTCGCCGAGCAGCTCGGCGATGTGGGAACCGATGAACCCGGCCGCACCGGTGATCAGCACTCGCATGCGCCAGACGCTAGGGCGCGGCCGCCGGCTCGCGCGAGGCCGGCGGCCGCACCGTCACAGAACCGTCAGATGTGTGCGGTAGTCCGGCAGCGGCACGTCGTCGTTAGACGGGCCGCCCTCCGGCGGCGCCTCGGTCATCGCGTCGATCATCTCCTGCGTCGGCGGAACCTCCAGCGACGCGGTCGCCTGCCGGCCCAGCTCGTGGTTGGCCTCGACGTAGTCACGCAGGATCCGTTCGTACGAAGCGAAAGCCGTCGCGCGGTCCGGCGCGGTCGCGAGCTCGCCCGCGAGCACGTAGGCGCCGATCAGCGCCTGCGACGTGCCGCGCCCCGACATCGGCGACGCGCAGTAGCCCGCGTCACCCACGAGCGCCACGCGGCCGGTTGACCAGGTGTCCATGCGGATCTGGCTGAGCGTGTCGAAGTAGAAGTCGGCCGACTCGGCCATCGCATCGAGCAGCCGGGGCACTTCCCAGCCGACGCCGGCGTAGGCCTCGGCGATCGCCCGCTGCTGTGCCGCGACATCGCCGCGCGGCGGCTCTTCCGGCGGCGCCGCGAACATGAACAGCGCGCGTGCCTCGGAGCCGACGCGACCGGCGAAGATGTTCGCGCTCCGGTGGCCGCACACGTGGGTCAGGCCTTCGCGGGCCAGGTTGAGGTAGTTCTCCAGCGAGAACGACGCGAACCAGTAGCCGAGGCTGTGCGCGAACCGCTCGTCCGGGCCGAACGCGAGCGCCCGCACGCGCGAGTGCAGCCCGTCGGCGCCGATCACGAGGTCGAACGTGCGTGGCTCGCCGCGCTCGAAGTTCACCCGGACACCGTGATCCAGCTGGGAGATCGCGCGGATCGAGTCGCCGAAGACGTACTCGGTGTCGGCACTGGTCAGCTCGTAGAGGATCCGGGTGAGGTCGGCCTTGTGCACCTCGAGATCGCCGGAGAAGATCTCGCCCGGCATGGTCGCGATGGGCGTGCCGTCCTCGGCGACGATCGTGGCGTCGCCCGAGCCCGTCGCGTGGCGGCGCAACTCGTCGAGGATGCCCATCTGCTCGAGGATCCACATCGCGGACCCGCGGAAGTCGACGGCGAGCCCGCCTGGGCGCACGGCGTGCGCCTTCTCCACGATCGTGACGCGCATGCCCTGGCGGTTGAGCCAGTACGCCAGCGCCGGCCCGGCCACGCTCGCTCCGGAGATCAGTACGTTCGTCATCTTGTTCCTCCCTGAGATCGGTGTATGTACACTGTATGTGAACTAGTGCACGTTGTTGTTGAGCCATTTCTTGAGGTAGTGCACTAGTTCACTAGGGAGGTTTGGGTGACCGAGGTGGCGTACACGGGGATCGTCGACGAGATCCGCCGGCGCATCGAGTCGGGCCGGCTGCGGCCGGGGGACCGGGTTCCGTCGACGCGCCGGATCACGAAGGAGTGGGGCGTGGCGATGGCGACTGCCACCAAGGTGCTGACCGCCCTGCGCGAGGAGGGGCTGGTCGTCCCGCGCCCGGGCATCGGCACGGTGGTCGCCGACGCAGACGCAGACACCGTCGCCGTCGCGCCGGAGAGGTCGGCCGATCCGGCCGGGGCCGCGTCGCCGGCGGCGGGCGCCGCGCGCCGGGCCGGCGCCACACGGCGCGCGGCCGGGGAGGTGACGCGAGAGCGGGTGCTGCGCACGGCCATCGCGATCGCGGACACCGAAGGCGCGGCCGCGTTGTCCATGCGGCGGGTCGCGACCGCGCTCGGGGTGTCGACCATGTCGCTGTACCGGCACGTGCCCAGCAAGGACGAACTGCTCGTGCAGATGGCCGACACCGTGTTCGGTGATCACCCGTTCCCCGCCGACCCGCCGCCCGGATGGCGGGCCGGACTGGAGGTCGCCGCGCGGCTGCAGTGGGCGATCTTCCGGCGCCACCCGTGGGCGGTCACCGCGCTGTCGCTGACCCGCCCGCGGCCGACGCCGCGGACGCTGGCCTTCGGCGAAGGCGTGCTGCGCGTGCTGGCCGGCACCGGGCTCGACGAGTACCAGATGTTCCAGGTCTACGTCGCGGTCTTCGGCTACGTGCGGGGCATCGCCGCCGGGCTCGAGTGGGACGCCGCCGAGGAGCACGAGTCCGGGGTCACCCTCGAGCAGCACCTCGAGGCGCAGGACACCGCGTTCGCCGACGTGACCTCCTCCGGCGGGTACCCGACGTTCGTCCGCGTGATGCAGGCGTCGGACTTCGACCTCGATCTCGACGAACAGTTCGAGTTCGGGCTCCGGCACCTGCTCGACGGGTTCACGGCGAACCTGCCCGGGTTCCGACTACGGTGAGCGCCATGGAACGCAGTGCGCAGCGGCTCGGCAGGGCCCTCATCGTGATCGTCGACGACCGGGTTGCCCACGGTGAGCACGAGGACACGGTCGGCCCGCTGGTCACCGAGCTGCTCGAGGAGAACGGGTTCATCGTGGACGGGATCGTCACGGTGGCTGGGGAGATCGTGGACATCCGCAACGCGCTGAACACGGCCGTGATCGGCGGCGCCGACCTCGTGATCACTGTCGGCGGCACTGGCGTTTCCCCGCGCGACGTCACGCCGGACGCCACGCAGGGCGTGCTCGACCGGCCGATCCCCGGCATCGCGGAGGCGATCCGCTCGTCGGGCCTCGCCGCGGGTGCCGTGGACGGTGGCATCTCGCGCGGGCTCGTCGGCATCTCGGGCAGCACGCTGGTCGTGAACCTGGCGGGTTCACGCGCCGCGGTCCGCGACGGCATGGCGACGTTGTCCGCCCTCGTGCCGCACGTCATCGACGAACTGTCGGGCCTGGACGTGAACTAGCCGGATGACCCGCGAGCCGGAACCCGACGGTCCGCCGCAGCCGCGGCGGCGCCGCGACCTCGACGACATCTTCGGCGACGTCCTGCCGGCGACCACCTCCGACGAGCGCGACCCCGAACGTCCGGAGTCCGATCGCGACTCCTGGTACGAGCGGAACCGCCCGCCCCATCACGACCAGGACTGACTCCGGAACGTTCGCCGGTCGGTGAGTTGACTGCCTGGGCGTCTCCCTTTCACCAGTTTCGAGGGCCTGGGCCTCCCGGCGGCGGGCCGGACGGACCAACCGGGCCACCCGGCCCCTGCGGTGGCCCCACCGGACCGTTCGGCGGGTACTGGCCCGCCTGGCCGCCCGGGAACGGGCCGCCGCGGCCGACCGGCTGCAGCTGGGACTGCTGCTGCTGGCGAAGCAGATCGCGGATCTCCAACAGCACCTCGACGTCGGTGGGCTCCGAAGGACCGGGCTCCTCGCCGCGCCTGCGCCGCTCCTGGATGGTCTTCATCGGCAGGACGAGCATGAAGTAGACGATCGCGGCGATGATCAGGAAGTTGATCATTGCGGTGATGATCGCGGCGAAGTCGATCGTCGACGCCTTGTTGTCCGGGTTGATGGTCCACGCCAGACCGGTCACGTTCGCACCACCGATGGACGCGATCAGCGGCTGGATCAGCTTCTGCGCGATCGCGGTCACGATGGCGGTGAACGCGGTACCGATGATCACGGCGACCGCGAGCTCGACGACATTCCCGCGCAGCAGGAAGTCCTTGAACCCCTTCAGCACGTCAGCTCCCTTCTAGGGCTGGGGACAGGTCAACGCAGCGTCACGGCGACCGGCTGTCCCAGGGAGACCGATGCCAGCCGCGTCGCGGATTCCCGCGGCACTGCGATGACGACAAGCCTGCCGGGTCGCGCTCCGGGCTGCACAGCGCCCTCCGGTTCGTCCGCGCGCACCGTCACCACAGCCGCGTTCGCGGCGAGAAGTACCGCGTCCGAGCCACCCTCGGGTGCGACGGTGACCACGTCGACGCGTGCGCCCGGCGTGAGCAGCGCGGCGACCTCGGGGTCGGCCAGACGGACCGGCACCGCCACCGAATCCGGGTCACCGGTCGCGAGGCGCCTGTTCTCCCGGCCGACCAGGCGCGTGCGCGTCACCGGCTCGCCACGGCTCGCCGCGCCGGCGAGCACACGGCCGGTCACCTGCTCGGCGCCGGTCAGCGCGGCGGGCGGGCGCAGGGACTCCGGTGCGCGCACGACCCGCACGTCGGCGGGGCGCAGGCTCGCGCCCGGCGCCAGATCGCGCGCGGCGACCAGCATCGGCTGTGTCGGCTCGCCACGCGCCTGCGGCGGCGGGCGGACGGCGAGGGCCGCGGCGAGCAGCACGAGCAACCCGGCGACGACGCGGCGCAGCGCGAGCGCGCGGGGCCACCCGCGGGTAGAGACGAACTGGCGCAGGCGGTCTCGGAGAAACGGGGTCAGCGATGGGGCCATGGGACCGACGCTACGGCCGGAACGCGGTGGTCAGCCGGAGAAAGTCCCGGGCTGTGGATAACCGGCGAGGTTGTGGACAACCCCGGGTTCAGGACGCGATTTTCGCCGAGCTTGTCGTGTCGCCCGTGGATGATGACCCCGAGGACGACGAACCGGAGTCCTTCGACGAGGAAGACGAGGAGGAAGACGACGATGAGGACGACGATGAGTCAGTGGACTTGCTGTCCGACGAGGACTTGCTCTCGGACGACGACTTACTGTCCGATGACGACTTGCCGTCCGGCGACGCGGTGGCCGACTTCGCCTCCGCACGGCTGTCGGTGCGGTAGAAGCCGCTCCCCTTGAACACGACACCGACGGAGCCGTAGAGCTTGCGCAGCCGGCCGGCACACTCCGGGCACTCGGTCAACGACGCGTCGCTAAAGGACTGCACCGCCTCGAAGCGGTGCTCGCACGCCGTACAGGCGTACTGGTAGGTCGGCACGGGCTTGCTCCCTCTTCCCGGGTCTTGGCACTCGCGCAGTCAGAGTGCTAAGGCATATTCTGCGCCAGAACGCGGCCGGAGTGCAAACCTCCCCGGCCGAGGCCGGCGTCACACGAACCGGAGCAGACCGCGGTTCGGAGTGAGCACCGCCGTCATCCGCACGTCGTGCTGCTCGCTGGGCAGCGCTTCGAAGATCTCCTGGTCGCGCACGACGGCCACGAGCTCGGTGCCGTTCGAGGCCAGGGGTAAGGACTGGTCGTAGTGCCCCGCGCCGCGGCCGAGGCGCACGCCGTTGCGGTCGACGGCGAGCGCGGGCACGAGAACGAGGTCGGCGATCCGCAGCGCGGAGGTGCCGAGCACCTCGCCGATCGGCTCGCGCAGTCCGTACGGCCCAGGGCGCAGCGAGTCTCGACCGGCGTAGAAGCTCCACTCGAGCGGGCCGTTGCCGGTGACGATCGGCAGCAGCACGCGCGCGCCGAAATCGTTCATGTCATCCAGCATCTGCACGGAACCAGGTTCGGAGGCGATCGGTACGAACGCACACACGGTCTGACCGGGGAACACGACCCTGCCGCTGGTCAGGTGGCTGGACAAGGACATCGCCTCGGCGAACCGGACGCTCGCCGGCACGCGGCGACGCTCGGAGAGCAGCTCTTTGCGCCACCGCCACTTGGTCATCGCGGCGCTTTGTTCTCGATCACTCCCCGGCCGGGCCACGACATGAGGTTAGGCTGGCTGTCCATGGCCCCCACTACCGCCATCAGTTCTGACCCTGGGACCGCATCTGTGAACGGCATCAGAACCGCCATCGTGCCGGCAGCGGGGCTCGGCACGAGATTTCTGCCGGCGACCAAGGCGGTGCCCAAGGAGCTCCTGCCAGTCGTCGACACCCCCGGCATCGAGCTCGTCGCGGGCGAGGCAGCGGAGGCAGGGGCGGAACGCCTGGTCATCGTCGTGTCGCCGGGCAAGGACGCCGTCGTGCAGTACTTCCGGCGCCAACCCGAGCTGGAGGAGATGCTCGAGCGGCGCGGCAAGACCGAGCTGCTCGCCAAGGTCCGCCGCGCGAGCGAGCTGCTGTCGGTCGAGACCGCGATCCAGGAGGAGCCGCTGGGCCTCGGCCACGCGGTCAGCTGTGCGGAGCCGAACCTGACCCCCGAGGACGAGGCGGTTGCCGTGCTGCTGCCCGACGACCTCGTACTGCCCACCGGCGTGCTGGGCCGCATGGCCCGCACCCGCGCGCGGCACGGCGGCACCGTGCTGTGCGCGTTCGACATCCCGAAGGAGGAGATCTCCCCGTACGGCGTCTTCGACGTCGAGGACACCGACGACCCCGACGTCAAGAAGGTCAACGGCATGGTGGAAAAGCCGGCGCCGGAGGACGCGCCGTCCACCTTCGCCGCGGCCGGCCGCTACCTGCTCGACCGCGCGGTGTTCGACGCCCTCAAGCGCATCACCCCCGGCGCGGGCGGCGAGTTGCAGCTCACCGACGCCGTCGCGATGCTGATCGACGAAGGTCATCCCGTACATGTCGTCGTCCACCGCGGTGGACGTCACGACCTGGGCAATCCTGGTGGTTTCCTGCGTGCCGCCGTGGACTTCGCGCTCCAGCACCCGGAGTATGGGCCTGACCTTCGCGAGTGGTTGCGCGGGCGCGTAGAGGAGTAGCGACAAAAGACGGGGTCGGAATGAGGTCAGTCGACGAGCAGCTCGGCCGGGCGCTTGCCGCTGCGGTTCGCCCTGCCCCCGTTCGGGTGGCCATCTCCGAGGCGCAGGGGCTGCTCTGCGCCGAGGAAGTCGTCGCCGAACGCGCGCTGCCCGGGTTCGACCAGGCGGCGGTCGACGGCTACGCGGTGCGCAGCGTAGACGTCCGGGAGGCCGGCAGCGAGCCGGTCGTGCTGCCGGTCGTCGGCGAGATCGCGGCCGGCTCGCGCCAGCCGCGCCGGTTGCAACCGGGTCAGGCGGTGCGCGTGGACACCGGCGCGCCACTGCCCACGCTCGCGGACGCCGTGGTCCCGATCGGCTACACCGATGGCCACCACGCGCGGGTGACCGTGCACCAGCCGGTGCCCTCGGCGGCGTTCGTCCGGCGGACCGGCGAGGACGTGCAGACCGGTGACGTCGCGGTGCGCCGCGGCTCGCCGATCGGCTCCGCGCAGGTCGGTCTGCTCGCGGCGGTCGGCCGGGCCAAGGTGCTGGTCTACCCCCGGCCGCGGGTGTCGATCATCTCGATCGGCGACGAGCTGGTGGACATCGACCGCACGCCCGGCCAGGGCCAGGTCTACGACGTCAACTCGTACTCGCTGGCCGCCGCCGCACGCGACGCGGGCGGCGAGGTGAACCGGGTCGGCATCGTGCCCAGCGACACCCGCCGACTGCGCGAGATCGTCGAGGGCCGGCTGCTGCTCAGCGAGATCGTCGTGATCGCGGGCGGAGTCGGCGGTGAGTTCGCGGCCGAGATCCGCGCGTCGCTCTCCGAGCTCGGCGACGTCGACATGAGCCGGGTGGCGATGCACCCCGGCTCGGTGCAGGGCTTCGGCAGGCTCGGCCCGGACGCCGTGCCGACCTTCCTGCTGCCCAGCAACCCGATGAGCGCGCTCGTCGTGTTCGAGGTGATGGTCCGCCCGCTGATCCGCGCCGCCCAGGGCAAGCGCAACCCGCACCGGCGGCAGATCGCCGCGCGGCTGCTGTCGCCGATCACGTCGGCCAAGGGGCGCAAGGGTTTCCTGCGCGGCCAGCTGTTGCGCGACGAGAACAACGGCGAGTACCTCGCGCAGCCGCTGGGCATGTCGGGCTCGCACCTGCTGGCGTCGCTCGCCGAGGCGAACTGCCTGATCCTGGTCGACGACGAGACCACCGAGGTCGTCGTCGGCGAGGAGGTTCAGGTCAGCTTCCTGGCACAACGTGGCTGAAAGGACGGCTCACGGGGTGAGTTGGTCGGTGCCGCAGGGCCGCCATCCCGGCTGGCCCACCCAGCTCGGGCCGTTACGGGTGCCCGCGGGCATGCTCGAGGTACGCAAGCCGCGGCTGCGCGACGCGCCGGCGTGGAGCCGGGTGCGCCGCCGCGACCGGCTGCACCTGCAGAGCTGGGAACCCACCGTGCCCGGCGGCTGGAACGACAACAACGCCGCACTCGCCTGGCCAGGCCAGTGGTCGACGCTGCGCGCGCTCGCCCGCCGCGGGCTGACGCTGCCGTTCGTCATCACCGTGGACGGCGAGCTCGCCGGGCAGGTGACGGTCGGCAACATCGTGCGCGGCTCGCTGTGCTCGGCCTGGGTCGGCTACTGGGTCGGCACCCACGTGACGTCGGGCGGCGTCGCCACCGGCGCGGTCGCGCTGGTCGTGGACCACTGTTTCGCCCTGGCCGGACTGCACCGGCTCGAAGCGACCGTGCGCCCGGAGAACAACGCGAGCGTCCGGGTCCTCACGAAACTCGGCTTCCGCGAGGAAGGTCTGTTCCGCCGTTACCTAGACGTCGCCGGGGGTTGGCGCGACCACCTGTGTTTCGCACTGACCACAGAGGACGTCCCGAGTGGACTCGTGAACCGGCTGGTCGCCGCGGGGCGCGCCGAACTGGTCTGAATCCCCCTGTGGATCTTCGATTGTGTTACGGCGCGCCTCCGACACACGTGTGACTGTTGTGACTAACGTGGCGCAGGAAGTCGCCGCGGGAAATCGTCACGGGGGAGGTGTCGAGGCATGCCGAGTTCGCTTGTGGTGGTCGCGCTCGTGCTGGCGTGGCTCGTCGTCCTCGTGCCGATGATCGTGCGGAAGCGCCAGGAGGTCGCGAAGACCGCGGACTCGGAACTGGCGGCCAGGGTGGTGCGCAGCGGAAGCGGTGAGGCCGGGGAGGACACGCGGGACGAGGCGGAATACGGCATGGAGGAGGCCCCCATGCGCGACACTGACGTGATCGACGAGGATTTCGGTGGAGAACTGGCGGACCCTGCCGCTGCCGCCGACGAATCCTCGGAGGAAGCCGCCCATGACGCCGACCGGGATGCGCGGGACGAGATGAGCCCTGGCTACTACGACGAGGCGGAACTCCACTACGCCCCGCGCTACCGCCCGGGCCGGGGCGGCTTCGACCCGGAGGCGGCCGCCATCATCGCGAAGGCCAAGTACGCCTTCCGCCAGCGGGTCGTACTCGCCATGCTCGTCGGCGCCGTCGCATCGGCCGTTTTCGGTGCCGTCGCGTTCCCCATGGCGTGGTGGGCGCACGGCGTCATCGACGTGGTCCTCGTCAGCTACCTCGTGTACCTGCGCCGCCAGGTCCGTATCGAGACCGAGATCCGCGAACGCCGCCTCGCCCGGCTGCAGCGCGTCCGCCGCGCGCAGGCCGTCGCGCGCCAGCAGCAGCGCCCGCCCGAGCCCGCGTACGAGCTTGAGCCGGAGGCGGACGCCTACGAGGAGTCGTTCGAGGAGGAATACGAGCCCGAAGAGGCCGTCGGCCCCCGCGAGCGCGTCGCCGACGGTCCGTACATGCCCCCGGTCGTCCGCGCCGGCGCCGTCCTCGTGGACGTCGACGACGAGGACCCGGCATTCGAGGAACTGGACGAACCGGCCTCGCTGCCCTATCGCCGGGCGGTGGGCGAGTAGCTGTTATGCTCACGCGGCATCACCAGGGGCTGTAGCGCAGTTGGTAGCGCACCTCGTTCGCATCGAGGGGGTCAGGGGTTCGATTCCCCTCAGCTCCACGACCTCCGGCCGATCCTGCTCAGTGGCTTTGCCACTTTCGCCAGGTCGGCCGTCATTATTTTGCGGGGGCGACCCCCGCAGGCCCCACGGTGCGGTCGGTCCCGATCCAGCCCGGTCCAGCCCGGTCCGGCGCGCGCCGACATCGCCGCGGGTGACGAGACGTGGCTCGCCGGGTAGCGCGTCCGCGCTGGACGGCTCGTTGTCGGCCCCTCTTCCTCGCTGCTGCCAAGGGCGCGCGTCAAGTGCCGGTCGAGCCTCGTTGACCTGCGGAAACGCATATCGCACCATGGGTTGTACGAGCGCGACCCCCAGTCCCTGGCCGGCAGCGGGAGCGTTGGCCCACGCTGCCGGCCAGCACCCACACCGCCCGTGACAGATCCCTCCTTGCGCCGACGAGTGCCCTTCGGTCAGGCTCGGCCGGTCCCTCGCGAGGTGGTTGATGCGCACGCTGATCATCGACAATTACGACTCGTTCACCCACAACCTGTTCCACCACGTCGGCGCGGTCACCGGCGTGGCGCCGACCATTGTGCGCAACGACGAGCCGGGCTGGTCCGCGGCCGACCTCGACCGGTACGACAACGTGATCATCTCGCCCGGCCCCGGCCGCCCCGAGCGGCCGCGCGACTTCGGCATCTGCGCCGACGTAATCCGCGCCGCCACTATCCCGCTGCTCGGCGTCTGCCTCGGCCACCAGGGCATCTGCCACGTCCACGGCGGTGAGGTCGGGCCCGCGCCCCGGGTCCGCCACGGCCAGGTCTCCCAGATCGTCCACGAGCAGACCGGCATCCTCGCCGGGCTGCCCTCGCCGTTCGAGGCAGTCCGCTACCACTCGCTCACCGTCACCCGGCTCCCCGCCGACCTCGAGCCGATCGCGACCACCCCCGACGGCGTCCTCATGGCCGTCCGGCACCGCACCCGCCCGCAGTGGGGCGTCCAGTTCCACCCCGAGTCCATCCGCACCGAGCACGGCGACCTGCTGCTGGCCAACTTCCTGCGCGCCACCCGCCGCGAGCGCCCCGTCGTGCGCGCCCGCGCCACCGGCGGCCCGCGGCTGCTGCACCGCCGGGTCGCGGTCGACGTGGCCGCCGAGTCCGTGTTCGACGCCCTCTACCGCGAGTCCGCGCACGCGTTCTGGCTGGACAGCGCCGATCCGCGCACCAACCCGACCGCTGGGCGCTTCTCCTTCCTCGGCGACGCGGCAGGCCCGCTCGCCCGGGTCGCCACCGCCGACGTCACCTGCCGCCGCGTCACCGTGCGCTCGGCGGCCGGCGACCAGACCGTCCAGGGATCCTTTTTGGACTGGCTGAAGGCCGACCTGGCCGCGCACCGGGTCCGCGCCGACCTGCCGTTCGACTTCGCCCTGGGCTGGGTCGGCTACCTCGGCTACGAGCTGAAGGCCGAGTGCGGCGCCGCGACCGCCCACCGCTCCACGCTGCCCGACGCCGCGATGATCTTCGCCGACCGGGCCGTCGCCGTCGACCACCGAGAGCGCGAGGTGCACCTGCTCGCCCTCGACCACCCCGACAACGCCGCCTGGCTCGACGACACGGCTGCCCGGCTCCGCGCGATCACGCCGCCGCCGCCCGAGCCGTTGCGCGCCGAGCTGGGCCCGCTCACCGCACGCCACGACCCCGCCACGTACCTCGAGCTGATCGCCGCGTGCCAGCGGGAGATCACCGCGGGCGAGACGTACGAGGTGTGCCTGACCAACCGGCTCGCCGCGCACGGCAAGCTCGACCCGTGGCCCGCCTACCGGGCGCTGCGCCGGGACAACCCCGAGCCGTACTCCGCGCTGCTGCGGCTCGGCGAGCTGAGCGTGCTGTCCGTGTCACCCGAACGGTTCCTCCGCGTGTCAGCCGACGGGGTCGCCGAGTCACGGCCGGTCAAGGGCACCCGGCCGCGCGGCGCGACCCCGGCCGACGACGCCGCGCTGCGCGACGAGCTCGCGGCGAGCCCCAAGGACCGCGCCGAGAACCTCATGATCGTCGACCTGGTGCGCAACGACCTCGGCTCGGTCGCCCAGCTCGGCTCGGTGACCGTCGGGGAGCTGTTCGCCGTCGAGACGTTCGCGACCGTGCACCAGATGGTGTCCACGGTCCGCGCCCGGCTGCGGCCCGGCGCGGACGCCGTCGACTGCGTCCGCGCCGCGTTCCCGGGCGGGTCGATGACCGGTGCGCCGAAGATCCGTACGATGTCGATCATCGACCGGCTGGAGGAAGGGCCGCGCGGTGTCTACTCCGGCGCGCTCGGCTACTTCTCGCTGTCGGGCGCGGCGGATCTCAGCATCGTGATCCGTACACTGGTGGTCGAGCCGGACGTCGTGTCCTACGGTGTCGGCGGTGCGATCATCGCACTGTCCGAACCGGACGCCGAGCTCGCGGAGACCGCGGTCAAGGCGACCCCGTTGCTGCGCCTGCTGGACCTGGAGTTTCCCCGATGATCCTCGATGAGCTGCGCCACCCGATCGTGCAGGCGCCGATGGCCGGTGGCGCGTCGACGCCGGAGCTGGTGGCCGCCGTGTCCGGGGCGGGCGGGCTCGGCTTCCTGGCCGCGGGCTACCTCATCCCGCGCGACGTACGCGACCAGATCCACGCGGTCCGCGAGCTGACGGACAAGCCGTTCGGGGTCAACATCTTCGTGCCCGACACGTCCACTGTGGATGGCCCGGCCCTGGCCCGCTACCGCGATCGGCTGGCGCGCGAGGCCCGGCGCTACGGCGTCACGCTGGGCGAGGCGGTCGACGAGGACGACGGCTGGATCGGCAAGCTGGCGGTGGCGCGCGAGGAGCGGGTCCCGGTCGTCAGCTTCACGTTCGGCTGCCCGGACTCGTTCGTGATCTCGGAGCTGCAGGATGCCGGCTGCACGGTCGTGATCACGGTGACCTCGGCGAACGAGGCGAGCAAGGCGGCGGCGGCCGGCGCGGACGCGCTCTGTGTGCAGGCCGCCGAGGCCGGCGCGCACCGCGGCACGTTCCGCAACGCCGACCCGATCGACGACACGGCGCTGCTTCCGTTGCTGCGCAAGGTGACGGCGGCCGTCGACGTGCCGCTGATCGCGACCGGGGGCCTGTCGTCGGGCGCGGACGTGGCGGCCGTCCTGGTGGCCGGCGCGGCGGCGGCGCAGCTGGGCACGATGTTCCTGCTGTGCCCGGAGGCGGGCACGAACCAGGTGCACCGGGATGCGCTGGTCCGGGAGGGACGCACGGCCGTGACCCGGGCGTTCACCGGCCGGCCGGCGCGCGGGCTGGTCAACAGGTTCATGACCGAACACTCGAAGGCCGCGCCCGCGGCGTATCCACATGTGCACCACCTGACGAAGCAGCTGCGCGCCGCGGGTGACCCGGAGGCGATGTCGCTGTGGGCTGGGCAGGCACACGAGTTCGCCCGCGAGGTGCCCGCCGCCGAGCTGGTCGAGACGCTGGCGGCGGACGCCCGGACGGCGATCGCCGAGGCCGCGCGCCGCTTCTCCTAGAATTGTCAGACCCCCGGCGTAGCTTCGCGACATGACGAAATGGGGACTGACCGTCGACTGCGCGCACCCCGGTGAGCTGGCGGCTTTCTGGGCGCTGGCCCTGGGGTACGAGCAGGCGGCGCCGCCGGCGGGGTTCGCGAGCTGGCCCGAGTGGTTCGCCAGCATGGACGTGCCGGAAGAGGAGTGGGACGACGGCACGTACCTGACCGACCCGGCCGGACAGCGGCCGACGGTCTCGTTCTTGAAGGTGCCGGAGGGCAAGGTCGCCAAGAACCGATTACATGTCGACCTGAAGGCCGGCGGTGGCCGGGAGACGCCGTGGGACGTGCGGTGGCCGAAGGTACTCGACATGGTCGAGCGACTGAAGGCTGCCGGCGCGACGGTTGTGCGCGTGTACGAGCTCGACGGACGGGGCGACCATGTACAGATGACGGATCCGGAGGGCAACGAGTTCTGTGTGGTGTGACGTCGGGTCGCGCGTGGCCGGAAATGGCTTAGTATCGCGCCCGTGCGCCGCTACGTCATCGAGAAGTCCGCACGCAGCTCGGCGGAACCCAGCGAGGTCTACCGCCTGCTGCGAGACGGCGCCACCTGGCCGGACTGGGCCGCCATCAACGGGTTCGAGCTCGAACGCGAGGGCGACGGCGAGCCGGAGGGTGTCGGCGCGGTGCGGGTGTTCCTCAACGGACGCATCCGCGGCCGCGACGAGATCACCGGCTTCGCGCAGGACCGGCAGTTCCGGTACAACCACCTGAACGGCCTGCCGGTGCGCGACTACCGCGCCGTCGTGGACCTCGTCCCGCGCGACTCGGGCACGGACATCACCTGGACGATCAGCTACGGGCCGAAGTACCCCGGCACGGGCTGGGTCCTGGAGCGCATGTTCGGCCGATTCATCCAGCAGAACGTGGACGGCCTGGCCAGGCACGCCGCCGGCTGAGCGGTCCGGCATGCGATCGTGAGGGCATGACGGATCTCTCCGGGTGGCTGCGCCAGGGTGTGGACGCGGTCGACGCGTGGCAGCGGACGTTCACCGACTTTCCGGTGCACCCGTGCCAGCGGGTCGACCCCGACCGGTTCCGGGCGGCGTTCGCCGAGCTCACCGAGCGGCTCACGGACAACTACCCGTTCTTCCACCCCGACTACGCCGGCCAGATGCTCAAGCCGCCGCACCCGGTGGCGATCGCGGGCTACCTGACGGCGATGCTCGTCAACCCGAACAACCACGCGCAGGACGGCGCGCCGGCCACCGCGAAGATGGAACGCGAGGCAGTCGCCGCGCTGGCCGACATGTTCGGGTTCGGCACGCATCTCGGGCACCTCACGGGCGGCGGCACGGTCGCCAACCTGGAGGCGCTGTTCGTCGCGCGCGAGTCCCACCCGGGCAAGGGGGTCGCGTACAGCGCGGAGAGCCACTACACGCACGCCCGCATGTGCCAGGTCCTCGGCCTGGCCGGACACACCGTCCCGGTCGACGCGGCCGGGCGGATGGACCTCGACGCGCTCGAGGACCTGTTACGAAAGGAGGACATCGGCACCGTCGTCGTCACCGCGGGCACCACGGGGCTCGGCGCGGTCGACCCGGTCCACGAAGCGCTGGCACTGAAGGAGAAGTACGGCATCCGGTTGCATGTGGACGCCGCGTACGGCGGGTTCTTCATCCTCCTCGGTGAGGAGGAGTCGATAGACCCGCGGCCGTGGCGCGCGATCGCCGGCTGCGACTCGGTGGTCGTCGACCCGCACAAGCACGGGCTGCAGCCGTACGGGTGTGGCGCGGTCATCTTCGCCGACCCGGAGGTCGCGCGCTTCTACCACCACGACTCGCCGTACACCTACTTCACCGAGGCCGACCTGCACCTCGGCGAGATCAGCCTGGAGTGCTCCCGCGCGGGCGCCGCCGCGGCCGCGCTGTGGCTGACGTTCCAGGTGATCCCGCCGACACCGGACGGCCTCGGCCGGTTCCTCGCGGCTGGCCGGCGTGCCACGCTCGGCTGGGCGGAGCTGATCGAGGACTCGCCGCACCTGGAGCTGTACCAGCAGCCGGAGCTCGACATCGTCAGCTACTTCCCGCGCCGGGACAGCCTGTCGGCGATCGACGCGGCGAGCGCGCGTGTGATGACGGATGGCATGCGGGACAAGGCGGACCCGGTGTTCCTGTCCGTGCTGAAGGTCGGCGCCGCGGACTTCGCGCGCCGGCACGCGGGCGTCACGGCCGATGTGGACGGTGCGCGGCTGCTGCGCAGCGTGCTGATGAAGCCGGAGTCCGAGGCGCGCGTCGACCGGCTGCACCGGCGGGTCGAGGCGCTGGCGGCCGATGCTGGCTGACGTCCTGCCGTACCTGGTGTGCCCGCACTGCGGCGCGGACCTGGCCCTGGCCGCGGCGGCGGTGCGCTGCGCGTCCGGGCACGGGTTCGACGTCGCGCGGCAGGGCTATGTGAGCCTGCTGTCCGGGAAGACTCCGGTGAGTGGTGACAGTGCGGACATGGTCGCCGCGCGGGCCGGCTTCCTCGATGCCGGGCACTACGCGCCGATCGCCCGGGCGATCGTGGCCGCCGCCGGTGTCGGCGGCGGGTGCGTCGCGGACCTCGGCGCGGGCACCGGCCACTACCTGGCCGCGGTGCTCGACGCCGTCCCGGCGCGGGTCGGCCTGGCGCTCGAGATCTCGAAGCCGGCGCTGCGCCGGGCGGCGCGGGCGCACCCGCGGCTTGGCGCGGTCGGCTGCGACGCGTGGGGCAGGCTGCCGGTGCGGACGGGGTCGATCCCGGTGGCGCTCAACGTGTTCGCGCCGCGCAACCCGGCCGAGCTGGACCGGGTGCTCGCGCCGGACGGTGTGCTCGTGGTGGTCGCGCCGACGGCGGATCATCTGGCCGGCCTGGTGGCCGAGCTGGGCCTGCTGACCGTGGCGCCGGACAAGGCCCGGCGGGTCGCCGAGCAGCTGGCGCCGCTCGAACCGTCCACTCAGGACACATGTGAGTTCGAGCTGGCCCTGTCGCACGCGGAGGTGCTGTCGCTGGTGGGCATGGGGCCGAGCGCGTGGCACATTGGACGGGAAGCGTTGGGGGAGCGGGTGGCGGCGCTGCCCGAGCCGGTGCGGACGACCGCCTCGGTTGTCGTGACGACCTTTCGGAGGGCCTGATGGACCGGCCGGTGACGTTCGCCGTGGTGGGGGCGGGACAGCGGGGATTCGGCTACGGGGAGTGGATCGCCGCGCGTCCGGACCGCGGGCGGGTGCTGGCGGTCGCCGAGCCGCGGGCGCACCAGCGCGAGGACTTCGCCCGGCGCCACGGGATCCCGCCGGAGCGCGCGTTCCGCTCGTGGCACGAGCTGGCCGCCGCGCCCCGGCTGGCCGACGCGGCGATCGTGACGACGCAGGACTCCGACCACGTCGGCCCGGCGATCACGCTGGCGGACAACGGCTATCACCTGATGGTGGAGAAGCCACTCGCCCCGACGGAGGACGAGTGTGTCGAGCTGGTGCGCGCGGTCACCGACGCCGGCGTGTTGTTCGCGGTGTGCCACGTGCTGCGATACCGCCCGTACACCCGGCTGGTGAAGCGGCTGCTCGACGAGGGCCGGATCGGCGACGTGATGAGCGTGCAGCACCTGGAGCCGGTGGGGTACTGGCACTACGCGCATTCGTATGTGCGCGGCAACTGGCGGCGCAGCGACCTGGCGTCGTTCATGCTGCTGGCGAAGTCCGGGCACGACATCGACTGGCTGCGCCACGTCGTCGGCCGGCCGATCGAGCGGGTGTCGAGCTTCGGTTCGCTGACGCATTTCGTCCGCGCGCGGCAACCCGCGGGCGCGGCCGACCGGTGCGTCGAGTGCGCGGTCGAGCCGGACTGTGCCTACTCGGCGCCGCGGCTGTACCTCGGCAGGCTGGCGGAGGGCCGCACGGGCTGGCCGGTCGACGTGATCACCGACGAGGTGACGGAGGCGGGTGTGCGTGCGGCGCTGCGGGACGGGCCGTACGGCCGGTGCGTGTACGCGTGCGACAACGACGTGGTGGACCACCAGGTGGTGGCGCTGGAGTTCGCGGGCGGCGTGACGGCGACGTTCACGATGACGGCGTTCACCCCGCACCAGGACCGCCGCACGCAGATCTTCGGCACGCGAGGTTGCCTGGACGGCGACGGCGAACGCGTCCGCCTGCACGACTTCGTGACGGGCGAGGTGTCGGAACACACCGCGTCGAGCGAGGGCCAGGACGCATCCGCCGGCCACGGCGGTGGCGACGCGGGCTTGGTGGAGGCGTTCACGAGCGCGGTGTCGACGGGCGACGCGGCATACATCCTGTCGGGCGCGGAGGAGTCACTCGAGTCGCACCGCGCGGTCTTCGCCGCGGAACGGGCCCGCTTGACGGGCACGGTCCAGCCGGTCGCCGCACGCCCACCGCGCTGAGCCGGCAGCCGGATCTTGGACGCCGCGAGGCCCATCGCCAGGCGAACACCTGGCGATGGGCCCCGGAAACTCAGTCAGCCCACGGGATCTGCGGTGAGCGGTAGAAGTCGACGCCCATCTCCACCCAGCGCGGGGCCTCGCCGGCCACCCGGGTGCGGAACGACTCCCAGTCGTGCGTCGACCACGGCGACCAGCCCAGCTCGGCGATCGCCGGCAGGCGGGGGAACGCCATGAACTCGATGTGGTCGCTGTTCTCCAGCGTCTCCGACCACAGCGGGGCCTCCACCCCCGCGATCGCCGACTCCGGGACGCCCGTCAGGTACGTGCCCGGGTCCCAGCCGTACGCGTCCGCCATCTCGATGTAGCCCGCCCACGACAGGCCCAGCGGGGTGTTCTCGTCGTACTTCATGTCCAGGTACGACTTGTTCGCCGGCGACAGGAGAATCTTGTTGCCCCGCGCGACGGCTTCCGACACCAGGTCGTTGGCCGGCTCGGTGCCCCAGTACTGCGGCAGCGCGGACACCGCAGGCGTCGCCTTGATCAGGTCGTGCCAGCCGGTCACCTTCTTGCCCAGCGCCTCCGCCATCGGCAGCACCCGCTGGAAGAACTTGATGTAGTCCGGCTCCGTCGTCACGTGCGCCTCGTCGCCGCCGAGGTGCAGGTACTCGCCCGGGGTGAGCGCCGCCAGCTCGCCCAGCACGTCGCTCATGAACTGGTACGTGATCTCCTTGTCGATACACAGCGAGCTGAACCCGACGTCCGTCCCCGTGTACAGCGGCGGCGCCACGCCGTCGCAGTTCAGCTCCGCGTACGACGCCAGCGCCGCGTTCGTGTGCCCCGGCATGTCGATCTCGGGCACGACCGTGATCCCGCGCGAAGCCGCGTACGCCACCAGGTCCCGGTACTGGTCCTGCGTGTAGTAGCCGCCCGGGCCGCCGCCGACCTCCGTCGAGCCGCCGTAGGTGGCCAGGCGCGGCCAGCTCTTGATCTCGATCCGCCAGCCCTGGTCGTCCGCCAGGTGCAGGTGCAACGTATTGATCTTGTACAGCGCGATCTGGTCGATGTAGCGCTTCACCTCGTCCGGCGCGAAGAAGTGCCGCGCCACGTCGAGCATCGCGCCGCGGTGGGCGAAGCGCGGGTAGTCGACGATCCGACCGGCCGGGACCGTCCACGGCCCCCGCTGCGCCGAGCGGCTCTCGACCTGCGCGGGCAGCAGCTGCCGCAGCGTCTGCACGCCGGCGAACAACCCGTGCGCCGTGCGGGCCTTCAGCTCGACACCGTGGCGCGTCACGTCGAGCTCGTAGCCCTCGTCGCCCAGCCGCTGGGCGACCTTGCCCAGCGACAGCGAGATCTCGGCGTCGTGCCGCCGGTCGGACACGGGCAGCCGGTACCCGGTCGAGGGCCGCAGCACGCCGGCGAGGTACTCGCCGACCTGGCCGGCGCCGTGACCGGCATGGATGGCGGTGTCCCGGTCCAGCCGGAACTCGCCACCGCCGCGGTCGGGCGAGACCGACACCGGCGCCGGTATCACCTGCGTCATGCGTGACTCCTTGACGTTGGGACGGTCGGGCGCCGCAGACGACGGAACGGCGGTGCCGAGTAACGCGAGGGCGGCGACGGCCAGGACGGTGGGCGCGCGCCGGGGAGCAGGGAGCCTGGACACGGGTCCTCCAAAGGACTGGGGCAGGTCAACCAGGTATAGACCACCCGTGGTCCAGACCACAACCCGTCAGCCCTTGAGCGCTCCCGCGGTCGCGCCGGACACCAGCTTGCGCTGCACGATCAGGAAGAACACCAGCGCGGGCAGCGCGTACAGCACCGACGCCGCCATGATGCCGCCCCAGTCCGTGCCGAACACCGTCCTGAAGGTCGACAGCCACACCGGCAGCGTCTGCTTGTCCGAGTCGCGCATGAACACCAGCGCGTACAGGAACTCGTTCCACGCCGTGATGAACGCGAACACCGACGTCGCCACCAGCCCCGGCCCGAGCAGCGGCAGCACCACCCGGCGGAACGCGCCGAACCGGCCGCAGCCGTCGACCATCGCCGCCTCCTCGAGCTCGAACGGGATGCCCGCGACGAACCCGCGCAGCGTCCACACCGTGAACGGCAGC
>DASYKY010000007.1:0-120313 GCA_035995025.1 Actinophytocola sp.
GAACCTGCCGACCGAGGTCGTCTCCAGCGAGTTCCTCAAGATGAGCGGCGCGAAGTTCTCCACCTCGCGCGGCACGGTCATCTACGTCAACGACTTCCTGCGCGAGTTCGGCCCGGACAGCCTGCGCTACTTCATCTCGGTGGGCGGCCCGGAGACCCAGGACGTCGACTTCACGTGGGAGGAGTTCGTCCGGCGGATCAACTTCGAGCTGGCGAACGAGTGGGGCAACCTCGTCAACCGGGCGGTCTCCATGGCGCACAAGAACGTCGGCGCGATCCCGCGGCCCGCGCGGCCGGAGGCGGCCGACGAGGAGCTGAAGGCGCTGTCGCGGGCGGCGTTCGAGACCGTCGGCGCGCACCTGCGCCGGTCGCGGTTCAAGCAGGCCATCGGCGAGGCGATGCGGGTGGTCGGCGCGGCGAACAAGTACATCTCCGACCAGGAGCCGTGGAAGCGCAAGGACGACCCGGAGCGGCGGGACACCATCCTGCACACCGCGTTGCAGGTCGTGCAGGACGCGAACACGCTGCTGACGCCGTTCATGCCGCACGCCGCGCAGAAGGTGCACGAGGCGCTGGGCGGCACCGGCGTGTGGGCGGCCCAGCCGGAGCTGCGCGAGGTCGAGGACCTGGACGTGCCCGGCCGGATCAACCCGATCCTCACCGGTGACTACGCGGCCGAGCAGGCCCGCTGGGAGTCGACGCCGGTGGAGGTGGGCCGGCCGCTGGAGAAGCCGACGCCGCTGTTCGCCAAGCTCGACCCGAAGCTGGGCGAGACCGGCCCCGAGTGGGCGCCAATCTCGTCGTGACGAAGCGGGAAGGGGAGCCGCTGCCGGTGCCCGCGCGGCTCCCCTCGCCGATCGTGGACGCCCACACGCACCTCGACGCGTGCGGGGCGAAGGACGCCGCGGACGTGACGGCCCTCGTCGACAAAGCGGCCGCGGCGGGCGTCACCCGTGTCGTCACGGTCGCCGACGACCTGGCGGCCGCTCAGTGGGCCGCCGCGGCGGCGACGTGGGATCCGCGGGTGTTCGCCGCCGTCGCGGTCCATCCGACGCGCACGGCGGCGTTCTCGGCCGCCGATCGCGCCGTCGTCGAGGAGCTGGCCCGCGAGCCGCGCGTGGTGGCGGTCGGCGAGACCGGGCTGGACTACTACTGGGACTACTCGCCGCCGGAGGCGCAGCAGGAGGCGTTCCGCTGGCACATCGACCTCGCCAAGCGGGTCGGCAAGCCGCTGATGATCCACGACCGGGACGCCCACGAGGACATCTACCGGATCCTCGACGAGGAGGGACCGCCACCGAGTGTGGTCTTCCACTGCTTTTCCGGAGACGTGGAGTTCGCCCGCCGGTGCGTGGCGAAGGGGTACGTCCTGTCCTTCGCCGGAACGGTGACGTTTCGCAATGCGCGGGCACTTCGTGAGGCAGTCCGGGATGTTCCCGTTTACCAGATGTTGGTCGAGACCGATGCCCCGTTCCTGACGCCGCACCCGTACCGCGGGCGGCCGAACGAACCCCATGGCGCTGCGTACACGATCGTGGACATTGCGCAGCTCAAAGGGGTGGATCTTGAGGAGCTGTGTGCGGCGGTAAATGCGAACTCTGACCGGATCTTCGGCCTTTCGGGTGCTACCCATGGTGATTCCGGTGGTCACGAGTCGTGATCACTGCGATGAACGGGTTACGGCGAGTGCTCCATTCGTGGAGTGATGGACGTCACGACGCTCGACGCGGTGTTTGCGCAACCTGCCCGGCACCGTTACTGTCCCGTGACCGGAGCGGCCCGAAGTTGTGCCGGCTTCTGAGTCAGGGCAAGGGATGGCCCATGACTAAGGGAATGTCGTGAACGAAGCGCGTTGGCTGTACGTAGTTGAGTACGGCTACGGCCTTCTGGAGGTATCGACTCTGTGAGCGGAAACAGATCCGGCGATTTCGGCGGTTCTACGGGCAGCGGCTTCGCGGACACCGACTGGTTCACCCCGGTCGGCGCGCCGGGCGGTCCTGTGACCACCGTGCTCGACGACGACTTCCGCGCGTGGCGGTCGGAGTTTCCCGACTTCTACGACGACTTCGGTAGCTCGAACGTCGAGAGCTACTCGGGATCGCTGACGATCACCCCGAACGACGTGCGCACGGCGCTCGGCCCGCAGGCCGACGAGCTGATGGCGTACGCGAACGTCGACGTCGACGAGCTCATCAGGCTGATCAACGCGGAGACCACGGTCCTGCCGGTCATCCCGGACGAGCTGTCCGGCGGCGGCCGGGTTCGCGCGCTGCCGATGACCGAGGGGGACGAGGCCGAGCCCGGCGTCGTCACCGGCATCAAGCGGTGGAAGAAGTCCGTCCTCAAGGCGACGATCGCGTCGGTCCTGGTCTCGCTGATCGGCGGCGGCGCCGCGGCGATCGCGATGAACAAGTCCGTCACCGTCGACATCGACGGCGAGGCGCGCCAGGTCAGCACCTACGCCGACACCGTCGGCGAGGTGCTCGACGACGAGGGTCTCGACGTCGGCTCGCACGACGCGCTCTCCCCGTCCCCGGCCGCGAGCATCAACGACGGCGGCAAGATCGTTCTGGATCGCGGGCGTCAGCTGCACCTGACGCTCGACGGGCAGAAGCGCGAGTTCTGGGTGCGCGCGACGACCGTCGAGGACGCGCTCAAGCAGATCAACGTGGCCACCAACGGCGCGTGGATGTCCGCGGACATGGGCTCGGACCTGCCGCTCAACGGCATGGCGCTCGAGATCAAGACGGTCAAGAACATCACGCTGTTCGACGGCGGCAACAAGCCGAAGACCATGCAGACGACCGCGGTCACCGTCCAGGAGCTGGTCAAGGAGCTCAAACTCAAGCTCGGCCCGGACGACAAGATCGCCCCCGGCGGCAACCTGAAGGTCGCCAACGGCGCCGAGATCCGGATCACCCGCAACGGCGTCACGGTCATCAACCGGACCGAGAAGGTCAAGCCGCCGGTGCAGGAGGTCGAGGACCCGAACGCCATGGAGGGCACCGAGGTCGTGCTCGACCCGGGTGCGCCGGGCCAGCGGGTCGCGACCTACCGGATCACGGTGAAGAACGGCCAGGAGATGGCCCGGGTCGAGATCGGCTCGAAGGTCACCAAGCAGCCGAAGCCCAAGGTCGTCAGGATCGGTACGAAGGAGCCGCCGCAGCCGGTGATCTCCGACGGCGCCGTCTGGGACGAGCTGGCGCAGTGCGAGTCCGGCGGCAACTGGGCGATCAACACCGGCAACGGCTACTACGGCGGTGTCCAGTTCGACAAGGGCACGTGGGACGCCAACGGCGGCGGCCAGTACGCCGCCTACCCGAACGAGGCCAGCCGCGAACAGCAGATCGCGATCGCCACGAAGGTCCGCGACTCCCGCGGCGGCTACGGCGCCTGGCCTGCCTGCTCCGCCAAGCTGGGCCTGCCCCAGTAACCCTTTCCGCACGACGCAGGCCCGGGCTCACACGAGCCCGGGCCTGCGTTCGTTCTAGTTGTCCACAACCCGCGCGTTTGTCCACAAGTGGATCTTCGCGGGCCCCATCGCCGGTGATCACCGATAGACTGGCGCTGAGGGGTGCCCCCGGAGAGGGTGGGGGCAGCGTGTTGTTGTCGCGGGGCGTTACGGGCGGCGCGTTCGCGTTGCGGGCGGTGCTGCGCGGAGAAGGTGGGCCGATCAGCTCGGGAGCCGTCGCTCTAGGCTCGGCGGGTGCGTGACACCGGTAGTGCCCTGCTCGGTCCCGCCGACATCCGGCGGCTGGCCGGCGAGCTCGGCATCCGGCCCACCAAGAAGCTCGGCCAGAACTTCGTCCACGATCCCAACACCGTGCGGCGCATCGTCGCCGCGGCCGGGCTGGACGAGGCCGACACCGTGGTCGAGGTCGGGCCCGGGCTCGGGTCGCTCACGCTGGGCCTGCTGCCCGCCTGCCGCGAGGTGCACGCCGTCGAGGTCGACCCCGTGCTCGCCGCGCGCCTGCCGGACACGATCGCCGAGCGGGCGCCCGGGCTGGCGCACAAGCTGCACGTCATCGAGGACGACGCCGTCCGGGTGAGCAGGGACCGCTTCCCGAGCCAGCCCACCGCGCTCGTCGCCAACCTGCCCTACAACGTCTCCGTCCCGGTCGTCCTGCACCTGCTCGCCGAGCTGCCGACCCTCCGGAAAGCCCTCGTCATGGTCCAGGCCGAGGTCGCCGACCGGATGGCCGCCGGCCCCGGCTCGAAGGTCTACGGCATCCCCAGCGTCAAGATCGCCTGGTACGCCACCGCCAAGCGGGTGGCCACCGTGCCGCGCAGCGTGTTCTGGCCCGTGCCCAACGTCGACTCCGCGCTCGTCCGCCTGGAGCGCCACGACGAACCTGGCACGAACCGGCGGGAGGTCTTCCGGCTCGTCGACGCCGCCTTCGCCCAGCGGCGCAAGACGCTGCGGGCGGCACTCGCCGGCTGGGCGGGCTCCGCCGAGCGGGCCGGTGAGCTGCTCACCAAGGCCGGTGTCGACCCGGCCACGCGCGGTGAGCAGCTCGGCGTGACCGAGTTCGCCACCGTGTGTGATTTGGCAGATATCTGACCGACTCTGGCTGGCGCGGAACTTGCACCGCCACGCCGGCATCGGGTTCACTAGTTGTGTATTCCATCCCGAGCGGCCGAGAGACCTGGCTCCAAGACGCCGCAGCAACCACCCACGATGGGCAGGTGCTACCGCCAGGAACGATGGAGGAGTGAGAACGATGGTCATGCTGACCACCAGGCGGGTCATCGATCAATGCAGGCGCACGGTCACGGGTTGTCGTCGCTGAGCTCTACCAGCTGACGCCCCGAAACCACTCCTCTACACCGCTTCTCGCAGAAGCGGCCCATGCGCCTGAACCGGAGCACATCGTGATCACCCTCGAGAACCTCAGCAAGACCTTCCGAAGTACGTCGGGCTCGATCGTGGCCCTCGACGACGTCACGTTCGACGTCCCGGCCGGCGTCATCGCCGGCGTCGTCGGCCCCGCGGGAGCCGGCAAGTCCACCCTCGCCCGCGTGCTGTCGCTGCGCGAGCGCCCGGACAGCGGCGTGTTCCGCCTCGACGGGCTCAACACCGGCACGCTGGACGAGCGAACCATGCGCATCGCCCGCTCGCGGATCGGCGTCGTGCCCACCGGCGACTCGCTGCTCGCCCAGCGCACCGCCGCCGGCAATGTCGCGCTGCCGCTCGAGCAGGCCGGCCTCGACGGGCCGCTGCGCCGCGAGCGGGTCGGCAAGCTGCTCGACCTCATCGGCCTCACCAACCACGCCGCCACCTACCCGGACGACCTCACGCCCGGCCAGCGCCAGCGCGTGGCCGTCGCCCGCGCGCTCGTCGGCGAGCCGGCCGTGGTCCTCGCCGACGACCCGACCGCCGGGCTCGACGAGGACGGCACCGCCGGCGTGCTCGCCGTGCTCGACCGCGCCCGCGCCGAGCTGGGCACCACCGTGCTCGTCGCCACGCAGGACACCAGCGTGGTGCGCCGCATCGCCGACGACGTCGCCTTGCTCGAGCACGGCCGGCTGCTGGAGAGCGGCCGGCTGCTCGAGCTGGTGCAGGACCCGGACAGCGTGGTCGCCCACGCCGTGCTGCCGGCCATCGACCCGGCCGCGCGCACCGACTACCCGGGGATCGCGGACATCGTGCTCGTCGGGTTCGCGGCCATCGGCTCGCTGCTGCCCGAGGCGGCCGGCCGCTTCGGCACGGAGATCTCCGTGCTCGGCGGCGGCGTCACCCGCATCGGCGAGACACCGGTCGCGCGCTTCCGCCTCGGCCTGTCCGGCGAGCGGACCGGCGCCGCGCTGGGCTGGCTCGCCGAGCGCGGCGGCGCGGTGCGCGAGCTCGCCCGCGGACCGCGCGGAGTAGCGGCCTGACCTGCGCGATCGTGTCCCGGCCGGCGCCGGTTTGACCAGCGGCCGGCCGGGACTGCGCTCCCCGTAGGCTGAAGACGTGCTCGCTGTCGTGCCACGCCCGGTGACCGTCCGGGTACCGTCCAAGGTGAACCTGCACCTCGCGGTCGGCGCCGTGCGCAAGGACGGTTTCCACGAGCTGGTCACCGTCTTCCAGTCGCTGTCGCTGACCGACGAGGTCACCGTGGCGATCGCCGACGAGCCCGGCGTCGAGGTCCGCGGCGAGGGCGCGTCCGCGGTGCCCACCGACGGCGCGAACCTGGCCTGGCGCGCGGTCGAGGAGCTGGCCCGGCACGCCGGCAAGGGCGCGGAGGAGCCGAAGGTCCGGGTCATGATCCGCAAGAGCATCCCGGTGTCCGGCGGCATGGCGGGCGGCAGCGCGGACGCGGCGGCGACGCTCGTCGCGCTCGCGAACCTGTGGAAGCTGGAGATGGGCCGCGACGAGCTCGCGCACGTGGCCGCCGCGCTCGGCAGCGACGTGCCGTTCATGCTGCACGGCGGCACCGCGCTCGGCACCGGCCGCGGCGAGCAGATCGTGCCGGTGCTGACCCGGCACACGTTCCACTGGGTACTCGCGTTCGCCCGCGGCGGCCTCGCCACGCCCAAGGTCTACGCCGAGATGGACCGCCTGCGCGACAGCGGCGACCCGCCCCGTGTCGGCGAGGTCGAGCCGGTGCTCGAGGCGCTCGCGACGGGCGACCCGCGCCAGCTCGCGCTGCTGCTGGGCAACGACCTGCAGGCCGCGGCCGTGTCGCTGCGCCCGGGCCTGCGCCGGACGCTGCGGGCCGGCGTCGACGCGGGCGCGCTCGCCGGCACCGTGTCCGGCTCCGGCCCGACGTGCGCGTTCCTGTGCGCGAGCGGCGAGGACGCGGTCCAGGTCGCGGCCGAGCTGTCCGGCGCGGGCGTGTGCCGAACGGTCCGCGTCGTGCACGGCCCGGTCCCCGGCGCCCGGGTGATCAGCGACGACGAGCCGTACTCGACCCCGCCCCAGGTGCACGCGTGATGGTGAACCTTGTCAATCTTGAGGCCGTTTCGAAGAGTTTCGGCATGAAGTCGTTGCTGGACAACGTGTCCCTTGGGGTCGGTGCGGGCGACCGGATCGGCGTCGTCGGGCTCAACGGTGGCGGCAAGACCACGCTGCTGGAGTTGCTGGCCGGCATCGAGCCGCCGGACGGCGGGCGGGTCAGCCGCGGCCGCGACCTGCGACAGGCCGTCGTCACGCAGCGCACGGAGCTGCCCGAGGGCTCGACCGTGCGGCACGCCGTGCTCGACCCGCTCGGCATCACCGCCGAGCACGAGTGGGCCGCCGACCCGCGCGCCCGCGGCATCCTCGAAGGGCTGGGGATCACCGCGCTGGGCGTGGACTCGCCGGTGACCACGATGTCCGGCGGCGAGCGGCGGCGGGTGGCGCTGGCCGCCGCGCTCGTGCAGGAGCTGGACCTGCTGATCCTCGACGAGCCGACCAACCACCTCGACGTCGAGGGCGTCCGCTGGCTCGCGGACCACCTGCTGGCCCGCGGCACCGCGCTCGTCGTCGTCACCCACGACCGCTGGTTCCTCGACACCGTCGCCACGTTCACCTGGGAGGTCGTCGGCGGGCGGGTCGAGCAGTACGAGGGCGGCTACGCCGACTGGGTGTTCGCCCGCGCCGAGCGCGCCCGGCTCGCGGCGACCGCGGAGGAGAAGCGGCGCAACCTCGCGCGCAAGGAGCTGGCGTGGCTGCGCCGCGGCCCGCCCGCGCGGACGTCGAAGCCGCGCTACCGCATCGAGGCGGCCGAGGCGCTGATCTCCGACGTGCCGCCGCCGCGCGACTCCGTGGAGCTGCTGGCGTTCGCGAAGCGCCGCCTCGGCCGGACCGTCCTGGAGCTGGAGGACGTGTCGGTGGCGCTGGGCCCGCGCACGATGGTGGACGGGCTGACCTGGCGGCTCGGACCGGGGGACCGGATCGGGCTCGTCGGCGTCAACGGGTCGGGCAAGACCACCGTGCTGCGGCTGCTCGCGGGCGTGCTCGAGCCGGACACCGGCAAGCGGGTGCAGGGCCAGACCGTGCGGCTGGCGTATCTCAGCCAGGAGCTGCACGACCTGCCGGGCTCGCTGCGCGTGCTGGAGGCCGTCGAGGAGATCGCCCGCCGCGTGACATTGGGCAAGCAGGAGATGTCCGCGTCGCAACTGGCCGAGCGGTTCGGGTTCCCTGCCGCGCGGCAGTGGACCCCGGTGGCGGACCTGTCCGGCGGCGAGCGGCGGCGGCTGCAGCTCGCGCGGCTGCTGATGGCGGAGCCGAACGTGCTGCTGCTCGACGAGCCGACGAACGACCTGGACATCGACACGTTGCAGCAGCTGGAGGACCTGCTCGACGGCTGGCCGGGCACGCTCGTCGTCGTCTCGCACGACCGGTACCTCGTCGAGCGGGTGTGCGACGCGGTGTACGCGTTGTTCGGCGACGGCGGTGTCACACACCTGCCGGGCGGCATCGAGGAGTACCTCGACCGCCGCGACGCCGTCGTGCGCGCGCCGGCTCCGGCCGGGTCGCCCCGGCCCGCGGTGTCGTCGGCGGCCGAGCAGCGGGCCGCGCGCAAGGAGCTGGCGCGGCTGGAGCGCCGGCTCGACGCGCTCACGAAGCGCGAGGCGCAGCTGCACGCGGCGCTGGCGGAGGCGGCCACGGACGCGGAGCGGTTGCTGGCCCTGGACGCGGAACTGCGTGACGTGGTGTCGGAGAAGGCAACCGTGGAACACCGTTGGCTGGACATCGCGGACGTCGCCGAGTAGGGCCCCTTATAAGCTTGGCGCATGAGCGGAGCTTGCGGAGCGAATCATCGAACACAGGGCGACCGCGAGCGGCGACACGGAGCCTGCGAGGGGTCGTCGTGAGCCGTTTTGTCGACACGCTGATCGGCACCGCGAAGTCGGGCGGTCAGCTTCGGGGGGTCACCACGGGCGAACCCCGTGAGGCCGTGCGAACCACGTGGGCACAGGTGCACGAGCAGGCACGCGAGATCGCCGGCTCGCTCGTGGCCAGGGGGATGGCGCGGCACGACGCGGTCGCCGTGCTCGCCGCGGAGCCCGCCGAGATCGGCCCTGCCGTGCAGGCGGTGTGGCTCGCCGGCGGCAGTGTCACGATGCTGCATCAGCCGACCCCGCGGTCGGACCTGGCGATCTGGGCCGAGGACACGCTGCGGGTGCTGAACATGATCGGCTCGAAGCTCGTGCTGCTGGGTGCGCCGTTCGACCAGCTGGCCCCGGTGCTCGACGAGCACGGCATCGGCTACTTGCTGATGACCGACCTGGCCGGGGGCACGCCGCTGGCCGACGCGGTGGCGGTCGACGAGGACGCGCCCGCGTTGCTGCAGCTGACGTCGGGGTCCACGGCCGATCCCAAGGCGGTGCGGATCACGCACGGGAACCTGCTGTCGAACATCACGGACATGGCCGCCGGGGCGCAGCTCGACCCCGGGTCGGACATCATGGCGTCGTGGCTGCCGATGTTCCACGACATGGGCATGGTCGGCTTCTACACCACGCCGATGACGTTGGGCATCGAGCTGGTGAAGGTCACGCCGGTCGACTTCCTCACCGGGCCCCTGCTGTGGGCGGAACTGATCTCGAAATATCACGCCACCATCACGGCCGCGCCGAACTTCGCGTACGCCCTGCTCGGCCGCCGTCTGTCCGGTGTGGACGATGACGGCACGTACGACCTGTCGTCGATGCGGCTGGCGCTGAACGGCGCGGAGCCGATCGACGAGAAGGCCGTGCGGTCGTTCACCGAGAACGGCGCGCGTTTCGGGCTGCGGGCGGAATGCGTCTTCCCGGCGTACGGAATGGCGGAGGGGACGCTCGCGATCTCCTTCCCGCCGGTGTTCACTGGACTGCGGCTGGACTATGTCGACGCCGACGCGCTGGAGTCGGGTCAGCGGGCGGTCCCGGTGGCGCCCTCGTCGGACTCGGTGCGGTCGTTCGCGTTGCTGGGCAAGCCGTTGCCGAGCTTCGAGGCGCGCATCGTGGACCAGTCGTCCGGGGAGGTACGCGGCGAACGCGAGGTGGGCGAGATCCACATCCGCGGCGCGGCGGTGACCCCCGGCTACCTGACCGTCGACGGTCCGCTGGCGACCCAGGACGCCGACGGCTGGCTCGCGACGGGCGACCTCGGGTACATCGTGGACGGTGAGATCGTGATCTGCGGCCGCGCGAAGGACGTGATCATCCTCGCCGGCCGCAACATCTACCCCACGGACATCGAGCGTGCTGCGTCCACAGTGGAGGGTGTGCGCGCGGGCAACGCGGTGGCGGTCCGGCTGGACGCCGGCACCCGCCGCGAGCGCTTCGCGGTCGTCGTCGAGTCCCGCCAGTCGGGTGACCCGGCGGCGGTACGGGTGCTGCGCAAGGAGATCGGCGCGCGGGTGTTCGAGGCGGTGAACGCTCGCCCGGTGGCGGTCGAGGTGCTGGCGCCGGGGACGCTGCCGAAGACCCCGTCGGGCAAGCTGCGGCGGGCCGCGGCCGGGGAGCAGCTGGCGGAGCGCCTCAAGGAGTCATAGCTCCCGGCTGGTTGTCAGAGCTCGCGCCGCCGCAGCTCGTTCACCCAGGCCAGCCGGAGCGCCTCGACGGCCCCGATGTGGTAGCCCTGCCCGATGAAGAAGGTCCGGGACAGCTTGAGCCCGGCGATGTCGTCGGGCCGGGGTCCGTCCTCGGCGTCGCCGATGGCCTCGGCGAGCACCTTGACCAGCCGCTCGACGTCGCCGGGCCGGTAGCCTCGCTCGCCCGGGGGCGCCGGGGGCAGCGGCAGCGCGAGGACGTCCGAATCCCGCCAGATGTCCATAGTGGACCGAACGGCGACCAGCTCCTCGGCCCGCTGCCCGTTGTCGGCCTGCTGGCCGGACTCCGCTTCGGGTTCGCTGCTCGGGTGGGCGGCGGTGTCGCCTGGTTGTGCCGGCTGGTCGCCGCCCGGCCTCGCGGGCGGCCGGGGCGCGAGGCCGGTGCCGCTTGGCGTGACCGCTGCCGGGTCGTCCGAGCGCGTTGCGGGCGGCGAGCCGGGCACGGTTGCCGGGCCGGCGCCGGCCGTTCGGTCGATGAGCCCGGGGGCGGGCATCGCCTCACCACGCCGCGGCGCGGGCCGATCGGGCGTGGTCGCCGGGCCGCTGCCGGGGCGGTGGATTCGGCCGGGCATGGCCGGCCGGCCGGTGCCCGGGCGCTCTGGTGTGGTGGCCGGGTCGGTGCCGGGGTGGGGTGCCGGGCGGCCGGGAGCTGCCCAGCCGGGGCCGGGTGCCGGGCGATCGGACGTGGTTGCGCGATCGCTGCCGGGCGCCGGGTGATCGGGAGTAGTTGCCGGGCCGGTGCCGGGTGCTGGGCGATCGGGCGTGGTGGTCCGGCCGGTGCCCGGGCGCTCTGGTGCGGTGGCCGGGTCGGTGCCGGGGTGGGGTGCCGGGCGGCCGGGAGCTGCCCAGCCGGGGCCGGGTGCCGGGTGATCGGAAGTGGCGCTGCCCGGCCGGTCCGGCGTGGTGCCCGGATGAGGGCCGCTGCCAGGCCTCGCCGGGGCGTCGGCCCGGTTGCCCGGCCCGTCGACCGGGCTGGGCGGGGCGCCCGGCGCCGTGGTGGGTGCCTCGTCGAAGGGCTGCGGGCGAGCCTGGGCGTCGCCGTGGCGGGACACGTAGCCGGGCGTGCCGCCCGGGCGGTGAGTGTCCGGTGCCTGGCCCGGGTGCCTTGGCGGTGGTGAGCCGGGCCGCCCGGGGCCGGCCGGCATTGGCGGCCTTGCACCGAACGGCGGTGGCCCTTCGGGTCGCCCGCCTTGCTGGGCCGCGCCGCCAGGGTGCGGTCGCCCGCTCTCCGAAGGCGGCTTCGGCCGGGTCGGCGAGTCCGGCCGGCCGAAACCACCGGGCGGAGCCCAGTCCGGGCTGCCGAAAACCCGCGGTGGGGCCGTGTTGGGCTCGGCGCCGCCGGCCCCCGCGGGCGGCGCCTCGGCACCGTGCGGCGAGTCCGGGCGACCGGAACCTGGCGACGCCGCGGTGGGCTGCTCGAAGCTGCCAGGCCCGGTCGGGTCCGGGCTGCCGAAGACGCGCTGCGATGTCGCGTTCGGCTGTTCAGAACCGCCGTGCGAAGCCGCGTTCGGGCGGCCGACCCCTGCGGGCGGCGTCTCGGCACCGTCGGGCGAGTCCGGGTGGCCGGCACCGGTGGGCTGCTCGAGAGTGCCAGGCGGATGCGGCCGGGTGGGCGAGTCGGGTCCGCCGTAACCGCCGCGTCGTGCCGAGTCCGGGTGCCCGGAACCGTCGGGGAGCGAGTCCGCGCGACCGTTCCCCGGCGGCGCCGGATCGGGCTCGCCCGGGGGCGTTGCGTCGGTGCCGTCGGCCGGATCGTCGGCCGGCGCCGGCTCGGGGCCTGCTTGCTCGGCGTCCGGCTCCGGGAGCAGCGCGGTCTCCTCCACCGTCAGGCGGGAGCCCAGCGACGGGGCGTCGGACGGGGAACGCAACGACGTGGGGACCGAGTGGCCGTCCTCGTCCTCCGGGTCCTCCAGCGGAGGCTCCGGCGTCATCGCCGCCGGGGGTGGCTCCGAGGGGCGCTCGGTGGCGCCCGGCGTGCGCTTGGGCAGGGACTCGGTGCGGCTGTTCGTGTCGGCGATCGCGGCGCCGTTGACCTCCGGCGGTTCCTCCTTCGCACGGAGTGCGGCCGCGGAGCGGGCGGCCTCCTCGGCGACGGACTGCGCCGGGGGAGGCGGGGCGGGCCGCGGCGGCGTGTGCGACGGCCGGCGCGGGGGAGGCGTTGGCGCGGGAGGCCCCGGGCGGGGACCGGTCGGACGGTCAGTCGGCGCGGGTGGCGGCTGGGTGAAGCCCGCCGGTGGCGACGGGGGCGCGGGCGGGCGGCCCACGCCGGCCCGCTCGCGGCGATCGAACTCCTCGACCACCAGGTCCAGGAAGTCGTCGACCTGCTCCTCGTGGTACCCGCGCCGGATGAGCGGGGCGCTGTCGAAGATCACCTCGCGCACTTCCTGCGCGGTCAGCGCGTCCTTGCCGGCGAGGGTGGCCTGCACGCGGTCCAGGAAGTTGTCCACCTGGTCCTCGTTGTACCCACGGCGTCCGAGCTGCGCCCGGTCGAACGTGACGCAGTCCACCACCATCGGCGTCAGCGGCACGTCGTCCTGTTGCTGCTGCATGTTCCGACCGCCTCCCGGTCAGCGTTCATGGAAGAGATTCTGCGCCGCTTCCAAACCCTTGGCCACCAACGCCTCCGTGGCGTCGGCACAGCGGTCGATCTCCAGGGCGAGATCCTTTCGCTCCGTCGCGGAGAAGTCCCGGAGCACGAAGTCCGCCGGGTCCATCCGCCCGGGGGGGCGACCTATCCCGAACCGTACCCGCAGGTATTCCTTGGTCCCGAGCGACTTCGTGATCGATCTCAGCCCGTTGTGGCCGTTCTCGCCACCGCCCAGCTTGAGCCGGACGCTGCCGAACGGCAGGTCCAGCTCGTCGTGCACGACGACCAGGTGCTCGGCAGGCACCTTGTAGAACCGGGCGGTGCCGACCACCGGCCCACCCGAGACGTTCATGTACGACCGGGGCTTCGCCAGCATCACCCGCCGCCCGCCGAGCCTGCCTTCGAGCACGTCGGCGCCCGCCTTGTGGGACTTGAACCTGCCGCCGATCCGGTCCGCCAGCTCGTCGGCGACCAGGAAGCCGATGTTGTGCCGGTTCGCGGCATAGCGCGGCCCCGGGTTGCCGAGACCGACGACGAGCATCGGCGCGGCGTCGTCGGGGGAGTCGGCGGCTGGCTCCACTGGCATGTCGGCATCCTCGGGAACGCGTCCGGGCGGCCCCGCGGGGGACCGCCCGAACCGCGACTCAGCCCTCGGCGTCCTCGCCGGCCGCGGGCTCCGGTGCCTCGACGGAGGCCGCTGGGGCCTCCTCGCCGGCCGGGGCCTCCGACGGCTCGACGCCGGCTTCCATCTCCTCGGCCGTCGGCGCGACGTTGATCGCGATGACCAGCGTGTCGGGGTCGGTGACCAGCTCGGCGCCCTCGGTCAGCGTCACGTCCGAGGCCAGGATCTGGAGGCCGCCGCCGGCGCCCTCGACGGACACCTCGAACTGGTCGGGGATGTGCAGCGCCTCGACGGCCACCTGCAGCGTCATGGCGTCCTGGGTGACCAGGGTGCCCGGCTGCGCGTCACCGGTCATGACCACCGGCACCTCGACCGTGACCTTCTCGCCGCTCTGGACGAGCAGCAGGTCGACGTGCTCGATGTAGTTCTTGATCGGGTGCGTGGTGACCGTCTTGGTCAGGGCCAGCTCGCTCTTGCTGTCGATGTCGAGCGTCAGCACGGCGTTGTTGCCGTGTTCGCGGACGACGCGGGCGAACTCGATGGCGGGCAGGGCCAGGTGCTTCGGGTCGGAACCGTGGCCGTACAGGACCGCGGGAATCTTGCCGTCGCGGCGGGTGCGGCGCGCGGCGCCCTTACCGAACTCGGTACGGGGCTCAGCGGCGAGACGGACCTCGGACACGGTGGTGCTCTCCTTGCTACAAGCAGAAAAAATTCTCGGGCGGCGGCGGCCAGCGGCGACGGACGTGCGCGCGGCATCAAGCCGCCGCGTCGATCACGCCAGGCGTGACGCCTGCCCTCGCCGAGGCAACCCAAGCAGTCTACGTTGCCCGTTCGCGCGACCGCATCGGGGCCGGATGTGCAGGTTCAGGCCCCGTCGGGGAATCCGCCCCGGTGCGACACCATCGGCTGGTGCGGCAGCGCCCCGGCCGGGTCGGCGAGCACCGCCCTGGTCGACGACAGGTACGGCGGGTGCGCGCGCCACCCGTCCGGATACGGCCGCAGGCCCTTCGCGAGGGCGGGCCCGACCACCGGTTCGAGCAGCTCCGCCAGGCCGGGCCGGGTGGCCTCGACCACGGCCAGCCGCCGCCGGAACCCGGTCCGCGCCCGTACGCCGCGCTCGGTCAGCCGCGCCACCCGCGACCGGCCGTCGGACGACTCCACCGCGAGGTCGTGGCGCACCAGGAACGACAGCGACACGGCCACCGCCTCCCGGGACACGCCGGTCAGCCCGGGCAGATCACGCACCCGCACGCCGTCCGACCCGCCGTCCGAGCCGAGCACCCGCAGCACGTTCGCGCCGAGCGCCACCGACACCGGCGACTCCCGCTCGACCTCGAGCGTGACGGCCAGCAGCACCCGGGACAGCAGCGACAGCAGCGACGAGTCGGCCGCGCCGACCCGCGGCACGCCGGAGATCCGCGCGACCGCGGTGACCGGCAGCGCCTCCGGCAGCGCCGGGTCGGCCACCGCGGCGAGCGCCGTCCGCAGCCCGGCTACCGGCAGCCCGCGCGAGTGCCACCGCTCCTCGACGATGTCCGTGAGCGGCTCCCACACCGCGCACGCGCGGCGTCCGGCCGGGGTCAGCCCGTCGGCGGAATCGTCGTCGAGATAGCGCCAGCGGTGCAGGCCGGCCAGGTTCACCAGTGAGGCCCGCTCGTCGGACGGCTCGTGGCGCAGGTAGTTCGCCCACATCGGCCACGACACCAGCCACGGCCCGCGCCCCGACCGCGCGGCGGGCCCGCGGGTCGTGCGGTGCGGCATCCGGTGCTCGAACTCGTTGTCGAGCTCGATCGTGAACGCGACGAGCGCCTGGGACAGCAGCCGGGTCAGCAACTCAGGCGTTGCCGTCGAAGAGGCTGGTCACCGAGCCGTCCTCGAACACCTCCTGGATCGCGCGCGCCAGCAGCGGCGCGATCGACAGCACGGTCAGCTTGCTGAACCGCTTGTAGTCGGGGATCGGCAGCGTGTTGGTGAACACGACCTCGCGCGCACCGCACTCCGACAGCCGCTTCGGCGCGGGCCCGGACAGCACGCCGTGCGAGGCGGCGACCACGACGTCGGCCGCGCCCTCCTGGACGAGCAGGTCCACGGCCTTCGCGATCGTGCCGCCGGTGTCGACCATGTCGTCGATCACCACGCACAGCCTGCCGTGGACCTCACCGACCACCCGGTTGGCCACGACGTCGTTGGGCAGCAACGGATCCCGGGTCTTGTGGATGAACGCGATCGGCACGCCGCCGAGGTCGTCGGCCCACTTCTCGGCGAGCTTCGTGCGGCCGGCGTCCGGCGACACGACCGTCACGTTCTCGTTGCCGTAGGTGTCCTTGATGTACCGCGACAGCAGCGTCTGCGCGAACAGGTGGTCCACCGGGCCGTCGAAGAAGCCCTGGATCTGTGCGGTGTGCAGGTCGACGGTCATGATCCGGTCCGCGCCAGCGGTCTTGAACAGGTCGGCCACCAGCCGCGCGGAGATCGGCTCGCGGCCCTTGTGCTTCTTGTCCTGCCGCGCGTACGGGTAGAACGGCATGATCACGGTGATCCGTTTGGCGGACGCCCGCTTCAGCGCGTCCACCATGATCAGCTGCTCCATGACCCACTGGTTGATCGGCTCGCAGTGGCTCTGGATCACGAACGCGTCGCAGCCGCGGACCGACTCCTCGAACCGGACGAAGATCTCGCCGTTCGCGAAGTCGTAGGCCGACTGCGGGGTGATGCTGACGTTGAGGTGCTTCGCGACCTCCTCGGCCAGCTCCGGATGTGCCCGGCCGGAGAAGAACATCAGGTTCTTCTTCGGCGTCCCGGACTTGGCGTTCATGACTCCTCCTCGGAGGCCGCCTCCAGAGCCTTGCGCGCCGCCTCCGCGGCCGGTGTCCCGGCCCGGCGGCGCAGCACCCATTCCTCGATGTTGCGCTGCTCGCCCGCCGACACCGCCAACGCGCCCGGCGGCACGTCGGCGCGCAGCACGGTGCCGGCGCCGCTGTACGCGCCGTCGCCGACGTGCAGCGGGGCCACGAACATGTTGTCCGACCCGGTCTTCACGTGCGACCCGACGACCGTCCGGTGTTTGGTCACCCCGTCGTAGTTGACGAACACGCTGGCGGCGCCGATGTTGCTGTACTCGCCGATCGTCGCGTCGCCGACGTAGGAAAGGTGCGGCACCTTCGTGCCCGTGCCGATCGCGGAGTTCTTGACCTCGACGAACGTGCCGACCTTCGAGTTGACGCCCAGCCTCGCACCCGGCCGCAGGTAGGCGTACGGGCCGACGCTCGCGCCCGGGCCGATCTCCGACTCGCGTCCGTGCGTGCGCACCACGCTCGCGCCCGCGCCGACGGCGACGTCGTTGAGCGTCGTGTCCGGGCCGATCGTCGCGCCCTCGCCGACGCTCGTCGCGCCGCGCAGCTGCACGTTCGGCTCGAGGACCACGTCGCGGGCCAGCTCCACGCCCGCGTCGAGCCACACGGTCGCCGGGTCGACCATCGTGACGCCCGCGCGCATCCAGCGGTCGGTGAGGCGGCGGTTCAGCTCGGCGCCGAGCACGGCCAGCTGCACGCGGTCGTTGACGCCCTCGACGAGCCAGCGGTCGTCGCAGGTCCAGGTGCCGACCCGGTGCCCGTCGCCGCGCGCGATCGACAGCACGTCGGTGAGGTACTGCTCGCCCTGGGCGTTGTCGGTGGACAGCCGGCCGAGCGCGTCCGCGAGCACGGCGGCGTCGAAGGCGTAGACCCCGGAGTTGATCTCCCGGACGGCCGCCTGCTCGGGCGTCGCGTCCTTCTGCTCGACGATCGCCTCGACGGACCCGTCCGCGGCGCGCACGATGCGGCCGTAGCCCGCCGGGTCACCGACCTCGGCGGTCAGCACGGTGACCGCGTTGCCCGCGGACGCGTGCTCGGCGAGCAGCGCGGACAGCGCGATCGTGTCCAGCAGCGGCACGTCGCCGTAGGTGACCAGGACGGTGCCGGTCAGCGCGCCGGGCAGCTCGCCGAGCCCGCAGCGCACCGCGTGGCCGGTGCCGTGCTGCTCCTCCTGCACCGCGACGGTGACCGTCGTGTCGATGGCCTTCGCGACCTCGTGCAGGTGCTCGGTGACGGCCTCGCGGCCGTGCCCGACCACGACCGCCATCCGCTGGGGCGACAGCCCCGCGGCGGCGCGCACGGCGTGCTCGACCAGCGAGCGGCCGGCCAGCCGGTGCAGCACCTTGGGTGTGGCCGAGCGCATCCGCGTCCCCTCGCCCGCGGCGAGGATGACCGTGCTGACTTCGCCGAGCCCGGTGGAGCCCTCGAGCATCAGCTCTCTCCCTCTGGCATGTACGTCGGGTTCACCCGGCCGCAACCGGGAACACGATCCTACTTCGTTGATATGTTCGCTCCGCGCAGCCGCTGACAGGCCGTCTTCCCTCCTGCGCGGCTCGGCGTTCGTTCCTCACGCCTGCGCTGCTCGTCCGTCCGGACGGCCTACGCGGCTCCGCTCCCGCTCACGTCGCGTCCGGGGCGACCCAAGCGGGGTCTTGGCTGCTCGCGCCCTCCTGCAGTGGTACCTCGGCTACGTCGCCCTCGGAGGTCGAGACGGAGACGACGTCGTTGCCGCCCTTGCGTTTCGCCTGGTACATCGCGGCGTCCGCGCGGGCCAGCGCGTTGGCCGCGCTCTCCTCCGGGCGCAGCGACACCACGCCGACCGACAGCGTCACCCCGCGCGAGAGACCGTCCGGCAGTCCCGTCACCGCCGCCGCGGCCCGGCGCAGCGCCGCCTCTGCCGCGTACAGCGGGGCGCCCGGCAGCAGCACGATGAACTCGTCGCCGCCGTAGCGGGCCACCATGTCGCTGCCGCGCAGCGTGTCCCGCATCGTGCTCGCGACCACCCGCAGCACGTCGTCGCCCTCCGCGTGCGACAGCCGGTCGTTGACGCCCTTGAACCCGTCCAGGTCGACCAGCGCGATCGCGAGCGGCGCCCTGTCGGCGGACAGCTCGGCCAGCCGCTCGTCCAGCGCGCGCCGGTTCGGCAGGCCGGTCAGCGGGTCCTGCAGCGCCTGCTTGGCCACCGTGCCGTGCCGGCGGGCGAGCCGCTCGTGCTCGCGGCGGGTCGCGAGCGTGGCCGCCCGCGCCTCACGCATGTCCCACAGCTGCTCCTCCAGCTCGGCGACGTAGAACTTCAGCGCGCCGATCGTGGGGTGGGTGTCCTCGTCACCGCCGGTCAGCCGGGCGTACTCGCGGATCAGGCACAGCAGCAGCGACGGTTCCGGCGAGGCGTGCGCCAGCTTCTCCTGCACGGTCGTCAGCACCTGGGCCGCCTCATCGCCCCGGTCGTCCTGCTCGAGGCACCGGGCGAGCGCGACGGCGACGAAGATGATCTCGCGGGCGCTGGCGGTGGCCAGCAGCCCGATCAGCCGGTCGGTGTGCCGCGGGTCCGGCCCGGCCAGCGCGTGCGCGGCGCCGACCACCGCGATCTGGTCGGCGGCCGGCAGGTCGGGGCGGCGCGGGAACAGCGACTCGCGGAACGGCGCCTCCACGTCGCCGGCCATCGCGGCGGCGCGGGCGAACCGCTCCGCGGCCTGCTCGTCCTCGCCGATCCGTTCCAGCCGCATGCCCCAGGCCAGCTGCATGCGGCAGCGGGTGATGAGGTGTACGGAGATGTCGTGCGGCCCGGCGCCGTTGCGGATGTGCCGGTGCGCGCGGCGCATGACCTGGTCGCCGACCTCGTACACGCCGAGCTCCATCAGCACCAGGCCGAGGTCCATCAGCGTGGACGCCATCAGCACGTCCCACGCCCGGCCGCCGAACGCGTCGTCGGGCGGCACCTTCTCGTCCAGCATCGCGAGGCCGACCGCGGCCTCGGTGAGCCCGACGTCCTCGGTGCCGGCCAGCAGCAGCCGCTTCGCGCGCAGCGCGTGCGCGTCGGCCTGCAGCACCAGGAACCCGTGCTGGGTGGAGTGCGCGAGGAACTCGTCGACGATCGTCTCGGCGTGCGCGGTGACGGCCTGCTCGGCGTCGTTCACCCGGATGACGGCGGCCGCGCGCAGCAGGTGGGCGACCATCCGCGGCTCGCCGCGGTGGCGGGCCTCGGCGAGCAGGCGGTCGAGCTCGTCGGTGTGCCGGGACCGGTTGCCGCGCTCGCTCACCTGGGCGATCGCGAGCAGCTCCCGCGCACGGCCGACCAGCCACGCGTCGGATCGTTCGTCCAACGCCGGCAGGTCGACGTCGGGTCGCTCGCTGCCGTCCACGCCTGGCCGTCCACCTTCGTTCTGTCGCCGTCCGTTTCCGCCGGCAGCTCCGCCGCCAGGGATCGAACCTGGACCATCAGAACCAAAATCTGAGGTGCTGCCTTTACACCACGGCGGACCGTGGGCCTCGGTGAACACCCACGGTTGAACATCGTGGCATGCATGCCCGTCCGTGGGCAGTGGTACCCGCCATGGACGGCAGGAGTGCGGCCAAATGGGTGTGACCTGGATCACCAGGGTCGCGTTGAGTGCCGGGCCTGGCGCGCTGGGACGGGATGTACTTACGCTGTCGTAGGTTACGCCTGCGTAGGCGAGGCTCGCCTTACCCCAAATGTCCAGACACGACAAGGTATTGAGGTAGCAGATGACGACGATCCTCGAGGAGACTTCGAGCGGGGACGGGGCCGCCGGACGGGCCCCGAAGCCGATCACCGTGGGCAGGCGCAACGGGTGGACGCAGTTCGCGGTGTACCTGTTCGTCCTGGTGCCGTTCGCGGCGCTGATCGCGGCGATCCCGCTGATGTGGGGGTGGGGCCTGACCTGGCTCGACGTGGGGCTCGCGGTGTTCTTCTTCTACTTCAGCGGCCTCGGCGTCACCATCGGCTACCACCGGCTCTTCACGCACGGGTCGTTCAAGGCGAAGCGCGGGCTGCGGATCTTCCTCGCGATCGCCGGCTCGATGGCCGTGCAGGGCCCGCCGATCCTCTGGGTGGCCGACCACCGGCGCCACCACGCGTTCTCCGACCGCGAGGGCGACCCGCACTCGCCGTGGCTGTACGGGACGTCGCCGGTCGCGCTGGCCAAGGGCTTCTGGCACGCGCACATGGGCTGGATGTTCGACCGCTCGCTGACGAACAAGGAGCGCTTCGCGCCGGACCTGCTGGCGGACAAGGACATCGTGCGGGTGAACAACCTGTTCGGCCTGTGGACCGTGCTGACGTTCGGGCTGCCGGCGCTGATCGGCGGCCTGGCCACCATGTCGTGGTGGGGCGCGCTCACCGCGTTCTTCTGGGCGGGCTTCGTGCGGGTGGCGATCCTGCACCACGTCACGTGGTCGACGAACTCGATCTGCCACATGATCGGCGAGCGGCCGTTCGTGTCCCGCGACAAGGCCGCCAACTTCTGGCCGCTGGCGATCCTGTCCTTCGGCGAGTCGTGGCACAACCTGCACCACGCGGACCCGACGTGCGCGCGGCACGGGGTCAAGCGGGGCCAGATCGACACCTCGGCCAGGCTCATCTGGCTCTTCGAGAAGTTCGGCTGGGTGTCCAACGTCCGGTGGCCGACGCGGCAGCGGCTGGCGAAGATCACCGCCGGCGCGGAGTAGTCCGGTCACAGGCCGTCAGTGGGTGCCCGGGTGGGTGCCCGGGTGGGGCCGTAGTGTGACCCGGGTGGCGGCCCGGCGGCGAGATCGTGTCCGGGCGCCGGCCGCTCGGGCCGGTGCCCCCCTGCCCCGCGTGCGGATGAGCGGTGAGGAACGGCGCCAGCAGCTGCTGGACGTCGCCCGGTCGCTGTTCGCGGAGAAGGGCTTCGACGGCGCGTCGGTCGAGGAGATCGCGCACCGGGCGAACGTCTCCAAGCCGGTCGTGTACGAGCACTTCGGGGGCAAGGAGGGCGTTTACGCGGTCGTCGTCGACCGCGAGATGCACTACCTCCTGACGTCGATGACCACCGCGCTCGCGGAGGAGGCCCACCCCCGGCTCCTGCTCGAACGCGCGGCGGTCGCGCTGCTCGACTACGTCGAGGGCTCGGCCGACGGGTTCCGGATCCTGGTTCGCGCGTCCCCGGTCGCCTCGTCGACGGGGACGTTCTCGTCCCTGCTGAACGACATCGCGCGGCAGGTCGAGTACATCCTGGGCCGGCAGTTCAGCGCGCGCGGCTACGACCCGAAGCTGGCGGCGCTGTACAGCCAGGCGCTGGTGGGCATGGTGGCGCTGACGGGCCAGTGGTGGCTGGACTCGAGGCGCCCGAAGAAGGAGGAGGTGGCGGCCCACCTGGTGAACCTCTCGTGGAACGGCCTCCACCACCTGGAGAGCAAGCCGGAACTGCGCGAAGCCCACCCCTGAGCCCGCGAGTCCAACGTTCGCACCGGGCGAGTCCAACGCTCGGAGCGTTGGACTCGCCCGCGCGGAGCGTTGGACTCGCGAGGGGTCAGCGGGGGGTGACGCGCAGGAGCTTGTCGTCTGATCCGTTGGTCGTCGTGATGTACAGGGCGCCGTCGGGGCCCGTTCGTGCCGCTCGTAGCCGGCCGAACCGGTTGTCGAACTCCTTCGGGATGGCGACGGAGGCGACGTCCCCGGCCGGAGTCAGCGTCAGCATGATCACCTTCGCCCCCTTGAGGGCCGTGATCACGAGTACGCCGTTCAGCTTCCCCCACTGCTCGCCCGACAGGAACGTCGCCGCGCACACGGCCTCGGTCGTCTCGCCCGACTGCCACTTCGCCGCTACGGCGTCCGGGAAACGCTGCAGGTCGGTCATCGGGACGCTCTCGTCGTACGTGTCGACCGTGCCGCCCTGGGACGGGTCCCAGCCGTAGTTGCGCCCCTTCTGGATGAGGTTGACCTCGTCGTTGAACGACGGCCCGTGCTCCGCGGTGAAGACCTGGTCCGTGCCCGGCCGCACCGCCACGCCCTGGATGTTGCGGTGGCCGTAGGTGTACACGTACCGCTGCCGCGGGTTCTTCGCGTCGATGAACGGGTTGTCCGGCGCCGGCTCGCCCGTGTTCAGGTCCAGCCGCAGCACCTTGCCGCCCAGGATCGTCTTGTCCTGCGACACCTGGGGCTGCGCGGTGTCGCCCGTGCCGACGAGCAGCATGCCGTCCGGGCCGATCGTCGGGCGGCAGCCCGAGTGGCGGCCGGTGCTGATCGGCAGGCCGGTGAGCAGCTCCCTCTCCCGCGTCGCGATCTTGCCGTCTTCCGCGAGCCGCCACGTGACGAGCCGGATGTCCGCCGGGTCGCCGTTCTCCGTGTGCGTCTGGCAGGTCGTGAACCGGCGCGTCTTGTCGAAGTCCGGGTGCACGACCATGCCCAGCAGGCCGCCCTCGCCGTTCACGTACACATCGGACAGGTCGGCCTTCACCTGCGACGTCTTCGCGCCGGGCTTGGCGCTCGACAGCAGCGCGATCCGCGCTGGCCGCTCGGTGACCAGCACCTTGCCGTCGGGCAGGAAGCCGATGTCCCAGCCGTGCTCGAGCCCGCCGGCGACCTGCTCGATCAGCAACCCGGGGGTCTCGCTGCTGCTCGGCGGGGTCGGCGTCGACGACGGCTCGCTCTGCGGCACCTCGCCGACGTCGCTGCTCGAGGGCGCGTCGGTGCACGCGGTGAGCGTGGCGAGAGCCAGCGCGACGACCAGGAAACCTGCCCGGTTTGTCATGGGTCCAGAATGCCGGTTCGCGCGTCGCACTCGTGTGAGGGCCCGGAGACCGAGGGGAGCTGGCGGATGAGCGACAACTGGTGGACCGATTACCAGCAGAACAAGCGGCTGCGTGGCCTGGAGGCGGACCTGTCGTCGGTCAGCGCCTCGCTGGCGTCCGCTCGTTCCTCGCAGCGGCGGCTGCACGCCGAGCTGTCCAACGTGCGTGGCTCGCTCGAGCAGCGGCTGAACCGCCTTTCGGCGGCGTTCGACGCGTTCGTCGAGATCAGCGACCTGCGGGTGACGCTCGGCCTGTTCGACGCGCAGGGCCGCGTTCGCCACCAGGCCCGCCAGCTGATCGCCGCCGCTGGCGCGGCGGGCGAGGTGTCCGATGTGGACGGTTACTGGCTCGCGCCGGCGCTGTCCGGGCTGCGGGTGGCGGTCGACGGGGTCGTCGACGGGGACGCGCTGAGCCTGGCCAGGGCGCGCGACGCTCAGCGGTCCGCGGTCTTCCACGTGCTCGGCACGGGCCTGCTTGGCGGGCGGGCCACCGTGCCGCCCGAGATGCTGGCCGAGGTGCTGCCGGTGCCGGGCACCACGATGCCGCGCCACCAGCGTGCCGTGTGGACGCTCGCGGCGGACGGCTTCTTCGGTCCGGCCGGCTGGGAGCTGGTGCGCGGCCGGGGCGCCGAGTTCGTCCGCGCGCTGCCCGACGACGCGCGGGCCGCGGCCGTCGAGGCGCTGCGGACGCTCGGCACTGCCGGCGCGCAGGCGGCGACGCTGCCGCGCGAGTTCGAGGGCCTCGGCGACCTGGGCAGCGCGCTGGGCGCGGCCGCCCGGCTGTCGGCGCTGCGGGCCTGGGTCGAGGAGGGGCTGGCCGGCTTCCCGAACGAGCCGGCCGCCGAGGTCGACCCGCAGGTGGGTACCGCGCTGTCGCTGCTGGTCGACGAGGGCAGCCCGGTCGAGCTGCCGCTGCTGGCACGCGAGCGCGAGCTGCGCGTGGTGATCGAGGGCACCGGCAGCGATCCGTCCACTTGGGACAACCCGGTTGGCGAGACGGTGGCGCTGCTGCGCACCGACGCGAACGACGCCGAGCACCCTGGCCGGCGCGCGGCGGCCGTGCGGGGCTGCGGCGAGCTCGTGGTCACCGCGGCGGAGCGGCTCGCCGACGCCGCCCGCGGCGACGCGCCCTACCAGGTGGAGGCGCGCACCCGGCAGGGCATGGTGACGATCACCGCGGACGGCGTGGACCAGGCGTCGGTGGCGCGGCTGCGGACCCGGATCGACTCGATCGCGACGGTGTCCGGCCAGCGCCGGGTGATCGCGGGTGTCGCGCTGGCCCTGGCCGTCGTGTTCGCGGGCATCGCGATCCTGGCCGGCTGGGGCTGGGCGCTGGTCGCGGTCGTCGGCCCGATCGTGGCCGCCTACCAGTGGCGCACCGATGCCGCCGAGCGCCGCGACGCCGCCGAGAACGCAGCGAACGCGCACGAGAACTTCGCGGCGGAACTCGAGCGCCGGGTCGCCACGTTCACCGAGTGCCGCGCCGACCTGAGGAAGCGCCAGCCGGCGATCGAGGAGGACCTCAAGGCGCTGCGGGAGGCACTGCGCTAGGTGGACAACGCCAGGTGGACAGCTAGGTCGCCGGTCGCCCGCGCGCGACGATCCGCTCGCACGGGCCGTCGACCACGCGGACCTGCAGGGAGCCGCAGCCGCACCGGCTCCACACCGTCTGGCCGTCGTGCGTGCGGTGGCGGGAGACGATCCGGAAGGGCTCCGCGTCCGGCCATCCGCAGTGGGGGCAGTGGGTCATGCCTTCAGCGTGGGGGCTCGGAACCGTGTATGTCCACGTTGACTTTCCGAACAGCACCGTGAAGCATTACCTTCATGATTGACCTCCGCCGGCTGCGGGTGCTGCGCGCGGTCGCGCACTACGGCACGATCACCGCCGCCGCGAAGGCGCTGCACTTCACCACTTCGGCCGCGTCCCAGCAGGTCCGCCAACTGGGCCGCGAGCTCGACATCACCCTGCTCGAGCCGCACGGCCGCAAGGTCCGGCTGACAGCCGCGGCGCAGCGGCTGCTCGAGCACGCCGACGCCATCGAGGAGCGCTGGGAGCAGGCGGAGATCGACCTGCGTACCGCGCACGACGAGCCGGCCGGGCTGCTGCGCGTGTGCGGCATCCCGACCGCGGTCGCCATGCTGCTGGCGCCGGCCGTCGCCCCGCTGCGCGCGCGGTATCCGCGGCTGTCGGTGCACATCCAGGAGGTCGAGCAGCAGGCCGGCTACGACCTGCTCTTCGACGGAGCCGCCGACCTCGCCGTCCTCGAGTCGACGCCGGACAACCCGCCGGCCGGCGACCCGCGGTTCGACCAGCGCCCGCTCGTCGACGACGTCTTCGACCTCGTCGTGCCGGACAGCCACCAGCTCGCCGGGCAGCGGACCGCGAAGCTCGCCGAGGCGGCGGCCGAGGACTGGGTCCTGCCCGCGGTCGCGTGCACGTGCCGCCAGCACACGCTCGCCGCGTGCGGGGCGGCCGGGTTCACCCCGAACGTCGCGCACAACGCGCTGGAGTGGAACGCGATCGCGCACCTCATCGCCCACGGCCTTGGCGTCGCGCTGGTGCCGCGGCTCGCGTACCTGCCGCCGCACCTGCCGATCACCCGGGTGGCGCTGGCCGGCGCCGCGCCCAGCCGCAAGCTGCTGACCTGCACCCGCGCCGGCGCCCGCGACCACCCCGCGATCGCCGCGACGCTCGCCGAACTGGCTACCGTGGCCGCGTGACTTTGACGCTCGAGGTCGGCGGCGCGGTCGCGACCCTGACCATCGACCGGCCGGCCAAGCGCAACGCGATGAGCTTCGAGATGTGGTCCGCGCTGCCGGGCCTGCTCGGCAAGGTCGAGGCCGACGAGTCGGTGCGGGCACTGGTCGTGCGCGGCACGGACCACTTCTCGGCGGGCGCGGACATCAGCGAGTTCACCACGCTGCGCGCCGACCCGGACGGCGCCCGCCGCTACGGCGCGGCCGTGCACGAGGGGGAGCGCTCGATCGCGACGCTGCGCAAGCCCGCGATCGCCGCGGTGACCGGGGTGTGCGTGGGCGGCGGCTGCGAGCTCGCGCTGGCGTGCGACCTGCGGGTGGCCGCGCCCGACGCCCGCTTCGGCATCACGCCGGCCAAGCTCGGCATCGTCTACAACGCGACGTCGACCAAGCGGCTGGTCGACGCGGTCGGCCCGGCGTGGGCGCGGCAGATCCTGTTCACCGGCGAGATCGTCGACGCCGCGACCGCGCTGCGGATCGGCCTGGTCAACGAGCTGTGCGACGACCCGGTCGCCCGCGCGACCGACCTGGCCACGACGATGGCGAGCCGCTCCCAGGTCTCCGTCCACGGCGCGAAGGCGATCATCGGCCGCATCACCGACGGCCGGTTCGACGAGGACGAGTCGGTGCACGCCCTGTACGAGGCGTCGGTGCGCAGCGGCGACTACGCCGAGGGCGTGCGGGCGTTCCTGGAGAAGCGACCGCCGCGCTTTTGAGGCGGTGACGGCGGCTCGAAAACCTGTCGGTGGGCACACGTAGGCTGGAAGGCGAGAACCCCTCCCATGGGCTCGTCCCGGGCAGGGGTGTGTTCTGCGTGCCAACCAGGGGTGTATTCGCCGTGTCCAAGTCCAGCCCGCTCGCCGGTCTGCTCGAAGCCGTCCTCCCCGACCCTGCCCTCACCACCGTCGCCGACGCCGCCGGCTCGCCCGGCCTCGAGCTCGAGGGGCCCACCGCGGCCCGCCCGCTCGTCGCCGCCACGCTCGCCGGGCGTACGACCGTCCTTGCCATCACCGCAACCGGGCACGAGGCCGACGACCTCACCGCCGCGCTCGGCGACCTGCTCGGCCGCGACGCCGTCGCCGCCTTCCCGTCCTGGGAGACGCTGCCGCACGAGCGCCTCTCGCCCCGCGCGGACACCGTCGGCAGGCGGCTCGAGGTGCTGCACCGCCTCGTCACCGGCGACGCGCCGAAGGTCGTCGTCGCCACCGTGCGCAGCCTCATCCAGCCCATGGCCCCCGGCCTGGGCCGCCTCGAGCCCGTGCACCTCACCGTCGGCGCCGAGCACGACTTCGACGAGCTCATCGAACGCCTCGTCGACCTCGCCTACACCCGCGTCGACATGGTCGAGAAGCGCGGCGAGTTCGCCGTCCGCGGCGGCATCCTCGACGTCTTCGTGCCCACCGCCGAGCACCCCGTCCGCGTCGAGTTCTGGGGCGACGAGGTCACCGAGATCCGCCAGTTCGCCGTCGCCGACCAGCGCTCGCTCGGCAGCGACAAGACCGAGCTGACCGCCTCGCCGTGCCGCGAGCTGCTGCTCACCGACGAGGTCAAGGACCGCGCCCGCGAGCTGGCCGGCGAGCACGCCGCCGACGCGCACCTCGCCGAGATGCTGGCCAAGCTCGCCGACGGCATCCCCACCGAGGGCATGGAGGCGCTGATCCCCGTCCTCTGCGAGGGCGAGCTGGACCTGCTCACCGACGTCCTGCCCGACGGCGCCCACGTGCTGCTCATCGACCCGGAGAAGATCCGCACCCGCGCCCACGACCTCGTGCGCACCGGCCAGGAGTTCCTCGAGGCCGCCTGGATGGCCGCCGCCGGAGGCGGCAGATCAGATACCGCGGGCGGTCCGAATCGCCCGCTGGACCTCGGCCGCTCCGCCTACCGCGACCTCGCCGACATCGCCACGCACGCCCGCGACACCGGCCACCCGTGGTGGACGCTGTCCCAGCTCACCACGCCCGGCGAGGACGTCGTCCAGCTCGACATCCGGCCGGTCGAGGGCTACCGCGGCGACGTCGCCCGCGCGTTCGCCGACCTGCGCGCGCACGTCGCCACCGGCGGCGCCGCCGTGCTCGTCGTGCCCGGCGCCGGCACCGGCCGCCGTGCGGTCGAGCAGCTCGGCGACGCCGAGGTCGCCGCCACCTTCGCCGAGGACGGCCTCACCGAGCCGCCGCGGGCCGGGGTCGTCACCGTCGTGCGCGGCGCGATCGAGGAGGGCTTCGGCATCCCCGACCGCGCGCTGGTCGTGCTCACCGAGACCGACCTGACCGGCGGCCGGCACGGCACGTCCACCCGCGACCTGTCCGCGAAGATGCCGTCCCGGCGCCGCAACGCCGTCGACCCGCTCGCGCTCCGCAACGGCGACTACGTCGTGCACGAGCAGCACGGCATCGGCCGCTACATCGAGATGGTCCAGCGCACGGTCGCCGGCGCCACCCGCGAGTACCTCGTGCTGGAGTACGCCAGCTCCAAGCGCGGCCAGCCCGGCGACCGCCTGTTCGTGCCCACCGACCAGCTCGACCAGGTGTCCCGCTACGTCGGCGGCGAGCTGCCCACGCTCAACAAGCTCGGCGGCTCGGACTGGAAGAACACCAAGTCCCGGGCCAAGAAGGCGGTCAAGCAGATCGCCGCCGAGCTCGTCCAGCTCTACGCCGCCCGCCAGTCCGCCCCCGGCCACGTGTTCGGCGCGGACACCCCGTGGCAGCGCGAGCTGGAGGACGCGTTCCCGTTCACCGAGACGCCCGACCAGATGGCGGCCATCGACGAGGTCAAGGCCGACATGATGCGCGGCGTCCCGATGGACCGGGTCATCTGCGGCGACGTCGGCTACGGCAAGACCGAGATCGCCGTGCGCGCCGCGTTCAAGGCCGTCCAGGACGGCAAGCAGGTCGCCGTCCTCGTGCCGACCACGCTGCTCGCCCAGCAGCACCTCAACACCTTCCAGGAGCGCATGCAGTCGTTCCCGGTGAACGTGAAGGGCCTGTCCCGCTTCACCCACGGCCCGGACGCCGACGTCGTCATCGAGGGCCTGGCCGCGGGCGAGGTCGACGTCGTGATCGGCACGCACCGGCTGCTGCAGACCGGCGTTCGCTACAAGGACCTCGGCCTGGTGATCGTCGACGAGGAGCAGCGGTTCGGCGTCGAGCACAAGGAGCACATCAAGGCGCTGCGCACGCACGTCGACGTGCTCACGATGTCCGCCACGCCCATCCCGCGCACGCTGGAGATGTCGCTCGCCGGCATCCGCGAGATGTCCACGATCCTCACCCCGCCCGAGGACCGGCACCCGATCCTGACCTACGTCGGCGGCTACGACGACAAACAGGTCGGCGCCGCCATCCGCCGCGAGCTGCTGCGCGACGGCCAGGTCTTCTTCGTGCACAACCGGGTGTCGTCGATCGAGAAGGCCGCGCGGCGGCTGCGCGAGCTGGTGCCCGAGGCCCGGATCGTCACCGGGCACGGCCAGATGAACGAGGACCGCCTCGAGAAGCTCATCGAGGGTTTCTGGCACCGCGAGTTCGACGTGCTGGTGTGCACCACGATCGTCGAGACCGGCCTGGACATCGCGAACGCCAACACGTTGATCGTCGAGCGCGGCGACCTGCTCGGCCTCGCCCAGCTCCACCAGCTGCGCGGCCGCGTCGGCCGCGGGCGCGAGCGCGGCTACGCCTACTTCCTGTACCCGCCGGAGGCGCCGCTCACCGAGACCGCGCACGACCGGCTCGCCACGATCGCGCAGAACACCGAGCTGGGCGCCGGCATGGCGGTCGCGATGAAGGACCTGGAGATCCGCGGCGCGGGCAACATCCTCGGCGCCGAGCAGTCCGGCCACATCGCGGGCGTCGGCTTCGACCTGTACGTCCGGCTCGTCGGCGAGGCCGTCGAGGCGTTCCGCAAGCACGCGGGCGCCGAGCCGGGCGAGGAGGAGGAAGAGCTCGCCGGGGTGCGGGTCGACCTGCCGGTGGACGCGCACATCCCGCACGACTACGTGCCGGGGGAGCGGCTGCGCCTCGAGGCGTACCGCAAGATGGCCGCCGCGGGCGACGCCGGGGCGCTCGCCGCCGTGGAGGAGGAGCTGAAGGACCGCTACGGCAACCCGCCGCTGCCGGTGCGGCGGCTGTTCGCGGTCGCCGCGTTCCGCCAGACCTGCCGCCGCCACGGCGTGACCGAGGTGTCCACGCAGGGCAGCCTGATCCGGTTCGCGCCGCTGCCGCTGCGCGACTCGCAGCTGGTGCGGCTCAAGCGGCTCTACCCCAAGTCGAACTACAAGGCGGTGACGAACCTGGTGTCCGTGCCGCGGCCGACCGAGGGCCCCGCGGGCGGGCGGATGGGCGCCCCGCAGCTGCGCGACACCGACCTGCTCGACTGGTGCGCGAACCTGCTCGACTCGTTGGAGATCGCCCCCGCACCGGTCGGGTGAACCGCTCGTGAGAAACTCGGCAGCCGTGACGACTGTCAAGCTGCGCCCGCGCTCGCGGACGACCGTGTTGATCGCCCTGCTGACCGCGCTGGTCGCCGGCCTGACCGCGTGCGGATCGGGACCGTCCCAGGTCAACTCCGCCGTCATCGTCGACGGCAAGGCGATCCAGGTCGACGAGGTGCAGGACCTGCTCGACAAGATCGTGAAAGAGCAGCCCGCCGCGCGCCCGCTGGCCCAGCAGCACAAGCTGGACCTGGTCGCGCGCGAGGCGGTGAGCCAGCTGGTGCTGCACGAGCTGCTGGAGAAGGCGGCGCGCGAGGAGGACATCTCCGCGTCGCCCGAGCAGATCGACCAGACGATCGCGCAGGACCCGTTCAAGGACGAGCTGCCCGCCGACGGCAGCGTGCCGCCGGACGCCCTGGCCTCGCAGCTGGTGTACCGGGCGCGGGACCTGCGCGACACGGTCACCGACCAACTCCTGATGGTGCAGCTCGCGGGCAAGTACTTCGACAAGCTGCAGGTCACGATGGACTACACGACCGTCGTGTCCGACCAGCAGGGCGCGAAGCCGGAGTCCATGCGGGACAAGGCGTTCGCGAAGGCGCGCGAGTTCGCCGCGAACCCCGACGACGTGGCGAGCCTGATCGCGAAGGACAAGGCGGCGGGCGGTGACGCCCAGGAGGGCGCGCAGTTCCCGGCCGTGCAGAGTGCCCAGCTCGCCGCGACCGCGATGTTCGGCGCGGGCGAGGGCACGGTGGTGGCCTTCGAGCCGTCGCCGGAGCAGGCGCTGTGGGTGGTCGGCCTGGTCCGCAAGCGGGACACGAACGCGACGGTCGACGCGTCGCAGGCGCCGCAGGTGCAGCCGTCCGAGCTGGTGGCGGTCGGCAAGCGGATGCTGCAGCCGTACGCGGAGCGCAGCGAGATCCGGGTCAGCCCGCGCTACGGCGTGTGGGACATGTCCGCCCTCGGCGTCGCGCCGAGCGAGTCCGAGACGGCCGGGCTGGTGCTGGCGCCGGCCGCCAAATCGCAGCAGTGACCTCCGGCCCGACCGTCGTTCTGCTCGACCGGGACCGGCTGCCGGCGGCCGCGGTGCCGCTGCTGCGCTCGGACCGTGCGGTGTACGCGACGCCGGGTGTCGCGCTGGGACTGCCGCCGGTCCCCGCCGTCGTCACGGGCCCGGTCGTCCTGGTCACCGACGATCTGACCGACCCCGCGGCGGCGGCGCTGGTGGCGTCCGGCGCCACGGTGCTCGCGGAGCGCCCGGCCGGCGCGGCCCTGCTCGACGCCGTCGCGGTGATGGACCGCCTGCGCTCGCCGGGCGGTTGTCCCTGGGACGCGGAGCAGACACACGACTCGCTGCGCAAGTACCTGGTGGAGGAGTGCTACGAGCTCCTGGAGGCCATCGAGGACGGTGACCGGGCGGCGCTGCGCGAGGAGCTGGGGGACGTGCTGCTGCAGGTGCTGTTCCACGCCAGGGTGGCCGAGGAGGACCCGGGTGAGCCGTTCTCGATCGACGACGTGGCCGACGCCCTGGTGACCAAGCTGGTCGGCCGCCATCCGCACGTGTTCGCCGGCGGCGACCCGGCCGTGCGCGACAGCTCGACCCAGCAGGTCCGCTGGGAGGAGCTCAAGCAGCAGGAGAAGCGCCGGGAGTCCAGTGTGGACGGTGTGGCCACGGGCCAGCCGGCGCTGGCGCTCGCGGCGAAGCTGGTTCAGCGCACGGCCCGCGCCGGCCTGCCTCGTGACCTGCTGCCGCGCGGGACGTCCACCGGCGCGCGGCTGTTCGAGGTGGCGGCGTCGGCGAAGCTCGCGGGCACCGACCCGGAGGAGGAGCTGCGCGCCGTGGCCCGCCGCTTCGCCGACGACGTCCGCACGGCGGAGAAGGCCGCCCGCGCGGAAGGCGCCGACCCGGCCACCATGGACGCCGACGCCTGGCGCCGGTACTGGCCCCACCCGACGGTCTGACGGTTATCCACAAAGGCCGGACCTGTCCACAGCCAAGATCCACTTCCAGCCCACTGTCACCTGCCCCCGATAGAATGGCTGCGAGGGGTGCCCCCGGAGAGGGTGGGGCTGCGTATGAGTTGTCGGCCCGCGCGAGTGCTGGCTCGGCGTGCGGTGTTGGGCCCGCTTGAGTGCTGGCCCCGCGTGTGGCGTTGGCGCGTGAGGGATTGGGCCGCGTGAGGGGTTGGGCCCGCGTGTGTCGTTGGCCCTGCGTGTGGTTGGCCCTGCGTGTGGTTGGGCCTGCGTGTGGTTGGGCCTGCGTGTGGGTCGGCCGGTGAGGGTCTGGCCGGGTGAGGCGATGGCCGGCTCGGCTCGTCAGGGTCGGCCCATTCCGTCCGTGTCCGGCGAGATTTGCCGGCGGCCCAACGCTGTTGGCGAACAACGGTGGTCCGGGTCGGTAACGGTGGCCACGGCTGTCGGTGGCCGCGGCTAACGTGGCGGCGTGACCGACTCCTACCTCCGCCATCCGCATCTGCACGGTGATCTGGTGACCTTCGTCGCCGAGGACGACGTGTGGCTCGCGCCGCTCGACGGTGGGCGCGCCTGGCGCGTCTCCGCCGACCAGACGGCCGTGAGCTCGCCGCGCTTCTCGCCGGACGGCACGCAGCTCGCGTGGACGAGCTGGCGCGACGTCGAGCCGGAGGTGCACCTCGCGCCCGCCGACGGCGGGCCCAGCCGCAGGCTGACCCACTGGGGCGACGTCAGCACCGAGGTCCTCGGCTGGTCGCGCGACGGCGCCGCCGTGCTCGCCGGCAGCACCGTGGGCCGGCACTCGATCCGGCACAGCTGGGCATACGCGATCGCCGCCGACGGGAGTGGCGCCGTCCGGCTGCCGTACGGGCCGGTGGGCGGGCTCGCGCTCGGGCCGGACGGCGCGGTCCTGCTGCTCGGCGTGTTCTCCCGCGAACCCGCGTGGTGGAAGCGATACCGCGGCGGCACGGCCGGCAAGCTGTGGCTGGATCCCGACGGCGGCGGCGAGTTCGCCCGCTTCCAGGCCGACCTCGACGGCAACCTCTCCTCGCCGATGTGGGTCGGCGGCCGCGTCGCGTTCCTGTCCGACCACGAGGGCGTCGCCGACCTCTACTCCTGCCCGCCCGACGGCAGCGACCTGCGCGCACACAAGGTCGGCGCGACCGGCGGGTTCTACGCCCGCAACGCCGCCACCGACGGCGAGCGCGTCGTCTTCCACCGCGCGGGCCGCATCTGGCTCGTCGACGGGCTCGGCAGCGAGCCGCGCGAGCTCGACATCCGGCTCGGTGGCCCGCGCGCCGCCCGCGTGCCCTACCCGGTGCGCGCGGGCGACGAGCTGGGCGAGGTCGGCCCCGACCACGCCGGGCGGGCCAGCGCCGTCGAGGTCCGCGGCACCGTCCACTGGCTCACCCACCGCGACGGGCCGGTCCGCGCGCTGGCCGCCGAGCCCGGCGTGCGCGCCCGGCTGCCGCGCACGCTCGGCGAGCAGGTCGTCTGGGTCACCGACGCCGACGGCGAGGACGCGCTGGAGATCGCCCCGGTCGACGGGGTCGCCGACGGGACGTCGCCGCGGCGGATCGGGTCGGGCCGGCTCGGCCGGGTGCTCGAGCTGGTCGCCGCGCCGGACGGCAGACGCATCGCGGTCGCCACCCACGACGGCCGCGTGCTGCTGGTCGACGCCGACACCGGCGAGCTGCGCGAGGTCACCCGCAGCGACGACGGCGACCCGGCCGACCTCGCGTTCTCGCCCGACTCCGGCTGGCTCGCCTGGTCGCACCCGGGCCCGATTCCCTTGCGGCACATCAGGATGGCATCGACCACCGACCTGTCCGCCGTGGACGTCACGCCCGTCCGGTTCGTCGACCACGACCCGGTGTTCACAGTGGACGGAAAGCACCTGGCGTTCCTGTCCCAGCGCAGCTTCGACCCCGTGTACGACGTGCACGTGTTCGACCTGTCGTTCACCAGCGGCACCCGCCCGCACCTGGTGCCGCTGGCCGCGACCACGCCCTCGCCGTTCTCCCCGCAGCTGCGCGGGCGGCCGGTCGAGGACGACGACAAGGACTCCAGGGACGGCGACAAGCACGGCGACAGGCACGGCGACAGGCACGGCGACAAGCACGGCGACAGGCACGATGACGACGGGCCGCCGCGCACCGCGGTCGACCTCGAGGGCCTGGCCGACCGGGTGGTCCCGGTGCCCGTGCCGGCCGCCCGCTACTCGTCGCTGCGCGCGGTCAAGGGCGGCCTCGTGTGGCTGCGCGACCCGCTGTCCGGGGTGCTCGACGAGGACGGCGACCTGGTCGACGACGACGAGCACCGCCCGGTGTTGGAGCGCTACGAGTTCGCCAAGCGCAAGCTCGAGGTCCTCGTCGAGGGCGTCGACGACGTGTGGACCACGGGCGACGGTGAGCGGCTCGTCGTGCGCGACGGGTCCGACCTGCGCGTGCAGGTGGCCGACCGCAAGTCCGACGGCGACTCCGACAGCCCGGACGACGTACAGGTCGACCTGTCCCGGGTGCGGGTGCAGGTCGACCCGGGTGCCGAGTGGCGCCAGTCGTTCGACGAGGCGTGGCGGCTGATGCGCGACCACTTCTGGCGCGCGGACATGGGCGGCGTCGACTGGACCGCCGTGCGCGACCGGTACCGCCCGCTGGTCGACCAGGTCGGCTCGCACGACGAGCTGGTCGACCTGCTGTGGGAGCTGCAGGGCGAGCTCGGCACCTCGCACGCCTACGTCAGCCCGCCGCCCTCGGGCGGGTACTCCGCGGCGCGCCGCATCGGCCTGCTGGGCGCGGACATCGAGCGCGACGGCGACGGCACGTGGCGGGTGACGCGCATCCTGCCGGGGGAGTCGTCCGACCCGCGGGGGCGCTCGCCGCTGCGCGCGCCGGGCGTCGCGGTCCGCGTGGGCGACGCGATCCTGGCGGTCGACGGCCGCCCGGTCACCAGCGAGGCCGGGCCGGGCCCGCTGCTCGCCGGCACCGCCGACAAGCCGGTGGAGCTGCGGATCGGGCCGGCGGGCGGGGGCGCGGCGCGCAGTGTGGTCGTGGTGCCGCTGCTGGACGACATGCTGCTGCGCTACCACGACTGGGTCGCCGGGCGGCGCGCGTACGTGCACGAGGCCAGCGGCGGGCGGGCCGGCTACCTGCACGTGCCGGACATGGTCGCCACCGGCTGGGCGCAGCTGCACCGGGACCTGCGCGTGGAGGTACAGCGTGAGGCCCTGATCCTCGACGTGCGGGAGAACCGCGGCGGGCACCTGTCGCAGCTGGTGGTGGAGAAGATCAACCGCACGATCATCGGCTGGCAGGTCAGCCGCAACGGCCACCTCGCGGAGAGCTATCCCAACGACGCGCCGCGCGGCCCGGTGGTGGCGGTGGCGAACGAGTTCTCCGGCTCGGACGGCGACATCGTCAACGCCGCGATCAAGACGCTCGGCATCGGCCCGGTCGTTGGCGTGCGCACCTGGGGCGGTGTGATCGGCATCGACATGCGCTACCACCTGGTCGACGGCACCCTGGTGACCCAGCCGCGGTACGCGACCTGGATGCGCGGCTCGGGCTGGGGCATCGAGAACTACGGCGTGGACCCCGACGTCGAGGTCGCGATGGCGCCACAGGACCACGCCGCCGGCCGCGACCCGCAACTCGACGCCGCGGTCCGGATCGCGCTGGAGGCCCTGACGGAGCACCCGGCCGCGAGCCCGCCCGAGCTGCCGCCCCTGCCGTAGGAGGACCGCATGGGGTGGTTCGGCGCGGCGTGCCCGGTGCGGCCGCGGGAGCAGCGCTGGGTCGAGGCGTCGATGCGCACGTTCCGGCGCGAGCTCGGCCCCGGGCCGCTCGGCCGGCCGGTCGTGCTGCCCACGCCGGAGTTCTTCCCCGATTCCCGCACCGGCACGGACGCCGACATCGACACGTTCTTCCGCCGGGTCTGCCGGTACGCCGAGGTCGACCCGTCCGCGATCACGGTCGAGACGTTCGGCGGGAACGAGGAGGCCGAGCTCGCCCGCGCCACCGGCCTGACCTACGAGTCGAGGTCAGCGGCGGGGGACTACCGGCGCGCCGGCGGCCGCCCGGTCATCGGTGTCGACCGGGCCGCGGTCGACCACCCCGCGCGGCTCGTCGCGACCATCGCCCACGAGCTCGCCCACCACCGGCTCCACGAGCGGGGCCTGGGCGAGGACCGGGCCGACCACGAGCCGCTCGCCGACCTGCTGACCGTCTACCTCGGACTTGGCGTGTTCACCGCGAACGCCGCCTTCGAGTACCGGACCGACCTCCGGCGCCGGTCGGCGCACCGCCTCGGCTACCTGACCGAGCCCATGTTCGGCTACGGCCTCGCCTGCTTCGCCTGGCTGCGCGAGGAGACCGAACCGGACTGGGCGCGCTCGGTCGACGCGAACCCGCGGTCGGCGTTGAAGCGCGGCCTGCGCTACCTCGCCGGCAACGCCCCCGCCGGAGAGTTCCCGGCCCCGTAACCCGTTGCCGGATGGACAAGATCCGGGCGGTCTGGCTCGATGGTGCGGTGACGACCTTCGATGCCGAGACTGCCCGGATGATCGCGGCGAACCGGGCCAACTGGGACGCCCGCGCGCCGATCCACGTGGCCAGCGCCTTCTACGGGCTCGACGGCAGCAGGCCGGCCGAGAGCTGGTTCGCGCCCTACGAGTGGGCGGACCTCGGCGACCTGCGCGGCAGGCGGCTGCTGCACCTGCAGTGCCACCTCGGCACCGAGACGGTCGCCTTCGCCGCCAAGGGGGCCGAGGTCACCGGGCTCGACTTCTCCGGCGAGTCGCTCGCGCGCGCCCGCGGCCTGGCCGCCGACCGGGGGCTCGCGGTCGACTACGTGCAGGCCGACGTGCACGACGCCCGCACCGCCGTCGAGGGCGACTTCGACGTCGTCTACACCGGCAAGGGCTCGCTGTGCTACCTGCCCGACCTGGACCGCTGGGCCGCCGTCGTGCGCGATCTGATCAAGCCGGGTGGCACGCTCTACGTCGTCGAGTTCCACCCGCTGCTGTACACGCTCGGCGCGGTGCCGATCGACGACGGCCAGGGCCTCGTGCTGCGCGCCGACTACCTGTCCGGCCGTGGCCCGGAGGAGCGCGACGCCACCCGCACGTACACCGACGGCCCGGACCTGACCGAGGCCACCGTGTCCTACGAGTGGCGCCACGGCGTCGGCGAGGTCGTCACCGCGCTCACCGGCGCGGGCCTGCGCGTCGACCTGCTGCGCGAGGACCCGCGGTTGCCGTGGCCGCGCTGGCCGTCCATGCACCGGGACGAGGACGGCTGGTTCGCGCTGCCGGACGGCGCGCCGCGGATCCCGCTGTTCTACGCGCTGCGCGCGGTCCGGTGAGCGGTCAGCCGAACAGGCCCGAGCCCCAGCTCCGCCCCTCGCCCACCCCGGGCGGCACGGCGAAGAGGCCGGAACCGGTGTGCTCGACGTACTCCATCATGTCGTCGTTCGCCGCGAGCGCCCGCTGCATGGGGACGAACTGCTTGTGCGCGTCGCGCATGAAGCCGACGAAGAACAGGCCCGCGTCGAGGTGGCCGAGCCCGTCCGAGCCGTCGATGAAGTTGTAGCCCCGGCGCATGATCCGCACCCCGCCGAGCGACTCCTTCGACGCGAGCCGGATGTGCGCGATGTCCGGGATCACCGGCAGCCCGCCCTCGCCGAGCACGTTCAGGTCCGGCTCGTCGAACTCCTCGACCTGGCCCAGCGGTGCGCCCTCGCCCTTGTCGCGGCCGATGATCTGCTCCTGCTCGAGCAGCGTGGTGCGGTCCCAGATCTCGATGTGCATCCGGATCCGCCGGGCCACCAGGTAGGTGCCGCCGGCGAGCCACTCCTGCCCGTCGCCGGCGGCCACCCACACGTGCTTGTCGAGCTCGCTCGTCTCCTCGGCCTTGATGTTGCGCGTGCCGTCCTTGAACCCGAACAGGTTGCGCGGCGTGGCCTGCGCGCGGGTGGTCGACGAGGTCCGCCCGAAGCCCAGCTGCGACCAGCGCACCGTGATCTTGCCGAACCCGATGCGCACCAGGTTGCGGATCGCGTGCACGGCCACCTGCGGGTCGTTCGCGCACGCCTGCAGGCAGATGTCGCCGCCGGTGCGGGCCGGGTCGAGCTGGTCGCCGGGGAACGGGGGGAGCTCCGCGAGCGCCGCCGGCTTCTTGTCGGCCAGCCCGAACCGGTCGTCGAACAGCGTCGGGCCGAACCCGATCGTCAGCGTGAGCGCGGACGCCGGCAGGCCGAGTGCCTCGCCGGTGTCCTTCGGCGCGGCCTCCGGCACGCCGTCGACCGCGCCCTTGTCGAACGCCTCCAGCCCGCGCGTCATCCGCTCGGCCGCGGTGGTCCACTCCCGCAGCAGGCCGGCCAGCTCGTCGCGCGAGGTCGTGGTGACGTCCAGCGCCACGAAATGCATCCGGTCCTGTGCTGGCGTGACGATGCCCGCCTGGTGCGCGCCGTGGAAGGGAACCGACGCCGAGGACCCGGCCGCGTTCGCGACCGGCTCCGCGCCGAGCGAGCGGTCGGCCAGCACCCCGGCCGCCGCGCCGACCCCGACCGCGGCGGCCCCGGCGCCGGCCACCCCGAGGAGCCGGCGCCGGGACAGCCGTTCGGTCATCGCGTCCCCCGTTCGCTCCGCTCGGTCCCTCGACCGCTCACTGCCCGGCCACCACCCCGGACACCTGGCTGACGGGTTCGCCGAGCGCGTCCACGGCGTCGGACATCTCCTTGATGTCGGCCTTCGTCAGCTGGGTGTAGAGCTTGTAGCCGTCACCGACCTGATGGCGCTCCAGCACCTTGTCCACCGCCGCGAACCGTTCGTCCAAAGTGGACAGCAGGTTCGGGTTGCGCTCCTGGATGACCGGGCGCAGCGACGCCACGGCCGCCTGCGAACCGTCCACATTGGAGCGGAAGTCCCACAGGTCGGTGTGCGAGTAGCGGTCCTCCTCGCCGGTGATCTTGCCGGTGGCGACCTCGTCCAGCAGCTCCTTCGCGCCGTTGGCCAGCTGCAGCGGGGTCAGCTCGACGGTCTTGGCCCGGCTCACCAGGTCCTTCACGTCGACGAGCAGCTGGTCGGCGATCGCGGCCGAGTCGGCCTGCAGGCCGGTGACCCACAGGTCCTTCTCCAGCCGGTGGAAACCGGTGAACTTCTGGCCGGGCTCCACGCCGTCCTCGCGGTTGTCGATCTTCGGGTCGATGTCGCCGAAGCTCTCCGCCACCGGCTCGATGCGCTCCCAGTAGATGCGGGCGACCGGGAACAGGTCCTTCGCCTCGTCGACCTTCTTGGCCTTGACCGCGTTGACGAACTCCCCGGTCTTGGTCTCCAGCGCGCCGGTCTGCGAGTTCACCCAGCGCTGGTAGCTCTTGGTCGCGTCGGCCAGCTTGGTGTCCGTGGCGACCTGCTTGTCCGCGCTGCCGGTGACCTTGAACGCGTCGCGGATGCCTTCGCCCTGCATGCCCGGCTTGCACGCGGTCTCGTACTCGCCCGCCTCGCTGACCTCGACGATCAGCCGCCGCGTCAGGCCGGGCGTGACGTTCTCGACCTCGCCCATGATCCGGTCGCCCTCGGCGTAGAGGTAGAACTCCGTGACGCGGGAACCCTTGTTGGTCACCTCGAAGGTGATCGTGCCCGCGTCGGCCGAGACCTGGGCGACCTTGCACGCGTCGTCGGTGGCGTTGACGGTGATCGCGCCGCCGCCCTTCGCCTCGTCCGGCGTCTGGGTGCCGCAGGCGGCGAGCGCGGCCACGGTCGCGAGGCCGATACCGGCGACGGCGACCCGGGCAGGTGTCGAGATCACGAGTTCTCCTTGCTGGAAACGGAACTGGGGTACACGGAACCGGGGGAAACGGAACCCGCCGGCACGGCTGCCGGGCGGGTGGTGGCGCCGGGCGCCTTGCGCGGCATGAGGAACAGCGTCAGCACGATCGCGACGTAGGCGACCCAGACGATCGCCTGCAGCACGGTGGTCTGAGCCGAGTAGTTGAGCAGGCCCTTCAACAGCGCGCCGTACCAGGAGTCCTCCGGCATCGGCCCGGACAGGTCGAACGCCAGGTTGTTCAGCCCGGGCAGCACGCCCGCCTCCTGCAGGTCGTGCATGCCGTAGGCGAGGATGCCGGCCGCGACGAAGACCAGCAGCACGCCGGTGATCTGGAAGAACTTGCCGAGGTTGAACCGCAGGGCGCCGCGGTAGATCAGCCAGCCGAGGATGACGGCGGCGGCGATGCCGACGACGAACCCGATGAGCGGCTGGGTGACGCCGGACTCGGCGGTGCGGACGTTGGCGTAGAAGAACGCCATCGTCTCCAGGCCTTCCCGGCCGACCGCGAGCAGCGCCATCACCACCACGGCGACCGGGCCGAGCTCGAGCGCGTGGGTGAGCCTGCCGCGCAGCTCGGTGGAGATCGTCCGCGCGGTGGACCGCATCCAGAAGATCATCCAGGTGACGAACGCGACCGCGATGATCGACAGCGAGCCCCCGGCGATCTCCTGGTGCTCGAACTGGAGCTCGCCGATGGTGTACGCGACGATCGTGCCGGTCGCGACGCAGATCGCGAGAGCCGCGCCCACCCCGGTCCAGACCCACTTCAGGTGATCCCGCCTGTCGGTCTTGACCAGGAACGCGATGAGGATGCTGACGACCAGGGTGGCCTCGAGGCCCTCCCTGAGTCCGATCAGCGCGCTGCTGAACAGCACGGCCGCCTCCGCATGTTGGTATGCCTAACCTCGGAGAACATAGGTAAGGCTCACCTGCAAAGTCCAGCCCGCAGTGGTCGATGCGACCAAGTCGCAAGAAATCTGCCCGATTTGTCTGCTTCACGCACTGTGAATAAGCGACAAACGGGATCGGCCACGCGGGTGTAATCCACCGGCCCGCCCGCGCGCCGCCCCGCCGGTACGTAGCCTGGATCTCGTGGCCGTACCTCCTTCCCCACCGTCGACCACGCAGCCCGGCCTCCCGTCGGGCCCGCCCGGCGACCGCCGCCGCAGGCGGCTCGCCGGCCCGATCCTGCTGGTGGCGGCCATCCTCGCGGCGACCGTCGCGGTCGTCGTCGGCACGCACCGCCCGGACTCCCACCCCGCACCCCCGGCGGCGCCCGAGTTCTTCGTGCCGGAGCTGGCCGTCGAGCCGGGCAGCGCGGTGCCGGCCGACGCGGCCATCGCGCCGCGGGCCGCGCGGCCGAAGACCCGGCCGACCACCGCCGCCGTGCGCGACTGGGCCACCACGCTCGCGGAGAAGACCCAGATCCCGTCGCGGAGCCTGGTCGCCTACGCCGAGGCCGAGCTGGCCGTGCGCGCCAGCCGCCCCGCGTGCCGGCTGAGCTGGGCGACGCTCGCCGGCGTGGGCCGGGTGGAGTCGCACCACGGCCGGTTCAACGGCTCCGACGTCGGCTCGGACGGCCTGCTGTCGCCGCCGATCTTCGGCGTCCCGCTGGACGGTTCGCCCGGCGTGCGGGCCATCCCCGACACGGACCGCGGCGCGCTCGACGGCGACCGGAGGTGGGACCGCGCGGTCGGCGCCATGCAGTTCCTGCCGCAGACGTGGTCCCGGTACGGCACGCGCGCGAGCGGCGACGGCAAGCGCCCGGACCCGCAGAACATCGACGACGCCGCCCTGACCGCGGCCCACTACCTGTGCGCGAGCGGCGGCAACCTGTCCACGGCGGCGGGCTGGTGGCGTGCGGTGCTGCGGTACAACAGCTCGGACACCTACGGCCGGGACGTCTTCTCCGGCGCCGACGCGTACGCGAAGGCCGCCGCGAAGCTGTGACGAAGGGCGTCAGGGGTATGCGGCCCACGCCAACCAAAGGTGACCTCAGGGGACCGTGACGGCACCCAGCGACAATCAACGTGCCATCCGAACGTGCGGCGGTACGCGACCAACACTTTGAATCCCGGGGGGCCGGTCAGCTAGCGGTCGCTCTCCACCGAGAGCCGCGCGCTGACCTCACCCAGGGCCTCCTGGTACTCCGGCAGCGGCTGCATGGCGACCGCCAGCCGCAGCTGGGTCTGCGCCTCGGTCAGCCTGCTCTGCCGTTGCAGCGCCTTGCCGAGCGCGAACCGCGCGTAGTGGTCGGTCGGGTCCAGCTCGAGCACCCGCAGGAACGCCTGCTCCGCGCGGCGCAGCTGGGCCGAGCCGAGATACGCGCGGCCGGCGAGCAGATGAACACTTGACGAATCCGGCTCCGCCTCGAGGACCGGTCCCAGCGCGGCGAGGGCGTCGAGCGGCCGGCGTTGCGCCACCAACGACTCCGCGCGGCGGAACGCCTCGAACGTGCTCTGCCCGTCCTCACTCATGGTCACCGACAACGCTACCCGGATCCACGCTGTTCCAGAAAGCATCACACCGGCCGCTCGCCGCGTGCCTCCACCGGGTGACAAAACAGCCCGGCTAGGCTCGACGTCGCTCGTAGTCCCGTCGCCGGTTGAGGAGCAAGCACGTGGCGGTTATCGAACAGGTTGGCGCGCGCGAGATCCTGGACTCGCGCGGGAACCCCACCGTCGAGGTGGAGGTCGCCCTGGACGACGGCACGCTCGCCCGCGCCGCCGTGCCCTCGGGCGCGTCGACGGGTGAACACGAGGCCGTCGAGCTGCGCGACAAGGACGAGGGCCGCTACAACGGCAAGGGCGTGGAGAAGGCCGTCACCGCCGTCCTCGACGAGATCGGCCCGGAGATCACCGGCACCGACGCGGTCGACCAGCGGATCGTCGACCAGAAGCTCGTCGACCTCGACGGCACGCCGGACAAGTCCCGGCTCGGCGCGAACGCCATCCTCGGCGTCTCGCTCGCCGTCGCGAAGGCGGCCGCCGAGTCCAGCGGGCTGGAGCTGTTCCGCTACGTGGGCGGCCCGAACGCGCACGTGCTGCCGGTGCCGATGCTGAACATCCTCAACGGCGGCGCGCACGCCGACACCGACGTCGACATCCAGGAGTTCATGATCGCGCCGATCGGCGCGGAGTCCTACCGCGAGGCGCTGCGCTGGGGCGTGGAGGTCTACCACTCGCTCAAGTCCGTGCTGAAGTCGCGCGGCCTGTCGACCGGCCTCGGCGACGAGGGCGGCTTCGCGCCGAGCCTGTCGAGCAACCGCGACGCGCTCGACCTGATCGTCACCGCGGTGGAGAAGGCGGGCTTCACGCTCGGCTCGCAGATCGCGCTGGCGCTCGACGTCGCCGCGACCGAGTTCTTCGCCGACGGCGCCTACGCGTTCGAGGGCAGCAAGCGCAGCGCCGAGCAGATGCTCGGCTACTACGCCGAGCTGCTCGACGCGTACCCGATGGTGTCGATCGAGGACGCGCTGGCCGAGGACGACTGGGACGGCTGGGTGCGGCTCACCGACGAGATCGGCGAGAAGGTGCAGCTGGTCGGCGACGACCTGTTCGTCACCAACCCGGACCGGCTCGAGGAGGGCATCGCCCGCCGCGCCGGCAACGCGCTGCTGGTCAAGGTCAACCAGATCGGCACGCTGTCCGAGACGCTGGACGCGGTCGCGCTGGCGACCTCCTACGGCTACCGCAGCATGATGAGCCACCGGTCCGGCGAGACCGAGGACACCACGATCGCCGACCTCGCGGTCGCCACCGGCGTCGGCCAGATCAAGTCCGGTGCGCCCGCCCGCGGCGAGCGCACGGCCAAGTACAACCAGCTGCTGCGCATCGAGGAGATCCTCGGCGACGCGGCACGCTACGCAGGAGACCTGGCCTTCCCCCGGTTCAACCCGGAGTCCTAGATGGCCGGGCGCGAGTCCGACCGCGGCCGGGGCAGCGGCGGTGGCGCCGCGCGGCGCCTGCCGCGCAACGCGCGCCGGCCACGGGACGGGCGGCCCGGCCGGCCGGCCGGTGCGGAGCGCGAGCCCGACCCGGCACGCAGCCGGACCGTGCGCGCGGCCGCGGCGGTCGGCCTGTCCACCACCCGGCGCGCGGCCGTGCTCGCGATCGTGGTGTGCGCGCTCGCGCTGTCGGTCGCGGTGCCGCTGCGGACCTACCTGTCGCAGCGCGACGAGGTGGAGATCCAGCAGCAGCGGCAGGCGGACTTACGGGCGCAGGTCGAGGCGCTCGAGAAGCGCAAGGCACAGCTGGCGGATCCCGCGCAGGTGGAGGCCGAGGCACGCCGGCGGCTGCGGTACGTGATGCCCGGCGAGACCCCGTACATGGTGGAGCTGCCCGTCGAGACACCGGCGCGGGGCGGCGACGGAAAGAAGCAGCGAGTGCTCGACCAGACCTGGTACCTGACGTTGTGGAACGCGGTGTCCGGCGAGTGAGCGGAGCTTGCGGAGCGAACCAGGCAACACAGGGCGGAGCTTGCGGAGCGAACCAGGCAACACGGGGCGGAGCTTGCGGAGCGAACCAGGCAACACGGGGCGACCGCGGGGGGCCGTCGTGAGTGGCAACCTCGTCCCCGTGTCCGACGCGGACCGGGCGGTCGTGGCCGAGCAGCTCGGCCGCCCGCCGCGCGCGGTCCGCGCCGTCGCGGCCCGCTGCCCGAGCGGCCACCCCGCGGTCGTGCAGACCAGCCCGCGGCTCGAGGACGGCACGCCGTTCCCGACGCTGTACTACCTGACCTGCCCGCGGCTGACCTCGCTCGTCAGCACGCTCGAGGCGAGCGGGCTGATGCGGGAGATGACCGAACGCCTCGACACCGATCCCGACCTCGCCGCGACCTACCTCGCGGCGCACCGGTCCTACCTCGCCGAGCGCGACGCCATCGAGCCGCTCGGCACCGGGGTCAGCGCGGGCGGCATGCCGGGGCGGGTCAAGTGCCTGCACGTCCACGTCGCGCACGCGCTCGCGGCCGGCCCGGGCGTCAACCCGTTCGGGGACGAGATATTGCTCCGTTTGGCCGACAGCTGGCCCGGCGGCGGCTGCGAATCGTAGACACCGGATGTTCCCGCAAGGGCAACCCCCGGGACCACCACCTACGTCCGTCAGGTGGAGACGATGACGCCGACGATCGTCTTGACTCGTCGTTGACGTCTTTCTTGTCATGATGGTTCGTGAGACGGTGGCAGGCGGCGTACGGACAGCGACCGACGGCAACCCCGTACTAGGGTTGGGTGTCGCTCATACCGGCGAAGGGGACCGAACGCAGTGAGCACGGCGAAGAGCAGCAGATCGTTCGGCAAGCACAAGCGCCGGACGACCCGACGCCGCCGCAAGGTCGCGACCGCTACCGGCACGATGCTGCTCGTCGCGGCCGCCGTCGCGGGCGAGCCGGCCGCGCTCCAGGCCGTGTCCCCGCTGGCCGGCAGCGCCGGCGGCGGACTATACGGCCTCACCGACCCCGACTCCGTCGGCGCGAGCGGCGAGATGGGCGAGGAGAGCCGCGTCGGCGACGAGGTGCTCAAGAACGCGGGCGACATCGACAAGCTGCGCCAGATGGGGCCCGCGGGTGACCTGCCGAACGGCCCGCTGATGATCCCCAGCGACCTGTTCAAGGCCTACCAGAACGCCGCGCAGATCCTGGCCACCGAGATCCCGTCCTGCCATGTCCACTGGTCGCTGCTGGCGAGCATCGGGCGCATCGAGTCCAACCACGCGCGCGGCGGCCAGGTCGACGCGCGCGGCAACACCGTCCCGCACATCCTCGGTCCCGTGCTGAACGGCGGTGGCTTCGCCGCCATCCGTGACACCGACGGCGGCCGCCTGGACGATGACGCACGGTGGGACCGTGCCGTCGGCTCGATGCAGTTCATCCCGTCGACGTGGGAGCAGTACTCCTCGGACGGCAACAACGACGGGGTGTCGAGCCCGCACAACGTCTACGACGCGACCGTGGCGGCCGGGAAGTACCTGTGCTCCGGCGGGCTGGACCTGTCCGACGCGAAGGACCGCGCGGTGGCGGTGTTCCGCTACAACCATTCCGACAGCTACGTGCGGACCGTGCTGATCTGGGCCGACGCCTACGCGCACGGCACGACGCCGGTGCCCTCGACCGCGGTCGACCCGGCCGAGCTGGCCGCCCTGCACCCGCCGGTGACGAACCGGCCGGGCGGTACGCACGGCAAGCCGCGGCCGGGTGGCGGCGGTTCGTCGTCCGCCTCGCAGCCGCCGAGCTCCCCGCCGTCGTCCTCGTCGTCCTCGAGCACCACCACGTCGCCGTCGTGCCCGACGACGACCACGACGACCAGCACGACCACCACGACGCCCCCGTCGTCGCCGCCGTCGACCACGACGATCCCGGGCTGCCCGACGTCGTCCACGCCGCCGTCCTCGTCCTCGTCGGCGGGGGAGGAGTCGTCGGTGACGCCGACCTCGTCGGCGCCTGCCTCGGAGCCGGCCGGCTCGGCCGGTTCGTCGGTGGTGCCCACGAGCTGAGCGGCCGCGGGCGGGCGCAATAGGCTGGGTGGCATGCCACGACTTGCCGCGATCGACTGCGGGACGAACTCGATCCGCCTCCTGGTGGCGGACGTGACGACGAGCGACGACGGCTCGGCGCACCTGCGCGACGTGCACCGCGAGATGCGCATCGTCCGCCTCGGCCAAGGTGTCGACGCGACCGGCCGGCTGCATCCGGACGCGCTGCGGCGCACCCGCGACGCGCTCGCCGACTACACCGCGATCTGCCGGCGCAAGGGCGCCGAGCGCGTCCGCATGGTCGCCACCTCCGCCACGCGCGACGCGAGCAACCGCGACGAGTTCTTCGCCATGACGCGCGACGTGCTGGGCGTCGAGGCCGAGGTCATCTCCGGCGACGAGGAGGCGCGGCTGAGCTTCACCGGCGCGGTCGGCGACCTCGACCCCGACGACGGCCCGTTCGTCGTCACCGACATCGGCGGCGGCTCCACCGAGGTCGTCGTCGGCACCTGGGACGGCGTGCGCGCGGACGTCATCGGCGCGCGGTCGGTCGACATCGGGTGCGTGCGGATCACCGAGCGCTGCCTGCGTTCGGACCCGCCGACCCCCGATGAGACGGCCGCGGCGCGCGAGCTGGCCGACGAGGTGCTCGCCGCGGCGTTCGCGGACGTGCCGGTGGCCAAGGCACGCACCTGGGTCGGCGTGGCCGGCACGATCACCACGCTGTCGGCGGTCCACCAGGGGCTCGCCGAGTACGACGCCGAGAGCACCCACCTCTCCCGGCTGTCCGGCGACGCGATCACGGCCACCGCGGCGCGGCTGCTCGCGGCCACCCACGAAGAGCGCGCGGCAATGGGCGCGATCCATCCCGGCCGCGTCGACGTCATCGGCGGCGGCGCGCTGATCACGCGGGTGCTGGCGGAGAGGTTCGCCGCCGCGGCGGGCATCGGCGAGCTGCTGGTGAGCGAGCACGACATTCTCGACGGCATCGCCTTCTCTCTTTTGTGACGGCCGATTCCGCGACCGCCCTTCTGGGACACTGGAAGCGCACATTCTGTGGCACAATGAATGTGCGGGATAAATGTGCGCCGGGAAATGCGTGAAATGTGCCCGATCGGCACTCCCTTGTAACTGCTGAATGTGCGGCAATTGCCGAGTTCGGCATTAATGTCCTCTCTCATTCCGGATTGGGAGGAGAGACGGCATGCGTAGACCGCGCTGGACGGCGGCGGTGATCCCTCTGTCGGTCACATTGTCGATCGCGCTCGCCGTCGCCGGCTGTGGCGGCGGCGGAGACGGCGGCGACGAGGGTGGCGGCAAGGGCGACCCGCAGAAGAACGCGAACACCGAGATCACGGTGTTCGGCACGGAGCCCGAACGCCCGCTCGTGCCGGGTGACACCAACGAGAGCGGCGGCAGCAAGATCATCGACGCGCTGTTCACCGGGCTGATGGACTACGACCCGGTGTCCGGGCAGCCCAAGCTCGCCAACGCCGAGTCGTTCGAGCTGACCAAACCGAACGAGTACACCGTCAAGCTGAAGAAGGACTGGACGTTCCACGACGGCACCCCGGTGCTCGCCAAGAACTACGTGGACGCGTGGAACTACACGGCCTACAGCCCCAACGGCCAGCAGCAGGCCAGCTTCTTCGCCCAGATCGAGGGCTTCGACCAGGTCTTCACCGAGGATCCCGACCAGGACGGCCCGAAGAAGCCGCCGACACCGCCGAAGAAGACCATGTCCGGCCTGAAGATCGTCGACGACTACACGTTCACCGTCACCTTCACCAAGCCGCACGCGATCTTCAAGACGAAGACCGGCTACACGGCCTACATGCCGCTGCCCGACCTGTTCTTCTCCGACAAGGAGAAGTTCCTCGACCACCCGATCGGCAACGGCGGCTTCGAGTACGTCGGCCGGGTGCCCGACCAGGAGGTGCGGATCCAGCGGTACGAGGACTACAAGGGCGCCGACAAGCCCAAGATCAATCACGTGAAGTTCCGCTTCATGGACGCCGACGCCGCGTACGTCGACATCAAGGGCAACCAGCTCGACTTCCTCGACACGCTGCCGCCCCAGGCGATCGCGGGCAACGTCTGGCAGCAGGATCTGCCCGGCCGCGCCGACATCGCGGACGTGCTGGCCAACCAGACGATCTCGTTCCCCTTGTACGACGAGAAGTACCGGAGCAAGGACTTCCGGCACGCGGTGTCGATGGCCATCGACCGCAAGGCCGTCATCGACGCCATCTACGAGGGCAACCGCAAACCCGCCACCGGCTACGGCGTGCCGAAGCTGCCCGGCTGGGAGGAGGGCGCCTGTGGCAAGTGGTGCGAGTACAACCCGACGGAGGCCAAGAAGCTGTTCACGCAGTCCGGCTGGACCGGCGGCATCGAGATCACCAGCAACGCCGACGGCGGCCACAAGGAATGGGTCGAGGCGGTCTGCGGGCAGATCGAGAACACGCTGGGCGTCGACTGCACCTTCGTGCCGGTACAGGAGTTCGGCGAGGTCCGCGAGGCCATCAACGCGCACACGATGACCCAGATCTACCGCTCGGGCTGGCTCGCCGACTACGCGCTGGTGGAGAACTTCCTCAACCCGATCTACCGCACCGGCGGCTCCTCGAACGACAACGGCTACTCCAACCCCGAGGTGGACGCCAAGCTCGCGGCGGCGGACAGCGCGCCGACCGAGGAGGAGGCGTTCGCGCTTTACCACGAGGCCGAGGAGATGATCGCGGAGGACATGCCCTCGGTGCCGCTGTGGAACAACCCGTCGATCTACGCGTGGTCCGACCGGCTCACCAACGTTCGGATGACGCCGAAGCGGGAGCTCGACCTGTCGACGGTCGAGGTCAAGTAACCGGCAACCGGCGGAGGCCGGCCCGCGCGTGGACCCGCGGGCCGGCCGCTGCCTGTGACCCCGAAGGGGGTGCGCGGCATGGGTCGTTACGTACTTCGGCGCCTGCTCCAGCTGGTTCCGGTGTTCGTCGGCACCACGTTCCTGATCTACGTCCTCGTGTGGGCCATCCCGGGCAACCCGTTCGCCGGCATGTGCGGCGAGCGGCCCTGCCCGGACTCGTTCATCACGATGATGACCGACAAGTACAACCTCGACGACAACGTGTTCGTCCAGTACTTCAAGTACATGGGGAACCTGGCATCCGGGGACTTCGGGGAGACGTTCTCCGGGCTCGATGTCGGCGAGCTGATCTCCCTGCGGTACCCGGTGTCGGTCCGGCTGGCGCTGGTGGCCGTGGCCATCGAGGCGGTCATCGGGCTCGTCGCCGGCATCGTCAGCGGCCTGCGCGGCCGCGGGTTCCTCGACAGCCTGGTGCTGGTCTCCACGCTGTTCCTGATCGCGATCCCGACGTTCGTCACCGGCTTCGTGCTCCAGATCCTGCTGGGCTTCCAGTGGGAGATCATGACCCCGACCGTCTCCTCGGAGGCGAACTGGTCGGAGCTGATCATCCCGGGCTTCGTGCTCGGCAGCCTGTCCATGGCGTACGTGTCGAGGCTGACCAGGACCTCGATCGCGGAGAACAAGCGGTCCGACTACATCCGCACCGCGCTCGCGAAGGGCCAGCCGCACCACCGGATCGTGTGGGTGCACCTGCTGCGCAACTCGCTGATCCCGGTGCTCACGTTCCTCGGCACCGACATCGGCTCGCTCATGGGCGGCGCCGTCGTCACCGAGGGCATCTTCGGCATCAACGGCATCGGCCGCCTCGTCTACGACGGGATCCTCTCCAAGGAGGGCGTCGTGGTGACCGGCGTGGTCGTGCTGCTGGTGATCGTGTTCCTGGTGGTCAACCTGATCATCGACCTGCTCTACGCCGTACTCGACCCGAGGATCCGCTATGACTGACCCATCCGCGGCGGCCGCGGGCACCGCCACCCGGGACGTCGAGTCCTATGTGGTCGCCCCGGAACACCTCGAGGACGTGAAGCCGGGCAGGCCGCGCGGCCTGTGGTCGGACGCGTGGCGCGACCTGCGCCGCCGCCCGCTGTTCATCGTCGCCGGCGCGGTGATCGTGCTGCTCGTGGTGATCGCGGTGTTCCCCGGCCTGTTCACCAACGCCGACCCGAACCTCACCGACCTGGCCCGCAGCCGCAAGCCGCCGTCGTCCGGCGCCTGGTTCGGCTACGACCTGCAGGGCCGCGACGTGTACGCGCGCGTCATCTACGGCACCCGCTGGTCGCTGCTGGTCGGCATCGGCTCGGCGGTGTTCACCGTGCTGATCGGCAGCGTGCTCGGCATCCTCGCCGGGTTCGCCGGCGGCTGGGTCGACGGCTTGCTGTCGCGCGTCGGGGAGGTCTTCTTCGGGCTGCCGTTCGTGCTCGGCGCGATCGTCATCCTGACGATCTTCCGCAACGCCGGCGTGAACGGCGCGCTGCCGATCGTCGGGGTGGTCGTGGTCTCGCTCGCCGTGCTGTCCTGGCCGGTGGCCATGCGGATCATGCGCTCCGCCGCCATCTCGGCCAAGCAGCAGGACTACGTGAAGGCCGCCCGGGCGCTGGGCGCGCGGCCGGCCCGCATCGTGTTCCGCCACCTGCTGCCGAACTGCCTCGCGCCGGTGCTGGTGTACGCGACGATCGCGCTCGGCGCGTTCATCGGCGCCGAGGCGACGCTGTCGTTCCTCGGCATCGGCCTGCGCGACCCGGCCGTGTCGTGGGGCGTGATGATCTCCGACTCGCGCAACTTCATCCGGGTGGCGCCGCACATGCTGCTGTTCCCGGCCGGGTTCCTGACCGTGACCGTCCTCGCGTTCGTGATGCTCGGCGACGCCGTGCGCGAGGCACTCGACCCGAAGCTGAGGTGAGGTCGATGACCGACATGACGACGGAGCCGGGGCTGTTGCCCGATCCTCCCTTGCTCGAGGTCGACAACCTGTTCGTGGAGTTCCGCACCGGCGACGGCGTGGCCAGGGTGCTCAACGGCGTCAGCTACTCCGTGGACGCGGGGGAGACGCTGGCGGTGCTCGGCGAGTCCGGGTCCGGCAAGAGCGTCACCGCGCTGGCGATCATGGGGATCCTGGACGTGCCGCCCGCCGTGGTGACCGGCGGCGAGATCCGCTTCCGCGGGGAGAACCTGCTCGCGGTGAGCGAACAGCGGCGCACCGAGGTACGCGCGCAGGGCGTCGCGATGATCTTCCAGGACGCCCTGTCCGCGCTGAACCCCGTGTTCACGGTCGGCTTCCAGATCGAGGAGCAGCTGCGGGTGCGGCTCGGCATGACGCGCCGCGAGGCGCGGGTGCGGGCGGTCGAGCTGCTCGACGTGGTCCGCATCCCGCACGCCTCGCGGCGGGTCCGCCAGTACCCGCACGAGTTCTCCGGCGGCATGCGCCAGCGCGCGATGATCGCGATGTCGCTGGCGCTCGACCCGGAGGTGCTGATCGCCGACGAGCCGACCACCGCGCTCGACGTCACCGTGCAGGCCCAGATCATGGACCTGCTCGCCGAGATCCAGACCGAGCGGCGGATGGGCCTCGTCCTCATCACCCACGACCTGGGCGTGGTGGCGGAGGTGGCCGACCGCATCGCCGTCATGTACGCGGGCCGGATCGTGGAGCACGCCGACGCGGTGTCGCTCTACCGGATGCCGGGCCATCCGTACACGGCGGCGCTGATGGACTCGCTGCCCCGGCTGGACCGTAAAGGTGGCGAGCTGAACACCATCAAGGGCCTGCCGCCCAGTTTGCTCAACATTCCGCCGGGTTGCCCCTTCCATCCGAGGTGTCTGATGGCGCAGGATCTGTGCCGCACGGACGTGCCGACGGGGCACCGGCTCGGACTCGGGCGAACAAGCGCCTGTCATTTCGCGGAGGAGCTGGTGCGCAGTGTCTGAGCCGCTGTCCAGCTCCCGCGCCGAACCCATCCTCGAGGTCCGTGACCTGGTCAAACACTTCCCCGTACGGGTCGGCGTGCTGTTCAAGCACACGATCGGGCAGGTGCGCGCGGTCGACGGGGTGTCCTTCGACCTGCACCGCGGCGAGACGCTGGGCGTGGTCGGCGAGTCCGGCTGCGGCAAGTCCACGCTCGCCCAGGTGCTCATGCGCCTCGAACCGCCGACCGCCGGCACGGTGCGCTTCGCCGGCCGCGACATCTTCGCGCTGCGCGGCGGCGAGCTGCGCCGGCTGCGGCGGAGCGTCCAGATCGTGCTGCAGGACCCGTACACGTCGCTGAACCCCCGCATGACGGTTGGTGACATCGTCGGCGAGCCGTTCGAGATTCACCCTGAGGTGGCGCCGAAAGGGTCGCGGCGGACGAAGGTGCGAGAGCTGCTGGACGTGGTCGGGCTCAACCCCGAGCACATCAACCGCTACCCGCACCAGTTCTCCGGCGGGCAGCGCCAGCGCATCGGCATCGCCCGCGCGCTCGCCCTGCGGCCGGACGTGATCGTCTGCGACGAGCCGGTCTCCGCGCTCGACGTGTCCATCCAGGCGCAGGTCATGAACCTGCTGGGCGAGCTGCAGTCCGAGTTCGGACTGTCCTATGTGTTCATCGCGCACGACCTGTCCGTGGTGCGCCACCTGTCCGACCGGGTGGCCGTCATGTATCTGGGCAAGATCGTCGAGGTGGGCACGGAGGAGCAGATCTACTCCAACCCCATGCATCCCTACACCCAGGCGTTGCTCTCCGCGGTCCCGGTGGCGGATCCCACCGTGCGCGGGCAGCGACAGGTGATCCGCCTGGAGGGTGACGTGCCGAGCCCGGTTGATCCGCCGTCCGGGTGCCGGTTCCGCACCAGATGCTGGAAGGCGCAGGAGATCTGCGCCGAGTCCGAACCCGAACTGGTGACGCGCGGAGCCGGGCATCCCAGCGCGTGCCACTTCGCTGAGGAAAGATCAGTCGTGCCCTAACAAAGGGCGGTCGGGGCGGTAATCGACATAGGAGGATTTGCGTGAGACGCAAAACATGGACGACATTGCTGGCCGTACCGGTGTTCGCCGGACTGTCGGTGGTGGCGATGCCGAGTGCCGCCGCGCAGCCGGAGCTGTCCGGCAAGACGGTCGAGTACAGCGTGCTTGCCCGCGACGGCGTCGCGGTGGCGCAGGCAGAGGCCGCGGTCAAGGCGGCGGGCGGCAAGGTCGAGCGGTCCAACGCGGCGGTGGGCCTGGTCACCGCCGCCGCCCCGGAGAGCGGCTTCACCCAGCGGCTGGCGTCGTCGCCGGCCGTGCTGCTGGCGAGCCGGCAGCGTGTGCTCGGTGAGACCCCGGACCGGGTCGCCGACAAGCGGGTGGTGAAGGAGGCGGCCGCCGAGCACGGCAAGTCGCGGGCCGGCAAGAAGTCGGCGCGGGCGGCCGGCATGGACCCGCTGGACAGCCAGCTGTGGGGCCTGTCGATGGTCCGGTCCAACCTGTCGCGCACGGTGCAGCCCGGTGACAAGCGCGTCAAGGTCGGCATCCTCGACACCGGTGTCGACGGCAGCCACCCGGACATCGCGCCGAACTTCGACATGAAGGACTCGCGCAACTTCACCCACGACATCCCGACCGACGAGACCGGCGCCGTCGTCGACGGCCCGTGCGAGTTCCGCGGCTGCGTCGACCCGGCCAACTGGGACGACGGCGGGCACGGCACGCACGTCGCCGGCACCATCGCCGCGGCCGCCAACGGCTTCGGCGTCTCGGGCGTCGCGCCGAACGTGAGCATCGTGAACATCCGTGGCGGCCAGGACTCCGGCTTCTTCTTCCTCCAGCCGGTCGTCGACGCGCTGACCTACGCCGGTGACGCGGGCCTCGACGTGGTCAACATGTCGTTCTTCGTCGACCCGTGGCTGTACAACTGCCAGAACAACCCGGCCGACTCGCCGGAGGAGCAGGCGCAGCAGCGCACCATCGTCACCGCGATGACCCGCGCGATGAACTACGCGCACCGAAAGGGCGTGACGCAGGTCGTGTCGCTGGGCAACCAGCACGAGGACAACGGCAACCCGCAGCCGGACGCCACGAGCCCGGACTTCCCGGCCGGCGCGGTGAAGACCCGCACCGTCGACAACGCCACCTGCCTGTCGCTGCCGATCGAGGGCCCGCACACCATCGGCGTGTCGGCGCTCGGCCCGTCGGGCAACAAGGCGGACTACTCGAGCTACGGCACCGAGCAGATCTCGGTGTCCGCGCCGGGTGGCTACTTCCGTGACTTCTTCGGCACGCCGCTGTTCCGCACCAACGAGAACCAGGTCCTCTCGACGTACCCGAAGAACGTGGGCATCGCCGAGGGCAACATCGACGCCGACGGCAACGTCACGCCGGACGGCGAGGCGCTCGGGGTGCAGAAGGCGTGCAAGGCCAACGGCGTCTGCGGGTACTACCAGTTCCTGCAGGGCACGTCGATGGCCTCGCCGCACGCGACGGGCGTGTCCGCGCTGATCGTCAGCCAGTACGGCAAGTACTCGGGTGGCAAGGTCACGATGGATCCGGACAAGGTGCAGCGCGTGATCGAGGGCACCGCGTTCCAGACCCCGTGCCCGGTCCCGGCGACCGTGGACTACCTGGACGAGGGCCGCGACGCCACGTTCACGGCCACGTGCGCGGGCACCACGGCGTTCAACGGCTTCTACGGTCACGGCATCGTGGACGCCTGGTCCGCGGTGACGCACGGCAAGAAGTTCGCCAAGTAGTGGTTTCGCGTTGAGAGCGCCCCGGGCCGCCTGGCCCGGGGCGCTCTGCTTTGTGCACACTGTGGACAGACACTGTGGACAGACACTGTGGACAGTCCGGGTGCGGTGGTCAGACCGCCGCGGCCGTGATGAGGATGATCAGCATCGAGGCCACGCCGATCCAGCCGAGCACGAGGCCGGCGACGGCGAGACCCTGGCCGCCCTTGCGGCCGTTCTTCGTCTCGGACAGCGCGATGTGGCCGAAGATGACGGCCAGGATGCTGCCGATGCCCCAGACCCAGACGATGCCGAGCACGAGCGCCGCGACGGCCAGCCCGCTCGTCGGCCGGGTGACCGGGTACGGGTAGGGCTGTTGCGGGGCATACGGTTGCGGCGCCTGCGAGTACGGCTGCGGTGGGTACGGTTGTGCGGGCGGGGGGAACTGCTCGGGTGCGGTCATCGGAATCTCCAGAGAATGTCGTCCCAGGTTCTACTGGGGGAGTCGCCGCGCGGTCCGCCGGCGTATTTCGATGCGCCGGAATTCACCCGCCGGGGTGATTATCAATTACCGCGTCGCATGCAGCCGTGAACTCCGGTGAACCGTCCCCGGCGCGCGGACGTATACGTCGTGGTGTCCGGTTCATCCTGGTCCCGCAGCCGACGGAAGGTCTCGCGATGCCACGAACCATGTACGACTCGGTGACGGCGAGCGCCATCCCGAGGTCGGCGGCGATGGTCGCCGGCTACCTGCCACCGAGCCGTTATGCCTGGTCGGCGGCCGACTGGGCGCGGTTCCCGCGGGCGGTGAAGGTGCGGATAGCGATCTTCGCCCGGGTCAACGACGGCCACGTGCTGGACGTCGAACCGGGCGACGCGACGCCCGCGCAGGCGCCGGGCTGGGTGATCATGCGCAGGCGGGCGGGCGTCGACCCGAGCATCTACTGCAACGCCAGCACCTGGCCCACGGTCCGCGCGGAGTTCCGCCGCCGCGGGATCCGCGAGCCGCACTACTGGATAGCCAAGTACGACGGCGTGGCGCGCCTGCCTGCCGGGGCCGTCGCGAAGCAGTACGCCAACCCGCCGTTGCACGGCCGGGGCCACTTCGACCTGTCGATCGTGGCCGACCGCTGGCCCGGCGTCGACAAGGAGGACGACATGCAACCGACCGACTCGGTGCGCGACCCCGGCCCCGGACGCTGGGGCCACACGTGGCTGAACACGAACCAGGTGATCAACAACTCGTCCCACGGCCTGGCCGCCCTGGCGCGAAAGATCGACGCCTTGTCCGCGGTCGCGGCCGCGGACAAGGACGTGGACGCCGCGGACCTGTCCGCCCTGGTGGACGAGGCGGTGGCCCGCGGCCCCCTGTCCCCGCACCAGCGGACCATCATCGAGGAGGTCGTCCGCGAACTCGCCCCGGAGCAGACCGACGCCATCCTCGCCCGCCTGGCCGAACGCTTCTCCCGGGAGGATTGACGGTTCAGGGCCAGGCCTTACGAATCGAGTCGGCCGACACGGCATAGATCGCCGGCCCACCGCGCCGAGCGGCGCGTTCGATCCGCTGCCGGTTCAGGTGGAACCGCTCCACCATCGCGGCGATCTTCAGCTGCTGGTTGTCCAGATAGAACAACGTGCCCGAGTACGTCACCAATGGGCTTCGTTCGTGGCCACGTCCCTTGATCCGGCCGTCTTTGCTCAACGGTACCCATCCGCGTCGCAGGCCGTATTCGATCCAGTCCTCGTCGGCGATGTCCTGCGCATCGTCCGGGAACTCGTCAGCGATGCGGTGAACCAGCCAGCCAAGTCGCTGGAGCTCGAGAGAAACCGTGCGGCCAAGCCCGCGGTCCAGCAAAAACTCAAGCGGCCGGTTCGGTGGCGGTTCGGCAGATCGCCTCTGCTTGTTCATGTGTCAGGCCGTATTCGTCGGCGACGGTCTGGATGGACTCGCCCGATCGCCACAGGTCCACCACCGTGTCCACGGGCACGCGGTTGGCCTCGATCACCGGCGCTCCCCAGGCGAAGCGTGGGTCGATGATCACCGGAGCGATGTCCGAGTACTGCCGCAGGCGAAGTCGAGATGGTGTGTCGTCCTCGATATCCCATGAGATGTAACGCAGGTCCCCCTCGATCATCTCCTTGATCGGATGCTGGCCGTCGGCCGCCCGGGCCAGCTCGCGTCCGGCGTATTCGATGAAGATGTCGATACCGTCGGTCACGATGCGTCTGGTGGCCAGGCCGTACGGTGTGTCGAACTCCTGCCGGATCGCTTCTGCCGCCTCGCGAACGGTCGACTTCTTCAGACCAAGGTCTGCCCGCAGAGTGCGGAGAACGTACGCCTCGATCACGGCGACGAAGGGCACCGAGGGCCTGCCACGTTTAACGGGCTCGACGCGATGAACGAGTGGTGCACCCGCGGCATGCTCGCTCAGCCAGTAGTACATCGTGGACTCGGGGATCCGGAGGTGCCGAGCCGTCTCTCTGGGGGTCAGCAGCGGATCCTGGTATTTGTCGACCACTTTTCGACACCTCCTTTCCGCTGCCATCACGATCTCACAGTCTGCCCGGACGCCCCGGCAGCATCGCCGCGCCATGACTTGTTTCGGCTACGGTTCGCGCCGCGTTGAGGCCGAACGTCGACTGTGACCAGCCTGTTACGGTCCGTCTGTGCGGCCGCCCAGCGATTCAGGTCACGAGGTCAGCGGTTCGACGACGTGGAGATGAACTCCGCCAGGTCCTTCGACTGTTGCAGCCGCGACGGCTCGTGCACGTACATCATGTGCCCGGCCTCGTAGTACGCCGACGAGATGTTGCCGCGCAGCTCCCCGGGAATGTCCAAATGCGCCAGCACGTGCTCGGACGCGAAGTAGGGCGTCGCGCCGTCGAGGTAGCCGAAGGCCACGTGGACCTTCATGTGCGGGTTCGCGCGCATCGACGCGGCCAGCCTGTTCGCCACCGTCACGTGGGCGTTCTCGAACTCCTTGTACGACCACGCCTCGTGCACGCTGGGCGACAGCACCTCGTACGGCAGGTCGTTCGGGTAGCTCAGCTCCGCGTGCAGGTAGTGGTTCAGCGCCGCCGTGTACGAGCCCATCATCGCGGTGAAGGACGGGTCCTCGTCGAAGTGTTCCATGCCGTAGTCCGGGGTCCAGCCGGTGAACCGCGCGTCCAGCCTGCCGGTCACCAAACGCTTGTGCCGCAACAGCTCCGTATAGAACCGTACGTGCTCGATGCGCAGGTTGACCCGGTCGACGTAGTCCTCGGACAGGCCGGTCAGCGCGGCGAGCCGGGACACCGTCGCCGCGCGTTCCTCTGTGGACAGACGGTGGCCGCGGGCCAGGGCCCACGGGTAGTCGCGCGACGCGAAGTCCTCCGCGTCGGACAGCAGCTCCTCGAGCGGGCGGTCGGCCAGCACCCCGTGATAGTGCCCGATCGCCGCGTAGGTCGGCAGGAACAGCGCGTACGGCAGGTCGTTGCCCGCGGTGAAGTCGAGGCTGGCGAAGTCCAGCACGGCCGAGATCAGCATCAGCCCGTTCAGGTACATGCCGTACCGCGCCTGCAGGTGCTGCGCGAGCCCGCCGGCCCGGGTGGTGCCGTAGGACTCGCCCGCGAGGAACTTCGGCGACATCCACCGGCCGTTGCGCGACGTCCACAGCCGGATCACCTCGCCGACGGACTCGATGTCGCCCTGGAAACCGTGGTATTCGCCGGGCCGCTCGCCCTTGACCGCGCGCGAGAAACCCGTCGACACGGGATCGATGAACACCAGGTCGCTGTGCGCGAGCAGCGTCTCGGCGTTGTCGACCATGCCGTACGGCGGCGGCGCGAGGTCGCCGACGTCGCCGGACACCACGCGGCGCGGGCCGAGCAGCCCGAGGTGCAGCCACACGCTCGCCGAGCCGGGGCCGCCGTTGAACGCGAAGGTCACCGGGCGCTTCCCGGGGTCCGCGCCGTCGAGCGTGTACGCGGTGAGGAACACCTCGGCCTTCGGCACGTAGCCGCCGAACTTGCCGTCGGTGACGATCTCCTTGCGCAGCACGATCCGGCCGGCGGTCGCCGTGTAGTTCAGCGTGCGCCGCGCGATCTTGATCGAGTGCTCGGTGGTGACGAGGTCGTCGACCGGCTCGGCCGGCTTCTCCTCGGTGGTCTTCTCGGGCGCCTCGTCGCTCATGAGCCGCACCCTACGTGGTGCGTTCCGCCGGGCGCCAAGCACAATTCGCCTCGTGTCCGACCTTGCCTCCCTCGACCAGCGGGTGACCCGGTGCCGCCGGTGCCCGCGCCTGGTGGCGTGGCGCGAGGAGGTGGCGCGGGTCAAGCGCGCGGCGTTCGCCGACCAGGAGTACTGGGGCCGGCCGGTCCCCGGCTTCGGCCCGCCGGACGCGCCGCTCGCGATCGTCGGCCTGGCCCCGGCCGCGCACGGCGCCAACCGCACCGGGCGCATGTTCACCGGCGACCGCTCGGGGGACGTGCTGTACGCCGCCCTGCACGCGGTGGGCCTGGCCTCGCAGCCGACGTCCACGCACGCGGGCGACGGCCTGGAGCTGTTCGGCGTGCGCATCACCGCGCCGGTGCGCTGCGCCCCGCCGGCGAATAAGCCGACCCCGGCCGAGCGGGACAACTGCCGTCCGTGGCTCGCGGAGGAGCTGTCGCTACTGCCGGTGCGCGCGATCGTGGTGCTGGGCGCGTTCGGCTGGCAGGCGCTGCTGCCGGTGCTGTCCGCGGCGGGCTGGGCGGTGCCGACGCCGCGCCCGCGCTTCGGCCACGGCGCCGAGGTCACGCTCGATGGCCCGCGGCCACTGCACGTGCTGGGCTGCTACCACGTGAGCCAGCAGAACACCTTCACCGGCAAGCTGACCCCGGCGATGGTCGAGGCGGTCCTGGCCCGCGCGAAGGCCCTCGCCGGTCTGGGCGAACCAAAGCGTGCTTGAACGCTCCGTCCCCGCGCGGTTACCCTGAGGGCACGCGCAGGCCCGTCGCGCCCTGGGGGGCGATCCGGCGAAATCTTGACGGGCAAAGGGAATCGAAGCCCGTGGCCGTGCTCATCCTGCTCGTCGTCCTTGTCTGGCTGCTCGTTCTCGTCCTCGTGGTGCTCGGCCGGATCCTCCGGATTCCCGGGCGCGCCGCCCGCATCTCGGTGCGGCCGCTGCCCTGGCCGCGGATCGATATCAGCGTCGAGGCGGAACCGTCCGTCGGTGCCGAACCGGACGGGTGCACATGAGGTGCACAATTCCCTGATCCGGCAGGTATCGACTGCATAAATTTCCTTCCCTTCGCGGGCCGGTGCGGCATGCTGCGAGGGATGAGAAGGAGCTCCCGGATCGCCGTTCTCTGCGCGGTCGGGGCACTGCTCCTGTTCGCGGTGGTGTCCGCGCGGGGGAAGTCGGCGATTCCCGGCGGCCTGCGGGACATCCAGCTCGAACGGGGGCTGCCCGACCCGCCGGGCGCGGGCGGTGTGCCGCCGGGCAAGAACGCCTACAAGCTCGACGTCGTCGACGAGCTGCAGCTGGTCCAGGCGGCGATCGTGATCGCGGCCATGATCCTGCTGCTGATCGCGTTCGCCGTGCTGATCCGGCGGCTGCAGCAGCTGCGTAAGCGCCCGTGGCGGCTCGGCGTCGGTGTGGAGGAGGCGGAGGAGGAGATCGGCGCGCTCGAGTCGCACCTGCAGATGCGGCTGCGCCGCGCGGCGCAGGAGGCCCGCACCGAGCTCGCCGCCCGCGACGGCGGCCCTCCGGGTGACGCGGTGATCGTTGCGTGGCTGCGGCTCGAGGAAGCCGCCGAGCACGGGGGCGCCGGGCGCAAGCCGCACGAGACCGCCACCGAGTTCACGGCCGCGCTGCTCGGCCGCTACACCGCGAGCGAACCGGCGCTGGACGAGCTGCGCGTGCTCTACCAGCGGGCCCGCTTCGGCCCGGCCGGCGAGGTCAGCGAGGACGACGTGACGAGGGCGGCCGCCGCGCTCGACCGCATCCTGCACGCGCTCGGCAACGCGGCCACCCCGGCGGTCGCCGACACATGAGCCCCCTGCGTGCCTTCGGTCTCACCGTGCTGACCGCGACCGTGGTCTTCCTCCTCGGGATCTCCACGATGAGCATGCCGTTCTGGTGGGCCGTGCTCGTCAGCCTGCCGCCCGCCGCCGCGGTGCTGCTCACCACGCTGTTCGTCGGCGGCTTCGACCAGGACTGGACGCCGGAGCCCGACCTGCCGGCGGCCAGCGTCTGCCTGCACGCCAGCCAGCTCGGCGACCGGCTCGGCCAGGCAGCGACCGACCCCTACCGCTACACCTCGCGGGTCCAGCCGCGGCTGCGCCGGCTCGCGCTCTCCACGCTGCGCCGCATCCCCGGCACCGCCGACATCGCGGACCTGCACGACCCGCGCGCCCGCGAGCGCCTCGGCGAACAGCTGTACCAGCTGCTCACCGCGCCCGGTGCGCGCCTGCCCAAGCCCGATGAGTTCGCCGCGATGGTGCGGCGTCTGGAGGAACTATGAGCTCACCGTCCACAGCGGACTCGCAGCTGGGCGGCCTGCCCGGGCCGGACACGATCCGGGAGGAGGCGGGCGCGGTGCTGGACTCGGTCGCGTCGGTCGTCGTCGGCCGGCAGCGCACCGTGCGGCTGGCGCTCGCGGCGGTGCTGGCCGGCGGGCACGTGCTGTTCGAGGACGTGCCCGGCCTCGGCAAGACCCTCATGGCCCGCGCGCTCGCGCAGTCGCTCGGCCTGGAGTTCCGCCGCGTGCAGTGCACCCCGGACCTGCAGCCCGCCGACATCACCGGCTCGTTCATCTACGACCCGGCCGAGCGCGACTTCAGCTTCCGCGAAGGCCCGGTGTTCGCCGGCCTGATGCTCGCCGACGAGATCAACCGCACGCCGCCCAAGACGCAGGCCGCGATGCTCGAGGCCATGCAGGAACGCCAGGTCACCGTCGAGGGCCGCACGTTCCCGCTGCCCGTGCCGTTCCACGTGCTGGCCACCGCGAACCCGATCGAGTACGAGGGCACCTACCCGCTGCCCGAGGCCCAGCTCGACCGGTTCCTGCTCCGGCTCGACGTCGGCTACCCGCCGCCGGACGAGGAGGCCGAGGTGCTGCGCCGCCGGATCACCCGCCGCCGGGAGGAGGTCGTGCTCGACCCCGTGGTCGACGCGACCCGCCTCGCCGCCCTGCAGGCCGGGCTGGAGCAGATCGACGTGGACGAGGACGTGCTGCGCTACTGCGTCGACCTCGCCAACGCCACCCGCGGGCACCGGTCGGTGGAGATCGGCGCCTCGCCGCGTGGCTCGCAGGCGCTGCTGCTCGTCTCGCGGGCGCTCGCGGTGCTGGCCGGGCGCGACTACGTGCTGCCCGAGGACGTCAAGGAGTGCGCGGTCGGCGCGCTCGCGCACCGGCTGACCATGCGCGCGGAGACCTGGACGACGGGCGTGACCGGCGCGCAGGTGGTCGAGGAGCTGCTCGGCGCCGTGCCGACCCCGAGCAGTACCCGCTCGGTCCGGCGATGAGCACCCCGTGAGCACCCCGTGAGCAGCCCCGAGCAGGCCGGCACCGGCGTCGGGCAGCGAACCGACGACAAGGGCCCCGGCCACCGGGTGCGCCGCTGGTTCCTGGGCCGTCGCGAGGCGCGCCGGATGGGCTGGCGGCACACCGACGCGCTGACCCGCGCGGTCGTGTGCGGGTTCGGGCTGGCCGTCGCCGGCGTCGTGCTGCACCGGCTGGAGCTGCTGCTCGTCGGCGCCCCGCTGCTGGTCAGCGTGCTGCTGACGGTGCCGCCGCGCGGCACGCCGAAGGTGCGCACGATGCGGCTCGCGGACACCGCGGAGGCGGACCGGTTCAACGAGGTCACCGTGACGATGGAGCCCGGCGAGGGCGCGGTGCTGGCCGCGCTGCGCATGCCGATGCCGTCGCGCTCCGGCGTCGGGCCGGTGCACATGCTGCCCGCGGTGCGCGGTGTGGTCAGCGCGCGGGTCAAGTGGAGCAGCTGGGGCCAGTCGGACTACCTGCGGCCGGACCACCTGCTGGCCGGCCACGACGGGCTGTACGTGCTGGGCCCGGTGGTCGGGCACACGGCCAGCCATACGGTGCTGCCGCCGGTCGATCCGCTGCCCGCCGCGCCGCTGCCGCCGCGGGCCGCGGGACTGGTCGGCGCGCACCGCTCGGCCCGCCCCGGCGACGGCATGGAGCTGCGCGACATCCGCCCGTTCCAGACCGGCGACCGGCTGCGCCGGGTCGACTGGCGGGTCTCGCTGCGCGCCGCGGCCGCGACCACCGGCGGCGACCTCGTGCCGGGCACCCTGAACGTCCGCGAGCGCCACGCCGAGGCCGACGCCGACCTGGTGCTCGCGCTGGACACCACGCTCGACGTCAGCAGGAAGATGGCCGAGTGGTCGGAGATCACCCGCGGCGCGGAGGTGCGGGTCGGCGGCAGCCTCGACCTCGGCGTGCGCGCGGTGTGCTCGCTCGCCGCGGCGTTCCTGCGGCAGGGCGACCGGGTCGGCGTGGTCGACCTCGGCCACCCGCGCGGCGGGGTGGCGCCGGGCACGGGAAAGCGGCAGCTGCAGCGGATCCGGCATTCGCTGGTGCTCGCCGCGCAGCGGGTCACCGGCTCGGGGGAGCCGGTGCTGCGCGCGTCGCAGTACCCGCGGGGCGCGACGATCGTGGTGCTCTCGGCGTTCCTCGAGGACAAGATGGTCGACCTCACGGTGCACGCCGCCCGGCGCGGGAACCTGGTGGTGGCGGTGGACCTGATGCCCGCCGACCTGGCGCCGGACCGGGAGACGCCGTGGGGCGACTCGGTGCGGCAGATCATCGTCGCCGAGCAGCGCCTGCGGCTCGCGGTGCTCGCCGACCACGGCGTGCCGATCGGACGGTGGAAGGACGGCACCGCGGTGGCCGCGCTGCTGCGGGCCTCCCGCCGCAGGCCGAGGATGGTGCGGCGATGACGGCCGCGGTACACGTCGACACGCCGCACCTCGGGCGCGGCATGCCCGCCTGGTTCCTGCGCGTCGCGGTGCTCCTGGCCGGCGCGTTCGTGGTCGCGATCCCGTTCGCCGACGGCGCGTTGCTCGGCACGCTGTTCGTCCTCTGCCCGCTGGCCGTCATCGCGGTGTACGCGCCCGCCTCGCCCGCGCCGTCGGGGCTGGTGATCGCGGCGGCCGTGATGGCCGCGCTGACCGGCGACGACCCGCTGCGGCCCGCCGTGCTGGTGATGATCCCGGCGGTGCACCTGTTCCACGTGACCTGCGGCCTGGCCGGCCTGGTCCCGGTCCGCGGCCGCCTGCACCCGCGGGCGCTCGTCCGGCCCGCGCTGCGGTTCCTGCTCGTCGAGGCGATCGTGTTCGCGTTCGTGGGCATCGCCGCGCTGCTGCCGGCCACGCAGATCCCGGCCCCGATCGAGGTCGCCGCGCTCGCCGGGCTCGTGGTGGTGGCGGTGGTCATCCTGCTGTGGCACCGCGGGGTGTTCCGGCAGCCGGGCCCGCGCGGCCGCGACGACTCTCACACCGGGGGCGGCGGGCGTTGACCAGGTAGAGGTGCCACCATGGACGCATGGGGCGAGGGAAATCCACACCGACCCGGATCCTGATTCTCGGCGGTGGCTACGTGGGGCTGTACACGGCTCTTGGCCTGCAGCGCCGCCTGCGCGGTGGCGAGGCCTCGGTGACCGTCGTCGACCCGCAGCCGCACATGACCTACCAGCCGTTCCTGCCGGAGGCGGCGGCCGGGGCGATCGAGCCGCGGCACGTGGTGGTGCCGCTGCGCCGCGCGCTGCGGCGCTGCCACGTACTGACCGCGCGCGTCGCGAAGATCTCCCACGATGCGAAGAAGGTCACCGTCGAGGCGCCGGACGGCCACCTCGAGGACCTCGGGTACGACGTGCTCGTGGTCGCGCTCGGCTCGGTCGCCCGGCTGCTGCCGATCCCCGGGCTCGCCGAGCAGGGCATCTCGTTCAAGACCATCGGTGAGGCCATCTACCTGCGCAACCACGTGATGTCCAAGCTGGACGCGGCGAGCAGCACGGTCGAGGAGGAGCTGCGCCGCAAGCTGCTGACGTTCACGTTCGTGGGCGGCGGGTTCGCCGGCATCGAGGCGCTCGCCGAGCTCGAGGACATGGCGCGCTACGCCACCCGGTACTACGAGACCATCGAGCCGTCGGATCTGCGCTGGGTGCTCGTGGAGGCGGCGGGGCGGATCCTGCCGGAGGTTCGGGAGAGCCTGGGCGTCTACACGGTGCTGCAGCTGGAGCGGCGCGGCATCGAGGTGTATCTGTCCACTTTGGCCAAGTCGTTCGAGGGCGGGCACGTGATCCTGTCCGACGGCACGGAGTTCGACAGCGACACGATCGTGTGGACCGCGGGCGTGAAGGCCAACCCGGTTCTCGCCGGCTCGGACCTGCCGGTCGACGACCGCGGCCGGCTGCGTGCGAAGGCGACGTTGCAGGTGGACGGTGTGGCGGACGCGTGGACCGCGGGTGACAACGCCGCGGTGCCGGACCTGTCGCGCACCGGGCAGGAGCCGGACGCGCTGTGCGCGCCGAACGCTCAGCACGCGGTGCGCCAGGCGAACCTGCTGGCGAAGAACATCATCGCCGTGCTGCGCGACCGCGAGCCGAGGCCGTACCTGCACCGCAACGTCGGCTCGGTCGCGAGCCTTGGCCTGCACAAGGGCGTCGCGGACGTCTACAACGTCAAGGCCAAGGGCTTCGTCGCCTGGGCCATGCACCGCGGCTACCACGTCGCACGGGTGCCCACGTTCAACCGGAAATTCCGCGTGGTAGCCGACTGGTTACTGAGTGGACTGTTACGGCGTGAGGTCATCTCGATGGGCCAGATCAACAATCCGCGGGCCGAGTTCGACCGCGTCTCCCGGGGCTGACACCGGTATTTCCGGTGTCGGTCCGGCGTCGATCGGGCTAGCCTGACCGAGCCCCGTTTCGGTACAGCTAAATGGCGTATCCGGGGTTGGGCCAGCGGACCCAAGTTCTGGGGAACCCGTCAGTAGCCTGGTGATCACGTCCTAGGCTGCGCCTGCCCCCGTAGCCCAACTGGCAGAGGCAGCCCCCTTAAAAGGGGTGGAGTGCCGGTTCGAATCCGGTCGGGGGCACCGCGACTAAATACAATTTCCTTCGCAATCACTTCGCGACTGTTCGCATTTGATGTGACACGCAGCGTGTGCGTTTCTCGTGGCATTTTCCACCTGCGATTGCGCCGTCCGGGGTTGACAGCGATCGCGACGGCGTCCATGCTGAACCTGTTGGTTAATTAACTAGGTGGTTCAGTATGGCTGTCGATCAGCTGAGCAGTACGTTCGCGGCTCTGGCCGACCCGACCCGCCGCGCGATCCTCGCCCGGCTCGCGTCGGGCGAGGCCACGGTCACCGAGCTGGCCGCGCCCTTCGAGATGAGCCTGCCGGCCGTCTCCAAGCACCTGAAGGTGCTCGAGCGAGCGGGCCTGATCGCCCGCGGCCGCAGCGCGCAGTGGCGGCCGTGCCGGCTGGTGCCCGCCCAGCTGCGGGACGCGAACGAGTGGCTGGAGACCTACCGGCAGTTCTGGGACGAGAGCTTCGACCGCCTGGACGAGCACCTGCGTGAGCTGCGACAGCAGGAGGAGGACGAGGATGCCGACGATGAGTGAGACCACCCGGGAGCTGACGATCACCCGGCTGTTCGACGCCCCGCGTGAGCTGGTGTTCCGGTGCTGGACGGAACCGGACCAGCTGGCGAAGTGGTTCGGTCCGACGGGCTTCGTCGCGCCGTCGGTGACCGCGAACGCCGTCGCGGGCGGCGCGTGGCGGATCTGCATCCGCGACACCGACGGCGTGGAGCACTGGGCGAGCGGCGTCTACGTCGAGGTCGTCGCGCCGGAACGGCTGGTGTTCAGCTTCCGCTGGGACGCCGAGGACGAGCGCCAGGAGCTCGAGGACACGCTGGTGACGATCGCGTTCGCCGACCGGGACGGCAAGACGGAGATGACGTTCCACCAGTCCGGCTTCGTCTCCGACCCCTCTCGCGACGGCCACGTGGCGGGCTGGCGCGAGTCGTTCGACGACCTCGCCGCGCACCTGGGAGGGGAGCGGTCATGACGTTGCCGCGGATCGTGTCCGCCGCGCAGTGGCAGGCCGCGCGCGACGAGCTGCTGGTCGAGGAGAAGGCGGCCACCAAGGCCCTCGACGCGCTCGCCGCGCGGCGGCGCACGCTGCCGATGGTCGAGTTCGGCGAGGCGTACCGGTTCGACGGGCCGGACGGCGAGGTGTCGCTGCCCGGCCTGTTCGACGGGCGCCGGCAGCTGATCGTCTACCACTTCATGATGTTCGCCGGCGACGACCACCGCTGCCCGGGCTGCTCGATACTGACCGACGGCCTCGGTCATCTCGCGCACCTCAACGCGCGGGACACCACGCTGGTGCTCACCTCGCCCGCGCCGCAGTCGCAGATCCGGCCCTACCGCGAGCGGATGGGCTGGACCGTGCCGTGGTTCACGGCGAGCACCGGGTTCACCGAGGACTGTGGTGCCGGGCGTGGTTTCGGCATCAGCGTGTTCCTGGCCGACGGCGGCCGCGTGTACCGCACGTACTTCACCGCAGGCCGCGGCGGCGACCTGGTGAACACGACGCTGCGCTGGCTGGACCTCACGCCGCTCGGCCGCCAGGAGGCGTGGGAGCGCAACGGCCACGGGGACAGCGCGCCCAGCAGCTGGTGGCGGCTCCATGACGAATACGTGTAAATCGCGGTAACATGTTCGGTCATGAGCCGACAGCCCATCGAGATCGCGTTCGAACGGCGAGGTCAGGGCAGCACGCTGGTCCTGCTGCACGGGATCGGGCACCGCTGGCAGGCGTGGGAGCCGGTGCTGGACCGGCTGGCCGGGACGCACGACGTCATCGCGGTCGACCTGCCCGGGTTCGGGCGCTCACCGCTGCTGCCCGACGGCCGCGGCTACGACATGCCGGGTGCGGTCGCCGCGTGCGCGGACATCTTCGAGGACATGGGCCTGGACCGGCCGCACGTGGCGGGCAACTCGCTCGGCGCCGTGCTGAGCCTGGAGCTGGCCTCGCTCGGGCTGGTCTCGTCCGCGACCGCGCTGGCGCCCGCCGGGTTCTGGACGCCGCGGGACCGGGCGTGGGCACTGTGGGCCCTGCGGATGATCCGCTACACCGGCCGGCTGCCGGGCGGCACGGCGTTGCTGCGGTGGCGGTACTTCCGGCTGGTCGCGGGCGGGCTGCTGTACGGCCACCCGTCGCGGATGGCGGCCGAGACCATGCTCGCGGACCTGGCGTCGATGGCCGGCTCGCCGGCGTTCGACCTGGTCGCGGCCGCCGGCCGGGACTACGTGTTCGCCGCGGAGGCGCCGACGGTGCCGGTGACCGTCGCGTGGGGGACCCGCGACCGCATCCTGTGGCCGCGCCAGGCGCGGCGGGCGGCGGAGCTGCTGCCGCGGGCGCGCCACGAGTGGCTGCACCGCTGCGGGCACGTGCCGATGATCGACGAGCCGGACCGCGTGGCGGAGCTGATCATGCAGACCTGTGCGGCGGCGTCCGCCGACGAGGCCGCTTGACCTCGGGTCCGGTCGAGGCTGGACAATCCGCGGCATGGAAGATCGTCTGCTGGACCTGTTGAGCGGCGCCCACGGCGGCGTGCTGGCCACCATCAAGCGCGACGGGCGGCCGCAGCTGTCGAACGTGGCGTACACCTTCGCCGACGGCGTCATCCGCGTCTCGATCACCGACGGCCGGGCCAAGACCGCGAACCTGCGCCGCGACCCGCGGGCCAGCTTCCACGTGACCGCGCCGGGATTCCGCGGCTACGTGGTGGCCGAGGGCGCCGCCGAGCTGACCCCGGTGGCGACGGCCCCGGACGACGCGACGGTCGACGAGCTGGTGGACGTGTACCGCGCCATCTCCGGCGAGCACCCGGACTGGCAGGAGTACCGCACGGCCATGGTCGACGATCACCGCCTGGTGCTCCGCATCCCCGTGGACCGCGTCTACGGCATGGCCTGACCCCACCCGGACGCGGCCGCGCTGGCTAACGCGGGCGGGCGCTCTTCGCGGGCTGGGTGCGGCGGGTGCGCGGCGGCGGGACGCGCTTGCCGTTGCCCCGCGCCGGTGGCTGCGGTTTCCAGTTCTTGTCCGCCTCCGCCGCCGGGTCCGGCTTCTCCGCCGGCTCGGTGGCCGGCACGGTCGGCGGTTCCGTGGCCGGCCCGCTCGGCGGCTCGACGCTCGCCATGATCTTCGTCGGCGGGCTCACGGCGCGCATGCGTACCTGCGTCGGCGGGTCGACCGGTGGTCCGGCCGGCGGTTCCGCCGGGGCATCCTGGATCTCGGCGCGCGGCGCGTCGGGCATCGGGAACGGGTCCTGCTCGGTGAGCTCGTCCTCGGACTCCGCCGGCTTGAGCAGGTCGACGCTCCTGGCCAGCAGCTCCTGCGTGCCGCGCAGCCGCTCCGACAGCTCCGTTCGCACCTCGGTCAGCCGCTTGACCTGGTCCTTCACCGTCGCGATCCGGTTCTGCGCCTCCTCGTCGGCCGCGCGCAGCTTCGCGTCGACCTCGGACATCACCGAGTCGCGGCGGTGGGTCAGCTCGCGTTCCAGCGACGCGCGCCTGGCCGTCACCGACTCCGAGAACTCGCGGTCGATGCGCACCCGGTCGCGCTCGGCGGCCGCGTCCAGCTCGCGGCGCCTGCGCTCGGCGACCGTGGTCAGCTCGTCGGCCTGCTCGCGCGTGGTCGTGATGATCGACTTGTGCGTGGCGTGGATCTCCGCGTGCTGGCTGTCCAGCTCGGCGAGCATCTTGCGGTACCTCTCCCGCAGCTCGCTCGACGCCTTCTCCGCCGCCGCCCACGAGTCCTCCGCCGCGGCGCGTGCGCGCGTGGTCATCTCCTTGGCCTGCGACTTCGCCACCTCGAGCAGCCGCGCCGAGCTCTCCTCGGTCTCCGCGTCCGGGCGGCCGAACGCGTCGAGCCGCTCGGACAGCGCGCCCACCTCGCGGCGCGCGATCTCCAGCTCGCCCTGCAGCTCCGCGACCTGCTGGCGCGCCTCGGCGGCGTCCGCGTCGGCGCGCTGGACGTGCTCGGTCAGCGCGCGTAGGTGGGCTCTGACCTGGGTGCGCTCGTAACCGTGGCGCGCCACGGTGAAGCTGACATCCGGCACGGAGGGGTCATCAGCCATGACGTGACCGTACCCGTGTCGGCACGGACCGCAACAGGACCGAACGTCTTTGTCCACAGTGGACGAACGTCATGGTAGGTCGTATGCCGTCGGGTGCCGCGGTTCGTAGAGGCCCAGCGAACCGGCGCCGGGCAGGTCGAGCGAGCACAGCCTGCCCCAGCCCTGGTCGCTGATGCCGCTGGTGAACGTCACGCCCTTGGCCTCGAGCTCGGCGACGGTCGTCTCGATGTCGTCGCACATGAGGTACAGCTCGTGCTTCGGCGCGTCCCCGGCGGGGTGCAGGGCCAGCTCGCCGGGCGGCGACCGGAAGATCAGCCAGCCGCCCCCGGCGTCCACATTGGACAAACCGAGCACGTCACGGAGGAACGTCCGGGCCGCGTCCGGGTCGGTCGCGTAGATGATCGTGTGCGCGCCCGTGATCACCAGTGGAAACCTCTCGTCAGCCGGGCCAGGGCGGTGGCCGCCGCGCCGAGGTGGCGGTCGCCCTTGCCGATCTTCACGCGGCCGGAGCCGCCCGCCGCGGTGGAGTCCGGGAAGATCCGGTAGCCCTGGTAGGCGATCGCGTCGACCAGGCCCGGTGCGACCGTGTACGCGGCCGAGATGGCCCAGCCGGTCGGCGTGCCGATGTGCTTGGGCCGCTTGAGCAACGCCTCCATCACCATGTCCGCGGCCTGGTCCGGGGACTTGGTCGGGAACGCGTCGTAGATCTTGGTCGGCCGGATCATCGGCGTGCGGACCAGCGGCATGTGCACGGTGGTGAACGTGATCCCGGCGCCGTGCGTCTCGGTGGCGACGATCTTGGAGAAGTAGTCGAGCGCGGCCTTGGACGCCACGTACGCGGAGAACCGCGGCGCGATGCCCTGCACGCCGATCGACGACACGTTCACGACGTGCCCGAACCGCCGCTCGATCATGTGCGGCAGCAGCGCGAGGATCAGCCGCACCGCACCGAAGTAGTTGATGGCCATCGCGCGCTCGTAGTCGTGCATGCGGTCGTAGGACAGCTGCACCGACCGCCGGATCGACCGGCCCGCGTTGTTGACCAGCATGTCGATGCCGGGCTGCTCGTTCAGCATCTGCTCGACGGTCTTGGCCACCGACTCGTCGTCGGTCAGGTCGCACGGGTAGACGTAGGCCTGCCCGCCCGCCGCGGCGATCTCCGCCCGGACCTCCTCCAGCTCCGGCTGCCGGCGGGCGACCAGCAGCGGGACCCCGCCGGCCGCGGCCACCCGCAGCGCGGTCGCCCGGCCGATGCCCGACGACGCTCCGGTGATCACCACGCGCCTGCCGTCCAGCTCGCCGCGCTGCCCGGACCGGCGCGCGCGGAACGGGTCGAGATGCTCGCGCCAGTAGCGCCACAGCACGCTCGCGTAGTCCTCGAGCGGCGGCACGTCGACGTTGCCGTCCGCGAGCTCCTTGCGGGTCTCGGTGGAGGAGAAGACCGGCGCGAACGTCAGCGTGGTCAGCAGCACGGGCGGGATGCCGAGCCGGTCGAGCACGGCGTCCCGGGCGATCGTCACGCCCGGCACGTGCTCGGCCAGCCTGACCAGGCCGAGGAGCGGGTTCGTCAGCCGGTGGTCCAGCTCGGCCGCGGCCACCGGCGCGCCGGCCGCGGCGGCGAACGCGTTGTAGACGCTGCGCGCGGACTGCGGCTCGGGGCTGACCAGGTGGAACGCCTGCCCGTCCAGGCCCGGCCTGGTGACCAGGTGCGCCATGGCCCGCGCCACGTAGTCGACCGGCACGATGTTGGTGTCGCCGATGTCCGGGAACACCAGCGGCACGCTCGGCACCGAGCTCAGCCGGGCCAGCGCGGAGAAGAAGTAGTACGGCCCGTCGATCTTGTCCATCTCGCCGGTCACCGAGTTGCCGACCACGATCGCCGGCCGGTACACCCGCCACGGCACCAGGTCCTGCGTGCGCACCAGCCGCTCGGACTCGAACTTCGTCCGGTGGTACGCGGTGACCAGCCGCTGGCCCGCGTCGAACATCTCCTCGGTGAACCGGCCGCGGTAGTCGCCGGCGACCGCCACGGACGACACGTGGTGCAGGCAGCCGGCCCGGATCGACGCGGCCAGCTCGATGACGTGCTTGGTGCCCTCGACGTTCGCGGCGATGCTCGCGTCGTCGTCCGCCGCGATGTCGTACAGCGCGGCCAGGTGCACGAGGTGATCGACGGTGCCGGTCAGCTCCGCGAGCGCGTCGTCCCGGACGCCGAGCCCGGACTCGCGCACGTCGCCCAGGACCGGCCGGGCCTTCTCGGCGTTCGGCCAGTTCCGCGCGGCCGCGGCGAGCTTGTCCTGGGAGCGTTCGCGCACGAGCAGCCACACCCGCTCGGTGTCCGGCCGCGCCAGCAGCTCGCCGACGAAGTGCCGGCCGATCAGGCCGGTCGCGCCGGTCACCAGATAGGTCGCCATCAGCTCGTCCCTTTCCTAGCCGGGGGCCTGCCGGTGCACAGCATTCCATCGCGCGCGCCGGCCCGCCTCATCCGCCGCGGGTCAAGTGACCTGCGCCTCCCGTGGGCCTGGCCGAAAATCGGCTGAAGAAGTGCCCTCCCGCGGCGATCATGGACGGATGGTGTGGGACGGGGTGGGCGGCAACCGGCTTGGCTGGGGGGATCTGCCCGGCGCGCTGCGGAGGTCGATCGAGGTCGCGCTGGGCTCGACGGTGGTCGACGCGGCGAGCCTGCCGGGCGGGTTCTCAACCGGGCTCGCGGCGCGGCTGCGGCTCGCGGACGGCAGGCTGGTGTTCGCGAAGGCGGTCGGCGCCGCGCAGCACGCGCACGCGACGGCGTTCTACCGGCGCGAGGCCGCCGTCGCGGGCCGGCTGCCCGCGCACGTCGCCGCGCCCCGGCTGCTCTGGAGCGGCGGCGGGGACGACGGGGCGGCGCTGGTGTTCGAGAACGTCGAGGGGCACCCGCCGCCGCTGCCGTGGCGGGCGGCGGACTGGCGGCGGGTGCACGACGCGGTCGTCGCGCTGGCCCGCGATCTCACGCCGAGCCCCGTGGACCTGCCGTCGGTCGGCGCCGACCCGGACGTGTTCGCCGGCTGGCGCTCGCTCGCGGCCGACCCCGTGCTCGCGGCCCGTTTGGACCCGTGGGCGCGGGACAACGTCGCCGCGCTGGCCGCGCTCGAGGCGCGGTGGCCAGAAGCCGCCGCGGGCGACACGCTCGTGCACGGCGACCTGCGCGCGGACAACGTGCTGCTGGCGGGCGAGCGCGTGGTGTTCGTCGACTGGCCGTTCGCGGCCGTCGGCGCGCCGTGGTTCGACCTGCTGGGCATGCTGCCGAGCGTGGCCATGCAGGGCGGCCCGGACCCGGTCGAGGTCTGGCGCACCTCGCCGCCGGCGCGCGGCGCCGACCCGGCCGCGGTCGACTCCGTGCTGGCCGCGCTCACCGGGTTCTTCGTGCACTCCGCGCTGCTGCCGGCCCCGCCCGGACTGCCGAGGCTGCGCGAGTTCCAGCGGCTGCAGGGCGAGCCCGCGCTCGCGTGGCTGCGTTCGCGAGTCGGCTGATCAGCTGACCTGCGCGGGCCGCATCGTGCGCAGGGCGTCGAGCACGGCGGGCTTCTGCAGGTTCAGCCACGCGACGACCTGCGAGTAGGTCGTGCAGACGGTGTGCGCGCGGACGCAGACCTCGCTCATGAACCGCTCGGTGGCGTCGCTGAACGCGCCGCCGGACCAGTCGTTGAAGTGCGTGCCGATGGTCAGCGGCGCGCGGTTGGTGTTCAGCGCCGCCTGGTAGGCCGCCCGGTAGGTGTCGAGCGTGATGTCGGTGAACTCCTTGTCCCGGGAGGGATCCTCGCGAGCGCCGTTGAGCGCGTACCAGAGGTTGTAGTCGGCCATCACGGCCTTCTCGCCCAGCGCGGGCACCTTGACGACGGGCACGGGGAACTCCCAGATGCCGGCGCGATGCCGCGGCCAGGCGACGCCGTCGGCGGTGCTGCTCGTGTCGTAGGCCATCTTGTGCGCGCGCAGCGCGGGCGCGAGCGCGGCGAAGTTGTCCTCCTGGCACGGGGTCCGGCCGCCCTTGATCGAGCTCGCGGTCAACTGCAGCCCGTGGGTGACGGCGTCGTCGACGAAGTCGAAGAACTGCTCGAGCTCGTCGCTCCACTGCGCGGTCGTCCAGTGCGCGCCGCTCGGCTCGTCGCCCGCGCAGAAGTGCCCGTTGTAGTGGGTGCCGATCTCGTGGCCCTGCTCGATCGCGTCGTTGAGGTCGGCGATGCGGGTGTCGACCTCCTGCTCCGAGCCGCCGAAGCTGATCGCGGCGTGGCCCGGCTCGTGACCCGGGGCGGTGTACTCGGTGCGGCGCGAGTCGGGCAGCAGGTAGACACCGGACAGGAAGCCGGTGACGTGCGCGTGCACCTTCGCGGCGAGCGGCAGGATGCGGCGCCAGTGGTCGTGCGAGCCCGCGCCGTCGAAGGAGAACAGCACGAACTGGGGCGGCTTCTCGCCGGGTCGCAGCGGGCGCATCCAGTCCGGCGGCGCGACCGCACCCGGCGCGGCGGCCCGGTCGCCGGCGGCGGGCCCGAAGGTGCCGAGGCCGACGAGCACGCCGAACGTCAGGGTCAGCGCGACGCCGGTGACGATCGGCCCCCACCGACGCCTCATCACACCTCCCGACTCTGCTGCCCGTAAAGGCTAGGGAGACTAGTAGCTGGGATGGGGGACGCCAGGCCGGGTGGTCGGTCACTATTTGACGCCCAAAGGCCACACAGGAGTCATCCGCACGAGTGACGTGCGGTTGACTACTGTTGGCTCGCGATCTAGCTGACGGGTTCCTTGGCACCGGCCCGGCGCCGACGGGTAAAGTCACTTTTACCAACCGGGAACTGGACGGCAGGGTTGGTCGTTGAATCCGGTGCAGGAGCCATCAGGCCCAGGAGGAACAGGTGCGTTCTACCAGTAATCCCGCGTTCCGGAACCTGCCGAGCGGCGGGTTCGGCGGCGGCTACGCGGGCTTCCAGTCACAGCCCCAGGCCAGCATGCCGGGCTACGGCGGTGCATATCAGGCCCCGCCGACCACGGGCGACCGCCCGATGACGGTGGACGACGTGGTCACCAGGACCGCGATGACCGTCGGCCTGGCGATGATCACGGGCGTCATCACGGGTGTCGCCGTGCAGACGGGGGCGATCAGCCCCTTCCCGCCGATGATCATCGGCCTGATCGTCGGCCTGGTGCTGTCGCTGATCATCATCTTCAAGCGCATCCCGAACCCGGCGATGGTGCTGAGCTACTCCGCCGCGGAGGGCGTGTTCCTCGGCGCGATCACCGGCGTGTTCAACGCCCAGATATCGGGCATCGCGCTGCAGGCGGTCGTGGGCACGGCGCTGGTATTCGTGACGATGCTGGTGGTGTACAAGACCGGCGCGGTCCGGGTCACGCCGAAGCTGACCAAGTGGATCATCGGCGCGACGGTGGGTGCCGCCGGCCTGATGCTGGTCAACCTGCTGATGTCGTTCTTCGGCGTCAACATGGGCATCCGTGGCGGCGGCACGCTGGGCATCGTCTTCAGCATCATCGTGATCGGCATCGCGGCGTTCAACTTCCTGCTCGACTTCGACATGGCCGACCAGATGATCCGCGGCGGCATGCCGTCGAAGTGGGCCTGGTACGCCGCGTTCGGCCTGATGACCACGCTGGTGTGGCTGTACCTCGAGATCCTGCGCCTGCTGTACTACCTGCAGAGCGAGTAAGACTTCACCCGGGGGAGGGGGCGTCCGGCTTCGAGCCGGGCGCCCCTTCTGTCGTTCTCGGGGCGACGTCCGGACTTCGTGACGTTCGGACGCCTTGACCGGCGGGCAGAGCACCGGCTCTGCCCGCCTTCGCTGTCGCCGGCAGGACGTGACCGGCGCTGGGAGCGGACCCTTTGGCGCGCGACGAGCCGATGCTCGCGGCGCCGGAATCGCAGGCGGCTGGTGGGCAGGGCGAAAGCCGGGCGGCGTAAGGGGATCTGCTTACGGGGGTCGATTCGCCGGGTCCTACACTGAGCGCGAAGTCTTGTGAAGCGATTCACAACCTAGCTTGTGAATGTTTTCACAAGCTCAACGGCCGGTCAGGTTAGGTACGCCTAACCGGCGGCGGTCGGATGACCACCCCATAGGGTGCCCGGCGAGGGAGCGGGAAAGGACGGCGACGGTGTCAGTACTCGCAGTCGGCGCAGCAGCCAGCACATCTGTAGCACAGGGCGACAACGTCTCATCGGGACTGGGGAGCTACCTGCCGCTGGTCCTGCTGTTCGCGCTCGCCGCGGCGTTCGGGTTGTTCTCCGCGTTGCTCGGGCCGCTGGTCGGGCCGAAGCGCTACAACCGGGCGAAGTTCGAGGCCTACGAGTGCGGCATCGAGCCATCGCCGCAGCCGGTCATCGGCGGTGGGCGCGTCCCGGTCGCGTACTACCTCACCGCGATGCTCTTCATCCTCTTCGACATCGAGATGGTGTTCCTCTACCCGTTCGCCGTGTCGGCGGACGCGCTCGGGTTCTTCGGGCTGGTGGAGATCGTGCTGTTCATCGCCACGCTCGGCTTCGCGTACGCCTACGTCTGGCGGCGCGGCGGCCTCGACTGGAACTGAGGGAGGGGACGGCATGGGTCTCGAGGAGAAGCTCCCCAACGGGATCCTGTTGGCCAGCTTGGAGAAGCTCGTCAACTGGGGTCGCAAGAACTCACTGTGGCCGGCCACGTTCGGCCTCGCCTGCTGTGCCATCGAGATGATGACCACCGGCGGCCCGCGCTACGACATCGCGCGCTTCGGCATGGAGCGGTTCTCGGCCACGCCGCGGCAGGCCGACCTGATGATCGTCGCCGGCCGGGTGAGCAACAAGATGGCGCCGGTGCTGCGCCAGATCTACGACCAGATGGCCGAGCCCAAGTGGGTGCTGGCCATGGGCGTCTGCGCCTCCTCCGGCGGCATGTTCAACAACTACGCGGTGGTCCAGGGTGTCGACCACGTGGTGCCGGTCGACATGTACCTGCCCGGCTGCCCGCCGCGCCCGGAGATGCTGCTCGACGCCATCCTCAAGCTGCACGCGAAGATCCAGGACGAGCCGCTCAACGCGCGCCGCGCGCAGCTGCGGGCCGAGAGCGGGGCACGCACCCCGATGATCGCGTCCTCCGTCAAGTACGCGAAGAAGTGAACGCACATGGCTGACGAACCCACCACGCCCACCCCCGAGCCGGGCGGCGAGCAGTCCAGCGCCGAGCGCCCGGCCGAGGTCGAGCAGCGCCCGGACGCCGCCGCGGCCCGCCCGGCCGCGCACCGTGAGCCGATGGTCGCCGGCAAGGCCCGGCGCGGCATGTTCAACGTCTCCGGCAGCGGTGACACGTCCGGCTTCGGCGGCCTGCGGCTGCCGGCCTACGTGGCCGCCCCGGCCGAGCGCCCGTACGGCGGCTGGTTCGACGAGTTCACCGACCAGCTGCTGACCTCCATGCGCGACGCCAAGATCCCCGCCGAGGCGATCCTGCAGGTGACCGTCGACCGTGGCGAGATCACCTACTACGTGCACGCCGACCACCTCGTGGCGCTGTGCCGGCTGCTGCGCGACGACCAGGCGCTGCGCTTCGAGCTGTGCGGCTCGGTGTCCGGAGTGGACTACGGGGTGGACGTCTCCCAGCGGATCCACTCCGTCTACCACCTGACGTCGATGACCTACCGCCGCCGCATCCGCCTGGAGGTGGCCATCGACTGGTCGCCCGACGGCGGCGGCCAGCCGCACTGCCCGTCGGTCGTGGAGGTCTACCCGACCGCCGACTGGCAGGAGCGCGAGGCCTGGGACATGTTCGGCATCGTCTACGACGGTCACCCCGCGCTCACCCGGATCCTCATGCCGGACGACTGGGACGGCCACCCCCAGCGCAAGGACTACCCGCTGGGCGGCATCCCCGTGGAGTACAAGGGCGCCGAGATCCCGCCCCCGGACCAGCGGAGGTCGTACTCGTGAGTGACACCACCGACAGCTACGCAGGTGAGCGCGAGACCACCGAGGGGCGCATCTACAACGTCACCGGTGGCGACTGGGACGAGGCGCTCGAGGACGCGGTCACCGACGAGCGCATCGTCATCAACATGGGCCCGCAGCACCCGTCCACGCACGGCGTACTGCGGCTGGTGCTGGAGCTCGAGGGCGAGACGGTCACGCAGGCCCGGTCGGTCATCGGCTACCTGCACACCGGCATCGAGAAGAACTGCGAGTACCGGACCTGGACCCAGGGCGTCACGTTCGTGACGCGCATGGACTACCTGGCCCCGCTGTTCAACGAGACCGCCTACTGCCTCGGCGTGGAGAAGCTGCTCGGCGTCACCGCGCCGCCGCGCGCGCAGGTCATCCGCGTGCTGCTGATGGAGATCAACCGGATCGCCTCGCACCTCGTGGCGCTGGCCACCGGCGGCATGGAGCTCGGCGCGATGACCGCGATGACCGCGGGCTTCCGCGAGCGCGAGGAGTGCCTGCACCTGCTGGAGTTCCTGACCGGCCTGCGGATGAACCACGCGTTCATCCGGCCGGGCGGCGTCGCCCAGGACCTGCCCGAGGGCTACGAGCACGAGATCACCGAGTTCATCAAGGTCATGAACAAGCGGCTGCCGGACTACGACAAGCTGCTCACCGGCCAGCCGATCTGGAAGAACCGGCTGATCGGCATCGGCTACCTGCCAGTCGACGCGTGCCTCGCGCTCGGCGTCACCGGGCCGATCCTGCGCTCGGCCGGCCTGCCGTGGGACATGCGCAAGATCGAGCCGTACCTCGGCTACGAGGACTACAACTTCGAGGTGCCGACCTCCACCGCGGCCGACTCCTACGCGCGCTACCAGCTGCGCGTCGAGGAGATGCACCAGTCGCTGCGGATCATCAGCCAGGCGCTCAAGAAGCTCGAGCCGGGCCCGGTGATGGTCGAGGACGCCAAGATCGCGTGGCCGGCGAAGCTCGCGATCGGCGCGGACGGCATGGGCAACTCGCTCGAACACGTGCGCAAGATCATGGGCCAGTCGATGGAGTCGCTGATCCACCACTTCAAGCTGGTGACCGAGGGCTTCCAGGTGCCGGCCGGCCAGGTCTACACCGCGGTCGAGTCGCCGCGCGGCGAGCTCGGCTACCACCTGGTCTCCGACGGCGGCACCCGCCCGATGCGGGTGCACGTGCGCGAACCCAGCTTCGTGAACCTGCAGTCGATGCCGGCGATGTCCGAGGGCGGCCTGGTGGCCGACGTCATCGCGGCCATCGCCTCGATCGACCCGGTGATGGGAGGAGTCGACCGGTGAGCGAGCTTGCGAGCGAACAAATGTCACAGGGCGACCGTGAACGGCTGCCCGGAGCTTGCGAGGGGGAGTCGTGAGCGAGCTTGCGAGCGAACAAATGTCACAGAGCGAGCTTGCGAGCGAGCGAACGTCACAGGGCGACCGTGAACGGCTGCCCGGAGCTTGCGAGGGGCAGCCGTGAACGAGCCAGTGTCCACCGGAGCCACTTACGGCGGCTCGAGTGTCGGCGCGGGGGAGACCCACGTGGCCGCCGGCCCGGACGTCGACGTGGTGGCCGCGTCGGCGGTCAGCCCCGAGCAGACCGGCCGGCTGATCACCGAGACGACACCGGACCTGTCCGTGTTCGGGCCGGACGTCGTGGCCAGGGCCGCGAACCTGATCGCGCGCTACCCGGAGTCGCGCTCGGCGCTGCTGCCGATGCTGCACCTGGTCCAGTCGGTCGAGGGGCACGTCAGCCAGGCCGGGATCCAGTTCTGCGCCCAGCAGCTGGCCCTGTCGAACGCCGAGGTCAGCGCGGTCGCCACGTTCTACACGATGTACAAGCGCAAGCCGTGCGGCGAGCACCTGGTCAGCGTGTGCACCAACACGATGTGCGCGGTGCTCGGCGGCGACGCGATCTACCAGTCGCTGCAGGAGCACCTCGGCGAGGAAGGCGAGCCGCTCAAGCACGAGGACACCGCGGGCACGCCCGGCGAGCCCGGCTCGATCACCCTCGAGCACGCCGAGTGCCTCGCGGCCTGCGACCTCGGCCCGGTGCTGCAGGTCAACTACGAGTTCTACGACAACCAGACGCCCGAGTCGGCCGTCGCGCTCGTCGACGCGCTGCGCCGCGGCGAGCGGCCGGCGCCGAGCCGTGGCGCGCCGCTGACCAGCCTGCGCGACGTCGAGCTGCAGCTGGCCGGTTTCTTCCCCGCGGACGAGGCGACGTACCGGTCCGATGTGGACGGTCCGTCGGCCGCGGTGGAGACCTTGCGGGGCGCTCAGCTGGCCGCCGACCGCGGCTGGACCGCCCCGACGATGCCGGAGAACGCACCGGCACTCCCGGAGGTCGAGAAGAAATGACCACAGCGGAACGGGCTATGCCCGACCCGGTTACCCCCGTGCTGACCAAGCGCTGGCTGTCGCCGGATTCCTGGCGGCTCGCGACCTACGAGCGCCTCGAGGGCTACACGGCCCTGCGCACCGCGCTGGCCGGCACGCCCGAGCAGCTCGTGCAGCTGGTCAAGGACTCGGGCCTGCGCGGCCGCGGCGGCGCGGGCTTCCCGGCGGGCGTCAAGTGGTCGTTCATGCCGCCCAACGAGGACCGGCCGCACTATCTGGTGATCAACGCCGACGAGGGTGAGCCGGGGACCTGCAAGGACATCCCGCTGATGATGGCGGACCCGCACTCGCTGATCGAGGGCTGCATCATCGCCGCGTACGCGATGCGCAGCCACCACTGCTTCATCTACGTGCGCGGCGAGGCGCTGCACTGCATCCGCAGGCTCGACGCGGCGGTGCGTGAGGCCTACGACGCCGGCTACCTCGGCGCGGACATCCTCGACTCCGGCTTCGGCCTGGACATCACCGTCCACGCCGGTGCCGGCGCGTACATCTGCGGCGAGGAGACGGCGCTGCTCGACTCGCTCGAGGGCCGCCGCGGCCAGCCCCGCCTCAAGCCGCCCTTCCCGGCGGCCGCGGGCCTCTACGCCGCGCCGACCACGGTCAACAACGTCGAGACCATCGCCAGCGTGCCGTTCATCGTCAACGGCGGCGCCGACTGGTTCCGCGCGATGGGCTCCGAGCGCTCGCCCGGGCCGAAGATCTTCTCGATCTCCGGCCACGTGGAGCGGCCCGGCCAGTACGAGGCGCCGCTGGGCACCACGCTGCGCCAGCTGCTCGAGCTCGCCGGCGGCATGAAGGACGGCGTCCCGCTGAAGTTCTGGACCCCGGGCGGCTCGTCCACCCCGCTGTTCACCACCGAGCACCTCGACGTCCCGCTGGACTTCGAGGGCGCCGCGGAGGCCGGCTCGATGCTCGGCACCACCGCGATCATGGTCTTCAACGAGACGGTGTCCGTGCCGTGGGCCGTGATGAAGTGGACCGAGTTCTACGAGCACGAGTCCTGCGGCAAGTGCACGCCGTGCCGCGAGGGCACCTACTGGCTCGCCGGGATCCTGCAGCGGATGGTGGCCGGTCACGGCACCGAGTCCGACATCGAGACGCTGCTCGACATCTGCGACAACGTGCTCGGCCGGTCGTTCTGCGCGCTCGGCGACGGCGCGGTCAGCCCGATCACGAGCGGCATCCAATACTTCCGGGACGAGTTCCTCGCGCTCTGTGAGAAGAACAAGGGCGAGGACAACGAGAAGACCAGCCCGGCGCTTGCGGGAGCTCACTAAATGACTGCCATAGAAGAAAAGCCCGAGGCGGCGCCCGTGCCCGAGGGGCACGTGAAGCTGATCATCGACGGCGCCGAGGTGATCGCGCCCAAGGGCGAGCTGCTGATCCGCACCGCGGAGCGGCTCGGCACGGTCATCCCGCGGTTCTGCGACCATCCGCTGCTCGACCCGGCGGGCGCCTGCCGCCAGTGCCTGGTCGAGGTGGAGATGGGCGGGCGGCCCATGCCCAAGCCGCAGGCGTCCTGCACGATCACGGTCGCCGACGGCATGGTCGTGAAGACCCAGCGGACCTCGCCGATCGCGGACAAGGCGCAGCAGGGCGTGATGGAGCTGCTGCTCATCAACCACCCGCTGGACTGCCCGATCTGCGACAAGGGCGGCGAGTGCCCGCTGCAGAACCAGGCCCTCGCGCACGGCCGCGCGGACTCCCGGTTCGTGGAGCGGAAGCGCACGTTCCCCAAGCCGATCCCGGTGTCCACGCAGGTGCTGCTGGACCGCGAGCGGTGCGTGCTGTGCCAGCGCTGCACCCGCTTCTCCGACCAGATCGCCGGCGACCCGTTCATCGAGCTGCTCGAGCGCGGCGCGCACCAGCAGATCGGTATCGCGGAGAACAAGCCGTTCCAGTCCTACTTCTCCGGCAACACCATCCAGATCTGCCCGGTCGGCGCGCTCACCAGCGCCGCCTACCGGTTCCGGTCGCGGCCGTTCGACCTCGTGTCCACGCCGAGCATCTGCGAGCACTGCTCGTCCGGGTGCGCGGAGCGCACCGACTGGCGGCGCGGCAAGGTGATGCGCAAGCTCGCCGGCGACGACCCCGAGGTCAACGAGGAGTGGATCTGCGACAAGGGCCGGTTCGCCTTCCGGTACCTGACCGCGGGCGACCGGATCACCCGGCCGATGGTCCGCGACCCGAAGACCGGTGAGCTGGCCGAGACGTCGTGGACCGACGCGCTGCGGGTGGCCGCCGAAGGGCTGGCCAGGGCACGCGACGGCAAGGGCGTCGGCGTGCTGGCCGGCGGCCGGCTGACCGTCGAGGACGCCTACGCCTACGCCAAGTTCGCCCGGATCGCGCTGCACACCAACGACATCGACTTCCGGGCCCGCCCGCACTCGACCGAGGAGCTGGACTTCCTGTCCTCGGTCGTGGTCGGCACGACGCCCGAGAACGGCGTGACGTTCCGCGGCATCGAGGCGGCGCCCACCGTGCTGTGCGTGGCGTTCGAACCGGAGGAGGAGGCGCCGGTCGTCTTCCTGCGGCTGCGCAAGGCCGCCCGCAATGGCCGCACCAAGGTGTTCCACATCGGACAGTGGACGAGCCCGGCGGTGGAGAAGACGATCCGCCCGCACGGCGCGGACAAGCCGGTCGCCGGCTCGCTGCTGGCCTGCACGCCCGGCGGCGAGGCCGCCGCGGTCGAGGGCCTGGCCGATCACGCGCCGGACGTCGCCGAGGCGCTGCGCGGCGAAGGCTCGGTCATCCTCGTCGGCGAGCGGGCCGCGCAGGTGCCGGGCCTGCTCACCGCCGTGGTGAAGCTGGCCGAGACCACCGGCGCCCGGGTCGCCTGGATCCCGCGCCGCGCGGGCGAGCGCGGCGCGCTGGACGCGGGTGCGGTGCCGACGCTGCTGCCCGGCGGCAGGCTGGTCGGCGACGCGAAGGCCCGCCTCGACGTCGAGAAGACGTGGGGCCTGCCTGCCGGCTCGCTGCCCGGCCGCCTCGGCCGCGACACGAACGGCATCATCGGGGCCGCGGCCGCCGGCAAGCTCGACGGCCTGGTGGTCGGCGGCGTGCAGACCGACGACCTGCCCGACCCCGAGCTCGCCGAGCGGGCGCTGGAGCGGGCCGGCTTCGTGGTGAGCCTGGAGCTGCGGGCGAGCGCGGTCACCGAGCGCGCGGATGTCGTGCTCCCGGTCGCGCCCGCCACGGAGAAGGCCGGCAGCTACCTCAACTGGGAGGGCCGCCGCCGCGAGTTCGGCGCCACCCTCGAGGGCACGAGCTCGCTGTCCGACTGCCGCGTGCTCGACACGCTCGGCGTCGAGATGGACGTCGACCTGTTCACCCAGACCCCGCAGGCGGCCGCCGCGGACCTCGGCCGGCTGCCGGTGGTGCTGCGCGCGGCCCCGCCGCCCGCCGAGGTCGCCGTGCGGACACCGGCGCTCGCCGACGGCCAGGCGGTGCTCGCCACCTGGCGGCAGCTGCTGGACAACGGCTCGCTGCAGTCCGACGAGCCGCACCTGGCCGGCACCGCCCGCGCCGCCGTGGCCCGGCTGTCGGCGGCGACCGCGGAGCGGGTGGGGCTGAACGGCAACCCCGCCGAAGACCCGCGTGCGGGGTCGAGCGTCAACACCGTCACGGTGAAGACCGAACGCGGTTCGATCACCCTGCCGGCCGAGCTGGCGGACCTGCCGGACGGGGTCGTCTGGCTGCCCGCGAACTCCGGCCCGGCGACCGTCCGGCGCACGCTCGTCGCCGGGCACGGCGACGTCGTGTCGGTGAGCACGGAGAACCTCCTGCCCGGCTCGACCACCGAGGGAGGCACAGCATGATGTCCTTCGTCTCAGAGCCGCGTGATCCCCAACCGCACCTAAGGGGAACGGGACGCAAACCGGCCACAAGTGCGTGGCCAACGGGAGTTTCCGTGCCCGACGAGACCCACACTTTCAATGTCGGGGAGGCGGAACAGCCATGACCAGGGCGCAGATCCTCGCCGACGACCCGATCTGGTTGATCCTGATCAAGGTCGTGGTCGTGCTGCTGCTCGGGCCGATCATGACGATCTTCCTGATCGTCTGGGAGCGCAAGGCGATCGGCCGCATGCAGCAGCGCCCCGGCCCGAACCGGGTCGGCCCCGGCGGCTACCTGCAGTCCCTCGCGGACGCGATCAAGCTGCCGTTCAAGGAGCAGATCATCCCGGCGGGCGCGGACCGCAAGGTCTACTTCCTCGCACCGGTCATCGTGGTGGTCCCGGCGATCATGGCGTTCTCGGTGATGCCGTTCGGCCCGCAGGTGTCGATCTTCGGCGAGCAGACCTACCTCCAGCTGGTCGACCTGCCGGTCGGCGTGCTCGTCGTGCTGGCCTGCTCCTCGCTCGGCATCTACGGCATCGTGCTGGCCGGCTGGTCCTCCGGCTCGCCCTACCCGCTGCTCGGCGGGCTGCGCTCGGCCGCGCAGATGATCTCCTACGAGATCGCGATGGGCCTGTCGATCGTGTCGGTGGTGCTCTACGCGCAGTCGCTGTCCACAGGGGACATCGTCGAGGCCCAGCAGAGCGGGTGGTACTTCTACCTGCTGATCCCGAGCTTCCTGATCTACGTCGTGTCGATGGTCGGCGAGACCAACCGCGCCCCGTTCGACCTGCCGGAGGCGGAGTCGGAGCTGGTCGGCGGGTTCCACACCGAGTACAGCTCGATGAAGTTCGCGCTGTTCTTCCTCGCCGAGTACGTGAACATGGTGATCGTCTGCTCGTTCGCGACGACGCTGTTCCTCGGCGGGTACATGGCGCCGTGGCCGATCTCGCTGATCAACGACAACTACTTCAACACCGGCTGGTGGCCGCTGTTGTGGTTCTTCGCCAAGACGTTCCTGCTGCTGTTCGCGTTCATCTGGGTGCGCGCGACGCTGCCCCGCTTCCGCTACGACCAGTTCATGCGGATCGGCTGGAAGGTGCTGGTGCCGGCCAACCTGGTCTGGATCGTGCTGATCACCGGCCTGCGCACGCTGCGCGGCGAGAGCGAGGTCTCCACCGGCCAGATCCTCACCTACGGCGGCATCGTGCTGCTCGTGGTGATCGGGCTGGGCTTCGTGTTCGACCGCGGCACCCGCGGCACCGAGGACGACGACCAGGTGCCGATCACCGGCGGCGGCTACCCGGTCCCGCCGCTCGACCTCGAGATACCCAAGCCGTCCAAGCGCAAGGCGGTCCGCGACCGGTCGGCACGGCGGCGGCCCGCGACCGTCGGCGGCGGTCAGGATGCCGAGAAGGAGTCAGACCATGGGGATCTTTGATCCGCTGAAGGGCTTCGGCGTCACCTTCTCGACGATGTTCAAGAAGGTCGTCACCGAGGAGTACCCGGAGGCGGGCGCACCCGCGGCGCCCCGCTACCACGGGCGCCACCAGCTCAACCGGCACCCGGACGGGCTGGAGAAGTGCGTCGGCTGCGAGCTGTGCGCCTGGGCGTGCCCGGCCGACGCGATCTTCGTGGAGGGCGCGGACAACACCGAGGAGGCGCGCTACTCGCCCGGTGAGCGCTACGGCGCGGACTACCAGATCAACTACCTGCGGTGCATCGGCTGCGGCCTGTGCGTCGAGGCCTGCCCGACCCGGTCGCTGACGATGATCCACGAGTACGAGATCGCCAACGACAACCGGCAGGACCTGATCTGGACCAAGGAGGACCTGCTCGCCCCGCTGCTGAAGGGGATGGAGCAGCCGCCGCACGCGATGCGCCTCGGCGACACCGAGCAGGACTACTACGTCGACGCGCCGCAGCTGTCCCGCAAGTGGGGCTACCCCGATCCCGTGAAGGGGGAGGTCAAGTGAGCGAGCTTGCGAGCGAACTAGTGGATGCAGGGCGACCGCGGGCGGCCGGGCCGAGCCTGCGAGGCGTGGTCGGTGGCGAGCTTGCGAGCGAACCAACGTCACAGGGCGACCGCGAGCGGCGCCCCGGAGCCTGCGAGGGGGCATCGTGAGTGCCGCGATGAGTGCCGCGATGGTTCTCGCGCAGGGCGTCCAGAACACGATGTCCACCGGCGAGGCGGTCTCGTTCTGGGTGCTGGGGCCGGTGGCGCTGTTCGGCGCGCTCGGCATGATCTTCGCGAAGAACGCCGTGCACTCGGCGCTGTTCCTCGTGCTGACGATGCTCTCGCTCGGCGTGCTCTACGTGGTCCAGCAGGCGCCGTTCCTCGGCTTCGTGCAGATCATCGTGTACACCGGCGCGATCATGATGCTGTTCCTGTTCGTGCTGATGCTGGTCGGCCGGGACTCGTCGGACTCGGTGGTCGAGGTGATCCGCGGGCAGCGCTTCGCCGCCGCCGTGCTCGGGGTCGGCCTGGCCGGGCTGGTCGTCGCCGCGGTGGCCCAGTCGCTGACCGACGTCACTCCGATCGGCCTCACCGGCGAGGCGGCCAACGGCGGCAACGGGAACGTGGAGAACATCGGCCGGTCGATCTTCACCGACTGGCTGTTCCCCTTCGAGCTCACCTCCGCGCTGCTGATCACCGCGGCCGTGGGCGCGATGGTGCTCGGCTACGTCGACCGGCACACCCGCGGCCGCAAGACCCAGCGCGAGCAGGTCGAGGCCCGCTTCCGTGGCGAGCACGACCGCCCGTCGCCGCTGCCCGGTCCCGGCGTGTTCGCCACCTCCACCTCGGTCGCCACGCCCGCGCTGCTGCCGGACGGCTCGGTCGCGCCGGAGTCGCTGTCGCGCCTGCTCGACTCGGCCACGGCGGAACAGTTCGAGGAGGAGCGCAAGGCGGTCGCGGGCAAGGGCCCGGCCGCCGAGGGCCGCGCCCTCAATCCGTCGCCCAAGCACGAAGGCGAGTCGTCATGACGCCTCTGGCCAACACTTCGAACTCCGGGGAGGCGGGCCGCCCATGACGCCGACCGTTTATCTCTTGCTCTCCGCGCTGCTGTTCACCATCGGCGCCGTCGGCGTCCTGGTGCGGCGCAACGCCATCGTGGTGTTCATGTGCATCGAGCTGATGCTGAACGCGGTGAACCTGACGCTGGTCACGTTCGCGCGGATCAACGGCTCGCTCGACGGCCAGGTGATGGCGTTCTTCGTGATGGTCGTCGCCGCCGCGGAGGTCGTGGTCGGCCTCGCGATCATCATGTCGATCTTCCGTACCCGCCGCTCGGCCTCGGTCGACGACTCCAACCTGCTGAAGTACTGAGGGGAAGGCCGTGACTGCAACACACTTGGCGGCACAGCAGGCCGCCGAGGTCACCCAGGCCACCGGTGTGGCGGGCTCGGCGTGGCTGCTGATCCTGTTCCCGGTGATCGGCGCCCTCGTCCTGCTGCTCGGGGGCAAGGCCACCAACGCGTGGGGCCACCTGCTCGGCTGCCTGACGATCGTCGCGTCGTTCGTCTACGGCGTCCTGCTGTTCATCTCCAGCACCGGGCTGCCGGACGACCAGCGGGTGCAGAACCTCAAGTTGTTCGACTGGATCCCGGTCAGCCAGCTGCAGGTCGAGTTCGGGCTGCGCATCGACCCGCTGTCGATCAGCTTCGTGCTGCTGATCACCGGCGTCGGCGCGCTGATCCACATCTACTCGGTCGGCTACATGGCCGACGACCCCGACCGCAGGCGCTTCTTCGGGTACTTCAACCTGTTCGTCGCCGCGATGCTGATCCTGGTGCTGGGCAACGGGTTCGTGACGCTCTACCTCGGCTGGGAGGGCGTGGGCCTCGCCTCGTACCTGCTGATCGGCTGGTACACGAACCGCCCGTCCGCGGCGACCGCGGCCAAGAAGGCGTTCCTGATGAACCGGGTCGGCGACGTCGGCCTGATACTGGCGATCTTCATCCTGTTCAGCCAGCTCGGCACCACGCAGTACACCGCGGTCTTCGCGAACCTCGACAAGCTCTCGCCGGGCACGATCACCGCGCTCACGCTGCTGCTCCTGCTCGGCGCCTGCGGCAAGTCCGGCCAGTTCCCGCTGCAGGCGTGGTTGCCGGACGCGATGGAGGGCCCGACCCCGGTCTCCGCCCTCATCCACGCGGCGACCATGGTCACCGCCGGCGTGTACCTGGTGGCCCGGTCCAACCCGATCTACCTGCAGAGCGCGGACGGCCGGCTCGTGGTCGTCATCATCGGCGCGGTCACGCTGCTGATCGGGGCGATCATCGGCTGCGCGTACGACGACATCAAGAAGGTGCTCGCGTACTCCACGGTCAGCCAGATCGGCTACATGATGCTGGCGGTCGGCCTCGGCCCGTTCGGGTTCGCGCTCGGCATCATGCACCTGCTCACGCACGGCTTCTTCAAGGCGGGGCTCTTCCTCGGCGCCGGGTCGGTCATGCACGCCATGAACGACGAGGTCGACATGCGCAAGTACGGCGGGCTGGCGCGGGTCATGCCGGTCACCTTCGTCACGTTCGGCCTCGGCTACCTCGCGCTGATCGGCATCCCGCCGTTCTCCGGCTTCTTCTCCAAGGACGCGATCATCGAGGCCGCGTTCGGCGAGGCGGGCTGGCGCGGCTGGGTGTTCGGCGGCGCGGCACTGCTCGCGGCCGGGCTCACCGCGTTCTACATGACGCGCCTGATGTTCATGACGTTCTTCGGCAAGCAGCGCTGGAAGGAACTGAAGACAACGTCGATGCTCGACCCCGCAAGCGGGTCTTCGGCAGACGACCGGGACTTCCACCCGCACGAGTCGTCGAGCGTGATGACCGTCCCGATGGTCCTGCTGGCCATCGGCTCCGTCGGCGCCGGCTGGTTCTTCTCGAGCGGCGACCGGCTCGCGGACTGGCTCTCGCCGTCGCTCGGCGCGCTGGAGGAGAGCGAGACCTCGGTCCTCGACCCGGCCCTGATCCCGTGGCTGTCCGTCGGCCTGTCGCTGCTCGGCGTGCTGATCGCGTGGCTGGCCGTCGGCCGCCGCGACGTGCCGGTCGAGGCGCCGGAGCGGGTGACGTTCCCGGTGCGCGCGGCCCGGAAGGACCTGTACGGCAACGCGCTGAACGAGGCGCTGGTCGCCCGGCCGGGCACCTGGCTCGCGCGCGCACTGGTCTACGTGGACAACAAGGGAGTTGACGGGATCGTGAACGGCATCGCCGCCGGACTCGGCGGCAGTTCCGGGCGATTGCGCAGGCTGCAGACCGGGTTCGTCCGCTCCTACGCGGCAACCATGCTGGGCGGCTCGATCCTGGTCCTGATCGCCTTCCTGGCGGTGAGGTACACGTGACTGTGCCGCCTCTCCGGAATTCTTACTGTGGGTTCCGTTGGGATTCCACGTTCCCGTTGACCACGTACTTGTGGCCGGGCTGCGTTCCGTTCCCCTTGGGTGCGGTTGGGGAGCGCTCGGCTCTGACACAGGGAGCGTCATGACCTCGTCTTCCTCTTCGGTGCTGCTTCTCGCGCTGTTGCTGGTGCCGGTTGTCGGTGCGCTTGTCGTCGCGTTCCTGCGGGACAACGACAAGCTCGCCAAGCAGACCGCGCTCGGGTTCTCGATCGTCGAGCTCGCGCTGGCCATCGCGTCCTGGGCCGCCTACGACGCGGGCGGCGCGCGGCTGCAGCAGTCCTTCTCGGTCGACTGGATCCCCGCGTTCGGCGTGCACCTGGCGTTCGGCATCGACGGCATCGCGCTGGTGATGATCGCGGTCATCGGGCTGCTGGTGCCGCTGGTGATCGGGGCGGGCTGGACGGAGAAGCTGCCGGCGGAGCGGTCCGCGGGCGGGTTCCTGTCGCTGATCCTGCTGCAGCAGGCGATCACGGTCGGCGTGTTCGCCGCGACCGACGTGTTCCTGTTCTACGTGCTGTTCGAGATCATGCTGATCCCGATGTACTTCCTGATCGGGAACTACGGCGGCCCGCGCCGCCAGTACGCGGCGGTGAAGTTCTTCCTCTACTCGTTCCTCGGCGGCCTGATCATGCTGGCGTCGACCATCGGCGCCTACTCGATGGCCGCCGACGAGCTGGGGTCCGGCACTTTCGACTGGGCCACGCTCGTGCGGGTCGTGTCGGACGCGCCGCTGTCCAACCAGATCTGGATCTTCCTCGGCTTCTTCCTCGCGTTCGCGGTGAAGGCGCCGCTGGTGCCGCTGCACACCTGGCTGCCGGACGCGGCCGCCGAGGCGCCGATCGGTGTCGTGGTGCTGCTGGTCGGCGTGCTGGACAAGGTCGGCACGTTCGGCTTCCTGCGCTACCTGCTGCCGATGACGCCGGACGCGAGCAAGACGCTCGCGCCGCTCGTGCTCGTGATGGGCGTGGCCGGCATCCTCTACGGCGCGCTGCTCGCGACCATGCAGCGCGACATGAAGCGGTTCATCGCCTACGTGTCGATCGCGCACTTCGGCTTCATCGCGGTCGGCATCTTCGCGTTCACCGCGCAGTCCGAGGTCGGCGCGGTGACCTACATGGTCAACCACTCGATCGCGACCGGCATGCTGATCCTCGTCATCGGCATGGTCATCGCGCGCGGCGGCTCCACGCTGATCGCGGACTACGGCGGCATGGCCAAGCTCGCGCCGATGCTCGCCGGCGTCTTCCTGGTCGCCGGCCTGGCGACGCTGTCGCTGCCCGGCACCGGCTCGTTCATCAGCGAGTTCCTGGTGCTGGTCGGGTCCTACGGCAACGAGCCGGTCTACACGATCCTCGCCACGATCGGCATGATCCTCGCCGCGATGTACGTGCTGTGGCTCTACCAGCGGGTGTTCCACGGGCCGGTGCGCGGCAACGCGCTCGTCGGCGTCGCGGGCGGCCCGGGCTCGGCGATCGCGCCCGAGGTCGGCGCGCGCAAGGCGATCCTCGACCTGAACGGCCGGGAGAAGCTGGTACTCGCCCCGCTGCTGGTGCTTGTCGTGGGCATCGGGATCTACCCGGCGCCGGTGCTCGACGTGATCACCCCGACCGTCAACGCGACGCTCGACGCGGTCGGAATCTCGGACGGAGGCAACTGAGTTGTCCGCACTCATCTCCCTCGCCCAGGAGGGTAAGGAGACGCTCGCGCCGATCGACTACCCGGCCATCCTGCCGGTGTTGATCATCCTCGGCGCGGCCTGCGTCGGGGTGCTGTTCGAGGCGTTCCTGCCGCGGCACCAGCGCTGGCAGGCGCAGGTGTCCCTGACGCTGCTGGCGCTGGTCGGCGCGGGCCTCGCGATGGCGATCTACGTGACCGACGCGCCGGCGGACGGCGTGCTGACGCTGTCCAGCACGATCGCGGTCGACGGCCCGGCGCTGTTCCTGTGGGGCACGCTGCTCGCGCTCGCGCTCGGCTCGGTGCTGATGATCGCGGACCGGTCGGTGGAGCCGGGCGGCGCGTTCGTCGCGCAGGCGGCGATCCGGCCGGGCACCGTGCAGGACCGCGAGCAGCGGCTCGGCGCGCACCCGCACCGGCGCGACGCGGCCCGGTTCCAGATGCAGACCGAGGTGTTCCCGCTGACGCTGTTCGCGCTCGGCGGCATGATGGTCTTCTGCTCGGCGAACGACCTGCTGACGATGTTCGTGGCGCTCGAGGTGCTGAGCCTGCCGCTGTACCTGATGTGCGGCCTGGCCCGGCGCCGCCGCCTGCTGTCGCAGGAGTCGGCGGTCAAGTACTTCCTGCTCGGCGCGTTCGCGTCGGCGTTCTTCCTCTACGGCCTGGCCCTGCTGTACGGCTACGCGGGCTCGGTGCGCCTGGCCGACATCGCGAACGCGGCGGCCGGCACGGACCGGTCGGACACGCTGCTGTTCGGCGGCATGGCACTGCTGATCGTGGGCCTGCTGTTCAAGGGCTCGGTCGGCCCGTTCCACGCCTGGACCCCGGACGTCTACCAGGGCGCGCCGACGCCGATCACGGCGTTCATGGCGGCGTGCACGAAGGTGGCGGCGTTCGGCGGCATCCTGCGCGTGCTGTCGGTCGGCCTGGAGTCGACCCGCTGGGAGTGGCGCGGCGTGCTGTGGGGCGTGGCGATCGTGTCGATGGTCATCGGCGCGGTGCTCGGCCTCACGCAGACGGACATCAAGCGGATGATCGCGTACTCGTCGGTGGCGCACGCCGGCTTCCTGCTGATCGGGGCGATCGTGCTGACGCCCGAAGGCGTGTCGTCGACACTGTTCTACCTGCTGGCCTACGGCTTCACCACGGTGGCGGCGTTCGGCGTGATCTCCCTGGTCCGCGACGCGGACGGCGAGGCGACGCACCTGTCGCAGTGGGCGGGCCTGGCGAAACGCTCCCCGCTGGTCGCGGGCGTGTTCACCTTCCTGCTACTCGCGCTCGCCGGCATACCGCTGACATCGGGCTTCATCGGCAAGTTCGTGGTGTTCTCGGCCGCGCTGTCGGACGGCATGGCCCCGCTCGTGGTGATCGCCCTCGTGGTGTCCGCCGTGGCGGCGTTCTTCTACCTGCGGGTGATCGTGCTGATGTACTTCAGCGAGCCCGCGCCGGACGGCCCCACGGTCACCGTGCCGGGCGCGTTCACGACGGCGTCGATCACCCTCGGCGTGGTCGTCACGCTGCTGCTGGGCCTGATCCCGGCGTTCGCGCTGGACTGGGCCAACGCCGGGAACTTCGCGCTGCGGTAACCGGGCCAGCACCTAGATCCCGCGAGTCCAACGTTCCGGAACCGCGAGTCCAACGTTCCGTCGTGCGTGAACGTTGGACTCGCGGCGTGTGAGCGTTGGACTCGCGGGGTCTGGGCGGGTGAGCAGGGCCACCTGTCTTGCGGACGTGCCCGAATCCCCTGGACATTAGGCTGGGGCCAGGAAACCGTGGGGAGCGATGCCGTCGTGTCAGTCGATCAAGCCGTACCGCGGCTACCCGCTTCGCTCGGGCTGGACCGGGCCGACCCGGCGCTCGTCGAGTCCATCGGAGGCGGGCTGGTCAAGGTCGAGGCCCTGCTGCGCACCGTCGTCCGCAGCGACGTCGAGTTCGTCAACGAGGCCGCGACGCACCTGGTCAAGGCTGGTGGCAAACGCTTCCGCCCCCTGTTCACGCTGCTGTCCGCCGCCGTGTCGGGCAAGGTCACCGACGACGTCATCACCGCGGCCGCCGCCGTGGAGCTGGTGCACCTCGCCACGCTCTACCACGACGACGTCATGGACGAGGCGACCATGCGGCGCGGCGAGGCCAGCGTCAATGCCCGCTGGGACAACACGATCGCCATCCTCACCGGCGACTTCCTGTTCGCGCACGCGTCGGGCCTGGTCGCCGACCTCGGCAGCGACGCCGCGCGGATCATCGCCGAGACCATGGGGGAGCTGGTCACCGGCCAGATGCGCGAGACCGTCGGCCCGCGCGACGGCGACGACCGCGTCGTGCACTACCTGGCCGTCATCGGGCAGAAGACGGGCTCGCTCATCGCCACCGCCGGACGCTACGGCGGCATGTTCTCCGGCGCGACCGCCGAGCACATCGACGCGTTGCACCGCTTCGGCGAGCTCATCGGCATCGCGTTCCAGATCTCCGACGACATCATCGACATCGCGTCACCGGCCGACGAGTCCGGCAAGACCCCGGGCACCGACCTGCGCGAGGGCGTCCTGACCCTCCCGATGCTCTACGCGCTGTCACCGGAGTACGCCGGTGGCGAGCCCGACCCGCGCCTGCGCGAGCTGCTCGCCGCCCCGGTCACCGACGACGACCTCGTCGAGGAGGCGTTGACGCTGCTCAGGAAGTCTCCCGGGCTCGAGCAGGCGGTGCGCACCCTGTCGGAGTACGCCGACAGGGCCCGCACCGAGCTGAACGTGCTCCCGGAGAGTCCCGCGCGCGACGCACTGAACATGCTGGCACGGTACGTGGTCGCCCGTACGCATTGAGCCACGGTTGACAATTACTGAGCGTGTCGCGATCCGGAAATAGACCGGCTGGTGCCGAACGGCACACCGACCGCAGTAGCCTGAGCACCGCTTGCAGCGTCGAAGCGGCGCGCGGAGGGAGTTTTTGCCATGCCTATCTTTGGGCAGGTCTGGTTGTGGAGCTCACTGGCCTTCCTGCTCGGAGCGTTCCTCTGCTGGGTTCTGGTGGCCCGGCCGGCCCGCAGGCGGGTCGGTGAGCTGGAGGACGAGCTGGTCGGCCGGCACCGCCGTGCGCCGATGTCCGACCGCCCGTCACCCGCCGCCCGCCACCGCGCGCTCGACGACGAGTACGACGAGTACGAAGCGAGCCGCGGAGACCGCTACGGCGACCGGCCGTCCCTGCTGCCCGACCTGCCGGAGGAACCGCCCGAGCCGCTCACCCGGGCCTACGCGCTGCCCACCCGGGCGCCGGGCGAGACCAACCGCCCCGGCCCGCTGAGCTCGCCGTTCGGCGGGATCGGCGCGCCGGCCGAGGTGGACCGGACCGACACCGAGCTCGCGGACAGCCCCGAGACCACCCAGTACCTCCCGTTCTCGGCGGGCTCGCTCGGCACCGGCAAGCTCGAGGCGCCGCCGGAGATCCCGTCGCAGCCCGGCGGTCGCGGCTGGTTCGACTCCGAGGCGGAGCAGAAGGGTGAGCCGCTGGAGGCGATCTCCCGGCTGGCGCCCGACGCTTCCACCGGGCTGGACCGGCTTCTGGTCGACGACGAAGCCGAGGCGCCCCCGGTGCAGCGCGGCGGCGGCACGATCTTCACCGAGCACACCCACCCGATCCCGGGCGAGATGATCCGCCAGATCGACGAGGCCGGGAAGGTGGCGGCCCGCACCGACGAGCCGGCCGACGCGCTCGTCGACGACCTGGCCGACGAGGACGCCGGGAGCAGGGCGGAGCAGACGCTCGAGTCCGGGCCGGCCGCCACGCCGAGGGCGTCGGTGCCCGGGATCGCGCCGGGTCCGGAGGTAACCTCGCAGCCGAGGCTGGACGCTGAGCCGACGGGGACGGCTCCGGCCTATGGCGCGCAGGGCCAGACGGAGGTCATGCCGGCGGCCACCTTCGGTTCGTCCACCGAGGTGGCGCCCGCGAGCGGACAGCGTTCCGGCGCCGAGACGAGCCGACGAGGGACCGACGAGCCGAACGCCATGCCTGGAGTGACCGCCCGCCAGCCGGCGAGCAGCAGCAACCCCCTGCCGAAGCGCGTGCCCGGCAAACCGCGCGGGCACACGCCCTTCGGGGTGCAGACGTCGCCGACGTCCGCGCCCGCGGACCCCGCCGCTCCGGCGGCCGAGCCGGCCCGCGCGCTGTTCGAGCCGATCGTGCCGGCCGAGGACAACCCGGTCGTCCCGCCGCCGCACGTGGTGCGCGGCAACGGCCGCAGCCCGTTCGGTCCCGGCTCGGCGATGCCGCTGCCCGGCGGTGCGTCGCCGTCGCCGGAGTTCACGATCAAGGCCAGCGTCAGCGCGCTGCGCTACTGCACGCCGGAGTCGCCGCAGTTCGGCCGCACGGTGGCGGAGGTCTGGTTCAAGACGTCCGCCGACGCGGAGCGGGTCGGGTTCCGTCCGGTCAGCTGAGAGCGAAGCCGAAAAAAGTCGCCGCCACCTGGTGCCCTATTGTTTCCGCCACACATCGGTGATCGTGACCTGAATGCGGTCATTCGCGAGGAGGCAGGCTCCGTGAAGTGGTTGACCCAGCTGTTCGCCAAGCTCAAGTCCGTGCTGCGAGGAACCCCGACCACGACGGCGAAGCCGGCGAGCGAGCCGGCACCCGCCACCTCGCCGAAGCCGGCTGACGCCGAGCCGGCCGTGGAGTCCGTCCCGGAGCCCGCGGAGCCGACGAAGCCCGCGGGCGACCCGGCGATGAACAAGCTCGACAGCGAGCGCGCGGTCGCCAAGCTCCCCGAGGCCCCGGCAGGCGAGCCCGCCAAGGCTCCGGCCGCGAAGAAGCCCGCCGCGGCTGCGAAGTCGACCGCCGCCGAGGCCCCCGTCGCCGAGAAGTCGGCCGCGCCCATCAAGACGGCCGCCGCGGCGGAGAAGCCCGCTGCCACGAAGCCCGCCTCGCAGCAGCCCGCCGCCGCGAAGCCCGCCGCTGCGAAGCCCGCTACGGCGGAGAAGCCCGCCCCTGCGAAGCCTGTCGCCGCGAAGCCCGCGGCCGACAAGCCCGCCGCTGCCGAGAAGCCCGCCGTGACGCCCGCCGTCAAGCCGGCCGACGAACCCGCCGCGAAGCCCGCGGTCGCCGCGAAGCCCGCGGCGGCGGCGAAGCCCGCGGCCGACGAGGCTCCTTTCGGCCCCGGCTCGGCGAAGCCGCTCGCGGACGGCGGCGCCCCGAGCGAGGAGTTCACCGTGAAGGGCAAGCGCTCCTCGAAGCTCTTCCACACCGCCGAGTCGCCCTACTTCGGCCGCACCAAGGCCGACGTCTGGTTCAAGACGCCGGCCGATGCCGAGAGCGCCGGCTTCGCCGCCTGGAACCACAAGAAGAAGGCGACAGCCAAGTAGCCCTCCCCTCAGTCAACCGTCCAGGTGTCGTTGCCGTTCAACAACGCCTGGAGGTTCGGCGGCTTGGCCTCTGTCGCGTGGGTGACCTGTGCGCGTGCGGCGTCGTCGTAGGTGGGTCGGTTGATGTTGCGGTAGATGCCGGTGACGGTGTGTCCGAGGTCTTGGGTGGACAGGCGGGACAGGGCGAAGGCGTAGGAGGGGTCGTCGAGGGTGGCGTCGTGTATGACGATCTCTTCGTGTGCGACGTCGGCGGTTTTGGTGACTTCGAGGCCGTAGTCGGTGCGCACCACCGCGTGGTCGCCGTCGGTGCCGAACACGATCGGCTCCCCGTGGGTCAACGGGATGAGCCGCTGTTCCTTCTGCCCGGGTTCCTTCAACACGTCGAAGGCGCCGTCGTTGAAGATCGGGCAGTTCTGGTAGATCTCCACCAACGCCGACCCGCGATGCGCTGCGGCGGCGGCGAGGATCTCGGTGAGCTGGGCACGATCGTTGTCCAACGTCCGCGCCACAAACGACGCCTCCGCCCCCAACACCAGCGACAACGGGTTGAACGGATGATCCAGCGACCCCATCGGCGTCGACTTCGTCAGCTTCCCCTCCTCACTGGTGGGGGAGTACTGGCCCTTCGTCAACCCGTAGATCCGGTTGTTGAACAACAAGATCTTCAGGTTCACGTTCCGCCGCAACGCGTGAATCAGATGGTTCCCGCCGATCGAGAGCGCGTCCCCGTCCCCGGTCACCACCCACACCGACAGATCCGGGCGCGTCACCGCCAACCCGGTCGCGATCGCCGGAGCCCGGCCATGGATCGAGTGCATGCCATAGGTGTTCATGTAGTACGGGAACCGCGAACTACAGCCGATCCCCGAGACGAACACGATGTTCTCCCGCCGCAACCCCAGACTGGGCAGAAACGCCTGCATCGCGTTCAGCACCACGTAGTCACCACACCCCGGACACCACCGCACCTCCTGATCCGACTTGAAATCCTTCGCCTTCTGCGGCTCGTCGGTAGTAGGCACGTGGGCCAGCCCGCCCAGCTCTGGCAGCCCCAGGTCCACGGCGGTCATGCCGGAACTCCTTCCAACTCGTGCAGGTGCTCGGTCAGCACGTGCTGCAGCTCCTCCGCTTTGAAGGGCAGCCCGGCGACCTTGTTGTAGGGCCGCGCGTCCACGAGGAAGCGGCCGCGGATGAGCAGCGCCAGCTGACCCATGTTCATCTCGGGGATGACGACCCGGTCGTAGGAGCGCAGCACATCCGCGAGGTTGCGCGGGAACGGGTTCAGGTGCCGCAGGTGCGCCTGCGCGATCCGCAACCCCTGCCCGCGCACCCGCCGGCAGCCGGCGCCGATCGGGCCGTAGCTCGATCCCCAGCCCAGCACCAGCAGCCGCGCGTCGCCGGTCGGGTCGTCCACCGTCAGGTCCGGCACGTCGATACCGTCCACTTTGGCCTGACGGAGCCGGACCATGCGGTCGTGGTTGTCCGGGTCGTAGGAGATGTTCCCCTTGCCGTCCGCCTTCTCCAGCCCGCCGATGCGGTGCTGCAGGCCCGGCGTGCCCGGGATCGCCCACTCGCGGGCCAGCGTCTCGGTGTCGCGCACGTACGGCCAGTGCTCGTCGCTGCCGTCGAGCGCGTTCGGCTCCTTGGCGAACGTGACGCGCAGGTCCGGCAGGGTCGCGACCTCGGGGACCAGCCACGGCTCCGAGCCGGTCGCGATCGCGCCGTCGGACAGCAGCAGCACCGGCGTCCGGTACTTCAGTGCGATCCGCGTCGCCTCGAGCACGGCGTCGAAGCAGTCGCCAGGCGACTGCGGCGCCACGATCGGCACCGGCGACTCACCGTTGCGGCCGAACATCGCCTGCAGCAGGTCGGCCTGCTCGGTTTTGGTCGGCAGGCCGGTCGAGGGGCCGCCGCGCTGCACGTCGATCACGACCAGCGGCAGCTCCGACATCACCGCGAGCCCGATGGTCTCCGACTTCAGCGCGATGCCCGGCCCGGACGTCGTGGTCACGCCCAGCGAGCCGCCGTAGGCCGCGCCGAGGGCGGCGCCGACGCCGGCGATCTCGTCCTCGGCCTGCATCGTGGTGATGTTGAAGTTCTTGTGCCGCGACAGCTCGTGCAGGATGTCCGACGCCGGCGTGATCGGGTAGCTGCCCAGCAGCACCGGCAACCCGGAGCACTGGCCGGCGGCCACGAGGCCGTATGCCAGCGCCATGTTCCCGGTGATCTGCCGGTAGGTGCCGGGCGGGAACTGCGCCGGCGGCACGTCGTAGGTGACGGTGAACGCCTCGGTCGTCTCGCCGTAGTTCCAGCCCGCGCGGAACGCCAGCACGTTGGCCTCGGCGATCTCGGGCTTGCGCGCGAACTTCTCTCTCAGGAACCGTTCGGTCCGCTCGGTCGGCCGGTGGTACATCCACGACAGCAGCCCCAGCGCGAACATGTTCTTCGACCGCTCGGCGTCCTTCTTCGACAGGCCGGTCTCCTTGAGCGCGCCCTGCGTGAGGGTCGCCATCGGGACCGCGAAGACCTGGAAGCTCGACAGCGAGTCGTCCTCGAGCGGGTTGGCCGCGTAGCCGACCTTCGTGAGGTTGCGCTTGGAGAACTCGTCGGTGTTGACGATGACCGTGCCGCCGACGGGCAGGTCGCTGATGTTCGCCTTGAGCGCCGCCGGGTTCATCGCGACGAGGACGTCCGGGCGGTCGCCGGGCGTCAGGATGTCGTAGTCGGCGAAGTGGATCTGGAAGCTGGAGACGCCCGGGAGGGTGCCCGCAGGGGCACGGATCTCGGCCGGGAAGTTGGGCAGCGTCGCCAGGTCGTTACCGAAGGCGGCGGCTTCCGAGGTGAAGCGGTCACCCGTCAGCTGCATGCCGTCGCCGGAGTCCCCCGCGAATCTCACGACGACCCGGTCGAGCTTGGTGACCTGCGTGGCGCGAAGACTCGCCAGCTCGCCGTTTCCCCCGTTCTCGCTGCTGTCCATGATTTACTGCCGGTCCCTCCGTCGCACTACCTCGTGCCCACGTGCTCACCCTATCCGCGTGTGCGACTGGAGACTTCCAGTCCGACGAGGTTCGCGTGCCAGCTCACAGTGGGACATCTCGGATCGTGGGACGCTCGTTACGCATGGCGGGACGCAGCCCCCGTTTCGGGTCGTGTCAGCCGGCGACCTCGGGTGCGGGCGGGCGCTCGAGCAGCGTCGAGAGGACCACGGTGGAGACGGTCCGGTCGATCATGTCGACCGCGCGGAGGCGTTCGAGGGCGTCCTCGAGGTGGTGGATGTTGGCCGCGCGCAGGTGCACGATCGCGTCGGGGGCGCCGGACACGGTGTAGGCGGCGACGACCTCGGTCAGGGGGAGCAGGCGGGCGCGGATGCGGTCCGGGGTGACGTTGCCGATGCAGTGCACCTCGACGAACGCCTCGGTGCCCCAGCCCAGCGCCTCGGGGTTGACGACGGCGGTGAACCCGCGGAGCACGCCGGTGTCGAGGAGGCGGTCCACCCGGCGCTTGACCGCGGGCGCGGACAGTCCGACCACCTTGCCGATCTCGGAGTAGCTCGAACGAGCGTCAGCTACCAGTCGCGAAACGATTCGCTGATCGATGCTGTCCATACGCAACATATTGCCGGTTTGACGGCGAGTTTGCGACATTGAATGCCGATCGCTCGCGGCCTCACAATGGAATCATGCGCGAGTCGACCGAGCGACGTTTCCTGATGTGCGAGCCGACGTACTTCACCGTCGAGTACTCGATCAACCCGTGGATGGACCCGAGCAAGCCGGTCTCGACCGAGCTGGCCGTCAAGGAGTGGACCGAGCTGGCGGACACGTACCGCCGGTGGGGCCACCAGGTGGAGTTCATCCAGCCCGAGCCGGGCTTGCCGGACATGGTGTTCGCCGCCAACTCCGGGACCGTCATCGACGGCCGGGTGCTGGGTGCGCGGTTCCGCGCGCCGCAGCGTGCCGCCGAGGCGGACCACTTCCGCAGGTGGTTCCTGGACCACGGCTACCGGGACGTGGTCATGCCCACCAAGATCAACGAGGCCGAGGGCGACCTCACCTGGACCGGCGAGGTCCTGCTGGCCGGCACCGGCTTCCGCACCGACTCCGGCGCCCACGCGGAGGCGCAGGAGATCCTGGGCGTGCCCGTGGTGTCCCTGAACCTGGTGGACCCGAGGTACTACCACCTGGACACCGCGCTGTGCGTGCTGTCCCCGGCCGCCCCGGGCCGCCGCGCACACGTGGCGTACTACCCGGAGGCGTTCTCCCCGGGCTCGCAGCGAGTCCTGTACCGGCTCTTCCCGGACGCGATCATCGCCACCCCGGCGGACGCCGAGTGCCTGGGCCTGAACGCGGTCTCGGACGGCCGCAACGTGGTCCTGCCCATCGAAGCCACCCACCTGGCGGACCAGCTGATCAACCACGGCTACGAGCCGTTCTTCGTGGACATCTCAGAACTCCGCAAGTCCGGCGGCGGCCCCAAGTGCTGCACGATGGAGCTCAGGGACTGATCCGCAGGTGGTTTCGGAACACCGGCGCCGGCCGAGTCGTCGGTGACCCTCTGTCGACGATTGTCGCCCTAGGCAGCAAGTCGTTGCTCGTCTACCGGCAGCCGGCCGATCTGCATGTCGCATGCCTCGCACAGCCACGGCAGCCAACGTGGTTGCTCAGAGCCGCGGCCAGCTCCCTGAGCAAATAGTCACGACGGTGGTGTCGAACGGTGTCGAGCCCGTTCGTAGCCAGGATGAGAGACCGGCAACGGCTCGATCAACCGCACTCGAGGAGACCATCATGACCGCTCTCTACACCTGGGACGTCGTCACCAGCCTCGACGGCTTCGGCTCTTACGAGGGCGGCGACTGGGGCGGCTACTGGGGAAAACAAGGCCCCGAGTTTCTCAACCGCCGCCTCGCCTTGTACGGCGAGGAGCAGCGGATCGTCCTCGGGGCCAACACGTATCGGCAGTTCGCGCAGCTGCTGGGCACGAGCTCCGAGGAGTCCGAGGTGGATGACCCGGTGAACACTCGGATGAGGAACCTGCCGACGACGGTGGTGTCGACGACACTCGAAGGACCGCTCGACTGGCCGGACGCGACCCTCGTGAGCGGCGACGCAGTCGACGTCGTCGCCCGGCTCAAGGAGGAGTCCGAGGTGCCGTTGCGCTCGCACGGCAGCCTGTCGATGAACCGGGCACTGATGGCCGCCGGTCTGGTCGACCGCGTCCACGTGACGGTCTTCCCCGTGATCACCGGTCAGACCGGAGTGGACCCGATCTTCCAGGACGCGGCCGACTTCGACCTCGAGCTGATCGAGAGCCGAACGCTCGACGGCCACACCCAAGAGCTCATCTACCGGCCCACCCTGCACGTCTGAGTCTGATCATTGGCCGCCTTCCTCGGCCTCGATCGTCGAACGCCGGGCCGTACGAGGGAGCGCTCGTGCCCACTGGCCCCTGCGGTTCTTCGACCTCCCGGTCGTCGACTTCGACCGCGCCCGAAACTCATCGCACCCGGTACCGCAAGTGCGTGACGCCGGTGCCCTCGACCACCACCGTGGGCCGTCGAGCTGCACCGGCTCGATGCCGAGCTTGGCGAACAACGGCGTTCCGCCGCCCAGCACGACCGGCACCAGCTCGGGCCGGCGATGTAGCCGTCGAGCGACACCGTGCCGCCGGTGATGACCTTGCCCATCTCACTGTCTCCTTCGCTGTCGAAGTGTCGCGCCGGTACGTCGAAGGCGAGGCCGGCCAATCGACATCCGGCCCCACATATGAAAGTATCCTTTCGAAAGGTTCGCTTCATACTTGGGAGATGTGCGATGGCCGAGCTGCCACCCCGCCGCAAGGTGCGTGACGTCGAGCTGCTCAGCGCGCTGGCCCACCCACTGCGCGCCGCCCTCCTGCGGTACCTCATGGCCGTCGGGCCGCGGACGGCCAGCGAGTGCGCCGACGCGGTCGGGTCGACGGCCTCCAACTGCAGCTGGCATCTGCGCCAGCTCGCCAAGTTCGGCCTCGTCGAGGCGACCGGCGGCGGGGACGGCCGCCAGCGCCCCTGGCAGGCGACCGTCGTCGGGCTCGACCTCGGGGAGTTCGACGACGATCCGGCCACCCGGGCCGCGCAGCTGGCCGTGTTCGGCACCAGCCTGGGCGAAGAGCAGAAGCTGACCCAGCGCTTCTTCGAGCGCATCGACGAGCTCGACCCGGGCTGGCGCCGCGCGGGCATCTTCAACGGCTACACGCTAGCCCTCAACGCGGCCGAGCTCACCGAGCTCGCCGACAAGATCGACGACCTGGTCCGCCCGTACGCCAGCACGATCCGCGAGGACCCGCCGCCCGACGCCCGGCCCGTCTACGCCGGGTTCCGCGCGTTCGTGCGGCTCGAGCGGTGACCCGCCTCTGGCTCGCCGCCGTCTGCTCCGAGACCGGCGAGTGGATGCTCCAGATCGCCCTGCCGATCCTCGTCTACCAGGCCACCGGCTCGGCCGCGTCGACCGCCGCCATGATGATCGTCGGGCTGCTGCCCGCGGTCCTGCTCAGCCCGGCCGCCGGCGTGCTCGCCGACCGGCTCGACCGGCGCAAGCTCCTCCTCGCCGTCAGCGCCGGGCAGGCGGTCGTCGCCGCGCCGCTGCTCGGCATGTCCGGCTCCGCGGTGTGGGCCGGCTACCTCGTGATGGCCGGGCAGGCGAGCCTCGCGGCCCTGTTCGAACCCGCCCGCAACGCACTCGTCCGCGACCTCGTCGGCCCGGACGGCGTCACCGCGGCCAACGGGCTGCTCGGCATGGGCACCAACCTCTCCCGGCTGACCGGTGCCTGGCTCGGCGGCCTGCTCTTCGCGGGTGGCGGCGTCACCCTCGTCTACCTCGGCTACGCCGCCGTGCTGCTCGTCGCGGTCGGCGCGCTGGTGAAACCCTTCGGCACCAGGCACGAACCGCAACCGCCGGGGCCCGCGGTCCGCGAATGGCTCGACGGCATCGACATGATCCGCCGCGACCGCCGGCTCTGGGTGATCGGCACGGCGATGATGATGGGCGCGGTGTCCCAGGGGCTGTTCCTGGCGCTGTTCGTGCCGTTCGTCCTCGACGTGCTCGGTGCGGGCGCGGGTGGCGTCGGGCTGCTGCGTGGCGTGCAGGCGATCGGCGGCCTCCTCGCCGGCGCCGGGGTTGCCGTGCTGGCCCGCCGGGTCGCGTCGGGCAAGCTGTTCGGCTGGGGGGCGGTCGCGTTCGGCGTGCTGGGCGCGGTGATGTGGAACGGCCCGTACCTCACCACGGCGCTTCCCGTCTACATAGGACTCTTCATCGCCGTCGGGGTGCCCGGCGGGGTCGCGGTGTCGGGCCTGCTCGGGATTCTGCAGACCGCGGTGCCGCCCGCCGCGACCGGCCGGCTGACGAGCAGCGCGTTCGCCGCGATGGCACTCGGCAACGTGCTGGGCATGCTGATCGGCGGCCTCGGCGCGGCCTGGTCGCCGCTCATGCTCAACCTGCAGGCCGCGCTCTACCTCGCGTCAGGCGTGCTCGTCCTGGTCCTGCGGCCACGCTCAGCCGAGTACCCGCCCCACGCCGCCGTAGCCGAGCAGGCGAGCCGGTGACGTGGACGCCTCCCGGTCCGGCCGCCACTCGTCCAGCAGCGTCAGCCCCGGCTCGACCAGTTCGGTGCCGGCGAACCAGCTCTCGATCGCGTCGCGGGTCCGCGGGGTGATCTGCTCGTCGGCGCCCTCGTAGAGGCTCAGCAGCCCGGCGAGCTGCTCGCGCGTCCCGGGGTCGGCCTCGTCCTGGCTCATCGTCGAGATCGCCAGGTAGCTGCCCGCCGGGCACGCCGACCGGTAGCGCGTCACGAGGCCCGCGGGGTCGGCGTCGTCGCCGATGAACAGCAGCAGCCCGACGACCAGCAGGCCCACCGGCTCGGAGAAGTCGATCAGCCCGGATACCTCGGGGTGCTCGAGCACCGCGCGCGGGTCGCTGACGTCGGCCCACACGATCGCCGCGTTCTCGTTGTCCTTCAACAGCTCGTAGCTGTGGTGCACCGCCACCGGCTCGTAGTCGACGTACACCACGCGGGCCGAGGGGTCGGCGCGCTGCGCGATCTCGTGCACGTTGCCGACCGTCGGGATGCCGGAGCCGAGGTCGAGGAACTGGCGGATGCCCTGCGACATCAGGAAGTCCAGCACCCGGTGCAGCCACGCGCGGTTGATGCGCGCGACGTCCTTGACCCACGGTGCCACCTGCTCGACCTGCGCGGCGAGCTGCCGGTCGGGTTCGAAGTTGTGCGCGCCGCCCAGGTGGTAGTCGTACATGCGAGCCGCGTTCGGCTTGGTGAGGTCGACCTTCGGAACGTCCGTCGGCGGTGGTGGCCTCATGGCGGACTCCCTATCTGGATGGTGATTTTCCGCTTACGCGCGCACCAGCATCGTAACGGCGTCGGCGATGCTCGTCTCGCCTGTCGTGCCGGTGGCCAGCCGGCGCAGTTGCAGGCCCGCGATCAGCGCCACGACCGGGCCGGCCAGCCGCTCGGCGTCCGGCACGCCCAGCGCCCTCAGCACGGTGACGGCGATCCGGTCGTAGGCGGCGAAGCACTCGGCCGCCGCGTCACGCAGGGACGGGTCGCGGCCGGCCTGGATGTACAGCTCCAGCGGCGCGATCTCCTCGTGGCCGAACCGGGTGTGCAGCGCCACCTGCTCGACCATCGCGGCCGCCGTCGCCACCGACACCGGCGTGCCGAGATGCTGCTCCGCGACGTCCGACAGCCGTGCGGTCTCGGCCGCGACGAACAGCAGCATGGCCTCGCGCAGCAGCTCGTGCTGCGTGGCGAAGTGGTAGGTGATCGAGCCCAGCGACACCTCCGCCTCGCGCGCCACCCGCCGGTTGGTCACTCCCGCGATCCCGTCCGTGCCGATCACCCGCAGCACGGCGTGCAGGATCCGCTCGCGCGTGGTCACGGGAGCGGCGGCGTGTGGTCGGCCCAGCGCGCGACGGACTCCAGCTGCGCGGCCAGCGAGATCAGCCGCTCCTCGCCGCCGGCCGGGCCGAGGAGCTGCGCGCCCACCGGCAGCCCCGCGTCGGTCAGGCCGGCCGGGACGTTCATGCCGGGCCAGCCGAGCACGTTCCACGGCCACGTGTACGGGCACGCGGTGATCACCGCCCGGTCGGTGCCCCAGCCGGTCAGCCCGTCGATGGCGCCGACCGGCAGCGGGGGAGCGGCCGCCGTGGGCGCGAGCACCACGTCGACGTCGTCGAAGAGGCGGCCCACCCGCCGCCGGAAGAAGCCCAACGACCGGGTGGAGATCCGCAGCGCGCGGCCGGCCAGCCGCGACCCCAGCCGGCCGGCGTCGCGGGTGCGGAAGTCCAGCAGCTCCTGGTCCGGGGTCATCCCGCACCAGGCGTGCACGCCGGCGAGCGAGCGGGGGAGGAAGTTGAACCCGATCATCCCGTAGCGCGGGTCGGTGACGACGATCTCGTGGCCGAGCTCGTGCAGCCGCCGCGCCACGCCGAGGACGGCCGCGCGCACCCGCGGGTCCAGGCGCAGCCCGCGGACGCCGGAGAACGCCGGCCGCAGCGACAGCGCGACGCGCAGCCGGCCCGGCTCGCGGTCGGCGGCGGCGCGGAACCGGCCGCGGTCGCCGCCGGCCAGGACGTCCAGCAGCAGCGCGGCATCCGTGGTCGTGCGGGCCAGCGGGCCCCACTCGGTGATGCCGTTGAACGCCTCGGGGGAGGGCAGCGTGCCGCGGCCCGGCTTGATGCCGACGAGGTGGGTCCAGCCGGCCGGGATGCGGATCGAGCCCGCGCCGTCCGAGCCGATCGCGGCCGGCACCAGGCCCGCGGCGACCGCGGCCGCCGAGCCGCCCGACGAGCCGCCGGGCGTGTGGTCGAGGTGCCACGGGTTGCGGGTCACGCCGAACGCCTCGCCCTCGGTGATCGGCCACAGCCCGAGCTCGGGGGTGTTGGTCTTGCCGACGATCACCGCGCCGGACGCGCGCAGCAGCCGGACCAGCTCGGCGTCCCGCTCCGCGACGGGGAACTCGCCCGCACAGCCGAACGCGGTCGGCTCGCCGGTCAGGTCGAGGTCGTCCTTGATCGCCACCGGCACGCCGAGCAGCGCGGTCCGTTCACCGGCCGCGAGCCGCTCGTCGGCTGTCCTGGCTTCGGCGCGCGCCCGGTCGGCGCGGACGCGGCGGAAGGCGTTGAGGGTGGGCTGGGTCTGCTCGATCCGGCGCAGCGCGGCGTCGACCAGCTCGGCCGACGTCACCTCGCCGGCGGCCAGCCGCGCGGCCTGCGCCTCGAGCCCGATGAACCGGTCCGTCGGTGCGGTGGTGGTCATCGCTGTCTCCTCGGTTCGCTCCGCTCCTCCGCTACTCGCCGTCTTCCTCCTCCGTGCTCGGCGCTGGCGCGCCTGCGCGCGAGCGTCAGTCCAGACGGCGAACGCTCCGTCGCTCCCGCTCACGCCTGTTCGTTCGAACGAACAGTACCGCGCCGCGAGGACGTCCGGCCAGGTGGGAAGATGGGCCCGATGAGCGTGAACACGGTGGGACGGCGCAGTCGCCGGCCGGCGACCAGGTTGTGGCGGGTACCGGTGCGGCGGGTGGAGCCGGTGACCCCGCGGCTCACCCGCGTGACGGTGGGCGGCGACGAGCTCGCCGACTTCGTCAGCGCCGGCACCGACCAGAACGTGATGCTGTACTTCTACCCCGACGACGTCGAGCTGCCCGAGCCGCTGACGCTCGAGGCCGCGCGCGGGTTGTGGTCCCAGGTCCGCCCGCTGACCAGGACGTACACGATCCGCTGGCACGACCCGGCCGCGCACGAGATCGACTTCGACTTCGTGCTGCACGACGCCGCCGGCCCCGCCTCGGACTGGGCCCGCGCCGCGCGACCGGGCGACCGGCTGATCTTCGTCGGCCCCTCGCCGGCCTACCAGCCGGACCCGGCCGCGGACTGGCACCTGCTGGCCGGCGACGAGACCGCGCTGCCGGCCATCGCGGCCATCCTCGCCGCGCTGCCCGACGACGCCGTGACCAGGGTGTTCGTGGAGGTCGAGGACGAGGCGGAGGAGCTGCCGCTGCCCGTGCCGGCCTCGTGGGTACACCGGGGCGCGGGCGGCACGCTCGCCGGCGCGGTGGCGGCCGCCGACCTGCCCGAGGGGCGCGTGGACGCGTGGCTCGCGGGGGAGCGGTCGTCGATGGTCGAGCTGCGGGCCCACCTGCTGGACGAGCGCGGTTTCGACCGCCGCGGTGTCCGCCCGACGACGTACTGGCGACGGGGCGAAGCAGGCACCTGACCTGCGTCATCGGAACTCATGACCACTCGGGAACGTTGCACGGTAAGGAGTTGGCGAAAGGTTCACGGAAGGGTGCGGTGAGGTGCACAAGCACTACAACGGGCTGAAGACCGCGCTGCTGCTGGGCGGCATGAGCGCGCTCATCATCGCGATCAGCTCGCTGTTCGGCCGTACCGCCGTGTTCATCGGCTTCGGGATCGCACTGCTGATGAACGGGTACGCCTACTTCAACTCCGACAAGCTCGCGCTGCGGGCGATGCACGCGCGGCCGGTCTCCCAGGCCGAGCAGCCGGCGATGTTCCGGATCGTGCGGGAGCTCGCGACCGGGGCGCGCCAGCCGATGCCGCGGTTGTACGTGAGCCCGACCCAGGCGCCGAACGCGTTCGCGACCGGCCGCAACCCGCGCAACGCGGCGGTGTGCTGCACGACCGGGATCCTGGAGCTGCTCGACGAGCGTGAGCTGCGGGCGGTGCTGGGCCACGAGCTGTCGCATGTGTACAACCGCGACATCCTCATCTCGTCGGTCGCGGGCGCGCTCGCGAGCGTGGTCAGCATGCTGGCCAACCTTGCGCTGTTCGCGGGCCTGTTCGGCGGTGGCGACGACGACCGCCCGAACCCGATCGCGCTGCTGCTGCTGGCGCTGCTCGGCCCGATCGCGGCCGGCATCGTGCAGATGGCCGTGTCGCGGTCGCGGGAGTACCAGGCCGACCAGTCCGGCGCCGAGCTGACCGGTGATCCGCTGGCGCTGGCGTCCGCGCTGCACAAGCTGGAGTACGGCACGCAGGCCGCGCCCCTGCCGCCCGAGCCGCGGCTGGTCTCGCAGGCGCACCTGATGATCGCGAGCCCGTTCCGGCCGGGCGAGCGGGTGTCCCGCCTGTTCTCCACCCACCCGCCGATCCAGGACCGCATCCGCCGCCTGGAGGAGATGGCCCGCCGCGGCCTGCGCTAGCCGGTCGCGCCCGCGGCCTGGGCGATCGACATCACGTAGTCGCCGTAGCCCGACTTCGCGAGTTTCGCGCCGAGCGCGTAGCAGTCGTCCGCGCTGATGAAGCCGCGGTCGAGCGCGATCTCCTCGAGGCAGGCCATCCGCACTCCGGTGCGGTGCTCGAGCACCTGGACGAACTGGCCGGCGGCGAGGAGGGAGTCGTGCGTGCCGGTGTCCAGCCAGGCGAACCCGCGGCCGAGGTCGATCAGCCGGGCGCGGCCCTGGCGCATGTAGGTGACGTTGACGTCGGTGATCTCCAGCTCGCCGCGCGGGGAGGGCGTGAGCCCCTTGGCGATCTCGACGACCTCGTTGTCGTAGAAGTAGAGGCCCGTGATCGCGCGGTTGGACTTGGGCTTGGCGGGCTTCTCCTCGATCGAGAGCAGCTTGCCGTCCGCGTCGACCTCGCCGACGCCGTAGCGGTGCGGGTCCTTCACCGGGTAGCCGAACAGGACCGCCCCGTCGATCCCGGTGACGTAGTCGGCCATGACGGCGGAGAAGTCCGCGCCGAAGAAGATGTTGTCGCCGAGGACGAGCGCCACGTCGTCGCCGCCGATGAAGCTCTCGCCGATGATGAACGCCTCGGCGAGCCCGTTGGGCTGCGCCTGTTCGGCGTAGGAGAGCTCGATGCCGAACTGGTTGCCCGTGCCCAGCAGCTTCTGGAAGTTGGGCAGGTCGTCGGGCGTCGAGATGATCAAAACGTCCCGGATGCCGGCCAGCATGAGGACCGACAGCGGGTAGTAGATCATCGGCTTGTCGTAGACCGGCAGCAGCTGCTTGGACACAGCCTGGGTGATCGGGTGCAGGCGCGTGCCACTGCCCCCCGCGAGGATGATCCCTTTCATCGCCTTCCAGCCCGTTGCTCGACGGTCAAGGACCCCACACGCTATCTCCCGGCCTTGCGCGGTCGGGTCAGCGGTAGTTGGTGAACTGCAGCGCGATGCCGAAGTCGGAGCTCTTGAGCAGGGCGATGACGTCCTGCAGGTGGTCCTTCTTCTTGCCGGAGATGCGGAGCTGGTCGCCCTGTATCTGCGCCTGGACGCCCTTGGGGGCCTCGTCGCGGATCTTCTTGGCGATTTCCTTGGCCTTGTCGGAAGCGATGCCCTGCACGATGGCACCGGTGACCTTGTAGATCTTGCCGGACACGGTCGGGTCGCCGACGTCGAAGGCCTTCAGTGAGATCTGCCGCTTGACGAGCTTGTCCTTGAACACCTCGACGGCGGCCTTGCAGCGCTCCTCGGTCTCGGCCTCGATGGTGACGGCCTCCTCGCCGGACCACTTCACGGAGGCTCCGGTCCCCCGGAAGTCGAACCGGGTGGACAGCTCCTTGCCCGCCTGGTTCAGCGCGTTGTCGACCTCTTGCCGGTCAACCTTGCTCACCACGTCGAAGGACGGATCCGCCACGTGCCACGCACCTCCACTCACCCGCCACTTCTCCCCGCGCTCGGATGCTACCGCCGCCCCCCGACACACGGTCGCGTATCCGGTTGGCCCGCCCCCGGAGGCGTTGGGTATGGTTTCCGCCGTCCAGCAGAGCTGGGCACTGGCGGGTTGCCCGAGCGGTCAAAGGGAGCAGACTGTAAATCTGTCGCGAAAGCTACGAAGGTTCGAACCCTTCACCCGCCACATCAGGCCTGTTCAGGCCGACTCGATGAGATTCGCAAAGCGGCCCCGAGCGTCCAGCTCAGGGCCGCTTTGGTTCGTGTGCCCGGCCCGTGTCGGGCCCGGTGATCGACATCGATGGGTCTCGCGGCGGGCAAGTGCGTCACCCGCTAGTGTGAGCCCACTCACTGGCCGTGAGGGACCGTTTCCGTGTGGCTACTGGTGAATCGCAAAGACCCATGGAAGAAGCACTGTGGACGAGGCGGTAGGGTCCGTTGACCTCAACAACGGGATATTTGCCCCAGAGTTGACGACACGCAGGCCGGAGGGATCGAGGTAGTGGTCAAGAGGAGGGTCATGGCGCTGGGCGTCTTGCTGCTCGCCGTCGTGGCAGCGGCGGGCGTGATCGGACTGCTGGACGGGGCGACCAGTTCGCAGACTGTGCACGCGGTCGCGGCGGTTTACCAGAACGTCCAGCTGTTGTGGTTCAGGTGGAACTAGGCGGCGCGAACCCGGTCAGGTAGTCGACCAGGCTGGCCCTCGTGCAGCCGAATATGACCGACATCTCCTGGAGCACCGCGTTGCTCAGCCGCACCACGCCGTTCGTGGTGGGTTCGCTCATCAGCCGGGCGTGTGCCCAGCTCCGAACGGCGCGAAAGCGATCGCCGCCGTCGTCCACGACGGCGTGAAGATCGACGACCAACCCTTGGGTATCGAGTTCGAATTTCGCTCGTTGCAGGGCGAGGCCGAGGATCTCGGGCGGGTCCACGCCGAGTGGCTGACAGATCTCGACGAACCTCGCGACCGTGCAGTTCCGGATGCCCTGCTCGTAGGTGTAGAGGACGTGGTCCTGAGTCTTCGTCGGAAGGCGCTCGGCCAGGTCTGCACGGGTCCACCCGAGCGTTTCCCGCGCGCGGCGGAGCTCAGTGCCCAGCGCGCGCTTCACGGCGTCGTGCGGCATGGGTTCTGGCGCGTTCATCGCCGGGCACCGTCGAAACGGTCGGGCGGATCTACGGGGAGCGCGCGGGGTGACCTGCTTGGCGCGGTGAAGACTCTGCGTGCCGAAATCATTCCGACGCATCCCTTCCGCTGATCCGCCGCAGGGATTCCTAGGTCCTCCTTGTGTTTACTTGGCATATTGCGACCCGTCAAGGCTCCGGAGCCGGCTTCGGTCAACGCCAACTATGCGTGATCGTTGAAAAAACCTGCTGAGAATAGAGGGGTCACGCGCATATTGATCTATCCGGGTGGCGCGGGTTGGTCTATTTGATTGATTCCGTCCAACCGAACGTAGTGGCGAGCGGCCTACCAGACTCCACCGACAGAGGCCGCGGCGGTAGTCGTGCTGAGTCTTGGGGCGGCGCACCTGCCCTCGGCTCACAGTCCTCGACCGCAACTCGACTCCCCACCTTTGATCGTCGCACGTCCGGTACCCGCGTATTCCACGCGTTGCGTCATCGCAATCGAATGTGACACGCGACACGAATAGGTACTTCTGTGTGCCGACCTTGGCTTCGTTTGGAGTTCGAGCAGAACAACGGCGCGCATGACGAGCGACCTTCCGTTGCAGGGGGACGGTAGGCAGGTCGAGAGTAGCCAAACAGATCTCCGCTGTCTCGGAGTTGAGAGATTGCTCAAGGATGGCGAAGGGACGTGTTCCGCGGATCGGTCTCGGTCGTCGATCTTCTGCTGCTGGGGAGATCGGTATCTGTTGTCACGGTGAGCTCCTCGATCCTGATGCGGAGCGCGTCGACCCGGAGGGTGTTCCCCGCCGTTCGGTACAACTCCATCGCCGCGCGCCAAGCCGACGTAGCCGCCTCGACATCCCCGCCCGCGAACTGAGCGCCACCCAGCGCGTCCAAGGCGTGCGCTTCGTCGGCGACGTTGTGGGTCTTCTGGCAGAGGTCTACCGCGCGACGTGCGTATCGAGCAGCGTTCGCGTGTTCCCGCCGCGCCGTTTCCAGCTCGGCGAGGGTGATGCAAATCTGAGCGGTGATCACGAGATCGGGCACGGCCTCGGCGATGGTGAGCGCCCGCCCGCAGTGTGCGGCCGCGGAGTCGTGGTCACCCAGGTCGCGCTGGACCGACCCGATTTCGGCGAGGCTGCCCGCGTGCGCGGAGCCGTCACCCACCTGTTCGGCGAGCCACGAAGCGCGGTGCAGTTCGACCAACGCCTGCTCGTGCCGCTCGAGGACACGGAGTGCGCTGCCGATCCGGAAATGGCTCCAGGCCTGGCCCTGAAGATCGTTGATCTCGGTGGTGATGGACAGGCATCGACGGTAGATCTCGATTGCTGAGGCCGTGTTGCCCTCGAGCTCCTCGAGTCGCCCGATCTGGTGCAGGACCGCGGACTGGCCTTGCTTGTGGTCGTCTGCCTCGACGAGACGTAGAGCGGCATCGAGGTATCGGTGTGCCTGCCTGTGGTCGCCGAGAATCACGTTGGTGAGGCCGAGGCCGGCGAGTGCCGATGCCTCGGCGTCTCGATGGCCTGCCTTCCGGGCGGAATCCAGTGCCAACTCTTGAACGGAACGACTGTCGAAGTGGTGACCGCTACGGTCGAGATAGGCGGCCACCGGATCCGCCAGGCGCCAGGCCTGGTCGTGGTGCCCGCGCTCGTGGGCGAGCCGGACCGCCGCGAGGAGGCTCGCGCGTTCTTCGGACAGCCAGCTCCTGGCCTGTGATTCCACCTCGAAACTGACTGCCAGCACCTCGGGCGCCGGCTGGAGTTGTGGGGCAACCGAGTTGCTGGGATACAGCATCTCGATCGCCGTGACGGTGGAGGCGAGGAAGAAGGAGACGATGCGTGTTTCTGTGGCCCGACGGGTCTCATCGGTCTCGTCTGTGTTCGCGCGTGACAGGGCGAATTCGATGAGAAGGTCGTGCAGTGCGAAGCGGTCGATCGCGTCGCACTGTTCGACGAGATGAGCGCCTACCAGGGCCGACAGGCTTCTCCGTGTCTCGGATCGCGTCCGGCCGTCGCAAGCGCAGGCAGCGTCGATGCCGAAGTCGGTTCCCGGCATGAGAGCGAGCAGACGAAACAGTCGTCGTTCTGGCTCGTTCAACGCGAGATAGGACCAGCTGAAGAAGGCGTACGCGGTGGCTGACCCGTCGCCTGCCTCTCCGATCTCCATCACCAACTGCCGCCTGTCGAGCCTGTCGATGAACGCGGCGACCGATTCTGCAGACCGGCTCGCAACGCTTTCGGCAACCACGTTGATAACCAATGGCAAGCCGCCGCAGAGCAGCGCCAGCCTGCTTGCGTGCGACGCGCTGAGCCGTCCGCTGTCGATGGCGGCACGAACCATCAACAAGGAAGCGGACTCCGCTTCGTCCATGGGATTGACTCGGACGCGTGTTGCGCTCGTCTCCCGCCGGAGTGTGCTTAGCTGTTGCCTGCTTGTGACAATGACAAAGGCGTTCGGCAGGAGCTGAATTAGATCGCGAACGTGATTGGTGTCCCGCGCATTGTCCAGGATGACCAGCACCCTGCGATCGGTTAGAAGCCTGCCCAGAAGCATCTGACGAGATCGATTGTCGAGTTTGTCGTCAAGCGTGTAGCCGAGGGACACCAAGAAATCGTCGACCACCGTCGCCGTCGAGAGAGTGTCGCGTTCAGAAAACCCGTTGAGATTTACGAAGAGATCTCCGTCGGGGAAAAGGCGCCGTACCCGATTCGCCCAGTGCACGACGAGTGCTGTCTTGCCGGCCCCCGCCATTCCGTCCACGATCACGAGTCCGCGCCGAGGGGGACGTTCACCGTTTCCGCTGCTGGTCGGATTCTGTATTCCCGCGGCTACGTCCAGCGCGTCTAGCTGCTCGTGCCTTCCGAGGAACTCGAGTGTTTGGTGCGGGAGCTGCCGTGGTGCTATTCGTGGCGCGAGCTCAATACCCGGGGGCGGCGTTGCCGGCTGTTTCGACGCGGCCCGGCGATCACGGTTCGCGATGATGGATTCCTGATGGCTGCGCAGGTGTTCCGCCGCGTGTTCGTCGACGTCGGAGATCAGCCGCTGCCGTGTGCTCAGGTAGTAGGCGGTCGCTTCGGCGAAGCGGGCGAGCCCGTGCAGCGCCGACAACCGCTGAGTAGCGAGCGAAACCTCCAGGGGGAAGTCGGGCTGAAGATCGTCGAGGCGGCTCAGGGCGACGTCGTACTGAGCGGAGTTCAGCAAGGCGTCGATCAGTAGCGAATTCGCCGGCAGCCATTCGTCGTGTACGACCCGGGTGCGCCATGCATCTGCACGTTCTCCTGCACAGTCGGCCAGTGGGTCACCGTGCCACAACCGTAACGCGTGGTCGACCAGCTCAATTGTCTTTTGTGGACGATTCTGCTGCGCGTGTGCGCGGGCATCGATGACGAGTGAGCGGAACTGGAAGTAGTCCACCTGGTGTTTGTCGACATCCAGCCGGTAGCCGCCGTTGATGGACTTCAAGCGTGGGGGCGCCGACATCTTGTACAAGGACCTGCGGATTCGTGTCGCGTACGTGTGGAAGGTCGCGGCCGGTTTCTGTGGGGCCGCCCCATCGTCCGGCCAAGCCCATTCCAGCAAGGCGGCGATCGGAACAGTCCGCCCCGGCTGAGCCAAGAGCGTTGCCAGGACGGCACGTTCACGCCGTGGTCCCCAGTTTTCGACGTGCTCGCCGCCGACGAGCAGGGTCGTTGTCCCCAGGATCCCAAAATTCGTGTCCACCAGCTTTCACCCTCTGAAGCTGGACCTCTCGAATATGAGGTCAAACGCGAACTCGGTACCCACTGGATACTACTTAGCGGCTCCCAGATGTCACACGCTGAGACTCACCTGTTATGTATTCAACAGTGTGCTGTCCAGTCTCCTGAAAGGAATCTGACAGGCGCTGGTGGAGAAATGATCAACGTGATCCGCGCAGGCATGCCGCGATTCGGTGGTGAGGCGAGCTGGTGGGTAAGCGGCAGCCGACATGACCGGCGCGGGACCTGCAGTCCGACAGCTCCAGGTAAGGACCGGGCGCGACGCTCGTCATGGTCGCGCGAATGGGAGAACGACTCCACGAGGCGGATGCCGCCACGGAACGCCGCGACTGGGGGCGGACACGATGAACGCGGACGTATGGGTGAACGGCCCGGTGGGGCTCGATGCCAATCTGAGGGTCACGCGCACCGGCTGTCGGCTCGTGCTCGTGATGACGCCGACGCTGACAGCTGCGACGCGGTTGATGGACCTGGTGCCGTTGCTCGAGTGCGACCTGCGGGTGCAGGTGGCCTTTACCGTGCCTCGATATGGCGAGACGTGGGCGGGCGCCGAGGAGTTCGTCCGGGCACGGGGCGGCCTGTTCGTCCCCTGGAATCAGGCGGTGCGCTACGAATGGGACCTCGTCCTTGCCGCCAGCCATCGTCACCTCGAGGAGATCCGCGGAAAGGTTCTCCTTCTACCGCACGGCGCGGGCGCCATGAAGTCAAGGCTGTACAGCCGAAAGGCCGGTTCACCGGTCCGGGCGACGACGGATCTTGATAGAGAGATGCTTACCTATCGTGGCCGGGTCGTCCCTTCGGTGATCGCCCTGACCCACGATCGAGAACTCTCCGTACTGCGTCGTGCGTGCCCCGAGGCAGTTGGCGCGGCCCGGGTTGTCGGCGACATCTGTCTCGACCGCATGGCTGCGAGCTTGCCTTTCCGGCATGCCTATCGGCAGGCCCTCGGTGTCGGCGAACACGGTACGTTGATCACCGTCAGCTCAACCTGGACGCCGGCTTCGACGTTCGGCCAACTGCCCCGCATCTACTCGCAGCTGCTGGCGGAGGTCGGCACGGCCCATGATCGAACCCGGGTCGCAGCCGTTCTGCACCCCAATGTCTGGGCCGTGCACGGTGCCTGGCAGGTTCGCGCCTGGCTGGCGGATGCCATTCGGCAGGGGTTGCTGGTGGTGCCGCCCGATGATGGATGGCAGGCGGCGATGATCGCGAGCGATCACGTGATCGGTGACCACGGCTCGACCACCAGTTATGCGGCTGCCATTGGCATACCCGCCACCCTCGCGACCTTCCCGGCCGACAACATCCGTGCTGGAAGTATCGCGGCGAGCCTGTCGCGCGCAGCCGCTCGGCTGGACCTCGATGCACCGCTGCTCCCGCAACTCGCGGTGGCACGCACGCGGCGGTGCGCCGGTCTGGCACGGACGATCAGCAGCCGGCCGGGCGAAACGGCGCGGCTGCTCCGGCTCGCGATGTACGACCTGCTCGGACTGCCTGAGCCGTCGTGGCCGCCCGTGCTCCCGCCCGTCCCGGCGCCCGCGATCACTCACGGGAAGTGATGATCTTGCCTCGCGCCTTCGATCACCGCCCGCGAACTTATCGGCTGGATTCGGGCGCCTATCTGGTCGAGTGGCCACCGGACGCGGAAGGCGTGCCTGGCGGAGACGCCGTCGTGGTGGACGTGGACCTGGCAACCACGACCTGGCTCGAAATCGCCGATGTCGCGATCCGGCGGGGCGGCCACGGCGGCGCATGGCCGATCGTCGCGATGTACCCAGACGCACGCAACGCCCTCGTCGTCGTCACCGAACTGGGAGGCGAGCAGTGGCTCCTGCAGGTGAGGAGCGATAGGCGGGCCGCGTCGGCGCTTCCCACCTGTCGTGTGGTCCGGGCGGCGCGCACGGACGGACTGTTGCTGGGTGCGCTGGCTTACCGGTGGCTCCTCGGCGGCGAGCCGCCGGCCGGCCTGGTCCGGGCGACCGCCGTCCTCACGGCTGAGCGAGAGACGTGGCGCGGGCCTGCATGACTGCTGCCTGCGGGTCCTCTGCCGCCGCGTAGAGCTCACCGGCTCGCCGGTAACTGCTGGCAGCGGACTCGACGTCGCCTCGTTGCTCGGATGCCGCTCCCAACCCCGCCAGTACCTCCGCCTCGTAGTACGGCGAGCTGACCGCGCGCACTATCGTCAGGGCCTCTTGGAGGGCCGTCTCCGCGAGAGCCGGCTCGTCGGCCGCCTGGTACGCCGTTCCGAGGAAGAGCAGGGTCCGGGCATGCTGAATGCGGTCGCCCAGTTCTTCCATGGTGTCCGCGGCAGCACGCAACTCGGTCACTGCCTCGGCGTACTCACCTCGTTGTACCAGGATGTCGCCGATCCGCCGCCGACACAACGCCACCCCACGCCACTGCCGCAACAGATGCTGCATGTCCCTGGCATCGCGGAAATAGCGCAGCGCCGCGTCGAGATCGCCGGCACCGCGAGCTGCCCGGCCGAGCTGTGACAGAGCGGTCGCCTGTGCCTGCTCGTCATCCGTCATCTCGGCGAGCGTCAGTGCTTGCTTGTTCTCAGAGAAGGCGTCGTCAAAGCGTCGCAGCTTGGCGTATGCGAAACCCAGCTGCGAGCGGAGGCGTGCTTCGGCACGGCGGTCGCCGCACCGGACCGCACACCGAAGTCCGGTGTCGTGCATCGCGATCCAGTCGTTGTAGTGCCGCGTGCGTAGAAAGAAACCCCAGAGCGCTTCGCAAATCTGCCAGGCCAACTCGTCCCACCCGAACTTCGCCGCACTGTCCACAGCGGACCGTAGATTCGACCGCTCCTGTTCCAGCCATGACAACGCCGCTGCCTCGTCGGCGAATCGCGGTTCGGCGTGATCCCGCGACAGGTAGCGTGGGCCGAGACGCGGACGCAACGGATGTATCACCAGGTCAGCGATGACGGTTCGGTCCAGATACCACTCGATGACCCGTCGTGCCGCGGCCTCCTCGTCCGCGAAGGAACCGTCGAGCCCAGAACGGCGGCGTGCGTGCACGAGTAGCACGTCGTGATAGGTGAACCGGCTGTCCGCGATCTCGGAGAGAAAGTTGGCTTCGAGTAGCTGCTCGAGAGCGCCCTCAGCACTGTTCTCAGGGACATCGGCGGCCGCGGCGGCCGCGCCGACGCCGAACTCTCGTCCGGGATGCGCAGAACACATCCGGTACAGCGTGCGCGCCCCTTCCGCCAACTGCATGTACGCGGAGTCCAGAACGGCTGCGACCGAAGGATCTTCATGTAGTCGCAACGCCTCCAGTCGGCGATGCTCGTTCTGCAGATCGGCGACCTCACGCTGCACGGCACGCCTGGGCCTGGTCGACAGCCGGGCGCCGGCCACTGCCAGCGCCAAGGGGAGTCCGGCGCACAGGCGCGCCAGGTCGCGTGTTGCGGTCGCCTCCGCCGCGACGCGTTCCGCGCCGAGTATCTCCTCGAGAACTGCCAGCGAGCCGGATTCGTCCAGCGGTAGAACCTCAACCCATCGAGCGCCATCCAACGCCAGGCCGGACAGGCGCGACCGGCTGGTCACCATGACGAGGCTGTCCGGACCCGCGGGTATTGCCGCTCTGACCTGCGCAGCTGAGACAGCGTCCTCGAGCAGGACCGCAATCCGTCTGTCCGAGGTGAGGGAGCGATACATGGCGGCTCGTTGCCCGGGTGCATCCGGGACACGTTTAGGAGGCACGCCGAGCGACACGAGAAACCAGTCGAGGACGTCACCGGGGTTCACCGGCCCGGACGGGCCCTCCAGCCCGACGAACAGTTGACCATCGGCGAACTCGTCGCGGTGTTCAGCGAGCCAGCGCAGCGCCAGTGCCGACTTGCCCACGCCGGCCGGCCCGGTGAGCACGACCAGCGCTGGCCCGGCGGGGCTCTCCTCGGCGATGACGTTTCGCAGCAGTTCGAGTTCATCGCCGCGGCCCGCGAATATTCGGGGTAACAGTGGCAACTGCGCCGGACGAACACTTCGATCGCCGGTGGTAGTGCGGGCTACGTCGTCGCCCGATCCGGACTCGGTGTTGTTGATGCTCTTCCTGGCCATGTTCCCCCCGAGTTGACTAGCGTCATTCTCGATAACAGGTGTAGTCGGAGAAGATGACATCTCGGTAGCGGTTCGTCAGAATCGCCTAGCGGTGGCACCCGAACGGGCTACCTGCTCGATATCGCTTTCGTGAGGGTCACGAGCGCGCCGACGGCGCCTTGCATTGCCACGTCAAGATCGTCAAGGCGTCGGCCATAGCGGAAACGGACAGCCGTCACACGGAGATGTTGACCTAGCTCGGTCGGAATCTGAGTTGGCCAGTGATCGCCAGGCAGAGACATCATCGACGTTTGGTGCGAGTTTGGGTGCGAACTTCGTTGTTCAAGTGTTAACACCGGGGCAGTCGTTGATCCAAGAACGATCGTGTCGCCTGGTTATGGACCTATGGGACCGCTGACGACCGCCTGTAAATTTGTCGCGAAAGCTACGAAGGTTCGAACCCTTCACCCGCCACATCAGGCCTGTTCAGGCCGACTCGATGAGATTCGCAAAGCGGCCCCGAGCGTCCAGCTCAGGGCCGCTTTGGTTCGTGTGCCCGGCCCGTGTCGGG
>DASYKY010000008.1:0-62540 GCA_035995025.1 Actinophytocola sp.
CGTCGAGTTCCAGCACGTGAAGCCGGGCAAAGGCCCCGCGTTCGTGCGCACCAAGCTCAAGCACGTCATGACCGGCAAGGTCGTGGACAAGACGTTCAACGCCGGCATCAAGGTCGACACCGCGACCGTCGACCGGCGCGACATGACCTACCTGTACCAGGACGGCAACCAGTTCGTCTTCATGGACGGCGACACCTACGAGCAGATCCACATCGACGGTGACGTCGTCGGGGGCAACTCCCGGTTCATGCTCGAGAACCAGAACGCGACGGTCGCGTCGCACGAGGGCACGCCGCTGTACATCGAGCTGCCGGTGACGGTCGAGCTGATCGTCAAGCAGACCGACCCGGGCCTGCAGGGCGACCGCTCCACCGGCGGCACCAAGCCGGCGACGCTGGAGACCGGCGCGGAGATCCAGGTCCCGCTGTTCCTGTCGACCGGCGAGAGGGTCAAGGTCGACACCCGCGACGGCCGCTACCTCGGCCGCGTCAGCTCCTAGTGGGTGCGCGCAGCAAGGCACGCAAGCGCGCGGTCGACGTTCTGTACGCGGCGGCGCTGCGCGACGCGGATCCGCTGACCCTGCACGCCGAACGCACCGAGGTCGCGGAGCACCCCGCACCGAACGACTACGCCACGGCGCTCATCGAGGGCGTCGTGGCGCATCGCGAGCGCATCGACGAGCTGCTCACCGAGCACGCCGAGGGCTGGACCCTCGACCGCATGCCGTTCGTGGACCTGGCGATCCTGCGGCTCGGCGTGTACGAGCTGCTGTGGGCCACCGACGTGCCGGACGTGGTCGCGGTCGACGAGGCGGTCCAGCTGGCCCGCTCGCTGTCCACGGACGACTCGCCGCGCTTCGTCAACGGCGTCCTCGGCCGGCTGGTGACCATCGCCGGACAGCTGCGCGCCACCCTCTAGCCGGGGCCGTCTCGGCGTCCGAAAACCGCGAGACCGGGTCGGCTGCGCGCCATATGTTGGCGCCATGGGCGAATCCGTCGACCGGCGCAGCATGCTCGCCGCCGGGGTCACCGTGCTCTTCTGGGCCTCCGCGTTCGTCGCCATCCGGGACGCGGGGGAGGCGTTCTCGCCGGGGGCGCTCGCGTTCGGGCGGCTGCTGGCCGGCTCCGTCGTGCTCGTCGGCGTGCTGCTGGTGCGGCGGGAGGGGTGGCCGCCGCGGGCGGCGTGGCCGGGCATCCTCGCGTCCGGCGTGCTGTGGTTCGGCGCGTACATGGTCGCGCTCAACTGGGGCGAGCGGGAGGTCGACGCGGGCACCGCGGCCATGGTCGTGAACGTGGGCCCGGTGCTCATCGCGCTGCTGTCCGGCTGGCTGCTCCGGGAGGGCTTCTCGCGCCGCGTGCTGGCGGGCATCGCGGTCTCGTTCGCCGGGACGGTCGTCGTCGGCGTGTCGACGTCCGGCGGCGGTGGGGCCTCGGTGCTCGGCGTCGTGCTGTGCGTGGCCGCCGCGGCGACCTACGCGGTCGGCGTGACCGCGCAGAAGCCCGCCCTGCGGCACGCCTCGGCCGTGCAGGTCACGACGTTCGGCTGCCTGGTGGGCCTGCTCGCGTGCGCGCCGTTCGCCGGGCAGTGGGTGACCGAGGTCGGCGCCGCGCCCGCCCAGGCCACGCTGGACGTCGTGTACCTGGGCGTGTTCCCGACCGCGCTCGCGTTCGTCACCTGGGCCTACGCGCTGGCCCGTACGACCGCCGCGCGGATGGGCGCGACCACCTACGCGGTTCCGGCGATCGTGGTGCTGCTGTCCTGGCTGCTCCTGGCCGAGGTTCCGGCGTGGCTCACGCTGGCGGGCGGCGTGCTGTGCCTCGCCGGCGTGGCCATCTCCCGGGTACGGCCCCGCGGACCTGCCGACAGCGCAGGGGACCGGAGCGGGAGCATCGCCCCGGTCCCGGCGTCCTAGTCGGGTCAGTCCTCTTTGGACGGGCGCGCCTCCGGCGGTAGCACGCCCCAGTCGATGAGCTGCTCGGTCAGCTCGCCGGGGGTCATGTCGTAGATGATCGCCAGTGAGCGGAGGTCCTCGGTGCGGATGGACAGCACCTTGCCGTTGTAGTCGCCGCGCTGACTCTGGATCGTGGCCGCGTACCGGGCGAGCGGGCCGACCTTCTCCGCGGGGAGCTGCTGGAGCCGCTCCAGGTTGATCACTATCTTCGTGGCGGGCTCGGCACCGGAGGGCACCCGGCCCTCTGGCAGGAGCTCGACCACCGGCACGCCGTAGAAGTCGGCCAGTTCGGCCAGCTTCTGCACGGTGACGGCTCGGTCGCCTCGCTCGTACGAGCCGACCACGACGGCCTTCCATCGGCCGCCGGACTTCTGCTCAACGCCGTGCAGGGACAGTCCCTGCTGCTGGCGGATGCCGCGGAGCTTGCTCCCCAGCGCCTTGGCGTAGTCGCCCATATGGCGATTCTCCATTCATTCGCCCCGCTGGCCGATTGGTGAGTGCCGCGGGTAGCCGCATATCAACACGCAGAGTAATGGTTACCCACAGTTGTCACCAGGTCAAGCTGATCTGTGAACAGAGTTGGTGGAATTGCAGGATTACCACTCGGTTGGTGGATCCATCTCGCCTGGTACGGTGCTACCGCGCCGGGAAAGGCGCAGATCAGACGTCCTTTAAGGACCCGTCCAGCGAGGCGGGGAAGGAGGTCAACCGTGGCACCGCGCAACCGCGGTGCGGCGGATCCGGCCGAGCGAGAGCTGCTCAGCGCCGGGGACGTCGCCCGCACCGTCGCCCGAATGGCCCATCAAGTCATCGAGCGCACCTCGCTCGGCTCAGCCGACGCGGGACCCGTCGTCCTCCTCGGCATCCACACCCGCGGCGCGCCGCTCGCCCTGCGGCTGGCCGCCCGGATCGCCGAGTTTTCGGGAGTCGAGGTCGCCACCGGTGTGCTCGATATCACTCTCTATCGCGACGACCTTCGCCGCCGCCCGACCCGCGCGCTCGGCACCACCGAGCTGCCGCCCGGCGGGGTCGACGACCAACTCGTGATCCTCGTCGACGACGTGCTGTTCTCCGGGCGCACCATTCGCGCGGCCCTCGACGCGCTGCGCGACGCGGGCCGCCCGCGAGCCGTGCAGCTCGCCGTGCTGGTCGACCGAGGGCACCGCGAGCTGCCGATCCGGGCGGACTACGTGGGCAAGAACGTGCCGACCTCGCGGTCGGAGGAGGTCCACGTGAAGCTCGCCGAGATCGACGGCCGGGACGCGGTTGTGCTGCGGCAGGGGACGGGGGAGGACGCGTGAGGCATCTACTCGCGACCGAAGGCCTCGACGCCGCCGCCGCGACCGCGGTCCTCGACACCGCCGAGGAGCTGAAGCGCACGCTGCTGGGCCGCGAGGTCCGCAAGCTGCCGACGCTGCGCGGCCGCACGGTGATCACGATGTTCTACGAGGCGTCCACCCGCACCCGGGTGTCCTTCGAGATCGCCGGCAAGTGGATGAGCGCCGACGTCGTCAACGTGTCCGCGTCCGGCTCGTCGGTCGGGAAGGGCGAGTCGCTGCGGGACACCGCGCTGACGCTGGCCGCGGCGGGCGCCGACTGCGTGATCGTCCGCCACCCGGCCTCCGGCGCCGCGCACCGGCTGGCCGGCTGGCTCGCCGAGGCCGGCACGTCGGTGGTCAACGCCGGTGACGGCATGCACGAGCACCCCACGCAGGCCCTGCTCGACGCTGCCACGCTGCGGGAACGGCTGGGCTCGCTGGACGGCAGGCGGATCGCGATCGTCGGCGACGTGCTGCACAGCCGGGTCGCCCGCTCGAACGTCCACCTGCTGACCACGCTCGGTGCCGACGTGGTCCTGGTCGCGCCGCCGACGCTGCTGCCCGCCTTCGTCGAGCGGTGGCCCGTCACGGTGTCGCACACGCTCGACGCGGAGCTGCCCGGCCTCGACGCGGTGATGATGCTGCGGGTGCAGGCCGAGCGGATGCACGGCGGCTTCTTCCCGTCCACCCGCGAGTACTCGATCGCGTACGGCTTGAGCGAGGCCCGGCTGGCGGCCCTGCCCGAGCACGCGGTCGTGCTGCACCCGGGACCGATGCTGCGCGGCATGGAGATCGCGTCGGCGGTGGCCGACTCGCCGCGCGCCGCGATCACCCAGCAGGTCGCGAACGGCGTGCACGTCCGGATGGCCGTGCTCTACCACCTGCTGGCCCACGAGGAGGAGACGTCGTGACCGGTCGCAGCAGCGCGCGGAGCCGGCGTGAGCCGCGCGGCTCCCAACCGCGGCCAAGGGGAACGGGACGCAACTCAGCCACCGGCACGTCCCGAACCGGATGCCATCAAGCCAACGCGACCACAACGTTTGATCCCGGGGAGGCGGACCAGTGACTTCTTTGGTGCTGCGCGGGGTCCGGCCCTACGGCGAGGACGCGGTCGACCTGGAGATCCGCGACGGCGTGATCGCCGCCATCGGGTCCGATGTGGACACCGACGGCGCGGAGATCCTGGACGTGGGCGGGCTCGTCGCGCTGCCCGGGTTCGTCGACCTGCACACCCACCTGCGGGAACCGGGCCGGGAGGACACCGAGACGATCGCCACCGGCTCGGCGGCGGCCGCGCTCGGCGGCTACACGGCGGTGTTCGCCATGGCCAACACGAGCCCGGTGGCGGACAACGCGGTGATCGTGGAGCACGTGTGGCGCCGCGGCCGCGAGGTCGGCCTGGTCGACGTGCACCCGGTGGGTGCGGTCACGGTCGGCCTGGCCGGGGAGAAGCTGGCCGAGCTGGGCACGATGGCCGGCTCGCGGGCCCGGGTGCGGATGTTCTCCGACGACGGCCACTGCGTGGCGGATCCGCTGCTGATGCGCCGCGCGCTGGAGTACTCGACCGCGCTGGACGCGGTGATCGCCCAGCACGCCGAGGAGCCGCGGCTGACGGTGGGTGCGCAGGCGCACGAGGGCGAGCAGGCGGCCCGGCTCGGCCTGGCCGGCTGGCCCGCGGCGGCCGAGGAGTCGATCATCGCGCGGGACTGCCTGCTGGCCCGGCAGACGGGCGCGCGGCTGCACGTCTGCCACGTGTCGACGGCCGGTGCGGTGGAGCTGCTGCGGTGGGCGAAGGGGCAGGGTGTCGAGGTGTCGGCCGAGGTCACCCCGCACCACCTGCTGCTGGACGACGAGCGGCTGGCCACCTACGACCCGGTGAACAAGGTCAACCCGCCACTGCGCACGGCCGCGGACGCGAAGGTGCTGCGCGACGCGCTGGCGGAGGGCGTGCTCGACTGCGTGGCCACCGACCACGCCCCGCACGCGCCGCAGGACAAGGACTGCGAGTGGTCGGCCGCGCGGCCGGGCATGCTGGGCCTGCAGACGGCGCTGTCGGTGGTGGTGCGCACGATGGTCGAGCCGGGCCTGCTGGACTGGCGCGGCGTGGCGCGGGTGATGAGCGAGCGGCCGGCGGCGATCGCGGGCCTGCCCGACCAGGGCCGCCCGATCGAGGCCGGCGAGCCGGCGACGATCACGCTGGTCGACCCGGACACGACGTGGACGGTGCGGGGCGCGCGGCTCGCGAGCATCGCCGCCAACACGCCGTACGAAGGGATGTCCCTGCCGGGCCGGGTCGTGACGACGATGCTGCGAGGGCGGGTCACCGCACACGACGGAGAGGTGGTCGCGTGAGCGGGAGCGACGAGGCAAGACGGCGGGTAGCGCAGGAGCGGAGCGAACCATGACCGAGGCGGTGCTCGTGCTCGAGGACGGGAAGGCGTTCCGCGGCGCGGCGTTCGGGGCGAGCGGCGAGACGCTCGGCGAGGTCGTGTTCTGCACCGGCATGACCGGCTACCAGGAGACGCTGACCGACCCGTCCTACCACCGCCAGATCGTGGTCGCGACCGCCCCGCAGATCGGCAACACCGGCTGGAACGACGAGGACGACGAGTCCCGCCGGATCTGGGTCGCGGGCTACGTCGTGCGCGACCCGGCCCGGGTCCCGTCGAACTGGCGCTCGCGGCGGCCGCTGGACGAGGCGCTGGCCGGTCAGGGCGTCGTCGGCATCAGCGGTGTCGACACGCGGTCGCTGACCCGGCACATCCGCGAGCGCGGCGCGATGCGGGGCGGCGTGTTCTCCGGCGACGCGCTCGCCGAGCAGGACGCGCTCGTCGAGCGGGTGCTGGCGAGCCCGCGGATGGCCGGTACGGACCTCGCCGGCGAGGTCACCACGGACGCGGCCTACGTGGTGCCCGCAGACGGCGAGCGCCGGTTCCGGGTGGCCGCGCTGGACCTCGGGATCAAGACGAACACGCCGCGGATGATGGCCGCCCGCGGCATCGAGACCCACGTGCTGGGCGTCGCCGCCACGATCGACGACGTGCTGGCGGTCGAGCCGGACGGGGTGTTCCTCGCCAACGGCCCGGGTGACCCGGCCACCGCCGACGGTCCGGTCGCCCTCGCCAGGGCGGTGCTGGAGCGGCGGATCCCGCTGTTCGGCATCTGCTTCGGACACCAGATCCTGGGCCGCGCGCTCGGCCGGGGCACCTACAAGCTGCGCTACGGGCACCGCGGCATCAACATCCCGGTGATCGACATCGAGACCGGCCGGGTGGCGATCACCGCGCAGAACCACGGCTTCGCGCTCGACGGCGAGCCGGGGGAGCGGTTCGACACACCGTTCGGCGCCGCGCGGATCAGCCACTACTGCCCGAACGACGGCTGCGTCGAGGGCGTGCGGGCGCTGGACGTGCCGGCGTTCTCGGTGCAGTACCACCCGGAGGCGGCGGCCGGCCCGCACGACGCCGCGCCGTTGTTCGACGAGTTCGTCGGCCTGATGGAGGCGAGAGATGCCCAAGCGTGACGACATCTCCCACGTCCTGGTGATCGGCTCCGGGCCGATCGTGATCGGCCAGGCCTGCGAGTTCGACTACTCCGGCACCCAGGCCTGCCGCGTGCTGCGGGCGGAGGGGCTGCGGGTCAGCCTGGTCAACTCGAACCCAGCGACGATCATGACCGACCCGGAGTTCGCCGACGCCACCTACATCGAGCCGATCACCGCGGACTTCGTGGAGAAGGTGATCGCGATCGAGCGGCCGGACGCGCTGCTCGCGACGCTGGGCGGGCAGACCGCGCTCAACACGGCGGTGGCGCTGCACGAGCGGGGCGTGCTCGAGAAGTACGGCGTCGAGCTGATCGGCGCGGACATCGAGGCCATCCAGCGCGGCGAGGACCGCCAGCGGTTCAAGGACATCGTGGCGCAGGTGGGGGCCGAGGCGCCGCGCAGCTCGGTGTGCCACTCGATGGACGAGGTTCGTTCCACTGTGGACGATCTGGGGCTGCCCGTGGTGATCCGGCCGTCGTTCACGATGGGCGGGCTCGGCTCGGGCATGGCGCACACCAAGGAGGACCTCGAGCGGATGGCGTCGTCCGGGCTGAACGAGAGCCCGGTGCACGAGGTGCTGATCGAGGAGAGCGTGCTCGGCTGGAAGGAGTACGAGCTCGAGCTGATGCGCGACCGGCGGGACAACGTGGTGGTCGTCTGCTCGATCGAGAACATCGACCCGATGGGCGTGCACACCGGCGACTCGGTGACCGTGGCGCCCGCGATGACGCTGACCGACCGCGAGTACCAGCACATGCGTGACGTGGGCATCGACGTGCTGCGTGCCGTCGGCGTCGACACCGGCGGTTGCAACATCCAGTTCGCCGTGCATCCGCAGACCGGCAGGCTGGTCGTGATCGAGATGAACCCGCGGGTGTCGCGGTCCTCGGCCCTCGCGTCGAAGGCCACCGGGTTCCCGATCGCCAAGATCGCCGCGAAGCTCGCGATCGGCTACACGCTCGACGAGATCCGCAACGACATCACCGGCGAGACGCCGGCCTCGTTCGAGCCGACGCTGGACTACGTGGTGGTGAAGGTGCCGCGGTTCGCCTTCGAGAAGTTCCCGGGCGCGGACCCGACGCTGACCACGACAATGAAGTCGGTCGGTGAGGCCATGTCGCTCGGCCGCAACTTCGTCGAGGCGCTCGGCAAGGCGCTGCGCTCGATGGAGACGAAGGCGGCGGGCTTCTGGACGACCGCGGACCCGGATCCGCTTGCGGCCGGGACACTGCTGGACGCGTTGCGAGTGCCGCACGACGGCCGGCTGTACACGGTCGAGCGGGCGCTGCGGCTGGGCGCGAGCGTCGCGGAGGTGAGCGAGGCGTCGGGGATCGACCCGTGGTTCGTGGACCAGGTCGCGTCGCTCGTGGAGCTGCGCGCGGAGGTCCTCGCGGCGCCGGTGCTGAACGAGCAGCTGCTGCGGCGGGTCAAGCGGTCGGGCTTCTCCGACCGGCAGGTGGCGGCGCTGCGCCCGGAGCTGGCCGGCGAGGACGGCGTGCGGACGCTGCGGCACCGGCTCGGCATCCGGCCGGTGTTCAAGACCGTGGACACGTGCGCGGCCGAGTTCGCGGCCCGCACGCCGTACCACTACTCGGCCTACGAGCTGGACCCGGACGCCGAGTCGGAGGTGGCCGAGCAGCGGGACCGGCCGAAGGTGCTGATCCTCGGCTCGGGGCCGAACCGGATCGGGCAGGGCATCGAGTTCGACTACTCGTGCGTGCACGCGGCCATGGCGCTGCGCGAGGCGGGTTTCGAGACGGTGATGGTCAACTGCAACCCGGAGACCGTGTCGACCGACTACGACACCTCGGACCGGCTGTACTTCGAGCCGTTGACGTTCGAGGACGTGCTCGAGGTGGTGCACGCCGAGCAGCGGTCCGGGACGGTCACGGGCGTGATCGTGCAGCTGGGCGGGCAGACGCCGCTCGGCCTCGCGCGGCGGCTCGCGGAGGCGGGCGTGCCGATCGTCGGCACCCCGCCGGAGGCGATCCACCTGGCGGAGGACCGCGGTGCGTTCGGCGAGGTGCTCACCACGGCCGGGCTGCCCGCACCGCGGTACGGCATGGCGACGTCGTTCGCGGCGGCCAAGCGGATCGCGGACGAGATCGGCTACCCCGTGCTGGTCCGTCCGTCCTATGTGCTCGGTGGGCGCGGCATGGAGATCGTGTACGACGAGGACTCGCTGGCCGGCTATATCGAGCGCGCCACGGAGGTCACGCCCGAGCACCCGGTGCTGGTGGACCGGTTCCTGGACGACGCGATCGAGATCGACGTGGACGCGCTGTGCGACGGCGAGGACGTCTTTCTTGGCGGCGTGATGGAGCACATCGAGGAGGCCGGCATCCACTCCGGCGACTCGTCGTGCGCGCTGCCGCCGATCACGCTGGGCCGCACCGACCTCGCGGCGATCCGCCGGTCGACGGCCGCGATCGCGCACGGGATCGGGGTGCGCGGCCTGCTGAACGTGCAGTACGCGCTGAAGGACGACGTGCTGTACGTGCTGGAGGCGAACCCGCGGGCGTCGCGCACGGTCCCGTTCGTGTCGAAGGCGACGGCCGTGCCGCTGGCGAAGGCGGCCGCGCGGATCATGCTGGGCGCGTCGATCGCCACGCTGCGTGCGGAAGGGTTGTTGCCGGCTTCGGGCGACGGCGCGGACCTGCCGCCGACCTCACCGGTCGCGGTCAAGGAGGCGGTCCTGCCGTTCCACCGGTTCCGCACGCCGGAGGGGCACGGGGTCGACTCGCTGCTGGGCCCGGAGATGAAGTCGACGGGCGAGGTGATGGGCATAGACGCGTCGTTCGGCAAGGCGTTCGCGAAGTCGCAGACCGCGTCGTACGGTTCGCTGCCGACGTCGGGCCGGGTGTTCGTGTCGGTGGCGAACCGGGACAAGCGGGCGATGGTGTTCCCGGTGAAGCGCCTGGCGGACCTGGGCTTCGAGATCCTGGCGACGGCGGGGACGGCGGAAGTGTTGCGGCGCAACGGAATCCCGTGCACGGAGGTTCGCAAGCACTTCGAGACCCCACGCAACGGGGAACCGAACATCGTGGAGATCATCCGCGACGGCGGGGTGGACATGGTGATCAACACCCCGTACGGCAACCCGGGCCCGCGCGTGGACGGCTACGAGATCCGCACGGCGGCGGTGTCGCGCGACATCCCGTGCGTGACGACGATCCAGGGCGCGGCGGCCGCCGTGCACGGCATCGAGGCCCTGATCCGCCAGGACATCGGCGTCGAGTCCCTCCAGTCCCTCCAGGCGACCCTCCGGAGGACCCGATGACCGTGCCGTTCGGTGCGCGGGTCACGACGGCGGTGTCCCTGCGCGGGCCGCTGTGCGTCGGGATCGATCCGCATCCTTCGCTGCTCGAGGCGTGGGGGCTGCCGGTCTCCGCCGACGGGCTGGGCCGGTTCGCGGACAGCTGCGTCGAGGCGCTGGCCGCCGACATCGCGGTGCTCAAGCCCCAGTCGGCGTTCTTCGAGGCGTTCGGGTCGGCCGGCATCGCCGTTCTCGAGCGCACCATCGCGACCGCGCGGCAGGCCGGCGCCCTGGTTCTGCTCGACGTCAAGCGCGGTGACATCGGCTCCACCATGGCCGCCTACGTCGCCGCCTACCTCGCCGACGGCGCCCCACTCGTGGCCGACGCGATCACCGTCTCGCCCTACCTCGGCTTCGGATCGCTCGACCCCGCACTCGATGTCGCCGAGCGGACCGGGCGCGGCGTGTTCGTGCTCGCGCTGACGTCCAACAAGGAAGGCGCCGCCGTTCAGCGCGCCACGGGTGCCGCCGGGCGATCGGTGGCGCAGGAGATCGTCGACGCGGCCGCCGAGCGCAACGCCGGCGCGAGCCCGCTCGGGCACGTCGGCCTGGTCATCGGCGCCACGGTCGGCCGCACCGAGCTCGACCTGTCGAGCCTCAACGGCACGATTCTCGCCCCGGGGTTCGGCGCGCAGGGCGGCACGCTCGCCGATCTGCGCACGGTGTTCGGCGAGAGCCTGCGCCACGTGCTGCCTTCCTCGTCCCGCGAGATCCTGCGCCACGGTCCGGACGTGACCGCCCTGCGGCACGCCGCGCTGCGAGTGCGCGACTCGCTCGCGGTCGCCCACCCGCTGTAGCGACCGGAGCCCGTTCGGCCGACCGAATCCGCCATTCGCGCCGCCGAGTTGTCCACAACTCGCCGCCACCCCTGTTGACCAGGCGTTTTGTTGGTAGACTGGCGTCGAGGGGTGCCCCCGGAGAGGGTGGGGGCAGCCATTGGTACGCGCGCGAGAAACGGACAAAGTGCGCGGGATGAATTGAGGATACGTCGCAGTGCAGAACGCCCGCCGGGGCAATTTGCCGCCGTGGGTCGCGCGTTCGCTGGCGGCCCGAATTCCGGGTTCTTGGGACGCCCTCCCTTTACCGCACGACACCGAAATGATCAAGCTTTGTCATCTGGTTACCGCAGGTCCGGGCATTGGCCACTACGCACAGTAGATCTATGCTCTGTTGAGCGCTACGTTGCGCACTAAGGTGGACCCGCGTTGTCGTGACCGCTCCGACCTCGGTAACGTCGCGGCACCGATCCGCAGAAACAACCCCACCCCCCCGGAGGAAATCGTGGCCCTTCCCCAGCTGACCGAGGAGCAGCGGGCCGCAGCGCTGGAGAAGGCGGCTGCCGCCCGTCGCGCCCGAGCTGAGCTCAAGGAGCGTCTGAAGCGAGGTGGCACGACCCTCAAGGACGTGCTCACTCAAGCTGACAACGACGAGGTTCTGGGCAAGATGAAGGTCACCGCATTGCTCGAGGCCCTGCCGGGCGTCGGCAAGGTGCGTGCCCAACAGATCATCGAGCGTCTGGAGATCGCCCCGAGCCGTCGTCTGCGTGGCCTGGGCGACCGCCAGCGCAAGGCGCTGCTCGCCGAGTTCAGTGGCGAGTGAGTCGCGTACAGAGTGAGACTCGGAGGGGCCGGCTGGTTGTTCTGGCCGGCCCCTCCGGCGTCGGTAAGAGCAGCGTGGTGCACGAGCTCCGCGCGCAGTACCCCGGCCTGTGGTTCAGCGTCTCGGCGACGACCCGCGAGCAGCGGCCGGGGGAGCAGGAGGGCGTCGACTACCACTTCGTCACCCCTGCCGAGTTCGATCGCATGATCGCCGACGGCGAGCTGCTGGAATGGGCGAACATCCACGGCGGCACGCACCGGTCCGGCACCCCCCGCGCACCCATCGACGAGCGCCTGGCCGCCGGGCAGCCCGCGCTGGTCGAGGTCGACCTGCAGGGCGCTCGCGAGCTGCGCCGCACGATGCCCGAGGCCTACCTCGTCTTCCTGTGCCCGCCCAGCTGGGAGGCGCTGGTCGAGCGCCTGACCGGCCGCGGGACCGAGTCGCCGGAGATCGTCGAGCGCCGGCTGCGCACCGCGAAGGAGGAGCTGGCCGCTCAGGACGAGTTCGACATCGTCGTGGTGAACACCGACGTAAAGAGCACCGCGGCGGAGTTGCTAACCTTGGTACTTGACAAACCGTCTGACCAGCTGGAGACACACGAGTGATCACCCCCACCGAGTTGGGCGCACTGGGTGACCCGACGAGCCCGCAGCTCGAAGGCATCACCAACCCCCCGATCGACGACCTGCTCGACAAGGTCAGCTCGAAGTACGCCCTCGTGATCTACGCGGCCAAGCGCGCCCGCCAGATCAACGACTACTACGCGCAGCTCGGCGAGGGCCTGCTCGAGTACGTCGGTCCCCTCGTGGAGCCGGGCCCGCGCGAGAAGCCGCTGTCGATCGCGCTCCGCGAGATCCACGCCGGCCTGCTCGAGCACACCGAAGGCGAGTGACGGCGCCGCCGTGACCGAGGCCGATCGCCGCCCGCGTGTCGTTCTCGGCGTGGGCGGCGGTATCGCGGCCTACAAGGCGTGTGAGGTCCTCCGCGGCCTCACCGAGTCCGGGCACGACGTCCGAGTGGTCCCGACGCAGGCCGCTTTGCGGTTCGTCGGCGCCGCGACGTTCGAGGCGCTGTCGGGCAACCCCGTGCACACCGAGGTGTTCGCGGACGTTCCCGAGGTGCCGCACGTGCGTATCGGGAAGTCCGCCGACCTCGTCCTCGTCGTGCCCGCGACGGCCGACCTGCTGGCCAAGGCCGCGCACGGGCTCGCCGACGACCTGCTGACCAACACCTTGCTGACCGCCCGCTGCCCGGTGCTGATGGCCCCGGCCATGCACACCGAGATGTGGGAGCACCCCGCCACCCGCGACAACGTGGCGACGCTGCGCCGCCGCGGGGTGATCGTCACCGAGCCCGCGAGCGGGCGGCTCACCGGTGTCGACACCGGCAAGGGCCGCCTCGCCGACCCGGCCGAGATCACCGATCTCGCGCGGCTGCTGCTGGCCCGCGCCGACGCGCTGCCGCGCGACCTCGAGGGCGTGCACGTCGTCGTGTCCGCCGGCGGCACTCGCGAGCCGCTCGACCCGGTCCGCTACCTCGGCAACCGATCGTCGGGCAAGCAGGGATACGCGCTCGCGCGCACGGCCGTGCAGCGCGGCGCCCGGGTCACGCTCGTCTCCGCGCACACCGTGGCGCTCGCCGAACCGGCGGGCGCCGACGTGGTGCGCGTCGGCACGGCCGAGGAGCTGCGCGACGCCATGCACACGGCCGCCGGCGGCGCCGACGTCGTGGTGATGGCCGCGGCCGTGGCGGACTTCCGGCCCGTCGACCGCGCCGACTACAAGATCAAGAAGACCGACCGCGACCCCGACCCGGTGGCGCTGACCCGGAACCCGGACGTGCTGGCCGAGCTGGTCGCGAAGCGGACCGCGGGCCAGGTCATCGTCGGCTTCGCGGCCGAGACCGGGGACAGCACCGGCGACGTCCTCGAGCACGCTCGCGCCAAGCTCCGGCGCAAGGGCTGCGACCTGCTGGTCGTCAACGCGGTCGGCGAGGGCAAGGCGTTCGAGACGGAGGACAACGCCGGATGGTTACTTTCCGCAGACGGTTCGGAACGGGCGATCGCACTCGGTAGCAAGTCGAGGATGGCGTCCGATATATGGGATGCGGTGCTGGCCTTCATCCGGGCGTGAGGGGTTCTCCAGCACCATCAGTACTCTTTCAGCAACGACCAGGCGAGGAATTGGGTAGGTACACGTCGTGACGGAGTCCGCGAGCAGGCTGTTCACCAGCGAATCGGTGACCGAGGGGCACCCAGACAAGATTTGTGACGCGATCAGCGACTCGATCCTGGACGCGATGTTGTCGAAGGATCCGCGGTCGCGTGTCGCGGTGGAGACGATGGTCACCACGGGGCAGGTGCATGTCGCGGGTGAGGTGACGACCGAGGCGTATGCGGACATCCCGTCGATCGTGCGCGAGACGATCTTGAACATCGGTTACGACTCGTCGGCGAAGGGTTTCGACGGGAACTCGTGCGGGGTGAACATCGCGATCGGGTCGCAGTCCCCGGATATCGCGCAGGGTGTCGACACGGCGTACGAGTCGCGGGTGGACAACGACGAGGACGAGATCGCCAAGCAGGGCGCGGGCGACCAGGGCCTCATGTTCGGCTACGCGTGCACCGACACCCCGGAGCTGATGCCGCTGCCGATCGCGCTGGCACACCGGCTGGCGAAGCAGCTGACCGCGGTGCGCAAGAACGGCACGCTGCCGTATCTGCGTCCGGACGGCAAGACCCAGGTGACCATCGAGTACGCGGGTGACCAGGCGGTGCGGTTGGACACGGTGGTGGTGTCCTCCCAGCACGCGGACGGTGTCGATCTGGAGAAGCTGCTGACCGTTGACGTGCTCGAGCAGGTCGTGCGGCCCGAGATCGGCCAGCTGGACCTGGACACCGACAAGGTGCGGCTGCTGGTGAACCCGACCGGCCGGTTCGTGGTCGGTGGCCCGATGGGTGACGCCGGGCTGACCGGCCGCAAGATCATCGTGGACAGCTACGGCGGCATGGCGCGCCATGGTGGTGGCGCGTTCTCCGGCAAGGACCCGTCGAAGGTGGACCGGTCCGCGGCGTACGCGATGCGGTGGGTGGCGAAGAACGCGGTCGCCGCCGGGCTGGCGTCGCGGATCGAGGTCCAGGTCGCCTACGCGATCGGCAAGGCCGCGCCGGTCGGGTTGTTCGTGGAGACCTTCGGCACCGAGACCGTGGACCCGAGCAAGATCCAGGCGGCGATCTCCCAGGTGTTCGACCTGCGCCCGGCCGCGATCATCCGCGACCTCGACCTGCTGCGCCCGATCTACGCCCAGACCGCGGCCTACGGCCACTTCGGCCGCCCCGAGCTGGATCTGCCATGGGAACGTACCGACCGCGCCGACGCACTCAAGGCTCTCGCCGGAGCCTGATGCGTCCAGGCCCCATACGGTGGCTGTGGTACGCGGTCGGCGGCACGCTGCCGGCCGCGTACCACGGCTGGGTCCTGTACGACCTGACCTGCGGCACGTGGGTGTTCCGCCACCTCGCGCGGGTCCAGGTGATGTTCGCGGCGTGGTGGCTGGTGCTGTTCGTGCCCGGCCCGTGGTCGCTGCGCATCTCGATGGTGGCGCTGGGCTACCTGCTGTCGCTGTACTTCTCCCTGTCGTTCATGGAAGACGCGTGCGAACGCCGGCTGATCAAGCACGGCTTCCCGCCGGGTCTGAACCGCACCATCCGCGAAGGGTCCTCTGTGGACCAGCGTGCGGAGCTGGCCGTCCTGTACACGGCCTACTACCAGGACTGAGCCCTGCCGCGCTACCGCGCCTCACGGCGCCGGCCGGCCCGCCGCGAGGTCGCGCAGGAGATCTGGCCGGATGATCGTCACGCGGTTGCGTGCGGTCTGCAGGACGCCCAGCTTCTTCAGCTCGTCGAGTCCCCTGACCAGCGTGCTGCGCGACACCCGGGCGAAACTCGCCAGATCCTCCTGCGTTTCGTGGAGGACGACTTCGCTCGCCTCTGCCCAGTCCGGGTCGTATTGCAGGGCCAGTTCCAGAAGCACCGCGGCCAGCCGTTGCGGGAAATCGGGACCGCCGGACTCCAGGCGAAGTCGATCCGATTGTTGCAGCCGAATCGCGGCCGTTCGGAGTAGCTCGTCGAAGATTCTCGGCTTTCGGCGGAGTACCTCGAGCAGCCGGTCGCGAGGAATCACGAGGGCGCGGACGTGGTCGATCGCCTGAATGGTCGCGGTGCGGGGGAGTCCGCTGATCGGGGAGAGCTCGCCCACGATCTCGCCCTGGCCACGGGCGGCCAGAGCCGCGTTCTCGCCTCGGTAGTTCGTCGCGGTGATCTTCACCCAGCCCTGCAAGATCACGAACATGCTGCTCGGCGGACTGCCTTGCATCGTCAGGATTTCACCGGGTTGCCAGCTGCGCTCTCGCCCACTCGCCGTGAGGGCGGCCCGTTCCGCCTCATCCAGCCGATGCCACACGCGGCGCCCACCACTACTGACTTCCGACCGCCCCATTATTTGGGTCTCCCCAGCCCCGTCCGGGTGTTTCATTTGACACGTTACCGGTTCCCCGCCCCGGCGAGTATGGCTGTAACACCGAAAAGGGGAGCGAACGATGGCAACGAACCCGACATTGACACCGGTGCTCAACTCGGAGTGGACGCGCAGCCACGCGGCTACCCCCGACGCGATCCCGCCGCACCCGGCACTGCTGTCCGGCGGCTGGTACCACGGCACCTCGGTCGAGCTCGTGGGCCCGGGCCGCATGCCGCTCAGTCGCCTGAGGGCCAAGTCGGCCGGGCTCGCCTTCGTCCTCAGTGTGTTGTTCGGGCCTGTCGGGCTCTGCTACGTCTCGGTCAACGCCGGGCTCGTCGCGACCGCCCTGACGGCCGGCACGCTCCTCGTCGCCGGGGCGGGGTTCGTGCCACTGCTGGTGATCTGGCCGCTCTGCGTGCTCGGGTCGGTGTGGGGCGCCGGCCACGTGCGCGTCAGCAGCTGATCTCCAGCTCGGCGAGAAGCCCGGGTCGGAGTGCATTCTCGATCGCCAGGATCCGGCGGCCGGCGATCGTGAAGGTGAACACCACGCGCGGTGTGCCTCCCACCGTCCACACCGCCCCGGGCTTCCCGTCGACCAGAGCAGGGCGCGCGGCCCTGGCCCGGCCGGAGAAGGTCTCCGCAACGGCATCGGCGCCCCGGACCTCGGCCGCCGCGCCCGCCCGGACGGTCGCCCCGTCCGCCCTGAGCACGATGTCCGGATCGAGGAGGGAGAGCAGCGCCTGGAAGTCGCCGCCGCGTGACGACCTCGCGCTGCCGGGTTGTGTCCGGTGCCGCGTCCACGCCATGGACGCGGCGCCGGGCGCGGCTCGCGAGCTGCCGGGCCGCCGCGGGCGAACGCGCCACGATCGCGGGACCTGCGGGACTTCAGCACGTGGTGGCTCTCGAACCGCCGATGTGACGGGCAAGGAGAACCTGCTGGTCTGGCGCGGCGCCTGACGGTGGGCCGTGATAAACCTCGCCCATGACCGCGCGCAAGGGGGAGCAGCGGCCGGCGGCCACGCTTCCGGTCGCCCGGGTGCTGGTCGACGTCCCGCTCGCGCACCTGGACCGGCCCTTCGACTACCTGGTGCCCGCACAGCTCGACGACGTCGCCGTGCCGGGCTGCCGGGTGCGCGTGCGGTTCGCCGGCCAGCAGGTCGACGGGTTCCTCGCCGAGCGGGTGGCCGAGTCCGAGTTCGGCGGCAAGCTCGGGTTCCTGACCAAGGTCGTGTCGCCGGAGCCGGTGCTCGCGCCGGAGATCGCCGTGCTCGCCCGTGCGGTGGCCGACCGGTACGCGGGCAGCATGATCGACGTGCTGCGCCTGGCGATCCCGCCGCGGCAGGCGAAGGTCGAGGCCGAGCCGCCGCCGTCCCCGGCGCCGGTGCCGCCCGCGCCGCCCGCCGAGGGCTGGCGGCGCTACCCACGCGGGCCCGCGTTCCTCGAGGCGGTCCGTGCCGGGCGGCAGGCGCACACGGTGTGGCAGGCGCTGCCCGGGGAGGACTGGCCTGCGCGGCTCGCGGAGGTGGCGGCGACCGCGGCGGCGGGCGAGCGGGGCGCGGTGCTGGTGGTGCCGGACTACCGCGACGTCGCGCGGCTGCACGCGGCGTGCGCGGCGCTGGCCGGCGAGGACGCGGTGGTCGCGTTGTCCGCGGACGCCGGGCCGGCGAGGCGGTACCGGCGGTGGCTCGCGGTGCTGCGCGGCGGGGCGCGGATCGTGGTCGGTACGCGGGCGAGCGTGTTCGCGCCGGTCCACGACCCGGGCGTGTTCGTGGTGTGGGACGACGGCGACGACCTGCACGCCGACCCGCGCGCGCCGTACCCGCACGTGCGGGACGTGCTGATCCAGCGGGCGCACGCGGTGGGCGCCTCCCTGGTGGTGGCGGGCTACGCGCGGACGGCGGAGGCGCAGCTGCTGGTGGACTCGGGGTGGGCACCGGAGATCGTCGCCGCGCGCGAGGAGCTGCGGGCCGCGTCGCCGCGGATCGTGGCGCTGGGGGAGTCGGACTTCCAGCTCGCCCGGGACCCGGCCGCGCGGGCGGCGCGCATCCCGTCGGTGGCGTTCGACGCCGCGCGCGCGGCGCTCGGCGCGGGGCGGCCGGTTCTGGTGCAGGTGCCGCGGGGCGGGTACGTGCCGGCGCTGGCGTGCCAGCAGTGCCGGACCCCGGCCCGGTGCCGCCGGTGCGCGGGCCCGCTCGGCCTGCCGACCGGCGAGCCCGTGCGCGCGGCCCCGGCCCGGCCCGCGCCGCCCCGTACCGCTCGCGGGCTCGCCGCACCGGACGGCCTCTTCGGCGCCGCCCCGGACGACGGGCGCAGCGCCGGACAACACGGTGCGGTCGCCACCCGCGGCGCCGACGCCCGGCTGCCCACCTGCCGCTGGTGCGGGGTGCCGGACGCCGCCTTCCGGTGCGGGGCCTGCGGGTCGCGGCGGTTGCGGGCCATCGTGGTCGGGGCGCGGCGGACCGCCGAGGAGCTCGGCCGGGCCTTCGCGGACGTGCCCGTGCTCGGCTCGGGGGCGGGCGAGGTGCTCGCCGAGGTCGACGGCCGGCCCGCGCTCGTCGTCGCCACGCCGGGCGCCGAGCCGGTGGCCCGCGACGGGTACGGGGCCGCGCTGCTGCTCGACGGGTGGGCGCTGCTCGGGCGGGCCGACCTGCGCGCCGCCGAGGAGGCGCTGCGCCGGTGGATGCTCGCCGCGGCGATGGTGCGCCCGGCGGCGGACGGCGGGCGGGTCGTCGTGCTGGCCGAGTCGGCGCTCGGCGCCGTGCAGGCGCTCGTGCGCTGGGACCCTGTCTGGCACGCCCGCCAGGAGCTGGCCGCCCGCACCGAACTGGGGTTCCCGCCCGCGGTGCGCATGGCGTCCGCCGACGGGACCGCCGACGCGCTCGCCGCGTTCCTCGACGAGCTGGAGCTGCCGCCGTCCGGCGAGATCCTCGGCCCGGTCCCACTCGGCGACACGGGGGAGAAGGAACGCGCGCTCATCCGCGCCTCGCGCGCCGACGGCCGGGCACTTGCCGCGGCGCTCGCCGCCGCTCAGCACGTGCGTACCGCGCGGAAGGAGCCGGCCCCGATCCGCGTCCGGCTCGACCCGCTCGAGCTGATCTAGCGGCGGCGCGTCGCCTCGGAGGGCACTGAATAGACTGGCGTGCGGCCCCCTCGATCGAAATTGGAGAACCGTGACAGTCCAGCCCATCCGGCTTTTCGGCGACCCGGTGCTGCGCACCCCGGCCGCGGAGGTCGTGGACTTCGACAAGGAGCTGCGGACGCTGGTCAAGGACCTGTGGGACACCATGGAGTCCGAGGGCGGCGCCGGGCTCGCCGCGCCGCAGCTCGGCGTCGGCCTGCGGGTGTTCACGTACCACTGTGAGGGCGTCGAGGGACACCTGGTGAACCCGACCTGGACCGCGGCGGACGAGGAGTTCCAGGACGGCGAGGAGGGGTGCCTGTCCATCCCGGGCATGTACTTCGACTGCCGGCGGCACCGCAACGTCGTGGCCCGCGGCTGGGACATGAACGGCGAACCCGTGGAGATCGAGGGCAGCGAGATGCTGGCCCGCTGCCTGCAGCACGAGACCGACCACCTGGACGGCGTGCTGTTCCTCGACCGGCTCACCCAGGAGACCCGCAAGGCGGCGATGAAGGAGATCCGCCAGGCCGAGTGGTTCGACGGCGGGACGCCCACGATCAAACAGAGCCCGCACTCGATCTTCGGTGGGGCCGTCTGACGATGCGTCTGGTATTCGCCGGTACCCCCGAGGTGGCGCTGCCCTCGTTTCGCGCCTTGCTCGACAGCGGCCGGCACGAGGTGACGGCCGTCGTCACCCGTCCCGACGCGCCCGCGGGCCGCGGCCGGCACCTGGTCCGCTCGCCGGTCGGTGCGTTGGCCGACGAGCACGGCATCGAGGTGCTCACCCCGCGCCGGGCCGGCGACCCGGATTTCCTCGACCGGCTGCGCGCCATCGCCCCGGAGTGCTGCCCCGTGGTGGCCTACGGCGCGCTGCTGCCCCAGTCCGCGCTCGACATCCCCGTACACGGCTGGGTGAACCTGCACTTCTCCGTGCTGCCGGCGTGGCGGGGCGCGGCACCCGTGCAGGCGGCGCTGCGGGCTGGCGACGAGATCACCGGCGCGAGCACGTTCCGCATCGTGAAGGAGCTCGACGCGGGCCCGGTGTTCGGCGTGCTGACCGAGACGGTGCGGGCCGACGACACCGCGGGCACGCTCCTCGACCGGCTCGCGGAGGCGGGCGCGGGGCTGTTGCTGTCGACGGTCGACGGCATCGCGGACGGCACCCTGCGCGCCGAGGAGCAGCCGGCCGACGGGTCGAGCTACGCGCCCAAGGTGTCCACCGAGGACGCCAAGGTCGACTTCGCCGTGCCGGCCGTGGCCGTCGACCGCATGGTGCGCGCGGTGACCCCGGATCCCGGCGCGTGGGTGGAGTTCCGCGGCGAGCGGATCAAGCTCGGCCCGGTCACCCGGGTCGGCGCGGACACGCTGACGCCGGGCGAGCTGTCGGTCGAGCGCAAGCGGGTGCTGGTCGGCACGGCGACCGGGCCGGTCGCGCTGGGCGAGGTGCAGGCACCGGGCAAGAGACGTATGGCGGCGACCGACTGGGCGCGGGGCGCACGGGTCGAGCCAGGGGAGCGGCTGACGTGACGCAACAAGGACGGCGCCCGGCGAGGTTCTCCCGGCCGCGGACGCCCCATCCGCCCAAGCGGCGCACCGGCCCGAGCCGCCCGCCGGTCGAGGATCCCGCGCGCCGCGCGGCGCTCGACACGCTGCGCGAGGTCCGCGCGCGGGACGCGTACGCCAACCTGCTGCTGCCGCAGCTGTTGCGGGAACGCCGGATCACCGGCCGCGACGCCGCGCTCGCCACCGAGCTCGCCTACGGCGCGTGCCGCTGCATCGGGCTCCTGGACCAGATCCTCGGCGCCTGCATCGAACGCCCTCTGTCCAAAGTGGAGCCCGGGCTGCTGGACGTGCTGCGGCTGGGTTGTTACCAGCTGCTGCGCACCCGGATCCCGCCGCACGCGGCCGTCGACTCGACCGTCGACCTGGTGCGCGCCGAGCAGGGCTCACGGGTCACCGGGTTCGTGAACGCCGTGCTGCGCAAGGTGTCCGAGCGCGACGAGGAGAGCTGGCTCGCCGAGCTGGCACCCGACCCGGAGACCGATCCGATCGGCAACCTGGCCACGCGCGAGGCCCACCCGCGGTGGGTGGTGCGCGCGTTCGCCGACTCGCTCGGCACCACCGGCGACGAGCTGAAGGTGGCGCTCGCGGCGGACAACGAGCGCCCGGCCGTGCACCTGGTGGCGCGGCCCGGCGAGGTCACCGCCGAGGAGCTGGCCGCGATGACCGGCGGCGAGGTCGCGCCGTACTCGCCGTACGGGGTCCGGCTGCGGGCGGGCGCCGGCGACCCGGCCGGGCTCGAGCCCGTTCGCGAGCGGCTCGCGTCCGTGCAGGACGAGGGCAGCCAGCTGTGCGGGCTCGCGCTGACCCGGCCGGCGGTCGAGGGCGGCGACGAGCGGTGGCTGGACCTGTGCGCGGGTCCGGGTGGCAAGTCGGCGCTGCTCGCCGCCTTGCTGGGCTTGTCCGGCGGGCGGCTGGACGCGGTGGAGAAGGCGCCGCACCGGGCCCGGCTGGTGGAGCGGTCGACCGAGGGGCTGCCGGTCACCGTGCACGTCGGCGACGGCCGCCAGCCCGCGTCACTGGGGTTCGGTTCCGGCACGTTCGACCGGATCCTCGTCGACGCGCCGTGCACCGGGCTGGGCTCGCTGCGGCGCAGGCCGGAGTCGCGGTGGCGCCGCCAGCCCTCGGACGTCGGCGAGCTCACCAAGCTGCAGCGCGAGCTGCTGCTCGCCGCCGTCGACCTGGTCCGGCCCGGCGGCGTCGTCGGGTACGTGGTGTGCTCGCCGCACCTCGCGGAGACCGTCGGCGTGGTGGCCGACGTGGTCCGCCGCACCGGGGTGACCGCGCTCGACGCCCGCGAGTCGTTCCCGGACATGCCCGACCTCGGCGACGGCCCGTACGTACAGCTGTGGCCGCACCGGCACGGCACCGACGCCATGTTCTGCGCCCTCCTGAGAAAGTAGCGGCGGACATGACCGAGTTCGCACGATCCGCGTGGCTGCCAACCGCACCTAAGGGGAACGGGACGCGACCCGGCCACTGGTACGTGCCCGAACGGATGGCGCGGACGCACGGTGACCAGAAGTTTTGATTCCGGGGTGGCGGTAACAGTCATCGGCATGGGCGGCACGATCGCCATGGCGCCCAGCGCGTCCGGCGGCATCGTGCCCTCCCTGGACGCCGACGACCTGGTCGCCTCCGTGCCCGGGCTCGCCGCGCCGGACCTGACGATCACCGCGACCACGCTGCGCTCGCTGCCGAGCCCGTCGCTGGGCTTCGCGGACCTCGTCGCGCTGTCCGACCGGGTGCGCGCGGAGGTCGCCGGCGGCGCGGACGGCGTGGTGATCACGCACGGCACGGACACCATCGAGGAGACGGCGTTCTTCCTCGACCTCACCGTGCCCGACGACGCCCCGGTCGTGGTCACCGGCGCGATGCGGCACCCGGAGGCGCCGGGCGCGGACGGCCCGGCGAACCTGTACGCGGCGATCCGGGTGGCCTGCTCGCCGGACGCGCGCGGGCTCGGCTGCCTCGTGGTGATGTCCGACGAGGTGCACGGCGCGCGGTTCGTGCGCAAGAGCCACACGTCCAGCACCGGCGCGTTCGTCTCGCCCGGCTTCGGCCCGCTCGGCCTGGTCGTGGAGGGCGACCCGCGCATCCGCGGCGCCGCCCGCGCGGGCCTCGTGCTCCCGGCCGACCCCCGGGTCGGCGAGCGGCGGGTCGGCATGATCACGATGGCCCTGGGTGACGACGGCACGCTGCTGCGCCTCGCGGGCTCGGATCCGCGGGCGTTCGACGGGCTGGTGATCGCCGGGCTCGGCGCCGGCCACGTCCCGGCCGGCGTGGTCCCGCTCGTCGCGGAGCACGCCGCCCGCGTCCCGGTGGTGCTGTCCACCCGCACGGGCGCGGGCTCGGTGCTGCGCCAGACCTACGGCTACCCCGGCTCGGAGCGCGACCTGCTCGAGCGCGGCCTGATCCACTCCGGCTTCCTCGACCCGGCGAAGGCGCGGATCCTGCTGCAGCTCCTGCTCGCCACCGGCGCGGCCCGGGCGGACATCACGGCCGCGTTCGAGCATTTCCGGTGACCGGGCCTAAGCTCCATCTCGTGTCGGGAAGCCCCATGATCGCGCCGAGCATCCTGTCCGCCGACTTCGCGCGGCTGGCCGATGCGACCGCGGCGGTGCCCGGGGCGGACTGGCTGCACGTGGACGTCATGGACGCGCATTTCGTGCCGAACCTGACCATCGGCCTGCCCGTGGTCGAGGCCCTGCTCAAGACCACCGGCATCCCGCTCGACTGCCACCTGATGATCGACGACCCGGACCGCTGGGCCGTCGGCTACGCCGAGGCGGGCGCGCACAACGTGACCGTGCACGTCGAGGCGGCGCGGGACCCGTTGCGGATCGCGAGGGACCTGCGGGCGGCGGGCGCGAAGGCCGGCCTGTCGGTCAAGCCGGACACCCCGATCGAGCCGTACCTGGGACTACTCGAGCACTACGACACGTTGCTGGTGATGTCCGTCGAACCGGGGTTCGGCGGGCAGGAGTTCATGGCGAGCGTGCTCGGCAAGGTCCGCACGGCACGGGCGAAGGTCGACGCCGGCGAGCTGCGCGTGCTGGTGGAGATCGACGGCGGCATCAACGCGGACACCATCGAGCAGGCGGCGCAGGCCGGGGTGGACTGTTTCGTCGCGGGCTCGGCGGTGTACGGCGCGGACGACCCGGGGCGCGCGGTCGAGGCGTTGCGGGAACTGGCGAGGCGGGGAAGGGCGGGCTGAGTGTTCACCGGGATCGTGGAGGAGCGCGGCGAGGTCGTGGCCGTGCAGGACCTGCCGGACGCGGCACGTATCACCGTCGCGGGGCCGCTGGTCACCAGCGACGTGCACCACGGTGACTCGATCGCGGTCAACGGCGTGTGCCTGACCGTCGTGGAGGTCGCGGACGGCGCGTTCACCGCCGACGTCATGCGCGAGACGCTGGTGCGCAGCAGCCTGGACAAGATCGCCACCGGCGATCCGGTGAACCTGGAGCGCGCCGCGGCGGTCGGCAGCCGGTTCGGCGGCCACATCGTGCAGGGCCACGTCGACGGCACCGGCGTGATCCTCGACCGCCGGCCTTCCGAGCACTGGGACCTGGTGCGCATCGGCCTGCCCCCGCAGCTGGCCCGCTACCTCGTGGAGAAGGGCTCGATCACCGTCGACGGCGTGTCGCTCACCGTCGTCGAGGTGACCGGGGACGAGTTCACCGTCAGCCTCATCCCGGAGACCCTGCGTGCCACCACGCTCGGCGTACGGCAGCCCGGTGACCGGGTGAACCTCGAGGTGGACGTCGTCGCGAAGTACGTGGAGAGGTTGGCCCTACCACACTTGGCCGCCGCTCGAACGGGGTCGGCGCACAATGGACGCACCAGCGAGGAGGCGTCGCGAGCGAAGCGAACCAGGAGGGGTCGTGAGTGACATCCAGGGTATCGAGCGAGCCGTCGCCGATATCAAGGCCGGGCGGCCGGTCATCGTGGTCGACGACGAGGACCGGGAGAACGAGGGTGACCTGATCTTCGCGGCCGAGAAGGCGACGCCCGAGCTGATCGCGTTCATGGTCCGCTACACGTCGGGCTACATCTGCGTGCCGCTCACCGAGACCGACTGCGACCGGCTCGACCTGCCGCCCATGTTCCACACCAACCAGGACGTCCGGGGCACCGCGTACACGGTGACCGTCGACGCGAAGGAAGGCGTGACCACGGGGATCTCCGCCGCGGACCGCGCGCACACGATCCGCACGCTGTCCGACGAGACGGCCACCGCGGCGGACTTCAACCGCCCCGGCCACGTGGTTCCGTTGCGCGCCAAGGAAGGCGGCGTGTTGCGCAGGCCCGGGCACACGGAGGCGGCCGTCGACCTCGCGCGGATGGCGGGGCTGCGCCCAGCGGGCGTGCTGTGCGAGATCGTGTCCCAGAAGGACGAGGGCGACATGGCCCGCCGCGAGGAGCTCGAGGTGTTCGCGGCCGAGCACGACCTGTCGATCATCTCGATCGCCGACCTCATCGACTACCGCCGGCGTACCGAGGTCCAGGTCGTGCGCGTCGCCGAGGCCCGCATCCCGACCGCGGCCGGCACGTTCCGCGCGGTCGGCTACGACTCCAAGCTCGACGGCATCGAGCACATCGCGCTGGTCTACGGCGACATCGGCGACGGGGAGAACGTCCTGGTCCGGGTGCACTCCGAGTGCCTGACCGGCGACGTGTTCGGCTCGCTGCGCTGCGACTGCGGCCCGCAGCTGGACGCCGCGCTGTCCGCGGTGGCCGCCGAGGGCCGCGGCATCGTGCTGTACATGCGCGGGCACGAGGGCCGTGGCATCGGCCTCATGCACAAGCTGCAGGCCTACCAACTGCAGGACGACGGCCACGACACGGTCGACGCCAACCTGGCGCTCGGTGTCCCGGCCGACGCCCGCGACTACGGGCAGGGCGCACAGATCCTCGTCGACCTCGGCGTGAAGTCGATGCGGCTGCTGACGAACAACCCCGCCAAGCGGGTCGGGCTGGACGGCTACGGCCTGACGATCGTCGACCGCGTGCCGCTGCCGATCCGGCCCAACGCGGAGAACCTCCGCTACCTGCGCACGAAGCGCGACCGGATGGGCCACGAGCTCGGCGACCTCGATCTCGGCCTTGACCTCGAGGGCGTGGAGCGGGCGTGAGTGGCGAGGGGCGTCCGGACGTCGACGTTCCGGAGTGTGACGGCATCCGGCTCGCGATCGCGGCCACCCGCTGGCACGCGAAGATCACCGACGCGCTGCTGGACCGCGCCCTGGCGGCGGCCAAGGAGGCCGGCATCGAGGAGCCGACCGTGGTGCGCGTACCGGGCGCGGTCGAGCTGCCCGTGGTGTGCCAGGCGCTGGCCAGGAACCACGAGGCGGTCGTCGCGCTGGGCGTGGTGATCCGCGGCGGCACCCCGCACTTCGAGTACGTGTGCGACGCGGTGACCGCCGGTCTGACCCGGGTGGCGCTGGACGAGTCGACGCCCGTCGGCAACGGCGTGCTCACGGTGAACACCGAGGAGCAGGCGCTGGACCGCTGCGGGCTGCCGGGGTCGACCGAGGACAAGGGCTTCGAGGCGTGCGTCGCCGCGCTCGACACCGCGATGGTGGTGCGCGGGCTGCGCCAGCCGTGGACGGATCGGACGTTCAAGTGAGCGGAGCTTGCGGAGCGAACCGTTCAACACTGAGCGGAGCTTGCGGAGCGAACCTATCAACAGTGAGCGGAGCTTGCGGAACTCGCGGAGCGAACCATCAGACACAGGGCGACCGCGAGCGGCGCGACCGAGCCTGCGAGGGGGCGTCGTGAGTTTCGTCGTGCGGCCCCACCGGGTGCGGTTGTTCGCCGGCCCCGCCGCGGCGGTGCTGTTCGCGATGTTCGCCGTGGCCGGGGTGTTCCTGCCGCACAGCGACACGGGCGCGAACTTCACGCTGTCGGACCAGATCGCCATGTTCGGCATCGGCGTACTGCTGGCGCTGGGCGCGCTGTGGTTCACCCGCCCGCGGGTCCGCGCGGACCGCGAGGGCGTGGAGGTGCGCAACATGCTGGGCGCGCGCCGGTTCCCGTGGCGCGACGTCGAGCAGGTGAGCTTCCCGGACGGCTCGCCGTGGGCCCGGCTGGAGCTGCCGCACGACGAGTACGTACCGGTGCTGGCGATCCAGGCGATGGACGGCGAGCGCGCGGTCGTGGCGATGCGCGAGCTGCGCCGTGTCCGCCGTGAGGCCGCGGCGGACAGCCGTCCCGACACGAAAGTTGATGATTGAACCTCCTGCCGTAAGGGTGCGTAGGGCCTCGTGTAGTTTCCGAGGCCGAGAGACCCAGGAGGCGCTGGTTTGACTGCCGTCGACCCCACCACCGAACCCACCGGCAAGCCCGAGCGGGGACGTTCCCGCCGAGACGTGCTGTGCGGGCTCGCGGTCGCGCTGATCGCGCCGGGCGCTCTGGTCGCGGCGTGCGGCGGCGACACCGGCGAGGAGAGCGACGGGAGCGGCGGCGCGCCCACGCCGCTGACCGACATCCCGGCCGGCGGCGGCCTGGTCGTCGACAACCCGGCCGGCGGCAAGGCGCTGCTCGTCCGCAAGGGGCAGCAGGTCGTCGCCTACAACGCGTCCTGCACGCACATGGGCAGCATCGTCGGCGTGCCGAAGGGCGGCGTGTCGACCTGTCCCAACCACGGCAGCAAGTTCGACGTCGACGACGGCGGCAAGGTCGTCAACGGGCCGGCCACCAAGCCCCTGCGGAAGCTGTCCGTGCGGGTCGACGGCGGCAAGGTCGTCATCACCTGAGCCGGCCCCTCCCACCGGGGTGAGCCGAACGCCCAAAGATGAGGGCCGTTCGGGTTATAGCCTCACATGTTACTGCCTGGTTAGGGTGATTTTTGTCATCTATACCAGGCGGTAACCGCCATGTGCTCGGGGAGAAGACCATGCGATCGATCCCGACAAGGGTGCGCATCTTCGGGGTAGCGCTGGGTGCGCTGCTGGTGGGCGGGCTGGCGGTCGCCGTTCCCGCGGCCAACGCGGACCAGCACGCCGCCGACGACCGGCAGACCGCGATCGTGTCACTCGGCGACAGCGCGATCTCCGGCGAGGGCGCCGGCGACTACGAGGCGGGCACCAACGGCGAGAACGGCGACTGGTGCCACCGGTCGGCCAACGCCCTGGTGAACCAGACCGCGGTGGCGGACAAGACGTTCAACCTCGCGTGCTCGGGCGCGGACTCGTCCAACGTCTCGCTCGCCGACACCAACCACTACACCGAGGGCAGCCAGTCGAGGCGGCTGATCGACCTCGCCCGCCAGTACAAGGTCACCACGGTGATCGTCCAGATCGGCGCGAACGACGATCCGCAGTTCGCCGACACCCTCGTCGACTGCATCCTCGGCTGGTTCGACCCGTTCGGCTCGGGCTGCCACGGCAAGCTCGCCACCGAGTGGCCGCAGCGGCTGACCGCGATGGCACCGAAGGTGGAGGCCGCGATCGCGGACGTGAAGTCGGCGATGAGCCAGGCCGGCTACGCCGATGGCGACTACGGCTTCGTCCTCACCTCGTACGCCTCGCCGCTGACCGAGCACATGGACGACGTGCTGCACGGCCCGCAGGGCTGCCCGTTCAAGCTCGCCGACGCGAAGTTCGGCCGCACGGTCGCGGTGCCGCAGTTCTCCGACGCCCTGCGCGGCGTCGCGCAGCGCAGCGGCGTGAAGTTCCTCGACTTCTCCCGGGCGACCGAGGGGCACGAGGCGTGCAGCGGCGGCGGTGACTCGTCGACCGAGTGGCAGAACCGCGTGACGGTCGACCCGTGGGCCTGGGTGACCGGCGGCCTCGACGCGATCGGCATCCACATGGCCCAGCAGTCCTTCCACCCGAACGCCCGCGGCCACGCCCAGCTCGGCCGCTGCGTGACGGAGTTCGTCAGCTCGGGTGCGAACAGCGCGTCCTGCCTCATCGGCGCCGACGGAAACGTGCACGCGGTCTGAGTCCCGGACCGCGTTTCGCAGTCGGGGCGGGGACGCCCGCCCCCACCCGGAGGCCACCCCTCGTACTACCGCGCCGAGGGGTGGCCTCCTTCTAATCCGGTAGCAGCCCGGGTGGACCTGCTGGTCAGCTGACCGGGCGCGGGTGTGTCGGTGCGCCGCCGTAGGCTGGCGGGGTGGCAGATCCCGCGACGAGAAGGCTGACCTATCGGCCATCGCCGGGGACGATTCCGGATTCGCCTGGGGTGTACAAGTTCCGGGATCCCGGCGGCCGCGTGATCTACGTCGGCAAGGCCAAGAGCCTGCGCGGCAGGCTGAACTCCTACTTCGCCGACCTCTCGCTCCTGCATCCGCGCACCCGGCAGATGGTGACCACCGCCGGTGCCGTCGAGTGGACCGTCGTCTCCACCGAGGTCGAGGCGCTCCAGCTCGAGTACAACTGGATCAAGGAGTTCGATCCGCGCTTCAACGTCCGCTACCGCGACGACAAGTCCTACCCGGTCCTCGCCGTCACGCTGCACGACGAGTATCCGCGGCTGCACGTCTACCGCGGGCCGCGGCGCAAGGGCGTGCGCTACTTCGGGCCCTACGCCCACGCCTGGGCCATCCGCGAGACGCTCGACCTGCTGCTGCGCGTCTTCCCCGCCCGCACCTGCTCCGCCGGCGTCTTCAAGCGCCACGGGCAGATCGGGCGGCCCTGCCTGCTCGGCTACATCGGCAAGTGCTCCGCCCCGTGCGTCGACCGGGTCAGTGCCGACGAGCACCGCGGCATCGTCGAGGACTTCTGCGACTTCCTCGCCGGCCACACCGACAGGATGATGCGCCGCCTCGAGAAGGAGATGAACGCCGCCAGCGCGGAGCTCGAGTTCGAGCGTGCCGCCCGGCTGCGCGACGACCTCGCGGCGCTGCGCCGCGCGATGGAGAAGCAGGCCGTCGTCCTCGGCGACGGCACCGACGCCGACGTGGTGGCCTTCGCGCACGACGACCTCGAGTCCGCCGTCCAGGTGTTCCACGTCCGCGGCGGCCGGGTTCGCGGCCAGCGCGGCTGGGTCATCGACAAGATCGAGGAGATGGACGAGGCGGGCCTGGTCGACCAGTTCCTCTCCCAGTTCTACGGCGACCAGGCCGACTTCGCGGAAGAGGGCGAAGTCAGCCCGGTCCCGCGCGAGGTGCTGGTGCCCGCGCTGCCCGAGGACTCCGCCGCGGTCACCGACTGGCTGACCGGTCTGCGCGGCGCCCGCGTGCAGCTGCGCATCCCGCAGCGCGGCGACAAGCGCGCCCTCATGGACACCGTCGAGCGCAACGCGAAGGAGGCGTTCGCCCAGCACAAGCTGCGCCGGGCGGGCGACCTGACCGCGCGGTCGGCCGCGCTGCAGGAGCTGCAGGACCAGCTCGGGCTGGACTCGGCGCCGCTGCGCATCGAGTGCATCGACATCAGCCACATCCAGGGCAGTGACGTGGTGGCCTCGCTGGTGGTGTTCGAGGACGGGCTCGCCCGCAAGTCCGAGTACCGCCGCTTCGCGATCAGGCAGGCCGCCACCGAGGGCGACGTCGCGTCGATCGCCGAGGTCGTGCGCCGCCGCTTCCACCGCTACCTCGCGGAGACGAACGGCGTGCCGGACGCGGAGACGAACGCGGAGACGAACGCGGAGACGAACGGTGGGACCAACGGGGGAGAGCGGCGCGGGATCGACCCGGAGACCGGCAGGCCGAGGAAGTTCGCCTACCCGCCCAACCTCCTCGTCGTGGACGGCGCCGGCCCGCAGGCCAACGCCGCGGCCGACGTGCTCGCCGAGATGGGCATCCAGGACGTCGCGGTCGTGGGCCTGGCCAAGCGGCTGGAGGAGGTCTGGCTCCCGGCCGACCCGGAGCCCACGATCCTGTCCCGCAGCAGCGAGGCGCTCTACCTGCTGCAGCGCGTCCGCGACGAGGCGCACCGCTTCGCGATCGCCTACCACCGCAAGAAGCGGTCGAAGCGGATGACCGCCTCAGCGCTCGACGGCATCCCCGGTCTCGGCCAGGGCCGCAAGTCGGCTTTGCTCAAGCACTTCGGCTCGCTCAAACGGTTACGCCAGGCGAGTATCGACGACATCGGCGGTGTACCGGGAATCGGCACGCACACCGCGGCGCTGGTACATAGTGCGCTGGCAGGCGAAACCGAGAAGGAGAGTACGACGTGACGGTAGCTCCGGAGGACCACGCGCCGGGTGTGGAGGTCGCCGTGGTGACCGGGTTGTCCGGTGCCGGCCGCAGCACCGCGGCCAAGTGCCTCGAGGATCTCGGCTGGTTCGTGGTCGACAACCTTCCCCCCGAGCTGATCTCCACCATGGTCGAGCTGGGCGCCAAGGCCCAGGGCGCGGTCACCAAGGTGGCCGTCGTGATGGACGTGCGCAGCCGTGCGTTCACCGAGGACCTCGCGTCGATCATCCGCGAGCTCGACGCCGGTGGGTACAAGCCGCGCGTGCTGTTCCTCGAGGCCACCGACGAGGTGCTGATCCGCCGCTTCGAGCAGGTCCGCCGCGGCCACCCGCTGCAGGGCGACGGCAGGCTGATCGACGGCATCAAGGCAGAGCGAGACCTGCTCGCCCCGCTGCGCTCGGACGCGGACCTCGTGCTCGACACCAGCACACTGTCCGTGCACCAGCTGCGCGCCAAGATCGAGGACACGTTCGGCACCGAGGCCAGCACGACGACCCGGGTCACCGTGCTGTCGTTCGGCTACAAGTACGGCATCCCGATGGACGCCGACCTGGTGATGGACGTCCGCTTCCTGCCCAACCCGTTCTGGATCCCCGAGCTCAAGGACCTCACCGGCCGCGACGCGGACGTGCGCAACTACGTGCTCACCCAGGAGGGCGCCGAGGAGTTCCTCGACCGCTACCACGAGCTGCTGCGCCTGATCGGCGCCGGCTACCGGCGGGAGGGCAAGCGGTACCTGACGCTCGCGATCGGCTGCACCGGCGGCAAGCACCGCAGTGTGACGATCTCCGAGGAGCTGGCCCGCCGGCTGTCGGACGAGGACCGCATGGCGGTCAAGGTCGTGCACCGCGACCTGGGTAGGGAGTGAGGCCTGTGCGGGCGGTTGCGCTCGGCGGCGGGCAGGGGCTGCACGCGACCCTGAGCGCGTTACGCCGGATCACCGACGACGTGACCGCGGTGGTCACGGTCGCCGACGACGGTGGCTCGTCCGGGCGGCTGCGCCGTGAGCTCGGCCTGCTGCCGCCCGGCGACCTGCGCAAGGCGCTCGCCGCGCTGGCCGGCGACGACGAGGAGAACTCCTTGTGGCGCATGGTGTTCCAGCACCGGTTCGGTGGTACCGGCGCGCTCGCCGGGCACGCGGTCGGCAACCTGGTGCTGGCCGGCCTGCTCGAGATCGTGCCCGACCCGGTGCTCGCGCTGGAGCAGGCCGCGCGCCTGCTGGGCGTGCGGGGCCGGGTGCTGCCGATGTGCACCGAGCCGCTGGACATCGAGGCCGACGTGGTCGGGCTGGACGAGGACGCCACCGCGGTGCGGCGCATCCGCGGCCAGGTCGCGGTCGCGACGACGCCCGGCCAGGTCCGGCGGATCCGGCTGCACACGGCCGGGATGCCGGACTCGGTGCCGACCGCGTGCCCGGCCGCCGTGCGGGCCGTGCTCGAGGCGGACGTGGTGCTGCTCGGTCCCGGCTCGTGGTTCACCAGCGTGCTGCCGCACCTGCTGGTGCCGGAGCTGCACGAGGCGCTGATCGACACCACTGCGGCGCGCATCGTGGTGCTCAACCTGGTCCCGCAGCCGGGGGAGACGGCGGGCTTCTCCCCGGAACAGCACCTGGACGTACTCTGCGAGCACGCACCCCGCCTGCGGGTCGACGCGGTGATCGCCGACGCCGACTCGGTCTCGACACCCGACCGGCTGCGGCGGGCGGCGGAGTCGCTCGGGGCGAGCATGCGGCTGGACGGGGTGGCGTCCGCCAAGGCCCGGGAGCGGCACGATCCGCAGGCGCTCGCGGAGAGCCTGCGGGGTGCGCTGGCGGCCGTGAACGCGCGATGAAGGAGCGCGCAACGTGGGTTGATGGTGGGATGTACGCGGCATGCGCGATGACTCCTGTGGGAGGGACGTCATCGGGGGCGTTGCCGTGTCGTTCTTGGAGAGGAGGGGCCTCGTGGCGATGACCGCTGCGGTCAAGGACGAGTTGAGCAGGCTGGCGGTGTCGAAGACCTGCTGCCGACGGGCGGAGGTGTCGTCGCTGTTGCGCTTCGCGGGCGGCCTGCACATCGTCGGCGGGCGGGTCGTCGTGGAGGCGGAGCTGGACACCGGGGCGGCCGCGCGGCGGCTGCGCAAGGAGATCCACGACCTGTACGGCCACAACGCGGACATCCACGTGCTCGCGTCCGGCGGGCTGCGCAAGGGCACCCGCTACGTCGTGCGGGTGGTCAAGGACGGGGACGGCCTGGCCAGGCAGACAGGTCTGCTCGACCTGCGCGGGCGGCCGGTGCGCGGGCTGCCGGCGCCTGTCGTGTCGGGCGGCGTGTGCGACGCGGAGGCGGCGTGGCGCGGGGCGTTCCTCGCGCACGGCTCGCTGACCGAGCCGGGCCGCTCGTCCGCGCTGGAGATCACGTGCCCGGGTCCGGAGGCGGCCCTGGCGCTGGTGGGGGCGGCCCGCCGGATGGGCATCCAGGCGAAGTCCCGCGAGGTCCGCGGCGCCGACCGGGTCGTGGTCCGCGACGGCGACGCGATCGGCGCGATGCTGACCCGGCTCGGCGCGCACTCGAGCGTGCTGGCCTGGGAGGAGCGCCGGATGCGCCGCGAGGTGCGGGCCACGGCGAACCGGCTGGCCAACTTCGACGACGCGAACCTGCGCCGCTCAGCCCGGGCCGCGGTGGCCGCGGCCGCGCGCGTGCAGCGGGCGATGGAGATCCTGGGGGACACCGCGCCGGACCACCTCAGCGCCGCGGGCAAGCTGCGCCTGGCGAACCGGCAGGCGTCGCTCGAGGAGCTGGGCCAGCTGTCGGACCCGCCGATGACGAAGGACGCGGTGGCCGGCCGGATCCGCAGGCTGCTGGCGATGGCCGACAAGCGCGCGAAGGAGCTCGGCCTGCCGGACACGGAGTCGGCGGTGACGCCGGACATGCTCGAAGCCGAGGTATGAGGCGGAAACAAGACGGAGTTCGGGCCGGAAGGGGCCGGGGCCGCAGGGGCCCCGACCCCGTCGGCCGCCCGCGGATGACCCCCCTGCTGAACACCCGCGAGCGGCGGTCCTGCGTGCGGCCGGGACGAGACACCGAACCCGCCTGACTGACCCCCACGCAGTCAGGCGGGTTCTCTCATCGGGTGCCGCACCCCCGGACGGTGAGCCGTCCCCCGCCTCACCGCCTATCCAGCGCCCCCCTACACCTGAACAAGAGCCGGAGGTCGCTGCCCAGATACGCGGCCGGTCGGAAAATCCTTCGGTGATCCGGAGAAACGTGGGTATCCGCAGGAAGGGGACCATGCACCCGCTGGACGCATGATCCATCTGATTCGATACAGTCAGGTCGCTCCCACGATCCGAGGCCATGGTGCGGTGGGCGATAGGGTGACTGGGCGGTCCTACAACACGAGCACGAGGAGACGCACGGTGACGGTTCGAGTAGGCGTCAACGGCTTCGGTCGCATCGGCCGCAACTTCTGGCGTGCGGTGGCTGCGAGTGACCACGACATCGAGATCGTGGCCTTCAACGACCTCGGCGACGTGGCCACGATGGCCCACCTGCTGAAGTACGACAGCGTCCTGGGCCGGCTGCCCCACGAGGTGCGGGCCACCGACGACGGCATCGAGGTCGACGGCAAGACGATCAAGGCGCTGGCCGAGCGCGACCCGGGCAAGCTGCCGTGGAAGGACCTCGACGTCGACGTCGTCATCGAGTCGACCGGCTTCTTCACCAAGGCCGAGGACGCCCGCCGCCACGTCGACGAGGGCGGCGCCAAGAAGGTCATCATCTCCGCGCCGGCCAAGGGCGAGGACCTGACCGTCGTCATCGGCGCCAACGAGCACCTCTACGACGGCTCGCAGACGATCATCTCCAACGCCTCCTGCACCACCAACTGCCTGGCCCCGCTGGCGAAGGTCCTGCACGACGCCTTCACCATCGAGAAGGGCCTGATGACGACGATCCACGCGTACACGCAGGACCAGAACCTGCAGGACGGTCCGCACAAGGATCTTCGCCGCGCCCGTGCCGCCGCGCTGAACATCGTCCCGACCTCCACCGGCGCCGCCAAGGCCATCGGCCTCGTCCTGCCCGACCTCAACGGCAAGCTCGACGGCTACTCGCTGCGCGTCCCGGTGCCGACCGGCTCGATCACCGACCTCACGGTCGATCTCGGCCGCGAGGTCACGGTGGACGAGGTCAACGCCGCGTACCGCACGGCCGCCGACGGGCCGCTCAAGGGCGTCCTGCGCTACAGCGACGAGCCGATCGTCTCCAGCGACATCGTCACCGACCCGGCGTCGTGCATCTACGACTCGCCGATCACCAAGGTCATCGGCAACCAGGTCAAGGTGTACGGCTGGTACGACAACGAGTGGGGCTACTCCAACCGCCTGGCCGACCTGACCGCCCTCGTCGCCAGCAAGCTCTGAGGGTCCCGTCCGTGAAGACACTCGACGATCTGCTCGCCGAGGGGGTCTCGGGCCGGCGCGTGCTCGTGCGTGCCGACCTGAACGTCCCGCTGGACGGCGCCCGCATCACCGACGACGGCCGCATCCGCGCGTCGGTGCCGACCATCCGCGGGCTCGCCGAGGCGGGTGCGCGGGTGGTCGTGACCGCGCACCTCGGCAGGCCCAAGGGCGCGCCCGACCCGAGGTACTCGCTGCGGCCCGTCGCCGCGCGGCTCGGCGAGCTGCTCGGTGCGCCGGTGCCGCTCGCGGACAACCTGGTCGGCCCGTCCGCCAAGTCCACGGTGGACAGCCTGGCGGACGGCGGTGTGGCGCTGCTGGAGAACGTCCGCTTCGACCCGCGCGAGACCAGCAAGGACGACGCCGAGCGCGGTGAGCTGGCCGGCGAGCTGGCCGCCCTCGCCGGCCAGTCCGGGGTGTTCGTGTCCGACGGGTTCGGCGTGGTGCACCGCAAGCAGGCGTCCGTGTTCGACGTGGCGCGGGTGCTGCCCGGCTACGCGGGCGGACTGGTGCTCGCCGAGCTCGAGGTGCTGCGCAGGCTGACCGGCGCGCCGGACCGGCCGTACGTGGTCGTGCTCGGCGGCTCGAAGGTCTCCGACAAGCTCGCCGTGATCGAGTCGCTGCTGCCGAACGTCGACAAGCTGCTCGTCGGCGGCGGCATGTGCTTCACGTTCATGGCGGCCGAGGGCCTCGGCGTCGGCGACTCGCTGCTCGAGGCCGACATGATCGACACCTGCAAGCGGCTGCTCGCGGAGTCGGGCGACAAGATCATGGTGCCCGAGGACGTGGTGATCGCCGACGACTTCTCGGCCGAGGCGAACATCCAGTCGGTGCTCGCGGCGCAGATCCGAGAGGGCTGGAAGGGCCTGGACATCGGGCCGATCACGGCCGAGCGGTACGGCGACGTGCTGGCCGGCGCGGCCACGGTGTTCTGGAACGGCCCGATGGGCGTGTTCGAGCTGGCGCCGTTCGCCGAGGGCACCCGCGTCATCGCGCAGTCCATTGTGGACTCGAACGCGTACAGCGTGGTCGGCGGCGGCGACTCGGCGGCCGCGGTGCGCTCTCTCGGCCTGCCCGAGGACGGCTTCTCGCACATCTCCACCGGCGGCGGCGCGTCGCTGGAGTTCCTGGAGGGCAAGGAGCTCCCGGGCATCGCTGTTCTGGAGGGCCCGTGACCCGTCAGGTGTTCATCGCCGGCAACTGGAAGATGAACCTCAACCACCTCGAGGCTCTCGCCCTGGTGCAGAAGATCGCGTTCTCCTTGCCGGAGAAGTACTTCGCCAAGGTCGAGGTCGCGGTGCTGCCGCCGTTCACCGACATCCGCAGCGTGCAGACGCTGGTGGACGGCGACAAGCTGCTGCTGCGCTACGGCGCGCAGGACGTGTCGGCCAAGGACTCGGGCGCATACACCGGCGACGTGTCCGGGGCGATGCTCGCCAAGCTCGGCTGCACCTACGTCACGGTCGGCCACTCCGAGCGCCGCGAGTACCACGCGGAGACCGACGAGGTCGTCAACGCCAAGGTCAAGGCGGCCGTCAAGCACGGGCTCACGCCGATCATGTGCGTCGGCGAGAAGCTCGAGGTGCGCGAGGCGGGTGAGCACGTCGAGCACACCACCGCCCAGCTCATCGCGGGACTCAAGGGGCTCAAGACCGAGCAGGTCACGGGCGTCGTACTGGCCTACGAGCCGGTGTGGGCGATCGGCACCGGCCGGGTGGCCACGCCGGCGGACGCGCAGGAGGTCTGTGGCGCGCTGCGGGCCCGGCTCGCGGAGAAGTACGGCCAGAACGTGGCCGACGAGGTGCGGATCCTCTACGGCGGCTCGGTGAAGTCCGGCAACATCGGTGAACTGGTGAAGCAGGACGACATCGACGGCGCGCTGGTCGGTGGCGCGAGCCTGGACGCCGAGGAGTTCACGAAACTCTGCGCCCTGGCCGCCGGCGGCCCCCTGCCCTAACTCGCGAGTCCAACGTTCCGGACCCGCGAGTCCAACATTCGCAGCGTTGGACTCGCGGGTCCTGGACGTTGGACTCGCGGTTAGAACGGGGTGATCGTCACGGTCATCGAGGTGGGGGCGCCGTCCTCGATGTAGGACGCGTGCTCGCACACGTCGTCGAACGCGAAGCCGTACGCGTCGCCGTCCACGGTGTTCTCGTGCATCACGCGCGAGTAGTGGTTGGTGGCGCCGGTGCGGTAGTACGTTCCCGCGTCGGCCACCGGCTGCGCGCCGGTATCGGTCAGCACGCCCCGGTTGAACCCGGCGCCGAGCGCGGCCGCGACCGGCCCGGTGACCCCGTCGTTGGGCGCGGCCAGCGCACCGTCGCAGTACAGCACGTCGCGCGTGCTCGGCTTGCTGAACGCCCGCACGCCGCCAGAGAACGCGAACTGCCCGCCGCTGACCTGGCCGGTGAACGTGTTCGCGCCCGCGGTGACGGTCATCGTGTTCGACTCGTAGTGCGACCACACCTCGTCGATGTAGCCGTTGAGGTAGTCCCCGGCGAACAGGCCGGCGTCGAGGCCGTGGCCGGGGGAGACGACTCGCAGGTCACCGCCGAGGACCAGCCCGCCGAAACCGGCCTGGCCCGACAGCGCGGAGAACACCGCCGCCCGGCCGCCGTCGCGCAGCCGCCCGGTGCTCTGCTGCCGCGAGCCGTTCAGCGTGATCGAGAGTGGCACGGACAGCATGTCGACCATCGTCGTGTTGCAGTGCATGCCCGCGCCGTCGTAGGTGAACTCCGCGCAGTCGTGCAGGACCGGGTAGTTCGGGTCGGAGCTGACCCAGCCCGCCGGGTAGGCCAGCGCGTTGCCCGGGTTGCAGTGGAACTTCAGCTTCTCGCCGATGGCCAGGTAGATCCGGCCGGACATGCCCTGCGGCAGCGACAGCGTGGTGCCGCCGCCCTCCACGGGGATCGCGTAGTCGGTGAAGCCGTCCGGCCCGTTGTCGGCCTCGGACACCGCGAGCAGCTGTCCGTCGGCGGACACGCGGCACTGCTGGCCGGTAGCCAGGTTCGTGCCGACCACGTACGTCCAGACCGGTCCGCGCCCGGACTCGTTGGCCAGGGTCAGCGACATCGCGGCCCGCGCACCCGCGGTCCCAGCCCTGGACATCGCGTTGACGCTGGTCGCGGCGAGCGGTACACCGGCGGCTGCGGCCGCCAGGCCCCCGAGAAACGTTCGTCGCCTGATCATGGAACTGTTCTCCTTTTTCCGGCACCGTTGTCGGCTGTCCGTAATGGACAGTGGAGGCCGCGCAGTTCCCCTTGTCCCGAAGGGTTGACCAGCTAGTCGTTGAGTATTGACCAGTTTGTTCTCGTGCGCAACAATTTCCACCGGAACCCCCGGGGGTTGCGTGTGACGATCTCCGGCCACCAGGTAACCTGTGGCTTCACGCGAACGTGGACACCGGTTCGACAGCGAGGATGACATGGTTCTAGCCCTGCAGATCGTGCTGATCATCACGAGCGTTCTGCTGATCCTGCTGGTGTTGCTGCACCGCGGCCGGGGTGGCGGTCTGTCCTCCCTGTTCGGTGGCGGCATGCAGTCGAGCCTGGCCGGTTCGAGCGTCGCGGAGAAGAACCTCGACCGGGCGACGCTGTTCATCGGCGCCATCTGGCTGATCTGTGTCGTCGGGCTCGGGCTGCTGATCAAGGTTGCCTGAGGCGACCGGATCCCTTTCGATCCCGCACATCTCTTGACCTGGCATTTTTCCGCAGTGAACACCTTGTTGGGGGTGTGAGGTTCGATGGCTGGTGGTAGTGCGATTCGAGGCACTCGAGTCGGCGCCGGTCCCATGGGCGAGTCGGAGCGTGGCGAGTCCGCGCCGCGCCGCCGGGTTTCCTACTGGTGTGCCAATGGGCACGAGTCCAAGCCTTCGTTCGCGCTCGACGCCGAGGAGCCGGAGTCCTGGGACTGTCCGCGGTGTGGGCTGCCCGGCGGCCGGGACGAGCAGGAACCGCCCAAGGCGCCGCGCAACGAGCCGTACAAAACTCATCTCGCGTACGTGAAGGAGCGCCGCTCCGACGCCGACGGCGAGGCCATCCTCGCCGAGGCGCTGGCGAAGCTGCGCAAGCAACGCGAGCTCTGAGCGAACTCGTCGAGAAGGCCGCCGCACGGAACTCCGTGCGGCGGCCTTCTCGACGTTGATGTGTGGAGTCGATGTGTTGAGGTGGAGCGGACCCCGGCAGCCGGTGAGGGGGGAGGACCGACTGCCGGGGCCCGGGCTTTCAGCCGGCCAGCGGATAGGTGGCCGAGACGCGGAACCCGCCTTCGGAGGTGGGACCCGCCTGGAACGTGCCGCCGAGGAGCCCCGCTCGCTCCCGGAGGCCGATCAGACCGTGCCCGCCGGACGGTAGAACAGGCGGGCGCCCGCCTGCCCGACCGTTGTGGACCTCGACGACGAGCGTGTCCTTCTGCGCCGTCACCTTCACCGACGCGCGCGCGCCCGCCGCGTGCTTGCGCACGTTCGTCAGCGCCTCCTGGACCGTGCGGTACACCGCGTGCGAGACGGACCGGGGTAACCGGGACGGCTCGGCGGCGACGTCGAGCGCCACCGGGACGGCCTCGCTCCGGAAGTTGCTCACCAGGTCGGAAAGGCGTTCCACGCCGGGCTGCTGGCCCTCGCCGCCCGTGCCCGAGCGCAGCACGCCGACCAGGCTGCGTAGCTCCTCGAGCGTGCGGGTGGACAGCCGCCGGATCGTGGTCGCGGTATCCCTGGAGTTCGCGTCGTTCGTCGCGACCTGTAGCGCGCCCGCCTGCATGGCGATCAGCGTGACCTGATGGGAGACGACGTCGTGCATCTCGCGTGCCAGCTTGGTGCGCTCGGCGGCCCGCACGGTCTCCGCGTAGAGGGCGTTCTCCCGCTCCCGGCTGTTGGCCAGGTCGGTGATGTGGGCGGAGAGCTCCTTGCGGGCGGTGATCAGCAGGCCGATGGCCACCGGCATGCCGGCCACGATGACGCCCCAGATCACGTCGAGGGCGTGCTCGCGCCAGGTCATGGTCACGAAGTCGCTCAGCGGCCAGATGATGAAGTAGCAGCAGAACACCAGCACGGAGCTGAGCACCAGCTGCCAGCCCCAGCCGCGGCGCTTGGCGAGCGTGCCGAGCGCGATCATCGCGGCGAGCTGCGACCAGCCGGTCAGGAAGCCGGGAACCGTGACCAGCACGGCGAGGAACGGCACGTGCCGCCGCATGACCATGGCGGCGACCGCCGCACCGGACAGGGGAAGGGAGTACCCCGGGGCGTCCTCGGGGATCACCAGCCACACGTCGAGCACGGCCAGGATGACGGCGACGACGTCGGAGGCGATGTTCTTGGCACGCTGGTTGGCCCGGAAGGCGATGACCCAGCGCGGCATCGCGCGGGTGACCAGCTGTGGTCGGGGGATGAGACGGAACTCGTCGATCGGCGGGGTGAGCGTTGATGCGACCAGGACGCTACCTCCTGTCTGGGTGCTGGGCTCTCCCTCCACGCCGGCTCGCACGGGCGGCTCACGGTTGCCAGCGCGTTGTCGCGGCAGCTCCATCCCGCCGAGCGAGCGATGATCCGCTGTGGCAGGGTGGTGATGTTGCCGTTGCGACATGGTCGACCTCCCTCCGGAGTTTTGCTCCGCACCATTGAAGACGGATGCATCGTCTCCAAGTGACGTTTCATTACACATAACTGTGCTGGAGCAAATCACCAGTTACCGGTTTGCGTCATCCGGGCGCATGTCAGCGCCGAAGCGACGAACTCGGTTGATCCGGTTGGTGGAGCGCACTTCTGGGACTCACCCGGACGTGCAGGAGCGCGACTTCGGCTCAGGGGAGCGAAGACATCCCGGGAGCCTTGGCGGCGGCCGCCTTGTCCAGCAGCCAGAGGGTGCGGCGCCGGCCGCGCGCCCCGGCGGCCGGCAGCGCCACCTCGCCCGCGCCGCCCAGCGCCATCGCGACGGCCGCGGCCTTGCCCTCGCCCGTCGTGACCAGCCAGACCTCCGAGGCGCGGCGGATCGCCGGCAGGGTCAGGCTGATCCGCACCGGCGGCGGCTTCGGGCAGCCGTGCACCGCCACCACCGTGCGCTCGGTCTCGTACACCGCGGCCGAGCCGGGGAAGATCGACGCCGTGTGGCCTTCCTCGCCCACGCCCAGCAGGCACACGTCGACGCTCGGCACCGCGTGGTCCTCCGGCCGGGCGGCGCGCTCCAGCAGGTCCGCGTACGCGTCGGCCGCCGCCTCCGGCGCCAGTCCGGCGTCGGAGGCGGCCATCGCGTGCACGCGGGCCGGGTCGACCGGCACGTGGTCCAGCAGCGCCGCCCGCGCCTGCGTCTCGTTGCGCTCCGGGTCGCCGGCCGGCAGGAACCGCTCGTCGCCCCAGTAGATGTCCACCCGCGACCAGTCGACGGCGTCGCGGGCCGGCGCGGCACGCACCTGCTCCAGCACCGCGGTGCCGGTGCGGCCGCCGGTGAGCACCACCGACGCCGAGCCACGCGCGGCCTGCGCGTCGACCAGCCGGGTCACCAGCCGCGCCGCGGTCGCCGCGGCCAGCAGCTCCGGGCTGCGGTAAGCGACGATCCGCGGTGTGCTCACCGCGCCGCCCCGGCCTTCGTCTTCGACTTCGCGGTGGACTTGGACTTCGCCGTGGGCTTGGCTTTCGCGTCCGTCCTGCCCGTGGACTCGTCGACGGCGTCCGCCTCCGCCGTGGCCGTCTTCGCGGTCGACTTCGCCGCGGCCGCCGTGCGGGCGTGCCGGTCGATCTTGCCAAGCGCGCGCAGCGACAGCGCGTAGATCTCGTCGGCGTCGAGGCGGCGGAGCTCCTCGGCCAGGCAGTCCCGCACCGGGCGGCGTTGCAGCGCCACCCGTCGCGGCGGCTGGCCCGGCTGGGTCAGCTCGCCGACCGTCCCGTCCGGCCGGTGCAGCTCGACCGTGCCCGACCGGCGTTCCAGCTCCACCTTCACGATGCCCTCGCCGTAGCGCGACCTCAGCCGCCGCACCGGCAGCCGCAGCCGCGCCGCGAGCCAGGCGGCGAGCAGGTCCGCGGACGGCGAATCGCCCTCGCCGCTGACCATCGCGGCCGAGACCCGCTCGTGCGGCGGCAGGTCCAGCGCCGAGGCCAGCACCGCGCGCCACAGCGTCAGCCGCGTCCACGCCAGGTCCGTGTCGCCGTCCACATAGGACTTCGCGCGGGCCTCGAGCGCCTTGGTCGGGTTGCGCGAGGCCGCCGAGTCGGTGATCCGCCGGGTGGCGAGCTGGCCGATCGAGTCCTTCGCCGGCACGGCTGGCGCCTCGAACGGCCACCACGCCACGATCGGCGCGTCCGGCAGCAGCAGCGGCACCACGCACGACGCGCCTTCGTTCGCCAATGGACCGTACAGCCGCAGCACGACCACCTCGCTCGCGCCCGCGTCGCCGCCGACCCGGATCTGCGCGTCCAGCCGCGCCGAGGCCTTCTTCAGCCCGCGTGCCAGCACGATCACCCGGCACGGGTGCTCGCGGCTCGCGTGGTTGGCGGCGTCGATGACCTCCTCGGTGCGCTCGCTGTCGTCGGTGACGATGACGAGTGTGAGCACCCGGCCGATCGTGTTCGCGCCGCCCTGTTCCCGCAGTTGCACGAGCTTGCTGTTCACCTGTGACGTCGTGGTGGCGGGCAGGTCGATGATCACGGACGCCTCCAGTGCCGCCCGGTACGGGCGAGCATCTTCGTTGCCGAGTCGGGTCCCCACGTGCCGGCCGCGTAGGTCTCCGGCTTGCCGCCGGAATGCCAGGACTTGAGCACGGGGTCGAGGATTTCCCAGGACCGCTCGACCTCGTCGTTCATCGGGAACAGCGACGGCTCGCCGAGCAGCATGTCCAGGATCAGCCGCTCGTAGGCCTCCGGAGAGGACTCGGTGAACGAGTGGCCGTAGCTGAAGTCCATGTTGACGTCGCGGACCTCCATCTTGGAGCCCGGCACCTTCGAGCCGAACCGCATGGTGACGCCCTCGTCGGGCTGGACCCGGAACACCAGCGCGTTCTGGCCGAGCTCCTCTGTGGACGTGGCGTCGAACGGCAGGTGCGGCGCGCGTTTGAACACGACCGCGATCTCCGTGACCCGCCTGCCCAGCCGCTTGCCGGTGCGCAGGTAGAACGGCACGCCCGCCCAGCGGCGGGTGTCCACCGCGAGCTCGATGGCCGCGAAGGTCTCGGTCGTCGAGTCCTTCGCGAAGCCGCCCTCCTCGAGCAGGCCGGGCACCTTCTGCCCGCCCTGCCAGCCGCCGGTGTACTGGCCGCGCGCGGTCGTGTCGGCGAACGGGCCGACCGCCTTCGTCGCCGCCAGCACCTTCGCCTTCTCCGCCCGGACCGCCCGGGGCGCGAAGGAGACCGGCTCCTCCATGGCGGTCAGCGCGAGCAGCTGCAGCAGGTGGTTCTGGATCACGTCACGCGCCGCGCCGATACCGTCGTAGTAGCCGGCCCGGCCGCCGAGGCCGATGTCCTCGGCCATCGTGATCTGCACGTGGTCGACGTAGTTGCCGTTCCAGATCGGCTCGAACAGCTGGTTCGCGAACCGCAGCGCCAGGATGTTCTGCACGGTCTCCTTGCCGAGGTAGTGGTCGATGCGGAACACCGACTCCTCGGGGAAGATCTCGTTAACGACCTTGTTCAGCTGCTTGGCACTCGCCAGGTCGTGCCCGAACGGCTTCTCGATGACCACCCGGCGCCACTGCTCGGGCGCCGGCGCGGCCAGCCCGGTGCGGGCCAGCTGCTTGATCACCAGCGGGAACGCGGCCGGCGGGATCGACAGGTAGAACGCGTGGTTGCCCGCGGTGCCACGGATGCGGTCCAGGTCGGTGATCGTCGTGACGAGGTTGTCGAACGCCACGTCGTCGTCGAACGAGCCCTGCACGAACCGGCAGCCCTCGGCCAGCCGGTCCCAGACCGACTGGCGGAACGGGGTCCGCGCGTGCTCCTTGACCGCGTCGTGCACGACCTGGCTGAAGTCCTCGTCGGCCCAGTCGCGCCGGGCGAAGCCGACAAGCGAGAAGCCCGGCGGCAGCAGGCCCCGGTTGGCCAGGTCGTAGATCGCGGGCATCAGCTTCTTGCGGGACAGGTCGCCGGTGACGCCGAAGATCACCAGCCCGCACGGCCCCGCGATGATCGGCAGGCGCTTGTCCCGCTCGTCGCGCAGCGGGTTCTGCCAGCTCCGTGTCACAGTTCCGCCTCCCCGGAATTAACCCTTGTGGTCACCGTGGGTTGGTGCCATCCGGTTCGGCGCGTACTTGTGGTTGGGTTGCGTCCCGTTCCCCTTAGGTGCGGTTGGCAAGCGCGCGGTTTGCGCAGCGCTTCGCGCGAAGTCACGAGTTGGCCTCCTGCACGGCGTTGACGAGGTGGGCCAGGCCGGCGGCACGGTCCGTGAAGTGCAGCCGCAGCACGGGGCGGTCGTGCTCGCGCAGCACCTGCCCGTCGCCCAGCGCCTGCGCCTGCTGCAGCACGCCCAGCGTGTACGGGCGGCCGGGCACCTGCAGGTCCGCGGTCACCGCGCCGGTCACCTGCAGGAACACGCCGTTCTGGTGGCCGCCCTTGTGGTACTGACCGGTCGAGTGCAGAAACCGCGGACCCCAGCCGAAGGTCGTCTGCGCGCCCGTGCGGCGGGCAAGCTCGGCGCGCAGCAGGATCGCCGACGCGTCGGCGATCCGGTCCAGGTACGCCTGCACCGCGAGGTAGCCGAACTCGGGGATCGTGCCGAGGAACGCGGCGAGCGCACCGCCCAGCGTCGTGGTGCCCTCGGGCAGCAGGCCCTTCGGCGCGTACACCTCGACCGGGCCGTCCACGAAGGACGGCGCGGCCACGTTCTCGGCCGGGGCGTCCAGCAGTGACCGGGCGGCCTTCTTCGCAGCCTCGACGTCCGGCTGGTCGAACGGGTTGATCGCGAGCAGCCTGCCGGTGATCGCGACCGCCGTCTCCCACAAGAGGATCAGCCCGCCGAGCGTGCCCTCGGTGGCCAGCAGGACGCCCTCGGGCGGCGGGCCGATGGCCACCGCCGTCGCGTCCTCCTTGGCGTCGGCGAACCCGGGGCTCTCCGGGCTCTCGACGACCACCGGCAGCAGGCCGGTGCCGTTCTTGCCGGTGGACTCGGCGATGAGCTGCTCGGCCCACTCGCCGAACCCGGTGATGCCCGAACCGGTGTCGGCCAGCACCACCTTCTCGGCGCCGCGGGTGTGCGCCGCGCCGAGCGCGGCGGCCAGGACCAGCGCCGGGTTGTCCTCGACGTCGGTGCCCAGCTTGGCCGCCGTCACGTGTGCCTCGTCGAGGAGCTTGCGCAGGTTCGCGCCGGCCAGCCCGGCGGGCACCAGGCCGAACGCGGTCAGCGCCGAGTAGCGCCCGCCGACGTGCGGGTCGGCCCGGAACACCTTGCGGTAGCCCGCCTCGGTGGCCGACTGCTCGAGCGGCGAGCCCGGGTCGGTTACCACGACGATCCGGGTCGCGGCGTCGATGCCGACGTCGGCGAACGCCTTCTCGAAGATCCGCCGGTGGCTGTCGGTCTCCACCGTGGACCCGGACTTGGACGACACCACCAGCACCGTGCGCGTCAGGTCGCCGGCGAGCGCGTCGGCGACCTGACCGGGATCGGTGGTGTCCAGCACGACCAGCGGCACGCCCGCGGTGCTCGTGATCACCTCGGGGGCGAGCGACGAGCCGCCCATGCCGGCGAGCACGATCCGGTCCAGGCCCTCGGCGGCCAGCTCGGTGTGCAACGCCTCGACCTCGCGGACCACCGCCATCGACGTCTCGTGCAGCGACGTCCAGGACAGGCGGATCGTTGCCTCCGGCTCGGCGTCCGGACCCCACAGCGTGGCGTCCTGCGCGGCGAGCCGGGACGCGACCTTGTCCGCGACCAGTTGTTCCACCAGCGGCCTGGCCTCGGCCAGCAACCGCTCCTGCGCCGTCCCGGCCGCCTCGGCGGGCCGTTCGTCCGGCTGTGTCATATGTGTGCTCAGCTCCCTGCCGCTGCCTTCAGTTGTTCGTCGACCGACTCGAGCAGCTCTTCCCACGACTTCTCGAACTTCTCCACACCCTCGTCCTCGAGCGTGCGGAAGACGTCGGCGACGTCGATGCCGGCGGCGGACAGGGCGTCGAAGTGCTGCTGCGCCTCGCCCGCCGTGCCGGTCACCGTGTCGCCAGTGATCTTGCCGTGGTCGGCGACCGCGTGCAGCGTCTTCTCCGGCATCGTGTTGACCGTGTCGGCGACGACGAGCTGGTCGACGTAGAGCGTGTCGGAGTAGTCCGGGTTCTTGGTGCCGGTGGACGCCCACAGTGGACGCTGCGGCGTCGCGCCCTCGGTGGCCAGCGCCTGCCAGCGTTCGGTCGCGATGACCTCCTCGAAGGCGGCGTAGGCGAGCCGCGCGTTGGCCACGGCAGCCTTGCCGCGCAACGCCTTCGCCTCGTCCGTGCCGATCGCATCCAGCCGCTTGTCGACCTCGGTGTCCACACGGGACACGAAGAACGAGGCGACCGAGGTGAGCTTCGAGATGTCGTGCCCGTTGGCCCCGGCCTGCTCGAGGCCGGCGAGGAACGCGTCCATCACCTCGCGGTAGCGCTCGACCGAGAAGATCAATGTGACGTTGACGTTGACGCCCTCGGCGAGGGTGCGGGTGATCGCCGGGATGCCGGCCGCGGTGGCCGGGATCTTCACGTAGAGGTTCGGCCGGTCGACCGTCTTCCACAGGTCGAGCGCCTCGGCGACGGTCTTGTCCGTGTCGTGCGCGAGCCGCGGGTCGACCTCGATGGACACCCGGCCGTCGATGCCGCCGGTGGCCTGCCACACGTCGCGGAACAGGTCGCAGGCGTCGCGGATGTCGGTGGTGGTGATCTCCCTGATCGCGGCGTCGAGCGAGGCGCCGCGGGCGGCGAGCTCGCGCACCTGGTCGTCGTAGTCCGACGCGTTCGCCAGGGCGGCGGCGAAGATCGTCGGGTTGCTGGTCACGCCGACGACGTGCTTGTCGCGCACGAGGCCGGCGAGGTTGCCGGTGCTGAGCCGCTTCCTGGACACGTCGTCCAGCCAGATCGACACTCCTGCATCGGACAGCGTGGCGAGTGGGTCGCTCATGGTTCACCCTTCCGCTTTCTGTAGCGAGTTGCGAGCCGCCGTCACCACCGCTTCGGAGGTGAAGCCGAACTCGCGGAACAAAGTCTGGTAGTCCGCCGACGCGCCGAAGTGCTCGATCGAGACGACCTCGCCCGCATCGCCGGTGAACCGGTACCACGGCTGCGCGATCCCGGCCTCGACGGCGACCCGGGCCCGCACGGACGGCGGGAGCACGTCGTTGCGGTAGGCCTCGTCCTGCGCGTCGAACCACTCCACGCACGGCATCGAGACCACCCTCGTCGGAACGCCGTCGGCCTCGAGGATCTTCCGTGCCTCGACCGCCATCTGCAGTTCCGAGCCGGTGGCGACGAGCACCACCCGCGGCGCGCCGTCGGACGCGTCGGCCAGCACGTAGCCGCCCTTGCGCACCCCGTCGGTGGCCAGCTCCCGGGTGCCGTCGAGCACGGGGAGGTTCTGCCTCGTCAGCGCCATGCCGACCGGCTGGTCGTGCTGCTCGAGGACCGCCCGCCAGCCGGCCGCGGTCTCGTTCGCGTCGCCGGGGCGCAGGACCGCCAGGCCCGGAATCGCCCGCAGCGCGGCGAGGTGCTCGATCGGCTGGTGGGTCGGGCCGTCCTCGCCGAGCCCGATCGAGTCGTGCGTCCAGACGTAGGTGACCGGCAGCTTCTGCAGCGCGGCGAGCCGGACCGGTGGGCGCATGTAGTCGCTGAACACCAGGAACGTCGCGCCGTACGGGCGGGTCGGGCCGTGCAGCACGATCCCGTTGAGGATCGAGCCCATCGCGTGCTCGCGGACGCCGAAGTGGAGCGTGCGGCCGTACGGGTTGGCGTTCCATTCCTTTGTGGACGCCTTGTGCGGGCCGAACGAGTCGGCGCCCTTCATCGTGGTGTTGTTGCTCTCCGCCAGGTCCGCGGAGCCGCCCCACAGCTCGGGCAGCACGTCCGCGAGCGCACTCAGCACCTCGCCGGACGCCTTGCGGGTGGCCAGGCCCTTCTCGTCCGGCTCCCACACCGGCAGCGCGTCGGTCCAGCCGTCCGGCAGCCGGTAGGCGCTCGCCCGGTCGAGCAGCGCCTTGCGCTCCGGGTTGGCCCGCGCCCACGCCTCGAAGGAGACCTCCCACTCGGCGCGGACCTGCTTGCCGCGCTCGGCGACCATCCGGGCGCGGGCCAGCACGTCGTGCTCGATGACGAACTTCTGCCCAGGGTCGAAGCCGAGGATCTTCTTGACCTCGGCGACCTCGTCCGCGCCCAGCGCCGCTCCGTGCGCCTTGCCGGTGTTCATCTTGTTCGGCGCCGGATAGCCGATGACCGTGCGCAGCACGATGAACGACGGCCGGTCCGGCACGGCCTTCGCCGCGTTGATCGCGGCCAGGATCGCGGTCACGTCCTCGCCGCTCTCGACGACCTGCACGTGCCAGCCGTAGGCCTCGTAGCGCGCCGCGGTGTCCTCGGACAGCGCGATGTTCGTGTCGTCCTCGATGGAGATCTTGTTGTCGTCGTAGATCACCACGAGGTTGCCGAGCTCCTGGCGGCCGGCGATCGAGGACGCCTCGGACGAGACGCCCTCCTCGATGTCCCCGTCGGAGGCGATCACGTAGACGAAGTGATCGAAGACACTCGCCCCCGGCGCGGCCTCCGGGTCGAAGAGACCGCGCTCGCGCCGGTTCGCGATGGCCATGCCGACCGCGGAGGAGAGGCCCTGGCCGAGCGGCCCGGTGGTGATCTCGACGCCCGCGGTGTGGCCGTGCTCGGGGTGGCCGGGCGTCTTGGAGCCCCACTTGCGCAGGTGGGCGATGTCGTCCATCTCCAGGCCGTAGCCGGAGAGGAAGAGCTGCAGGTAGAGCGTCAGGCTGGAGTGGCCCGCGGAGAGCACGAAGCGGTCGCGGCCGATCCAGTCCGGGTCGGCGGGGTCGTGGCGCATGACACGCTGGAAGAGGGCGTACGCGGTCGGTGCCAGGCTCATCGCGGTGCCCGGGTGGCCGTTGCCGGCCTCCTGCACGGCGTCGGCGGCGAGCACCCGGATCGTGTCGACGGCTCGTTTGTCCAGATCCGTCCAGTCGTCGGGCGTGCGCTGCGTGGTCAGGCGGGCGAGTTCGTCACTACTGATTGACACGGACCAAGGCTCCCATTTACTCGAACTTCGTGAACGCGTGAGCGGCCCGCGTGTCGCGCTCCCCAGGCAGGTGCGACGCGCGCGTCTTACCTCGTAGTACCTCGTCAGCGCCAAGACTAACGAAGGCACCCGCGAGCGGCCGGTCATGGTCACGCGGCTACGATCGCGGCTGGTCGACCACTCGCCTGATCGACCGAGCCGAAGAGACAATGGGGAGCTACATGCCGCCGGTGAGCGCTGCCGCGGAGTCCGATCGTGCCGGGTCCGGCACGCGGCGCCGCCGCAAGGACGTGCTGCTGGCGTACGTCGCGCTGACAAAGCCCCGCATCATCGAGCTGCTGCTGGTCACGACCGTGCCCGCGATGATGCTCGCGGCGCGGGGCATCCCGTCCCCGTGGCTGGTGTTCGCCACGCTGTTCGGCGGCACCATGGCGGCCGGCTCGGCCAACGCCCTCAACTGCGTCGCGGACGCCGACATCGACGCCGTGATGAAACGCACCCGGTCCCGGCCGCTGCCGAAGCACCGCGTGCCCACCCGCAGCGCCCTGGTATTCGGTGTGGTCCTGGGCGTGCTGTCGTTCGCGTGGCTGTGGCCGACGACGAACCTGCTGGCCGCGTCCATGGCGGTCGGCGCGATCCTGTTCTACGTCCTCGTCTACACGATGGTGCTCAAGCGGCGTACGTCACAGAACATCGTGTGGGGCGGCGCGGCGGGCTGCATGCCGGTGGTCATCGGCTGGTCGGCGGTGACGGGCTCGGTCGGCTGGCCCGCGGTGATCATGTTTGGCGTGATCTTCTTCTGGACGCCGCCGCACTTCTGGGCGCTGGCGATGAAGTTCCGCGACGACTACGCCAAGGCGGGCGTCCCGATGCTCCCGGTGGTGACGACCGCGGAGCGCGTGGTGCGCCAGATCATCGTCTACTCGTGGGTGATGGTCGTCTGGACGCTGCTGCTGGTCCCGGCGACGGGCTGGGTCTACACGGCGTTCGCGCTGGTCTCCGGCGGCTGGTTCCTGATCGTGGCGCACCGCCTGTACGCGGCCGTCCGCCGCGGCGAGCCGGGCAGGCCCATGATGCTCTTCCACATGTCGAACACCTACCTGACGCTGGTGTTCGTGGCACTGGCCGTGGACTCCGCCCTGGGCCTGCCGGTCATCGGCTGGCCCTTCTGACCGTTCGCGTGACAGTTCGGGTGACCGTTCGCGCGGGCGCTACGACACCGCGGTGCCCGGCAGGCCGATGATGCCGAGCGCGGTGACGGCGTCGAGCAGCTCGGCGACGTCGTGGTCCTCGAGCGACTCGCGGATGTGCTGCCACAGCAGCAGGTTCGTCGCCGCCCAGCGGGAGTAGGCGGCGGCCGCGTCCGGGTTGTAGAAGTAGTAGCCCTCCTCGTGCACGACCTGCTGCTCGCCGACGATCTTGTCGGCCAGCTCGCGCAGCGAGATGCCGTTCTCCGCCAGGTAGCGGTGCGAGAGCATCACCGGGGTCACCGGCAGCGCCTTGAACAGCGTGTCGGCGTCGGAAAGGGCCTGCGCCTCGACCGAGATGTCCGGGCCGCGGTTGGCCATCTCCGCCTCGACCACGATGTCGTCGATCCACCGCGCGGTCGCCGCCCGCACGCCTGCCCTGGTCAGCACGTCGAGGCGCAGCTGCTCGCCGGCGGCCGCGGGGGAGTTGCGCCGCACCAGGTAGTTGACGTCGTGCACCAGCGCGGCCGTCTCCACCACGCTGACCTCGGCGCCGTTGGCCACGGCGAACTGGACGGCCTTGGCCCGTACGAAGCTCACGTGGTGCCAGCCGTGGAACGGCAGCCGCCGCGCGTAGCGCTCACACAGCCCGCGGACCTGTGCGTCCACGGACGCGAGCGCGCCCGGCGAAACGGCCGGGACGACCGTGTGCACCGGCCCGGCGTCCTCGGTGTGCATCGAGCCTCCCCAGCGGCCCCGCGCGCTCGCGGGGTGCCGTGGGTGATGGTAAACGCCGTGCGCGGCTCATGTCTGCTGGCGGAGTTCCTCCAGGTGGCTGAAATCGGGGAGCGGCGGGGGACGGGTCAGGAAGGGCTCACAGGCGGCTGGCCAGGCGTTCCAGCCGCGACTCGACCGGCACGTGGCGGTGGCTCTCGTGGGTCTCGGGGTCGTAGGACAGGCTCCACGGCGTGACCTCGCGGGACTTCACGAGGAACGTCATGGTGCCGTCCGCGGCACGGGGGATCCGGTGGAAGTCCGAGGCGAGCAGGAACGCGGACGCGCCGACCGGGCACGGAGTCGCCGTCACCAGCTCGGCCGCCCCGATCAGGTCGGTGCTCGGGTTGATCGTCGCGGCGTAGCGTTCGTGCAGGTAGCCGCCGCGCAGGATGGTGGTGCAGAAGTGGTAGCGGTGGTTGTGCACGGAGTCCGCGTAGCCCTGCCGCCAGTCCCGCTGCTCCTTGTACTCGTGCAGCCAGAACGTGAACGGCTCGCCCGGCACGTCCCGCAGGCACCACGCGAAGTGGGTCGTCGTCTCGCGCGACCGCCTGATGACCCGCTGCGCCTGTTCGCCGGGTAACTCGAGCAGGTGGTGCCGCAGGCTCGCGCGCAGCCCGGGCCGCCCGGCCCAGACCTCGAACCACTTGTCCACGGTGTCCCAGCGCTGGGACAGGTCGAACTCGGCCGAGCCAAGCTGCTCGGTCAGCTCTTCCAGGGCGGAAACCTTGTCGGGCACGGGAATCAGCTCCCCAACTCGGCGGTGACGGAGAACTCGCGGAGGAAGTTGTGGAACTCGGCATTCAGGTCGAGGAACTGCTCCTCGGACAGCGGAGTGCCGGTGATCTTCTGGAACTGCCTGATGAAGTCCTCGCGCGCCATGTCCGGCGTGATCACCAGGTGGTGCGCGTGCGGTGAGGCGGAGATGCGGGCGAACTCGGCACGCTCCATGTTGTAGATGAACGAGCCCTCGGAGAACCGCAGCGTGCGAGGGAACTGGTTGCTCGACCGGGCGTCGCTGTACAGCGTCACCCACACGCTGTCGTCGAAGATCTCCAGCCGGTCGATCGGCGGGTCGGAGATCACCGTGACCTCCAGCCTGCTGCACCGGCTGCGCGCGAGGTACAGGCCGACCAGCCCGATGCGGACCTCCTCGTGCAGCTTCTCGTGGATGGTGTCGTAGTCGACGTCGGCCGCGGAGTGACGGATCAGGTACCGCGCCCGGCCGCTGATCCCGCGCAGGTCGCGCGGGTCGGCGATGACCGCGCGGAACTCCCACTCGGCCTTGGACAGCAGCAGCCGCGCGGCCGCGTGCCGGCCGGCGAAGCCGCGGAACAGGTACTGCCGGGTGCCCTGCAGGTCCTGCATCATCAGCTTGTTGAACGCCGGGTCCGGCTCCTCGGTCGGCTCGAAGATGTGCGTGGGGAAGAACTCACGGTTCATCGAGCGGTACTCGGCGGCCAGGTCACGCAGGGCCTGGCGGCTCTCGTCGATGAGCGGGGTGAGCATCGCGCGCTGCGACGCGGTCGCGGTGACGAGCGTCTGGCCGAACCCGACGACGGCCGAGACGAGGGTGCCGGTGGCGACGGCGGTGATCAGGTTCTTGCCCGTTCCCGGGGCCATGCCGCTCGTGACGATCATCGTCACGCCCGAAACCACCAACAAGATCAGGAGGAGGAGGCCGGTTCTGGTCCAGAAGATCTCTTGTATCGGGTTCTTGCGGAGGCCCTTGGCTTCCGCCGACAAATGGGTTCACCTCCTTGGCGGGCGCCCGAATGGACGAATGCGTACCGTATTTGTTCGAGCGCGGGGAGTTACTCTACCGCTGAGTACAGTTGTGAGAAATAGGCGAAACGAGTGACCATCCCGGTTACCGATAGCCGCTGATCGCCGCCGGAAGGCGCCCTTTAAGCTCGCGAACCATGCGCAACGTGAGCAAGATCGTCGTGGTGACGGCGCTGGCGGTGTCGACGGCGCTGTCCCTCGCCGGATGCGTCAACCGCGAGCAGCCGTCGAGCCAGCCGCCGGGGGAGACCGAGAGCTTCCCGGCGCCGTCCTCCGAGCAGGAGTCCGCGCCGCCGTCGGAGACCTCGGAGCCCGGCGCGCCGGGCAGCTCCGGCGTGTCGACCGCGGTCGAGTGCACCGCCGCCGACATCAAGGTGGCCGGGTCGGCTGGCAAGCACCCCGAGATCACCGTGCCCAAGAACTGCTCGGCACCCACCAAGCTGATAGTGAAGGACCTGGCGCCCGGCAGTGGCCCGGCGGCCAAGAAGGGCGCCCAGCTGCAGGCTCACTACGCGCTGACGGCCTGGTCGACCGGCCAGGAGGTGGAGACGTCGTACGGCCAGCAGCCGCTGGACGTGCCGACCGTGGGCAGCGGGCTCATCGAGGCGTGGAACCAGGGCCTGGTCGGCATGAAGCAGGGCGGCCGCCGGCTGATCGTCGCCCCGCCGGACCTCGCCTACGCGGGCTCGGGCAACGAGCTGCAGGACGAGACGCTGGTCTTCGTCATCGACGCGGTGAAGGTCACCCCGGCCGCCTGACGGCCGGGCCGGCGGGTCACGGGATCAGCAGCAGCTTCCCGGTGGTCCGCCGGCCTTCCAGGTCCTCGTGGGCCTTGCGTGCGTCGGCGAGCGGGTAGCGGCCGCCGATCCGCACGATGAGCCTGCCCCCGGTGATCGCGGAGAACAACTCCTCGCAGCGCCAGCGGAACTCCTCGGCCGTCGCGATGTGGTGACCGAGCGTCGGGCGGGTCAGGAACACCGAGCCGCCCGAGTTCAGCCGCTGCGGGTCCACCGGCGGCACCGGGCCGCTCGACGCGCCGAACAGGGCGAGCGTGCCGCGCACGGCGAGGCAGGCGAGGCTGCGGTCGAACGTGTCCTTGCCGACCCCGTCGTAGACCGCGCCGACGCCGGCCCCGCCGGTGAGCCTGCCGACCTCCTCGGCGAAGTCGGTCTCCGTGTAGCGGATGACCTCGTCGGCGCCCGCCTCGCGGGCCAGCGCCTCCTTCGCCGCGGTGGACACGGTGCCGATCACCTTGCCGCCACGGGACTTCGCGGCCTGCACGAGCAGCAGCCCGACCCCGCCCGCGGCGGCGTGCACCAGCACCGTGTCGCCCGGCTTCACCGCGTACGTGGACGTCACGAGGTAGTGCGCGGTCAGCCCCTGCAGCATCGCGGCGGCGGCCGTCTCGTCGTCGACGCCGCCGGGCACCGGGAACGCGCGGTTCGCGGGCACCACGACCTGCTGCGCGTACGAACCCGCCACGTCGGCCCAGGCGACGTGGTCGCCGACGGCGACGCCCGTGACGCCCGGGCCGAGGGCGCGGACGATGCCCGCGCCCTCGCTGCCCGGCGTGAACGGCAGATCCTTCGCGTAGACGCCCTGGCGGTGGTAGGTGTCGATGTAGTTGACGCCCGCCGCGGCGACGTCGACCAGAAGCTGGTCCGGGCCGGGCGCGGGTAGGTCGACCCGCGCCGTCTCCAGCACCTCCGGTCCGCCGGTGGCGCGCACCACGACAGCCTCAGCCACGTTGTCCTCCGCGTTTCTCGAGTCCTCTTCGGACCCTATCCCGCGGCCGGCACCCTTTTCGCGGCGAGCCGTTCCGGTCTCGGCCAGCGGACCTGCGTGGCCCAGCCGAACTTCTCGAAGATCCAGATGAGCCGGGCGGAGATGTCGATCTGCCCGCGCAGCACGCCGTGGCGCGCGCCGGTCGGGTCCGCGTGGTGGGAGTTGTGCCAGGACTCGCCCATGGACAGGATCGCGAGCGGCCAGAAGTTCGCCGCCCGGTCCCGGCTTTCGAACGGCCGCGAGCCGATCATGTGGCAGATTGAGTTGACCGACCAGGTCACGTGGTGCAGGAACGCGATGCGCACGAAGCCGGCCCAGAACAGCGCGGTCACGCCGCCCCACACCGACCAGGTGATCAGGCCGCCGAGCACGCCGGGCAGCCCGACCGTCACCGCGGTCAGCGGGACGAACAGCCGGTCCAGCACCCGGATGTCGCGGTCGGCGAGCAGGTCCGGGGCGAACCGCTCGGCGTTGGTCACGTCGCGCTCGAACAACCAGCCCATGTGCGCGTGCCAGAAGCCCTTCGCGATGGCGGCGGGGGAGGTGCCGAAGAGCCAGGGGGAGTGCGGGTCGCCTTCCCGGTCGGAGAACGCGTGGTGGCGGCGGTGGTCGGCCACCCAGTCGACGACCGAGCCCTGTGCGGCCAGCCCGCCGGCGAGCGCGAGCGCGATCCGCAGCGGCCGGTTCGCCTTGAACGAGCCGTGCGTGAAGTAGCGGTGGTAGCCGACGGTCACGCCCAGGCACGAGACGAGGTAGAAGCCGGCGGCGAAGCCGACGTCGGTCCAGCCGAGCCCCCACCCCCAGAGCAACGGGACGGCCGCGACGAGCGCGACGAACGGGATGAGGATGAACAGCTTGACGACGAACGCCTCCGGCAGCGAGCGCCGGCGACCGATCATGGGTTTGGGCTGGGGGCGGGGTTCTTCGCGCGTTGGCGACAACGTGGAAGTAATGACCTCGATGACCTCGTAACTCGGCCGGGGCGCGGCCTGTAGACGCAACCTACGGTTACGTAGCCGTAGGTTCGGTCTCCACGTTATGTGGTCTGGGGTACCTGCGCTACCGCCGTGGGCTGAACTTTGTGTGCGTCCGGCTGCCGACCGTAGCCGCGGATCCCGCACCACAGCGAGGCCGTGGCGATGACGGCCGACATCGCGCCGAGGACGTGCAGGCAGACGAGCAGCTCGGGCACGCCGTTCCAGTACTGCACCAGCCCGATGGTGCCCTGCGCCAGCACCACGGCGACCAGCACCAGGTAGCGGCGCCACGGCGGGTTCGCCACGCGGCGCAGCAGCAGGCCGAGGACCACGAGCGAGCCGAGGAACGTGTACAGGAACGACGCGTGCACGTGCGCGAGGGTCTCGATGGGGGCGTCGAGCCGCGGTGTGTCCGGGTCGCCGCCGTGCGGGCCCGCGCCGGTGACCATCGTGCCGGTGACGAGGACGCCGGCGAGCAGTGCGGTCTGCGGGTACAGCCAGCGGCCGGCCAGCGTGCCGGCGGCGCCGGGCCGGGCATCGTCGCGCGGGACGGCGTGCACGAGGAGGGTGGCGAGCCAGACGATCACGGTCGAGACGAGCAGGTGGATCGCGACGGTCCACCAGAGGAGCCCCGTACGGACGGTGATCCCGCCGATCCCGGCCTGGATCGCGACGCCGACGGGCATCGCGAAGGCCAGCCGCAGGTACCGGCGGTCGCGCGGCTTGCTCAGCAGCGCCAGCACGAACGCGGCGACGGCGATGAGACCGACGATGCCGGTGAACAGACGGTTGCCGTACTCGATCCACTGGTTGAGCGTGGCGTACTCGCGGTGGTACTCCGGGACCATGCTGCCGGGGAGGCACTGCGGCCACGTCGGGCAGCCGAGTCCCGAGCCGGTGACCCGTACGACGGCCCCGGTCACGGCGATCAGCGCCTGGGTGGCGACGACGGCGACGGCGACGCCCAGCTGGAGCTTGCGGCTGGGGCTCGGCGCGGCGTCGATGCGGGCCTTCAGGGAGTCGAACGGCACCGCCCGATCGTAGGCAACGACGGCTGAGAGCCCTGGTCTGGGCCTCAGGACAGCTTGGCCTCAGGACAGCTTGGTGGTGCGGGTGGCGACTACCCCTGCGACCACGCCCCACACGGCGAGCACGGCGAACGCCGACCACGACGGCGGTGCCCCGTCCGCGAGCGCGGTCTGCATGCCTTCGGCGAGGGCGCCGGACGGGAGCAGCCCGACGACGTCGCCCGCCGCGCCGGGCATGGAGTCGGCGGGCACGGCGATCCCGCCGGCGAGCAGCAGCGCGAACCAGACGATGTTGGCGACCGCGAGCACGACCTCGGCCTTGAGCGCGCCGCCGAGCAGCACGCCCAGTGCCCCGAAGGACAGGGTGCCGAGCACGACGAGCAGCACCGCCCAGCCGACTCCGGCGAGGGAGGGCGACCAGCCGAGCACGGCTGCCACGACCCCCAGCACGACGAGCTGCACGACGACGATCACGAGGCCCGCTCCCGCGCGTCCGCCCACGAGCAGCCAGCGGGGGAGCGCCGTGGCGGCGAGCCGCTTGAGCACCCCGTACCGCCGGTCGAACCCGAGCGCGATGGCCTGCCCGGTGAAGGCGGAGGACATCACGGCGAGCGCGAAGATCCGCGGCGCCACGGAGTCGACCCGTGGTTCGGGGATGGCGAAGATGTCGAGCTCGGTGAGCCCGATGAGGAGTGCGAGGGGGATGAGCAGCGTGAGGAGGAGCTGCTCGCTGTTGCGCAGGGTCAGCAACGCCTCGGTCCGCACGTGGACGGCGAGCATGTGGCCGACCCGCCCGCGTCCGGGTGCGGGGGTGAAGGTGCCGGCGGGGAAGGTGCACATCAGCGCAGTTCCCGTCCGGTGAGCTCGAGGAAGACGTCCTCCAGGCTGCGGCGGCCGACGTGCAGCTCTTCTGCCAGCACGCCCTGCTGCGCGCACCACGCGGTCACCGCGGACACCACCTGCGGGTCGACCTTGCCGGACAGCAGGTACGCGCCGGGGGTGAGCTCGGCGATGCGGCAGTCGTCGGGCAGGGCGGCGCACAGCTTGGTGGTGTCGAGGCCGGGCTGCGCGCGGAAGCGCAGCTGCGCCGCGTCCGGCTTCTCGGCCGTCAGCTGACGCGGCGAGCCCTCCGCCACGACCCGGCCGCGGTCGATGATCACCACCTGGTCGGCGAGCTCTTCGGCCTCTTCCATGACGTGCGTGGTCAGCAGCACGGACACGCCGTCCGCGCGCAGGGCCGCCACGAGGTCCCACACCAGCCGCCGCGCCTGCGGGTCCAGGCCGGCGGTCGGCTCGTCGAGGAACACCAGCTCCGGCCGGCCCACGAGCGCACACGCGAGCGACAGCCGTTGCTGCTGGCCGCCGGAGAGCCGCTTGTAGGGCGTCCGGCGCGCGCCGGCCAGCCCCAGCACGTCGATCAGCCACGCCGGATCGAGTGGGTTCGCCGCGCATGCCGCGACGAGGGCCAGCATCTCCTCGGCCCGCACGCCCGGGTACGCGCCGCCGCCCTGCGGCATCACGCCGATCCGCGGGCGCAGCCGTTCGCCATCGGCGGCCGGGTCCAGGCCGAGCACGCGCACCGAGCCCGCGTCGCGACGCTGGAAGCCTTCGCAGATCTCGATCGTCGTGGTCTTGCCCGCGCCGTTGGGTCCCAGCAGCGCGAGCACCTGGCCGGGTGCGAGCCGCAGGTCCAGCCCGTCCACGGCGGTCGTCGACCCGAAGCGCTTGGCCAGTCCCGAAATGTCCACGACGGGATCAGGGGTGCTGGCGCTCACGCGGTAAGGCTATGACGTGGCGGTAATCGCGGACGCGTGAGCCTCCTCGAACGCCGCTGGGAACCGCTCGCGCACGCGGTCGATGTGCCGGAGCCGGCTGGTGTCGCCCCACCGCTGCCGGTCGAGGTCGGTGAACGGCCGCTCGAGCGCGTCGAGGGCGTCCACCGTGGTGCGTAACTCCGCGCGCCACGCCGGGTCGGCCTCGGCGGGCGCGGCGACCAGCTCCTCGATCCGCCGGATCAGGTGGTTCTTGGCGACCATGGCCTCCGGCGTGACCGACCGCAGGCAGATGCCGAACCGGCCGCTCAGGTACCCGGCCCAGTCCTCCTCGGCGTCCGCCGCCGCGACGGGCCCGGCCGCGGCCGCGAGGTACCGCGCACGGAACCGGACGGGCAGCGCGCCGACCCCGCCGGCGTCGTCGACGAGTGCGAAGTAGTCGGGCGGGAAGCGGGCCTCACCGGAGGGCAGCACGTAGGCGGGCCCGGGTAACCGGCCACCGTCGATCAGCACGCGAACCTCGGCGGCCGACTCGGGCCGGCCGTCGCACAGCTCGTCCAACGTCCGGTACTCGGCGAGCACGTATCGGATGTCCGACTCGGTGAAGGTGACCATGCCCGCAGGCTAGGCCCGGCCACCGACAATTTCGGTCCGACCTGACCGCCCGACGATCGCGGGCGGTGCGGTCAGGTGCTCGCGGGCTGGGCCGGGGTGTCGACGACCCCGGGTAGCGGGCGTCGTGGACCGCCGGGGATGTACTTGCGCACCAGGATCAGCGCCAGGACGGTCACGATGCCGGCCGCCACGTACGTGTACGGCAGTTGGTACGTGCGGCCGTCGAACGTCGTGCCCGTCGGGGGGAGGGCCACCGCGAACGCCGCGCTGATCACGGTCGCCATCGTGCGGAAGCGGATGTTGCCGGCGGCCACCGCGAGTGGCAGGGCCGCCCACAGCAGGTACCACGGCTGCACGGTGGCGCCGAACACCAGGACCGCGCCCAGCGCCGCGCCGAGGCCGATCATCGGGCGCAGCCGCCAGCGGAAGCTGTCCAGCAGCAGCTTCGCCGCCAGCAGCGGGCCGAGCAGCGTGCCGACCATGCGGCTGACCGTGATCGCCGCGTCGATGTGGTTGCCCAGGCCCAGCAGGATGCCGAGCCCGCCCGCGCCGAACCCCAGCGCGGTCATCGGCGCCATCCAGCTCTTGATGGCGTTCGCCGTGTTCAGTGTCGTCGCCCAGCCGTAGCCCAGGCCGCTGCCGAGCGACGCGATCGTCAGCACGACCAGGAACAGCACCATCAGCACCGCGGCCGTGCTGAACAGGTGCGACCAGCGTCCGCCGCGCCGCCGCGCGATCATCACGCCGAGGAAGCCGAGCGCGAGCGCCGCCGGGATCTTCACGGCCGCGCCCAGCGTGATCACCGTGGCGCCGATGCCGTACCAGAGCAGCTCGCCCTGCTGCCACGCCGGGAACGGCCCGTCCGGGGTCACCCGCGGCATCCGTTTCAGCGCCATCTCCATGCCGACGAGCATCAGGCCGATCGCGAGCGACTCGTTGTGCACGCCCACGACCAGGTGGAACAGCACCAGCGGGTTGGCCGCGCCGAGCCACAGCGCGCTGACCGGGTTGATGCCGAACCGCCGCGCCAGCCGGGGCAGCGCCCACACGATCATGGCGAAGCCGAGCAGCGCGAGCAGCCGCTGGAACGCCACGCCCATCACCACGTGGTCGCCGGTGAGCCAGGTGATGCCCTTGCCGATCGTGATGAACAGCGGCCCGTACGGCGACGGCGTGTCCCGCCACATCGTCGGCACCGCGCGGGTCAGGGAGTCGGCGTTGCCCAGCGCCTCGGCCGGGCCGACCGTGTACGGGTCGAGGCCGCGCGCGGCGATCTCGCTCTGCGCGAGGTAGCTGTAGACGTCCTTGGAGAACATCGGGACGGTGAACACCAGCGGCGCGGTCCACATGATCAGCGTGCGGGCCATCTGCGGCGTGGACACCATCCGCTCGCGGCCGGGCAGCGACAGCCTGCCCAGCCCCAGCCAGGCCAGCACGATCATGAACACACCGGTGAACGCGAGCGCGATGGAGACCGTGGTCATCCGGCTGAACAGGCTGAAGAACGGCAGGCTCCACACCGGGTTGAACACCGGTGCCGCGCCCGCGCCGAGCGACCCGACGGCGAGCAGCAGCGAACCGACCGTGCCGAACCGCCGGACCACGTCGAGCTGCTTGCGCTCGCGGTCGTCCAGCTGCCCGGCCGAGTCCGCGGGCGGCACCGAATGACCGTTCACGCCCGAGCGCACCGCATTGCCCGCCACCACGCTCGGAAGACTATCGACTGCCACCGACAGTGAGCCCGCTCACCTCACCGGAACCCGGCTTTGCGGGCCGAGACGAAATACGACACACTGATGTTGTGAAAAACGAGCAGCAGGCCGAGGGCCGCACCAGGCATGGTGTGGCGCGGTTGCTGCTGGAGGAAGGGCCGATCACGACCGCCGCGGTCGCCGAGACGCTCGGACTCAGCCCGGCCGCGGTGCGCCGGCACCTGGACGTGCTGGTCGTCGCCGGGGAGGCCGAGTTCCGCGACGCCCCCCGCCGGGGCCAGCGCGGGCGTGGGCGGCCGGCGAAGCTCTGGCTGCTCACCGAGACCGGCCGCGCGCGCTTCGGCCACGCCTACGACGACCTGGCCATCGAGGCCATCCGGTTCGTCGCGGAGGCGGTCGGCGAAGACGCGGTGCGCGCCTTCGCCGAGCGCCGGGTGGCCACGCTGGTCGACCGGCACCGCACCGCGGTGACCGGCGCGAACGAGGTCACGGACCGGGCCAAGGCCCTCGCGGTCGCACTCACGCGAGAGGGATACGCTGCGTCGACACGGCGCGTCGGGACAGGGGAGCAGCTCTGCCAGCACCACTGCCCGGTGGCCCACGTCGCCGCGGAGTTCCCGCAGCTGTGCGAGGTGGAGACGGCGGTCTTCGCCGACCTGCTCGGCACCCACGTCCAGCGCCTCGCGACAATCGCACGCGGCGATGCCGTGTGCACCACACACATACCGCTCGGCGGCTCCGAACCCGCCGGGCCGGGCGTGACCGGGTCGACCATGTCCGACCCACGCGCGACCACCACAACCGAAGGGACGCCTTCATGACCACCGCTCCGGAGCGCGCGGGCTCGCCGCCGCTGACCCAGGAGGAGACGCTTGCCTCCATGGGCAAGTACCAGTTCGGCTGGTCCGACTCCGACGTCGCCGGCTCGAGTGCCCAGCGCGGCCTGTCCGAGGCCGTCGTCAGGGACATCTCCGAGAAGAAGAGCGAGCCGGAGTGGATGCTCGAGTCCCGGCTGAAGGGGCTCCAGCTCTTCGGCCGCAAGCCTATGCCGAACTGGGGCGCGGACCTGTCGGGCATCGACTTCGACACGATCAAGTACTTCGTGCGCTCCACCGAGAAGCAGGCCGCCAGCTGGGAGGACCTGCCCGAGGACATCAAGAACACCTACGACAAGCTGGGCATCCCGGAGGCCGAGAAGGCCCGCCTGGTGTCCGGTGTCGCCGCGCAGT
>DASYKY010000009.1:0-31350 GCA_035995025.1 Actinophytocola sp.
GTCGGCGACCACGTCCGGCTCGGTGACGACCGTGCGCACGATCTCGACGAGCCGCAGCACCGGCGCGGGGTTGAAGAAGTGCAGCCCGACGACCTTGCCCGGCCGCCCGGTGTGCACGCCGATCTCGGTGACCGACAGCGAGGAGGTGTTCGACGCGAGGATCACGTCGGGCCGGCAGATCGCCTCGAGCTCGGTGAACACCCGCGCCTTCAGCTCGAGGCTCTCCGGGATCGCCTCGACGACGAGGTCGGCGTCGGTGAGGTCGGTGAGCTTCGTCGTGTACGTGATCCGGTCCAGCAGCGCGGTGCGGGCGGCCTCGTCCAGCTTTCCGCCGGAACGTGCCCGTTCCGTCGAGTGCTCGAGGTGCTCGCGGGCGCGCGCGATGGAGTCCTCGTCGAGCTCGACGCCGATCACCCGGATACCGGTCCGGGCCATCACCTCGGCGATCCCGGCACCCATGGTGCCCAGCCCGACCACTCCGACACATCCGAACTCGCGCGCCATGGCTACCTCCGGAGACCGACGTACGCGGGATGCTACCTGCCGGTAACCACGCTCGCGGACCGCTCGTGGCGTGCCTCACGGTGGCCGTGACGAGGCGAAACGGCGTGTCAGGTCTTGGGGAGGACGGAGATGAGGGACTTCGCGAGGGCCAGCGGGGCCTTGCACGGGTCCTCGCCCTTCACGGGCTTCGGCTTGTCGTAGAAGATGTGCACGATCTCGGTGTCCTGGCCGGAGAAGCGGCGGTGGCCCCACTGCAGCTCGCAGCTCGCGGCCGACGAGGTCGTGGTCGTGGTGTAGCCGGTGACGCCGCCGCCGAGGGCGACGGCCTTGCCGCCACTGGACGCCTTCGCCGGGTCGAAGCCGATGCGCAGCCAGAGGCCGAGGTTCGCGGTCGGGCTGTGCCAGTTGCACCAGTGCAGGTTGTACGGCGCGCCGGCGTCGGCGCCGTTGCCGAGCGCGGCCCGCAGCGGCGCGTCCTTGACGACCTCGCAGGGGTCGAGCTCGAGCAGCGTGCCCTTGCCGGTGTCGTAGGCCGGCGGGTCGGTGCGGATCTGGTCGACCACGCCGGTCATCACGGTGCGGCCGGCCTTGCACAGTTCCTTCGAGTCCCCGCCGGCCTGGATGGTGATGCCGAAGTTCGGCTGGGTCGAGGTGACGACGGTGACGAAGCACGCGTCGCCGGAGTCCAGCTCATTCTCGATCGCGGGCAGGCCGCCGATGTTCTGGTCGGCGTCCTGCGGGTTGCTGACGTTGTCGCCGAGGGTGAGCGTGATGCTGAGGTCCTCGTCCTTGTCGTCGGCCATGTAGTTGCCGCACTCGCCGAAGTCGCTGCGGTCGTTGTCCGCAGGCTCGCCCACGTTGGACAGGAGGTCCTTGGTCAGCAGGCCGCACGGGTCGATGGTGCGCAGCTTCGCGTTGCTGAAGGCCGGGTCGTTGGTCTGCGGCTCGCCGGTCGCCGTCGCGCTGCCGGTGCCGCCCGTCTGGCCGGCGGGCACGGTGGTCCGCTGGTAGGTGACCTTGGCCGTGTCGACCGCACCGCCACACCCGGCGAGCACGAGCGCCAGCACCATGGCCGTCGCGGCCGGCAGGAGTCCCCTCACAAGGTGCACCGTATCCAGTAGCCGTTCGTCGCGTGCGGGGAACCTCCCGGTTCGCCCGAAGATCAGAAGAGGCGGAACTCGTCGGAGTCCATGCCGCGCAGCGCGTCGTAGTCCAGGGTCACGCAGCGGATGCCGCGGTCCTCGGCCAGCGTGCGGGCCTGCGGCTTGATCTGCTGGGCGGCGAAGACACCCTGCACCGGGGCCAGCAGCGGGTCGCGGTTGAGCAGCTCCAGGTAGCGGGTCAGCTGCTCGACGCCGTCGATCTCCCCGCGGCGCTTGATCTCCACGGCCACCGTGGCGCCGCCGGAGTCACGGCACAGGATGTCCACCGGGCCGATCGCGGTCGGGTACTCGCGGCGGACGAGGGCATAGCCGTCGCCCAGGGTGACGATGTGCTCGGCCAGCAGGGCCTGCAGGTGGGCCTCGACGCCGTCCTTGACCAGACCCGGCTCGGCGCCCAGCTCGTGCTTCGAGTCGTGCAGGACCTCCTCCAGCGTGATCACCAGCTTCTCGCCGGCCTTGTTCGCCACGGTCCAGGTGCCCGGCTCCTCGGTCAGCCAGCAGGGCGGGCTCATCCAGTTCAGCGGCTTGTACGCACGGTCGTCCGAGTGCACGGACACCGAGCCGTCCGACTTCACCAGCAGCAACCGGGTCGCCATGGGCAGGTGGGCGGTGAGCCGGCCGGCGTAGTCGACCTGGCAGCGAGCGATCACGAGACGCACGCGAGGCAGGCTAGTCCACCGGACCGGCATCCATGGCGAGCACCGCCGCTGGCACGCCGTCAGGCCTGCCCGGTCCCCGCCGGCAGCTCCGCGCGCACCCGCCAGCGCCCGGCGAAGGGCCCCGCCTCCAGCACCCCGCCGACCGCGTGCGCACGCTCCCGCATGTTCACCAGCCCGCGCCCCGAGCCCGGCGAACCCGCGCCGACCCGCTCGTTCGTCACCTCGACGACCAGCATGGAGTCCGACCGCCCCACGGTGACCTCGGCGCGGCTGCGCGGCGCGTGCTTGACGACGTTGGTCAGCGCCTCCTGCACGATCCGGTAGGCCGACAGGTCGACCGCCGCCGGTAGCGACTCGGTGCCCTCGGTGCGGATGTGGACGTCCAGGCCCGCGGCCCGGGCCGAGTCCAGCAGCCGGTCGATGTCCCGCAGGCGCGCGGGCGCCGTGCGCTCGACGCCTCCCTGGGACTCCGACCGCAGCAGGCCGAACATGGCGCGCATCTCCCCCAGCGACGCGACGCTGTTCTCCCGCACCGCCTTCAGCACCTTGATCATCATCGTCGGGTCGGTCTCGGCCATCGTCAGCGCGGCCGCCGACTGGATCGCCATGGCCGAGAGGTGGCCGGCGATCACGTCGTGCAGGTCACGTGCCATCCGCGAGCGCTCCTCGGCGGCCGCCGCCCGGCGGTCCAGCTCGACGATCTTCGCTTCCTGGTCGGCGCGTTCCCGCTGCTCACGGGCGGCCTCGCGGCGCTGGCGCACGTGCATCGCCCACCACACCGGGATCAGCGGGATCGTGCACAGCGGCAGGACCGCCAGCACGACGTCACGCCAGCTGTCCGCGAGCAGGATCGAGGCGACGACGAGCCCGAGGGCCACGGCGCCGACACCCCAGACGATCAGCCGGTTCGTCCGCCGCGAGCCGTGCAGCGTGGCCGCGACGAGCAGGTCGGTGAACACGAGCAGGGTGGCGAGGCCGATCCCGAACATCAGCTCGGCGCCGGCGACGACCGCCCCGACGCCCAGCGCGACCGCCGGCGCGCGGGATCGCAGCAGCTCAGCGGCACAGATCACGACCAGCGTCAGCATCCGCAGCGGGTGGTCCGGCGGCAGCACGGCGCCCTCGTCGACGACGAACAGGACCGGCACGCGGGCGGCGAGGATCACGCTTCCCACCACGAACAGCACGATCGCCTGCAGCTGGGGCACGCGGAGCGCGCCCCAGTCCCGGATCGTGGCGAACGTGAAGCTCATGGTCACCATCTCAGCACACCGGCCCACCCGTACACCTCGTCCGATGGACGGGTACCGGTGCGCCGAACCGATGACTCCGCGCACATCCGGCTGCCGACGACGAGGCGTCCGTCCGCCGCAAGGGCGGCCGGTAGCGTGCGCGCGGTGACGGAGGTGGCGGGGACGGTCGAGCGTATCTGGCGCTACCCGGTCAAGTCACTCGGCGGCGAGCGGCTGGCCCAGGTCGAGGTGGACGAGCGCGGGCTGGCGGGCGACCGGTGGTTCGCGGTCCGCGACGCCGAGGGCAGGTTCGGCTCCGGCAAGACGACCCGCCGCTTCCGGCTGATGCCCGGGCTGCTGGGGCTCCGCGCGCGCTACGCCGACGGCGTGCCCGAGGTGCTCGACCCGGACGGCCTGCCCGTCCCGGACGCCATCCGCTACCTGCGCGAACACCTGGGCCGCGACGACGTCTGCCTGGCGGCGGAGGGCGCGGTCTCCCACTTCGACGAGCTGGCGGTGAGCGTGCTGACCACCGCGACGCTCGACTGGGTCCGCTCGGTGGTGCCCGGGGTGGCGGTGGACGAGCGGCGGTTCCGGCCGAACCTGCTCGTGCGCACGCCGCCCGGCGCCCCGCCCTTCACCGAGGACGGCTGGCTGGGACGCGAGGCCACGGTCGGCGCCAGGGCACGGCTCGCGTTCGTCCGGCTCAGCACGCGCTGCGTCATGGTCGGCGAGGCACAGCCCGGGCTCGAGCACTCACCGCTCGTGCTGCGGGCGATCGCGCGGTCGCGCGACAACGAGCTGGGCGCCCTGGCCACGGTCGTGCGGCCCGGGCCGGTGCGCACCGGGGACGTGCTGCGGCTGGACTAGTCCGGCCACACCGGCTTGCGCTTCTCCAGGAACGCGGCCATGCCCTCGCGCGCGCCGGGCAGCTGGGACACCGACGCCATCACCTCGAGCGCGATCGCGTACGCGTCCGCCTCCGGGCGGTCCAGCTGGGCGTAGATCGTCTGCTTGCCGATCGCCTTGCCCGCCCGGCTGCCGCGGGTCGCCCGGCCGAGCAGGTCGTCGACGGCCTCGTCGAGCGCGTCGTCCGCCACCACGCGGTTCACCAGGCCCCAGTCCAGGGCCGTGGCGGCGTCGACGGCGTCACCGGTGAGCACCATTTCCATCAGCCGCTTGCGCCCGATCGACCGCGCCACCGGCACCGCGGGCGTGTGGCAGAACCAGCCGCCCTTGCCGCCCGGCAGCGCGAACCCGGCCGAGGACGCGGCCACGGCCAGGTCGCACGACGCCACCAGCTGGCATCCCGCGGCCGTGGCCAGGCCGTGCACCCGCGCGATCACCACCTGCGGGACCGACTGGATCGTGCGCATCAGCTCGGTGCACAGCTTCAGCAGGTCGCGCACGCCGACCAGGTCGCGGGACGCCACGTCGCCGAAGTCGTGGCCGGCCGAGAACACCGGGCCCTCGCCGGCCAGCACCACGCCGGTGGCGCCGGAGGACCCCGCGGCCCGGAACGCCGCGAGCAGCTCGGTGAGATGCTCGTGCGACAGCGAGTTACGCCGCGACGGCCGGTTCATCGTGATCCGGACCGTGTCCCCATCCGTCTTGACCAGCAGGTGTTCGTACATGGGACCCAGGCTAGTGCGCCGCAGAACACCAGCACCTGTCTCGCCGATCGCTGTGAGCCCCGGCCCCCGACCAAACGCAACCTCAGGGGAACGTGACGCAAACCAGCCACAAGTACGTGGCAATCCGCACCGTCCGCTGGAACGCAACCAACACTTTGAATTCCGGGGAGGCGGACTAGTTAGCCGCGGTTGAGTACTGCCTGCAGGAACGTCTTGGTCCGCTCGTGGTCGGGCTCGGTGAACAGCTTGTCCGGCGGCGCGTCCTCGACGATCTGGCCCGCGTCGAACATCAGCACCCGGTCGGACACGTCCCGGGCGAAGTTCATCTCGTGCGTCACGCACAGGAACGTGATGTCCGTGGTCCGCGCGATGTCCTTGAGCAGCGCCAGCACGCCCGCGACCAGCTCCGGGTCGAGCGCGGAGGTCACCTCGTCGAGCAGCAGCACCTCCGGGCGCATGGCGAGCGCCCGGGCGATCGCGACCCGCTGCTGCTGCCCGCCGGAGAGCTGCGACGGGTGCGCGTCGACCTTCTCGGACAGGCCCACCAGCTCCAGCAGCTCCCGGGCCCGCTCCTCGGCCTCCGCGCGGGACAGGCCGAGCACCCGGATCGGCGCCTCGGTGAGGTTCTGCAGCACCTTCATGTTCGGGAACAGGTTGAACTGCTGGAACACCATGCCGATCCGCTTGCGTACGGTCCGCTGGTGCTTGTCGTCGGCCGGCACGAGCTTGTCGCCGCGCTTCATGTGCGACAGGCACTCGTCGCCGACGAAGATCTGGCCGCCGCTGACCTGTTCGAGGGTCATCAGCAGCCGCAGGATCGTCGTCTTGCCCGAGCCGCTCGGCCCGATCAGCGTGACGAACTCCCCCGGTTTCACCGCGAAGTTCAGCTCGTCCAGCACGAGGTTGTCGCCGAACTTCTTGACGACGCCGTCGAACTGGATCATGAGATCAGTGGATGCTGCGTGCGACACGGCGCTCCAACCGTCGGACGAGTAGCGAGGCCGAGTAGCTCACCACGAGGAACAGGACGCCGGCGATCGTGATCGGCTCCACGTAGCGGAACGCGCTGGAGCCCTCCTGGTAGGCCACGCCGACGATGTCGAGCACGCCGATCGTGAGCAGGAGCGGCGTCTCCTTGAGCAGGGAGATCGAGTAGTTGCCCAGCGCCGGCAGCACGCGCGGGATCGCCTGCGGCAGGATCACCGCGAACCAGGTGCGGCCGCGCGGCAGGCTCAATGCGGTCGCCGCCTCCCACTGCCCCTTCGGCACGGCCTCGATGCCCGCGCGGTACACCTCGGAGGTGTAGGTCGCGTAGTGCAGGCCGATCGTGATCACGCCGGTCGGCACCGGATCGAACTTGATCCCGATGTTCGGCAGGACGAAGAACATGAAGAAGATCTGCACGATCAATGGCGTGCTGCGGACGAACTCGACGAAACCCCAGACGATCCAGCGCACGGCCGCGAACGGGGAGCGGCGCAGGAGCGCGAGCCCGAGCCCGAGCACGTAGGCGACCAGCGAGGCGAGCACGGTCACCTCGACGGTGATCAGCAGGCCGTCCCCGACGATGCTGGGCAGCACCTTCCAGGCGTAGTTCCAGTCCCAGTTCACGGCATCCGCCCTCCGGGGAGGTTCAGGCCCGAGCCAGCCTGCGCGGCGATCATCAGGCCGCGGTCCTTGGCCGCCTGGCTGGGGCCGCGCCCGACGATCCGCGCCGCGCGGCGTTCCAGGAACTTCATCCCGAAGGTGATCAGGACCGCGAGGACCAGGTAGAACACCAGCAGGACGGTCCAGATCAGGCCGGCCTGCGAGGTGTGCACGTCCATCAGCACGTTGCGCGCCTGGTTGGTCATGTCCGGCACCGCGATGATCGTCAGCAGCGCGCTGCCCTTGAGCAGCTGGATGAACAGGTTGTTGAACGGCGGCACCATCTCGACCAGCGCCTGCGGCAGGATCACGCGCCGCATGCGCTGGGCCTGCGTCAGGCTCAGCGCGATCGCGCCCTCGTACTGGGCGCGCGGCACCGACTGGATGGCGCCGCGCACGATCTCGGCGCTGTACGCGCCGAAGTTCAGGCCCAGCACGACGATGCCGGCCACGAGCGGCACGATCTGGTAGCCGACGAGCAACGGCAGCACGAAGTAGATCCAGAACAGCTGGACCTCCTCGGACGTGCCGCGCCAGATCTCGACGTAGACGCGGGCGATCACCCGCACCGTCCGCGAGCCGGACAGCATCGCGAGCCCGAACACGAACGCGAGCACGGCCGCGATCACGATGCCGCCCAGCGTGGCCTCGACGGTCAGGGACAGGCCGGCGAGGATGGTCGAGACGAACTCCGGCAGGTTGTCGAACATCGCCGGGTGCCTAGCCCTGGCAGAGCTTCTCGGTGGTCACGCCGTCGGGCACCTGGTTGTCCTCGGTGAAGCCGAACGGCTCGACGATCTTGAGCCACTCGCCGCTGCTCTGCAGCTTCTTGAGCTCCTTGTCGAACGCGGCCACCAGGTCCTTGTCGTCCTTGCGGAAGACGAAGCCGCCGGCCTGGATCTGCTCCTTGCCGTCGACCACCGGCACGAACCCCTCGGTGACCTCGAGCGGCGCGTCCGGGTTGTCCTCGAGCAGGCGGCGCAGCGAGATGTCGGTCAGCGCGCCGCAGTAGGCCCGCTTGGTGGTGAGCGCCTGCAGCAGCTCGGGCTGGCCGTCGTAGGTCTGGATCTTGTCCTTGGGGATGCCGACGCCCGTGGCCACGGCCTGCTCGACCGTGCCGGTCAGCACGGCGATCGTCTCGCCCTTGGCCTTGAGGTCGTCGAAGTTCTTGATGCCCTTGGGGTTTCCCTTGGGCACGAGGAACGCCGTCGGCGTCACGTAGTCGACCGCCGAGAACTGGGCGTTCTTGCACCGGTCGGGCAGGATCGCCATGCCGGCGGCGACCATGTCGTACTGGCCGGCATTGAGGGCCTGGATCAGCTGGCCGAACTCCACCTGGGTGGACTCGACCTTGTCGATGCCGAGCGCCTTGAACACGGCCTTGGCGACCTCGGGCGCCTCGCCGGTCACCTTGCCGCCGTCGGTGTACCCGTAGGGCACCTCGCCCGCGATGCCGACCTTGATCGACTTCGCGTCCTTGGCGCGCTGGAGCGTGCCGCCGCCCTCACCCTGCTTCGGCACCTCGGAACACGCGGACAGCAGGGCCGGGCCGCCGATGGCCACCGCCCCCGTCAACGCGCCCAACCGGAAGAATTCCCGCCGTGTCCTACCGTGCGTCGCCATCGTTCGTCAGTCCTTTTCGTACCCGCAGCTCACGTAAGCATCTGTCGATGACCACCGAACGTAGGGGCATCGTCTGAGCCGGTCAAAGGTGATCGAAAGATCGACCTGCGCCGTTAGCAAACCGAGACCTACCCCGCACACGCACGCTCCGTGGTGAGGTCCGCCGGCGGGACGTGGTCCTCGGTGAGGCCGAAGGGCGCGACGATGGCCAGCCAGTCCCCGCTGGCGTGCAGATCCCGCAGGCGATTGTTGAATGATTCCAGCAGATCCGCCTTGTCCTGGGGGAAGCCGTACGCCCCGACCAGCGGCAGGCGGCTCGGCGGCGGGAACGGCTTCGTCGTGGTCAGGGCGCCGGACGCCGACTTGACCAGCTCGCGCGCGCTGATGTCGTCGAACGCGGCGCAGTCGGCCCGGCCCTGCTGGACCGCCTGCAACATCTGGTTCGGGTCGGGCAGCGCCACCACGTTCGCGACCCCGGCCGCCGTGGCGTCGGCCTGCTCCGGCAGGTGGTCCATCACCGTGAGCTTGGCGCCATTGGCCTTGACGTCGGCGTAGGTGTTGAGGCCCTTCGGGTTGCCCTTCGGCACGATCAGCGCGGTGCCGGAAACGTAGTCGGGCACCGTGAACGACAGGCCCGAGCACAGGTCCTTGCGGACCGCGAGCCCGCCGACCAGGTCGAGCCGGCCCGCGGCGAGCGCGGGGACGAGGATCGACTCGTCCTGCATGAGCTCGATCTTGATGTTGGTGACGCCGAGCTGGCTCAGCACCGCGCGGGCGACCTCGGGCACCGGGCCGGTGATCTCGCCGCCCTGCTGGACCACGAGCGGCGGGAAGTTGAGCACCCCGAACGTGATGGCTGACGACGGGTCCGCCGGGTCCGACGACTCGGGCGCGGAGCCGGAGGGCCCGGTCACGACGTGCGCGGCGGGGTCGGCCCGCGGCGTGCCGCCGACCCGTGACGAGCAGGCGGCCGTGGCTCCCGCGGCGCCGAGAACCGTTGTGCGGTAAAGGAACTGGCGCCGCGTCCAAGCCATGAGGTCAGCCCGTCGTCTTGGGAATGCCGTTCGCCTCGCGGACCACGTCGACGATCTCGTTCATGATCTGGGTGAGCTCGTAGTCCTTGGGCGTGAACACCCTAGCGACGCCGTGCCGGCGCAGGATCTCCGCGTCCTGCGGCGGCACGATGCCGCCGACCACGACCGGCACGTCGTCGGCGCCGGCCGCGCGCAGCCCGTCGACCACGTCGGGCACGACCGCGAGGTGCGAGCCGGACAGGATCGACAGGCCCACCACGTGCACGCCCTCCTGCACGGCGGCCGCCACGATCTGCTCCGGGGTGAGCCGGATGCCCTGGTAGACGACCTCGAAGCCGACGTCGCGGGCGCGGACGGCGATCTGCTCGGCGCCGTTGGAGTGGCCGTCCAGGCCGGGCTTGCCGACCAGCATGCGCAGCCGGCCGCCGAGCGCGTCGCCGGTCGCCCGGACCCGGTCGCGCACCACGGCGAGCTCGCCGGACGCCTCGCCCGGCGCCGCCGCGCCGGAGACGCCGGTCGGCGCGCGGTACTCGCCGAACACCTCCCGCAGGGCGCCCGCCCACTCCCCCGTCGTGACGCCCGCCCTGGCGCACTCGAGCGTGGCCTCCATGAGGTTCGCGTCGGTGCGGGCGGCGGACGTCAGCAGCTCCAGCGCCTTGTCCACTTCGGACTGTGAGCGGGCGGCGCGCCACCGCTCGATCGCCTCGACGGCCTCCTGCTCGACCTCGGGCTTGATCGTCTCGATGGTCCCCTCGCCCTCGAGCGGGCTGCTCTCGGTGGTGTCGAAGCGGTTTACGCCGACCACGACGTCCTCGCCCACCTCGATCCGCCTGCGCCGCTCCGCGAGCGACCCGACGAGCTGGGTCTTCATGTAGCCGCTCTCCACCGCGGCGACCGCGCCGCCCATGTCCTGCACGCGCTCGATCTCCGCCTTCGCGCCCGCGACGATCGAGTCCACCTTGGACTGGATGACCGGCGAGCCCGCGAAGATGTCCTCGTACTCCAGCAGATCCGTCTCGTAGGCGAGCACCTGCTGCATGCGCAGGGCCCACTGCTGGTCCCACGGCCGCGGCAGGCCGAGCGCCTCGTTCCACGCGGGCAGCTGCAGCGCGCGGGCGCGGGCGTCGCGCGACAGCGTCACCGCGAGCATCTCCAGCACGATGCGCTGCACGTTGTTCTCCGGCTGCGCCTCGGTGAGGCCGAGCGAGTTGACCTGCACGCCGTAGCGGAACCGGCGGTGCTTCGCGTTCTCCACGCCGTAGCGGTCGCGGGTGACCTCGTCCCACAGCTGGGCGAAGGCCCGCATCTTGCACATCTCCTCGACGAACCGCACGCCCGCGTTGACGAAGAAGGAGATCCGCGCGACGACGTCGCCCATCTTGTCCTGCGGCACCTGCCCGGAGTCGCGGACCGCGTCGAGCACGGCGATGGCCGTGCACATCGCGTAGGCCACCTCCTGCACCGGGGTGGCGCCGGCCTCCTGCAGGTGGTAGCTGCAGATGTTGGTGGGGTTCCACTTCGGCACGTTCGCGACCGTCCACGCGACCATGTCGGTGATCAGCCGCAGGCTCGGCGCGGGCGGGAACACGTAGGTGCCGCGGGAGAGGTACTCCTTGATGATGTCGTTCTGCGTGGTGCCGGCGAGCTTGCCGACGACCTCGTCCCAGTCGGCGCCCTGCTCCTCGGCCTGCTCCCGGGCGAGGGAGACGTAGAGGGCGAACAGCCACATGGCGGTGGCGTTGATCGTCATCGAGGTGTTGGCCCCGGCGAGCGGGATGCCCTCGAACAGCTGCCGCATGTCGCCGATGTGCCCGACCGGCACGCCGACCTTGCCGACCTCACCGCGGGAGAGCAGGTGGTCGGGGTCGTAGCCGGTCTGCGTCGGCAGGTCGAACGCGACCGAGAGCCCGGTCTGCCCCTTGGCCAGGTTGCGGCGGTAGAGCCGGTTCGAGGCGGCCGCCGAGGAATGGCCGGCGTAGGTGCGCATCACCCACGGCCGGTCCCGCCCGTCATCGGTCGGATACGGCATCGGACACCTCCGTCGACGATTGGTCTACTGAGCGTACTGAGCGGTAACCACTTCCACCGGGTGCAATTCCTCACAAGGCCGGCGCGTGGCTACGGTCTGGGCCCATGGCACCCGCCGGGCGCGAGTTCCGCCTGTACCGATTCACCGGCCTGCTGTGCCGGCACGAGCTGCTGGTGCGGGTGAACCGGCCCGCGTACCCGAACGCCGACCAGGGCGCCGAGGACGCGGCCGACGACTTCGCCGAGTCGGCCGACTCGGCTCTGCGCGGCTGGTGGGCGCGGCGGCTGCTGCGGCGGGACTGCGCCGGGGAGCACAGGTCCGAGCTGCTGGGCACGATGGGCGGCGACCCGCCGACCGACGGCGTGCTGGACGGTCCGGGGCTGCGCCGCTGCCGCGTGTGGGTCGCCCACCACCGCGACCGCCAGTGGATCGTCGTCGGCGAGGCCGCGTCGGAAGAGGAGTACTGGCAGGCCGTCGCGGACGACGACCGGTCCCGGCCGCAGCGCCCGGCCGTCGCGCACGAGGTCTACCTGCTCACCGCCGAGGACGGCCTCGGCGACCTGCGCGACGCGTAGCGCCGCCCGGCCGCCGCGCGCGAGAATGGCGGTGTGGGCTACTACACCCTGCTGATCCCGCTGCTGGCCGTCGGGCTGCTGGCGCTGGTGCTGAAGTGGGCGTCGAGCCTCGACACCGACCGGGCGCACCGCAAGGACTACGGCCTGCTGCGCGAGGTGGCGAAGGTCCCCTCCTCGACGGCGGCCCGCGAGGTGGAGACGCAGCTCAAGGAGGCGGGCGTCGCGGCCACCACGGTCCCCGCCGAGGACGGCAACGGCCTGCGCATCCTGGTCTTCCCCGCCGACGAGGCCACCGCGATCAAGGTCCTGCTGAACATCTAGCCCACGGCCAACCCGCGAGTCCAACCCTCAACACCCGCGAGTCCAACCCCCGGCACCCGCGAGTCCAACACTCGGCACCCGCGAGTCCAACACTCAGCGCGCGTCAGTCCAACGCTCAACGCGCTTCAGCCCAACACTCAGCGCGCGCGAGTCCAACACTCGGCACACCTCGGACAGGTGCACGAGTGTTGGACTCACCGGGCCGGAGTGTTGGACTCACCCGGCCGGAGCGTTGGACTCGCGAGGTCAGGCCGTGGCGCTCCGGCGGCGGCGGATCACGACCAGGCCGAAGAACGCGACCGCCGCGAGGACTGCCACCACCGCCGCCGAGCCGGCGACGATCGCCATCGTCGGCAGGCCCGTCGGGGCCGGCGGCGCGGGCGGGGGCGGCAGGACGGCCGAGCTGACCGACGCCGTCTTGGTGGCCGGTGACGGGAAGGTGGCCGTCATCGTCACCGTCCACTTGCCGACCGGCAGCTTCTTCGTGCTGACGTAGAAGCCGCGGCCCTCGTTCGACGCGACCATCCTGACCGGGCCCAGTGTCTGGCCGTCGGCGGACACCGCGGTGAACTTCAGGTCCATCTCGATGGGCACCGGGTGGTGGTCGCGCTCGTAGGTCGCCGCCGCGGTGACGCCCTGGCCACCGTCGCCCTGGACCTCGATGGCGATGGGGCCGCCGTGCGCACGCGCCATGCCGGTCGTCGCGAGCACGGCGAACAGGGCGGCGAGCAACGCGCTGGCGAGTCTGCGAAGCATGGGTTCCTCCCTTGGTGGGGGGCGCCCCGCGCCGTAGCGCGGGGCGCCCGTGCCGGTCAGGACAGCCGCGCGATGACCGCGTCGGTGTCCCTGCCGAGAACCGTCCGCACCTCCGCGTTCGGCACGGTGGCCGGGTTCGTCGCGGTGGTGCGGAACTTGCCCAGCAACGTCACGGTCTTCGCGTCGTTGCCGGTCGCCTCCGCCTGGCGGGCCTTGCCGAGCTGGTTCTGCAACTTGTTCGCCGCGGCCTGGTTGAGCCAGCCGACCGCGTGGAAGCGGTCCACGAGGTTCGCCAGGTCGCGAGTGGACGTGGTGTTGCCGAACGCGACCGTCTGCACGGTCCGGTTGCCGGCGTTGTCCACCGCGGTGACCTTCAGCGAGTGCGTGCCCAGCGGCAGCTCGTAGAGCGCCTGCAGCACACCGGAGGTGCGCCGGGCCCCGTCGAGCGTGCCCGTCAGCGTCTTGACCCCGGACGTCGAGTCCACGGCCTGCCAGCTGATCCGCAGGTCCTGGCTGTCGCCGTAGACCTGTCCGTCGGCGATGCCGGCGACCAGGACCGTCGGTTTCGTGCCGTCGATCTTGATCGTCGCCGCCTTCTCGGTCTCGACATTGCCCGCCGCGTCGGTCGACCGGTACGCCACCGTGTGGGTGCCGTCGCCGGAGACGTCGACCGGCTCGGTGTATGGCGTCCACGCGCCACCGTCGAGCGAGTACTCGGTGCCCGCAGGCCCCGACGCCTCGTCCGCGGCGGACAGGGTCACCGGCACCGCCCCGGCGTTCCACCCACCGTCGTTCGGCGGGGCGAACGTCGCTGTGGTCAGCGGCGACGTCGCGTCGACCTTGACCGCGAGGGTCCCGGCCTCCTCGACGTTGCCCGCCGCGTCCGTGGACCGGTACCGCACCTCGTGCGAACCGTCCCCGCTCACCGCGAACGGCTCGGAGTACTCAGTGAACGCGACACCGTCCACTGAGTACTCGGTGGACGCGACGCCGCTGCCGCCCGCCTCGTCGGCCGCGGCCAGGGTGACCGTGACCGGCGCGGTGTACCAGCCGGCCGCACCCGGGTCCGCCGGGTCGGTGGTGGCGTCGGTGACGGGTGCGGTCTCGTCCGCCTCCTGCGCCCAGGACGCGTGGAAGTAGTCGAACTTCGCGGTCGCCGGCGCGGTCTGGTTGACCCCGAAGGCGAACAGCCCGACCTTGGCACTGGCGACGGCCGTGTTGGTCACCGTGCCGATGTCGGTCCACGCGGTGCCGTCCGCGGAGTAGGACCCGGTGTAGGTGTCCCCTTCCTTGGCGAGCCGCAGGTACCAGACGCCCTGGGTGAGGTCACCCGCGGTCGGCTGCGGATCCGCCACCACGTCGCCGACCTCGCTGCGCAGCTCGATCCGCCGTGCGGTGGCGCTGTCGGTGATGTAGTCGAGCTTCACGTAGTTCGCGTCGTCGGTGTACGCGATCAGGCCGCCCTGGTGGTAGGCCTGGTTGAACGCGCTGCCGTCGACCTTGGTCTCCACCGTCCAGTCCCCGGCAGCCGGGGTCTGCAGGGTGAAGTTCGTCGGGCCGGAGTTCGGCGAGGAGTAGATGTCACCGTTGCTGGTGTCGATCTCCAGGTTGCCGCCGGCCACCCGCTCCGCGGCCGGGTCGGGGCGCACGATCGTGCCCCACCGGCAACCGTCCACAGAGGATCCGTCGAACTCGTCATTGGGCGTGACCGCGCCCGCGGTGTCGTCCGGCACCAGCTGGAACCAGTCGAACGCGGCGTCGACCACCGGGCGGGCGCCCGTGCCGGTGAGCGACATCAGGCCGATGCGCGGGTTCGCGATGCCCGCGATCAGCTTGTCGGTCTGTGGCATCGCCGTCCACGTCAGGCCGTCCGCCGAGTACGACGCGGTCAGCTTCGTGCCGTCGCTCGCCAGCCGGACGTAAGCGGTGTCCGGGTAGTCCGCGCCGAGGTTGGCCGTGTTGGACTCGGCCACCTCGTTCGGCTGCCCGGCCTCCTCCCGGATGAACTGGAAGACCCGGGCCGCGGCGTCGGCCGTGCCCCGTGCCTCCAGCACCATCTTGGCGTAGTTGTCGTCGTCGCCGTAGAGCACCAGACCGGCCTGCTGGTAGGCGTCCCGGGCGGTCAGCGACACCTTCGTCGTGGCCTGCCAGGCCCCGCTCGGCGCGGGCTGGACGACCATGTTCGGCACCGGGCTGGCGTTGTCCGCGCCGTAGATGTCGGTGTTGGACGTCGGGACGTGCAGGTTGCCGCCGGACACCGACAGATCCTGGTCCTGCCGGACCACCGTCCACCGGCCGGCGTCCAGGGACGTGCCGAGGAAGTCGTCCGACCTGCCGGTGAGGCAGCTCGGGCTCGGACTGTCCACAGTGATCGGGACGTGCTCGGTGGTCGCGGCACCCCGCGAGTCGGTGACGGTCACCGACGCCGCGTAGTCGCCGGGCGCGGTGTAGGTGTACGACGCGTCCGGTGTGGTCGGTGCCGGGGCACCCGCCACACCGAAGTTCCACTTGTACGCCAACGGGTTGTCGCCCTCGGCGTCGGTGGCCGTGGAGTGGAAGGCCACCGTCAGCGGCGCGGTGCCGCGGTTCGGCGTGCCGGACGCGGTCACCTCCGGACGCTGGTTGTCGGTGACGCCCTTGCCGTTGAAGTCGACCCAGTTGACGTTGAACAGGCCGCCGGTGTTGTCGCTGCCCGCGGGCCTGCGGGCGACGAAGTACAGCGGGGCACTGCCGGCCGGCGGGTCGTCGAGCGTGAGCGTCACGTCGGTGTAGGTCTGCCAGTCGCCGGTGACGGGCGCCGCGACGCTGCCCACGAGGGGGCCGTCCGTCGCGCCGGAGTGGACCTCGATCGTGCCGCCGGACGCCCCGGATGCCACCCGGAAGCCCATCGAGTCCACATTGGACAAGTTGGCCGGGTCGAAGGACCACCAGTCGCCGTCCTCGATGAACCCGATGTCCTTGAACCCGCCCGCCGTGTCGGAGGCGGTCTCGACCTGCACGCCGGGATCGCCGGTGCCCGCGCCGTCGGCCACCCGGCCGGTCTGGGTGAAGAACTCGGCCTGCTTGTGCTTGGGCTGCAGGATCGCCTGCGCCCGGCCGGTCAGCGCACCGGCGCCGCCCGCACCGCCCTTGTCGGTATAGCTGGCCTCGAACACGGCGAAGACGTTGTCGCCTTCGGTGTGCCCGGAGGACAACGTCGTCTGGACGGTGCCCGCGCAGCCGGTGTACTGGTCGAGCGGGTGGCCGTGCGTGTCGTGGCCGAGGATCGACTGCAGGTGCACGTCGTCGCAGTTGATCGTGCCGTCCTCGGGGTCGGTGACGGTGATGTCGAACTTCACCTGGTCACCCCAGTCGAAGAACCCGCCGTTCGGCGGGATGTTCAGGGTGACCGCCGGCGCGGTGTTGCCGACGACGATCGGCACGCTCGCGGTGCCGGTGCGGCCGTCGGCATCGGTCACCGTGAGCGTGGCGCTGAAGTTGCCGTTGGTGGTGTAGGTGTGGGCGGGGCTCACCTCGGTGGAGTCGGTCGTGCCGTCCCCGTCGAAGTCCCACGCGTAGGTGAGCGGTGTGCCGTCCGGGTCGACCGAGCCGTCGCCGGTGAACTGGACGGCCAGCGGCGCGAGCCCGGAGGTCTTGTCCGCCGATGCCCTCGCGATCGGCGCACGGTTGCCCTGCACGTAGTCGATCCGGTAGACGCCGGAGTCGGTGTTGTCGCCACCGAACCCGGAACCCCACTCGATCAGGTAGAGCGCGCCGTCCGGACCGAACTTCATGTCCATCGGCTTGAGCAGCGTGAACGTCGCGAGGATCTGGTTGATGTCCACGAGGTGGCTGCCGTCCTCGTTCAGCTGGAACGAGTACAGCTTGTTCTGGTTCCACTCCGCGAACATCGCCTTGCCGTCCCAGTAGGCCGGCCACTTGCGATCCGACGCGAGATCCGCGTCGTAGCGGTAGACCGGGCCCGCCATCGGGGCGCCACCGCCGCCGAGCTCCGGGAAGGCCGGGTTCGGCGCGTAGTGGTAGTCCACCGCCGCCGGGATGGCCGCCGGCAGCTCGGTGAGCCCGGTGTTGTTCGGCGAGTTGTTCACCGGGTGCGCGCAGTCGAACTTCGCACCCGACGTGCCGGTGGCGAAGTCGTAGTCGTTGTAGGGGACGTTCTGCCCGATGCAGTACGGCCAGCCGTAGAAGCCCGGCTGGTTCATGACGTCCCACTCGACGGTGTTCTCCGGCCCGCGGTCCGGGTTCGGGTTGCCCGCGTCCGGCCCGTAGTTGGCGACCATCAGCTTGTGTGTCTTCGGGTCGATGCCGATGCGGAACGGGTTGCGGAAGCCCATCGCGTAGATCTCCGGGCGTGTCTGCGCGGTGCCCGGCGCGAACAGGTTGCCGTCCGGGATCGTGTAGGTCCCGTCGGCCTCCGGGTGGATCCGCAGCACCTTGCCACGCAGGTCGTTGGTGTTGGCCGCGGACTTCTGCGCGTCCCAGTCGGACCGGCCGGCGCGCTCGTCGATCGGGGCGTAGCCGTCGGAGTCGAACGGGTTGGAGTTGTCGCCGTTGGCGAGCCACAGGTCGCCGGTGCCCGGGTCGAAGACCATGCCGCCGCCGTGGTGGCAGCACTGCGAGCGCTGCACCGGCACCTCGAGCACGGTCTTCTCGCTGGCCAGGTCGAGCGTGCTGTCGGCGTTCACCGTGAAGCGCGACAGCCGGTCGACGCTCGCCGCCCCGTTGGGCGAGTAGTACAAGTATATCCAGCTGTTCTCGGCGAAGTGCGGGTCGAGCGCCATGCCGAGCAGGCCGCTCTCGTTGGCGGTGAACACGTCGAGGTGCGCGGCGGTCGCGGTGCCGCCGCTGGGCCGCACGACCTTCACGTCGCCGAGCCGGTCGATGTAGAACACCCGGCCGTCGGCCGCGACGTCGAGCATCATCGGGTTCGACGTGTTGTCGTCGAGGGTGACCTTCTCGAAGCTCGCGTCCTGCGAGGCGGAGCAGTCCGCGGGGACCACGCCGGCGGCGGTCTGGATGCCGCCCAGCAGCAGGTGCAGGAACTCCGGCTCGACGTAGCTCTCCTTGGTGTGGCCGAGGCCGGTGTACCAGGAACGGCCGCCGTCGTAGTCCTGGCACCAGGTGTTGGGGTGGTCGAAGCCCATGGTGCCGCCGGTGTAGGTCGTCTCGTCCAGCGAGGTCAGCACGTGGACGGTGCCGCGCGGGTCGGCCTGGTAGTCGTACCACTCGTCGGTGCGGCTCAGCGTGGTCGGCAGACCCTCGGTCGAGGGGTGCGCGGGGTCCTCGACCTTCACGGTCGCCTGCTGGATCGCCGGGTGCTGCTTGAAGTAGCCGCCGACGAGCTTGCCGTACCAATCCCAGTCGTAGCCGCCGTCGGCCGCCGCGTGGACGCCGACGAAGCCGCCGCCGTGCTCGACGTAGCGCTGGAAGGCGTCCTTCTCCGCCTGGCTGCCCAGCGGGTCGCCGGTGGTCTGCAGGAAGATCACCACGCCGTACTGGGCGAGGTTCTCGTCGGTGAACAGCGTGTCGTCCTCGGTGGCGTCGACCGTGAAGCCGTGGTCCTGACCGAGCTGCTGGATGGCGGCGATGCCTTCGGGGATGGAGTCGTGGCGGAACCCGGTGGTCTTGGAGAAGACCAGCGCCTTGAACGGCGCGTCGGCGGCCTGCGCCGCCGGGGCCGCGGACGCGGTGGCGGTCGCCATGCCTGCGGTGACCGCGGCGACGGCCGTGACCACCAGCAGTGGCCTGCGCGTCTTTCTGCACAGTCGAGCGAACCGGCGGAAGCGCGCGGATAACAGCGCGCCCGCCCTGCTCGTGCGGGACATCGATTAACCTCCCAAGAGGTGCCCGGAAACCGGGTGGGGTGTGACTGGCGTTGCGTCCCCGACGAGGTGCGGATCGCCCGCGGCGGTCCCTCCTTTCTCCCGTTTGGTGCACCTGCCGTGGTGTGGGGTGCGCCAACACCTCGCACCACGGCCCCTGGTCAAGCCCGATGTCGCACGGCGGCGACGGTCGGGTCGTCGAGCACGGCCTCCAGCGCGACGTGCGCGCCGCCGCGGGAGGCCGCGGCGAAGCCGAGCGTGGACAGGGCGACCCGGCACGCGCCGGCGTCCGGCGCGACGACCCGGCCGCGCATCTCGCCCAGCATGGGTTCGAGCAGGTACTCGCCGAGGCTCGCGAAGTAGCCGCCGAGCACGAGCACCCGCGGGTTGAACACGTTGATGAGGATCGAGGCGCCGAGCCCGAGCGCGGTGCCGACCAGATCCAGCGCGTCGAGCGTGCGCGGGTCGCCGGCCTGCGCGCGGCCGCGGATCACGGCCAGCCGCTGCTCGAGATCCAGCGACGGGTCGCAGACCGGGTCGTCGGGCGTGGCCGCCAGGCGCAGCAGCGCGGCCAGGCCGACCATGGTCTCCCAGCAGCCGCGCCGCCCGCAGCCGCACAGGTTGCCGCCGGGGTTCAGCGGCATGTGGCCGATCTCGCCGGAGAACCCCTCGGCGCCACGCAGCAGCCTGCCGTCGACCATCACGCCGCCGCCCACGCCCGTCTCGCCGGTGAGGTAGACCAGGTCGGCCGTGCCGGCCTCGCCGCCCATCGCGAACTCCCCGAGCGCGGCGAGGTTGGCGTCGTTGTCCACCCGGACCGGGAACGGGACGCCGCCGAGCCGGCGGGTGAGCCGCGCGACGAGCCCGGCCACGACGGCGACCTTCGTCCAGTGCAGGTTCGGCGCGAACGCCACCACGCCGGAGTCGGTGTCGACCAGCGCGGGAATGGCGAGTGTCATGCCGGCCGGGGTCACCCCGGCGCCCGCGCACTCCGCGAACGCGCGGGCGGTGAGGTCGGTGACCGCGTCGAGCACCGCCTCCGGCGGCCGGGCCTGCACGTCGAGCGCGACCCGCTCCTCGAACACGACCGTGTCGGTGAGGTCGAGGACCAGCGCGGCCACGTAGTCGACGTTGATCTCGACGCCGATGCCGCCGATGCCGCGGCCGTCCAGCTCGACGGTCTGCCCCGGCCTGCCCACCGAGCCGCCCCGCTGCACGTCGCCATCGCGGACCAGCCCGCGCTCGATCAGCTCCGCGACGAGGCTCGACACCGTGCCGCGGTTCAGGCCGGTCTCCACGGAGATCCGCGCGCGGGAACGCGGACCGGCGTCACGCAGGTGACGCAGCACCAGCGCCAGGTTGCTGCGGCGCATGGTGGCCTGGTCGGCCGGCTGCCGGCGGCTACTGCGGGGAGGAGCGGTCACAGGGCACTCCACAATTTGTCCGTCAGTCGGACAAATTAAGGCGGTGTGAAACCCGCGTCAAGGGTTACCGGCAAGTTTCCGACCGGTAACCCCGCCGGACGGCCGCGACCAGAGGCCGTATCGCGGCCGCCGGCCGTCACCGTGCGTGAGAAGGGCCGGGCCACCAAGCGGCGACCCGGCCCTCCTACCCGACTGTCCTAATGGGACGGATGAACCACCCCGGCCGCGCTGCCGCCGCGGCGCGACGGCTCGCCGGCCGCGATGACCTTGCCGTGGCCGACGAACTCCAGGCCCGATGCCACGCCGATGTTGCCGTCGTTGTGGATGTTCGGGTCCAGCGGCGAGGTGTTGTTCACCGCGAACGTGTGGCCGAGCGCCTGCAGGCCCGCCACCTCGGGGGTATCCAGGAAGGCGGGCTCGGCCTGCGTCGTCGCCGCGTTGCGCTGCGAGGCGCGGGGTGCGGCGATGGCGTCCGGCAGCGACATGCCGAGGTCGAGCCGGTTCATCAGGATCTGGACCACCGTCGTGATGATCGTGGCGCCGCCAGGGGAACCGACCGCGAGGAACGGCTTGCCGTGCCGCAGCACGATCGTCGGGGACATGCTCGAGCGCGGCCGCTTGCCGGGCGCGGCCAGGTTCGGGTCGGGCGCGTCACCCTGCGTCGGGGCGAAGTTGAAGTCCGTCAGCTCGTTGTTGAGCAGGAAACCGCGGCCCGGCACGACGATGCCGCTGCCGCCGAGCTGCTCGATGGTGTTCGTGTAGGACACCACGTCGCCCCACTTGTCCGTCACCACGAAGTGGTTCGTGTGCGCGCCCTGGTTGCCGTCCGGCGTCGCCGTGCCGGACGCCGAGCAGGTGCCGGGACCGAACGGGTCGCCGGGGGCCACCGGGCTCGTCGCCGCCGCGGCCGGGTCGATCAGGCACGCGCGCTGGGCGGCGAAGCGGTCGGACAGCAGCTGCCGCTGCGGAACGTCCACATAGGCCGGATCGCCGATGTAGCGGCCACGGTCGGCGAACGCGAGGCGGGTCGCCTCCAGGTAGTGGTGCAGCGCCTGCACACGGTCCATTCCGGACAGGTCGAACCGCTCCATGACGTTCAGCGACTCGCCGACCGTGATGCCGCCGCTGGACGAGGGCGCCATGCCGTACACGTCCACCCCGCGGTAGCCGGCGTGCGCCGGACGGCGGTCGATCGCGCGGTAGTCCTTGAGGTCGCGCACGGTCATCAGGCCGGGCATCGGGTCGATCGTCGCGTCGGGCGCGACCGGCGGCTGCTGGACGGCGCCGACCATGTCGCGGCCGACCGAACCGCCGTACAGCGCACGGGTGCCGTGCTCGGCGATCTCACGGTAGGTGTCGGCGAGGTCCGGGTTGCGCAGCGTCGAGCCGACCTCGGGCAGCTGCCCGCCGGGGAGGAACAGGTCGCGCGTGGCGGTGAACTGGCGGAACCTGGTCTCGTTCTGGCGGGTCTGCTCGCGGAACGCGGCGTTGACGGTGAACCCGTGGTCGGCGACGCGGATGGCGGGCCGGAGGTTGTCGGCGAGGTCGAAGCGGCCCCAGCGGTCCAGCGCGCGCTGCCAGGTGGCGAGCATGCCCGGCGTGCCGACGGACAGCCCGCTCGTCACGGCGACGGGGAACGGGTAGGGCTGGCCGGTGGCCGGGTCGACGAACATCGTGGCGCTGCCGGCCCGCGGTGTCGTCTCGCGACCGTCGATCGTGGACACCTCGTGGCGGCGCGCGTCGTAGTAGACGAAGTACCCGCCGCCACCGAGCCCGGCGACGTAGGGATCGGTGACCCCGAGCGTCGACGCGACGGCGACCGCCGCGTCGGCCGCGGTGCCGCCCCGGCGCAGCACCTCGAGCCCGGCCGCGGTCGACTCCTCGGTGTCCGACACGACCGCCCCGCCGGTCCCGACGGCCACCGGGTGCTTACCCGGCGGCGCCTGGTCGGCCGCGGCCGGCGCACCCCCGGCGGCGAGCGCCGAGACGAGCAGAGCTGAAACACATAAGGCCGAACCGATCCGGCGACTGCGCATGTCGTCCTCTTCCCATGGTCCCGTTCAAGGTGCCCATTTTCTTACCCGCCCGGCAGCCCGCGCACAACGCACCCGCGAGTCCAACACCCAGCACCCGCGAGTCCAACACTCCGGACCCGCGAGTCTGACCTTCCGGTTGGCGCGTGCGAACGTTGGACTCGCGAGTTGCGAACGTTGGACTCGCGGGTCGCGAACGTTGGACTCGCGGGGCCCGAACGTTGGACTCGCGGGTCAGGCGCGGTCGGGGGCCTCATCCACGCGGCGGACGTCGGCGCCCAGGTTGACCAGGTTCTCCACCAGGCCCGGGTAGCCGCGGTCGATGTGGAAGACGTCCCACACCTCGGTCACGCCCTCCGCGCACAGGCCGGCCAGCACCAGGCCCACGCCCGCGCGGATGTCGGACGCCCACACCGGCGCGCTCGACAGCCGGGGCACGCCGCGGACCACCGCGTGGTGGCCGTCGGTGCGGGCGTCGGCACCCAGCCGGATCATCTCCTCGATGAAGCGGAACCGGGCCTCGAACAGGTTCTCCGTGATCATCGACGTGCCGTCGGCGATCGAGGTCAGGGCGATCGCGAAGGGCTGCAGGTCGGTGGCGAAGCCCGGGTACGGCAGCGTCACGAAGTCCACCGCGGCCGGGCGGTCGTGCTGCACGACGCGGAACCCCTGACCGTCCAGGACGGAGACCTCGGCGCCCGTGGCGCGCAGCTTCTCCAGCACCAGGTCCAGGTGGTGCGGGTCCACCCCGCGCACGGTCACGTCGCCACGCGTCATCGCCGCGGCGAAGGCCCACGTCGCGCCCACGATCCGGTCGCCGATGACCCGGTGCTCGGTCGGCAGCAGCGCGTCGACGCCGTGCACGGTCAGCGTCGAGGTGCCCGAGCCCTCGATCTTGCCGCCCATCTGCTGCAGCATCGTGCACAGGTCGAGGATCTCCGGCTCGCGCGCGGCGTTGTCGATCACCGTGGTGCCGTTCGCCAGCACCGCGGCCATCAGGATGTTCTCGGTGGCGCCCACGCTCGGGAAGTCCAGCCAGATCTGCGCGCCGTGCAGGCCCTCGGCCTCCGCCACCACGCAGCCGTGCTCGATCTCGCTCTGCGCACCCAGCTGCCGCAGGCCGTTCTGGTGCATGTCCAGCGGCCGCGAACCGATCGCGTCCCCGCCGGGCAGCGCGACGACCGCGCGCTTGCAGCGGCCGACCAGCGGGCCCAGCACGCACACCGACGCGCGCAGCTTGCCCATCGCCGCCGAGTCGGCGCGGTAGTTCAGCTCCGCGGGCGTGGCGATCGTGACCGTGTCGGCCTCGATCGCGACCTCGCAGCCGAGGCTGCGCAGCACCTCGGCCATCAGCGGGACGTCCAGGATCTGCGGGCAGTTCGTCAGCGTGGTCGTGCCCTGCGCCAGCAGCGCGGCGGCCATCAGCTTCAGCACGCTGTTCTTGGCGCCGACCACGTCGACCGCGCCGGACAGCCGTGCCCCGCCATGAACCTGGAAGTGCTCCGTCACGAGCGCCCATCATGCCCCACTGGCGGCGGCCACCCGAGCCGGGCACGCCCCGCCGTCGGCTACCCTGCCCGCATCGGCGCAGGGGCGGCGCGAGAGGAAGCGATGAAGGCAGCGGCACGGCAGCACACCCGTAGGTCATCGCGACTCGCGAGCCCGGCCGGGTTCGTCCTCGTGCTGCTCCTGTTCCTGTTCATGCCGTTCCTGTCGGTGTCCTGCGACGTCTCGGGCACGGGCTCGATCGGCGTCGGCTACAACGGCGCGGAGCTGGCGTCCGGCGCGCACCCGGCGGTCCAGGTGCCGGACGGCCTCGAGGACATGGCGCGCCAGCTGCCCGGCTCGCCCGGGTCCGGCAAGCCGCCGGTCGAGCCCGGCGTGCGGGTGCTGTCGATCCTCGTCGCGATCGTGCTCGCGGCAGGCGCCGCGCTGCCGTTCGTGCCGCGGCTGGCCCACCAGGTCCGGCAACGGATGTTCGGCGGGGCCGCGGTCGCGGTCGTGGCGGGCGGCCTGATGATCGCGACGCAGGCGGTCGCGCAGTCGAACGTGAGCGGCCAGCTCGCCGACGACGCGCGGCAGGTCGGCACCGACGACGTCGGCGCGATCATCCACTCCGAGGTCGGGTTCTGGCTCTGCCTCGTCGTCCTCCTGGTGATCGCGCTGGTGAGCGTGGGCGTGGTGTACCAGGACAGGATCTTCCCGAAGCAGGCCGCGGCCCGGGGCGCGGGCGCGGCGCCCATCTGGCGGGCCGAGACGACGGACGATTGACCTCCACCTAGGTCGAGGTTGCACGCTGGTCACGTGAAAGCCGTGTGGTTGACGGAGTTCGGCGGGCCGCAGGTGCTCGTCGCGAGGGACACGCCCGACCCCGAGCCCGGGCCGGGCCAGGTACTGGTCGACGTGGCCTACGCCGGCATCACGTTCATCGAGACGCGGTTCCGCGCGACCGGCCGCGGCCCGTTCGGCTCGCCCGGGCCCGCGGCGCCGCTGATCCCGGGCAACGGCGTCGGCGGGGTCGTCGCCGCGGTCGGCACGGGCGTGCCGGCATCGCTGGTCGGCACCCGGGTGGTCAGCGCCACCGGCGGCACGGGCGGCTACGCCTCGCAGGTCGCGGTCGACGCGGCCGGGCTGTTCCCGGTACCCGACGGGCTCGGGCTGGACACCGCGACGGCGCTGCTCGCGGACGGGCGCACGGCCACCATGCTGGTGCGCACGGCGGCGCCGAAGCCGGGCGAGCGGGTGCTCGTCGAGGCGGCCGCGGGCGGGGTCGGCAGCCTGCTGGTACAGCTGGCCAAGGCGGCCGGGGCGTACGTGGTGGCCGCGGCCGGCGGGGCCGGAAAGCTGGACCTGGCCCGCGAGCTGGGCGCCGACGAGACCGTGGACTACCGCGAGCCGGGCTGGGCGAGCGGGGTGGACGGTGGGGTGGACGGTGGGGTGGACATCGTGTTCGACGGCGTCGGCGGCGAGATCAGCCGGGCCGCGTTCGGCCTGCTCTCCCGCGGTGGCCGGATGCTGAGCTTCGGCCTGGCCAGCGGGACCTGGTCGCCCGTGACGCCCGAGGAGGCGGCCGCCCACGGCGTGACGCTGCTGCGCGCGGCCCCGACTCCCGCGCAGCTGCGGGCGGACACGGAGAGCGCCCTGGCAGCGGCGGCCGCGGGCCGGCTGCGCGCGGTCGTCGGCGGGCGCTTCCCCCTGGACCGGGCCGCCGACGCCCACGCGGCCATCGAGTCCCGCGCAACGGTGGGCAAAACGCTGCTGGAGATCAGCCCGCGGTGATCAGCCCGCGGTGATCTCGGCGGTGATCGGCGGGCCGAGGATCTGGTTGCCGTGCCGCTCCCCCGCCGCGACGAGCGCCGCCACGTCCGGCGCGGACGGCTCGGGCAGGCCCAGATGTTCGGCCGGGCGGCCGATCTCGGCGACGAACCGCTCGAAGCCGGCCGGTGCGGTGACCTGCAGCCCGCGCACCGGGCCCGCCGACACCACGAACGCGTGCGGGATCCCGTGTGGCAGGAAGACGAACGAACCAGGACCAGCCGTGGACCGCCGCTCGCCGCACTCCACCACGAGCTCACCGTCGAGAAGGTAGAACGCCTCGTCCTCGACCTTGTGCACGTGCCGCGGCGGGCCGAAGCCGACCGGGGCCGTCCACTCGAGCAGCGTGAACGCGCCGCCGGTCTGGTCACCGCCCGCCTTCACGGTCATCCGGGTGTCGAGGAACCACACGTGCTCACCGTCGCTTTCGGACAGCACGTAACCACCGGGGTCGAACGTCATTCCGCACCGTCCACTGTGTACAGACGGACCTCGATGCCGTCCGGGTCGCGCAGGCCGACCAGGACGTGGCCGGCGTGTCCCTCGATGATGCCGCCGTGCGGCTCGCCCGCCGAGTCGAGCCGCGAACGCCACGCGGCCAGCTCCACGCGGCTCGCGATGCCGATCGCGAGCGCGTCGAAGCCCGACATCGCCTTGGCCCGGTCCGGGTCGCAGCGCAGCGCGAGCTGCACCGTGCGACCCGGGTCCCACAGCGCGACCCCCATCAGCACGCCCTCCTCCACGAACTCCATGCGCAGCTCGAGGCCGAGTACCCGCTCGTACCAGGCCCGCGACCGCGCCACGTCCGTCACCGGCAGCTTGACGTGGTGGAAGCCCTGCAGCGTGGCCATCACACCCCTCCGTTCGTTGTAGTCAGACTCTAGAGTTAGACTCCAATACATGGCCGACGGTGTCAAGAAGGATCGTGCGCGGGCTACCCGGCGGAAGATCATCGCGGCGGCGACCGAGCTGTTCGTGGCGCAGGGCTACACCGCGACGAAGCTGGAGGACGTGGCCGCGCGGGCCGGGGTCGCCGTGCAGACCGTGTACTTCCACTTCACGAACAAGCGCACGCTGCTCAAGGAGGCGGTCGACGTCTCGTCGGTCGGTGACGACGAGCCGGTCCCCCTGCTCGGCCGGCCGTTCGTCCAGGACGTGCGCGACGAGCCGGACCCGCGCCGCGCGCTCGCCATCTGGACCGCCACGAGCAAGGCCATCTTCATGCGGGTCGCGCCGATCATGCGGGTGGTGCGCGACGCGGCCGCGGTGGACGAGGCGATGGCCGAGCAGTGGGCGGTCAACCAGACCCAGCGCGCCACCGCGCACCGCGCGCTCGTCGAGGTGCTCGCCGCGAAGGGGCCGCTGCGCGACGGGCTGACCGTGGACCGCGCCACCGACATCGTCTTCTCGCTCATCAGCTTCGAGGTGTACCTGCTGCTGACGGTCGAGCGCGGCTGGAGCGCGGACGCGTGGGAGAGGTTCATCACCGCGACGGTCGCCGACGCCGTACTCGGTGAGCCGTAAGGTCGGCGCATGGCCGTGCATATCACTCGCGTGTACACGAAGGTCGGCGACGACGGGAAGACCGCCCTCGGCGACGGGCACCGGGTGCCCAAGACCGACCCGCGCCTGGCCGCGTACGCGGACGTGGACGAGGCGAACGCGTCGATCGGCGTCGCGGTCGCGATGGGCGCGCTCGGCGAGGAGATCACCGACGTGCTGCGCGCGGTGCAGAACGACCTGTTCGACGTCGGCGCCGACCTGTGCGCCCCGGTCGTGCCGGACCCGAAGTACCCGCCGCTGCGCGTCACCGAACCGTACGTCGAGCGCCTCGAGGGCTGGTGCGACGACTTCAACGCGCGGCTGCCGAAGCTGAACTCGTTCATCCTGCCCGGCGGCACGCCGGGCGCGGCGCTGCTGCACGTGGCCCGTACGGTCACCCGCCGCGCCGAGCGCAGCGCGTGGCGGCTGCTCGAGCACGACGCCGAGCGCAGCAACGTGCTTGCCGCGCGGTACCTGAACCGCCTGTCGGACCTGCTGTTCGTGCTGTCCCGGGTGGCCAACCCGGACGGCGACGTGCTGTGGTCGCCGGGCGGGGGTCGCTGAGGTTCGACATGCACGACCACGACCGTGGCCTCCAGTTCGACCTGCGGACGCTGCGCGGCAGGCGTGCCGCCCTCGCCCTGTTCGGCACCGCGGGACTCGCGGCGCTCGCCGCGTGCGGCCCGGACACCGAGGCGGCCCCGACGACCGCGGCGAGCACAGCCGGGCCCAGCACGACCGCAACTCCCGGGAGCACGCCCGCCGGGCGGGTCGCCGAGATTCCCGAGGAGACCGCGGGGCCGTTCCCCGGCGACGGGTCGAACGGGCCCGACGTGCTGACCGAGAGCGGCATCGTGCGCTCGGACATCCGGGCGAGCTTCGGCTCGGCGAACGGGACCGCCGAAGGGGTGCCGCTGCGCGTCGAGCTGACCGTGGTCGCGGCGGGCACCGGCGCGGCGCTGCCGGGCGCGGCCGTGTACGTGTGGCACTGCGACCGGGACGGGAACTACTCCCTCTACTCGCCGGCCACCGCGAACGAGAACTACCTGCGCGGCGTGCAGGCGGCCGACGACGCGGGCAAGGTGGCCTTCACCAGCATCTTCCCCGCCGCGTACACCGGCCGGTGGCCGCACGTCCACTTCGAGGTCTACCCCAGGCCGGCCGACGCGACCTCGGCCGGGACGAAGCTCGCCACCTCACAGCTCGCGCTCCCCCAGGACGTCTGCGCGGCGGTGTACGCCACCGACGGCTACGGCCGGAGCACCCGCAACCTCGAGCAGACCTCGCTGGAGCGCGACCTGGTGTTCCGCGACGGCTGGGACACCCAGCTCGCGGCGGTCACCGGTGACGTGGCCGGCGGGTACGTGGCGACACTGACCGTAGCGGTCTGAGTTACTGCGAACGGCGGGTTCCGGCGACGCCGTTCGCGGGTACCTCCCGGGTCGGTTCCCCCCAGGAGGCGTCATGAACACGGCCCGGCTCACCGCCCACACGACCACGTCCAGAGCGAAGAACAGCAAGACCATGCAGCTCCTCGGCCGGGCGGGGATGGTGTGCTACGGCGTGGTCCACCTGCTGCTGGCCTACCTCGCGGTGCGCGTGGCCACCGGTGACAAGTCCGAGCAGGCCGACCAGAAGGGCGCGATCCAGGAGGTCGGCTCCACCGCGTTCGGCGGGTTCCTGCTGTGGGTGCTGGGCATCGGCCTGATCGCCTACGGGTTGTGGCAGTTCCTGATGGCCGCCAAGAGCTTCCAGTGGGTCACGAAGAAGGGCAAGCGAACGCGCAGGCGGATCTCCGCGGCCGCGCGCGGGGTCGTCGGCGTCGCGCTGGGCGTCACGTCGATCGGCTACGTCCTGGGGTCGAGCGGGTCGGGCGGGTCGGGCGGCGACCAGCAGCAGACGTGGACCGCGAAGGTGCTGAGCTGGCCGGCCGGCCCGTTCCTGGTGGGCGTGGTCGCCCTGGTGATCATCGGCGTGGCGATCGGGGTCGCGGCGCGGGGCATCCGCAAGTCGTTCCTGAGCGACCTGGACATGACCGACCTGCCGCGGGGCACGCGGCAGTGGGTGCGGCGCCTCGGCGTGTTCGGCTACGTGGCGAAGGGCGTCACGTTCTGCATCGTCGGGATCCTGATCGGCATCGCGGCGATCCAGCACGACCCCGAGCAGGCCGGTGGCCTCGACGCGGCGCTGAAGACGCTGGCGAACCAGCCGTTCGGCACCGTGGCCTTGTTCGTGGTGGCGCTGGGCCTGGCGGCGTACGGCGTCTACTGCTTCGCCGCCGCGAAGGCCCACAAGAGCTAGGACGCCCAGGGCAGGCGGCCCGGTGGGGCCGACTCCAGCCAGGACAGGAAGCCCGTCAGCGCGTCGGGACCCATGGCGATCTCGATCTGCGGGTCGGCCGCGCCGCCCATGGCCGAGACCCGCAGGACGCGCGAGCCCGGGGGCATGCCGTACTGCTCCGCGCCGGACGGGTCACGGCGGTCGGCGATCTCCAGGCCGCTGCGGTGGATCACCCGGTCCGGACCAGGGCGCAGGCTGAGCACGCGGAACCACACGAACTCGTCACCCTGGTAGCGGCCGACGCCCAGGTGCCAGCCCTTGCCGGACGCGTCCAGCCGGGTCCGCAACGACGCGTGCACGCCGCCAGAGCGCAGTGCGCGCAGCCGTCGCACGGTGAGCCATACCAGCCCGACCAGGACAAGGAAGAGGACCGTTCCGGTTACCACGGTGATGTCCACGGCCCGCCCCTGCCAGTCCCGCCGGCCTCAGGCCATCTGCCTTGCGGCGCGAGGCCAGCGGCGCTGTCCGGCACAGATCACGCGGAGAGACATGTCGGCCACGCCGTACCTCCCTTGTCCGGGACATCGATCCGGGGCTCTCGCAGTGTAATTGGTCTGTTGACGACGTCACCACTCAGGCGGGTTTTCACCGTGGTGAGCCAAATCACCAAACGCGTCTGTCCGAAGTAGACGAGAAAGCGGCGCCCCCGGCGAGAAACCGGGGGCGCCGCTGAGAAATCCGCTGGTCAGGTGGTCGAGTGGCCGGCCGCGCGCAGGCGCGCCCTGGCCCGCTGACGGACTTCCTCGTCATCGCTCTGGAACTCCCGCTGCGCCTGCTCCACATCGATCTCCTCGGCAGGCTCCGCCTCCTCGGCCAGGATCGTCACGCCTTCCTCGGTCACGGAGAGGAAGCCACCGTGGACGGCCGCGTGGTACTCGCCGTCGTCCACCGTGTCGATGCGCACCATCTCGCCCGCGACCAGCTCGGCCATCAGCGGGATGTGCCTCGGCAGGATGCCGATCTCGCCCGCGGTGGTCCGTGCGAACACGAACGTGGCCTGACCGGTCCACAGCAGGCGGTCCGGCGCGACCAGCTCAACGCGCATGTCAGCCACGGGATCCCCTCTCCTCGGTTCGGTCCGGCGTCACTTCTTGGTGAGCTCGTTGTACTTGCGGTCGAGGTCCTCGAGGCCGCCGATCAGGAAGAACGCCTGCTCCGGCATGTGGTCGAAGTCGCCCTTGGTGAGCTTGTCGAACGCCTCGATGGTCTCCTTGAGCGGCACGGTCGAGCCCGGCTGCCCGGTGAACTGCTCGGCCGCCATCATGTTCTGCGACAGGAACCGCTCGATGCGGCGCGCCCGGCCGACCAGCTGCTTGTCCTCTTCGGACAGCTCGTCGATACCGAGGATCGCGATGATGTCCTGCAGGTCCTGGTAGCGCTGCAGGATCCGGATGACCTCCTGCGCGACCCGGTAGTGCTCGTCGCCGACGATCGCCGGGTCGAGAATGGTCGAGCTGGAGGCCAGCGGGTCCACCGCCGGGAAGATGCCCTTGGAGAACACCGCGCGGGAAAGCTCGGTGGTGGCGTCAAGGTGGGCGAACGTCGTGGCCGGCGCGGGGTCGGTGTAGTCGTCCGCGGGCACGTAGATCGCCTGCATCGAGGTGATCGACCGGCCCTTGGTCGAGGTGATCCGCTCCTGCAGCTCGCCCATCTCGTCGGCCAGGGTCGGCTGGTAGCCCACCGCGGACGGCATGCGG
>DASYKY010000010.1:0-40988 GCA_035995025.1 Actinophytocola sp.
CGGTCCCGAATGGACGCTGAGCTCCGCGCGCTCGCTGCCGCGCACGGTGTCGCCACGTGGTACGAGGACACCGAACGCCGCCGGATCGACGTCGCCGACGATGTCGTGGTCGCGGTACTCGCCCAGCTCGGCGTCGATGCGAGCACCCCGAAAACCGTCACGGCCCAGCTGACCGACGCGATCGCGGGGCACGGCCGCACGACCGTGCCCGACCCGCTGGTGCTGCGGGCAGGCGAGACCCCGGCCATCGGCGCACCCGGCGAGCTGCACCTCGAGGACGGCACGACCCGCGCGGTGTCCCACGAGCTGCCGGCCGACCTGCCGCTCGGCTGGCACACGCTGGCCGTCGACGACCAGCGGACCAGCGTCGTGGTCACGCCGGCCACGCTGCCGCCGGTGCCGCCGGCCTGGGGCTGGATGGTGCAGCTGTATGCGCTGCACTCGGCCGGCTCGTGGGGCATCGGCGACCTCGCCGACCTCCGCGCCCTGGTCTCCGGGTCGGCGGAGCTGGGCGCGGGCGTGGTGCTGGTCAACCCCGTACAGGCGATCACCCCGGTCACGCCGGTGCAGCGCTCGCCGTACTCGCCGTCCAGCCGGCGCTTCGCGAACCCGTTGTACCTGCGGATCACCGACACCGAGCCGTTCCGCGCGGCGGCACCCGAGGTGCGGGCCGAGGTCGAGGCGCTGGCCCCGCCGGCGGGCGACGGTTTGATCGACGGTTTGATCGACGGTTTGATCGACTACGACGGGGTGTGGACGGCCAAGCTCGCGGCGCTGGAGCTGCTGTGGCGCCGCTCGCTGCCCCAGCCGCCCCCGCCGGACGATGCGGACCTGTGCGACTTCGCGACGTTCTGCACGCTGGCCGAGCGGCACGGCGCGGACTGGCGGACCTGGCCGGCGCAGCTGCGCCACCCGCGCGGCGCGGCCGTCGAGGCCGCCCGGTGGGACAGCCCGCGCACGGCGTTCCACGCGTGGCTGCAGCGGCTGTGCGCCGAGCAGCTCGCCGGGGTGCGCGCCGCGGCGGCGGGCATGGCGGTCGGCGTCGTGCACGACCTGCCGGTCGGCGTGGACCCGGCGGGCGCGGACGCGTGGGCGCTGCAGGACGTACTGGCCTCCGAGGTCACGGTCGGTGCGCCGCCGGACGCGTTCAGCCAGCAGGGCCAGGACTGGAACCTGCCGCCGTGGCGCCCGGACCGGCTGGCCGCCGCGGGGTACCTCCCCTTCCGGGACGTCATCCGCGGCGTGCTCGCGCACGCCGACGGCATCCGGGTGGACCACGTCATGGGCCTGTGGCGGCTGTGGTGGATCCCGCCCGGCCGCCCGGCGAGCGAGGGCACCTACGTCCACTACGACGCGAACGCGCTGCTCGGCGTGCTCGCGCTGGAGGCGCACCGGGCGGCGGCGATCGTGGTCGGCGAGGACCTCGGCACGGTGTCCCCCGAGGTGCGCGCGTCGCTGCGGGAGCGCGGCGTGCTGAGCTCGGCCGTGCTGTGGTTCCAGCGCGACGAGGACGCGCCGGGCGCGCCGCTGCTGGCGCCGAAGCGCTGGCCCGCCGCGGCGATGGCGAGCATCTCCACCCACGACCTGCCGACCACGGCGGGCTTCCTGCGGGGCGAGAACGTGCGGGTGCGCACCGAGCTCGGCCTGGTCGCCGACCCGGCGGCCGAGGCGGCACGGGCCGCCGCGGACCGCGAGGAGCTGCTGGCGGAGCTGGCCGCGCACGACCTGCTGCCGGCGGACGCGAGCGAGGAGGACCTCGTGGTGGCGCTGCACCGGCTGCTCGCCACGTCGGCCAGCACGCTGCTGCTGACCTCGCCCCAGGACGCGGTCGGCGAGCCGCGGCAGCCGAACCTGCCGGGCACGATCGACGAGTACCCCAACTGGCGGATCCCACTTCCGGTGTCGGTGGACGAGTTGCTGGCACACCCTGTCGTCGTTCGCGCGATCGCGGCCCTGCGTGCCGCCCGCCCGGTGGACGGGACCGAGCCCCGATCGGATGGATCCGAGCGAGAGCCACTCCCGCGGCGGTAGCACTGTCGGTCCTGCCGTTTACCGTTTGTCCCGAGATCGACCCGAGCCCCACCGAGGAGACCCGCGTGCAGCCCTGGCCAGGTTCCCCCTACCCGCTCGGCGCCACCTACGACGGCGCCGGCACCAACTTCGCGCTGTTCGCCGAGGCAGCCACGCGGGTCGAGCTGTGCCTGTTCGACGCCGCGGGCACCGAGACGCGGGTCCGGCTCCCCGAGGTCGACGGCTTCGTGTGGCACTGCTACCTGCCGGGCATCGCGCCGGGCCAGCTGTACGGGTTCCGGGTCCACGGACCGTACGAGCCGCGCACCGGCGTGCGCTGCAACCCGAACAAGCTGCTGCTCGACCCGTACGCCAAGGCGGTCGTCGGCGCGGTCGACTGGGACGAGTCGGTGTTCGGCTACCCCTTCGGCAAGCCCGACGAGCGCAACGACGCCGACTCGGCCGCGCACACGGTCAAGGGCGCGGTCGTCAGCCCGTTCTTCGACTGGGGCAACGACCGCCCGCCGAACACGCCGTACAACGAGACGGTCATCTACGAGGCGCACGTCCGGGGGCTGACCAGGACACATCCGGAGATCCCCGAAGAGCTGCGCGGCACCTACTCCGGCCTCGCCCACCCCGTGATGATCGACTACCTGGTCGACCTCGGCGTCACCGCGGTCGAGCTGATGCCGGTGCACCAGTTCCTCCACGACGACGGCCTGCTCCAGCGGGGCCTGCGCAACTACTGGGGCTACAACACGATCGCCTACCTCGCGCCGCACGACGGCTACGCCGTCGGCAGCGGCACGCCGAACGCGGTGCCGGGCGCCCAGGTACAGGAGTTCAAGGCGATGGTCCGCGCGCTGCACGACGCGGGCATCGAGGTCGTCCTCGACGTCGTCTACAACCACACCGCGGAGGGCAACCACCTCGGCCCGACGCTGTCCATGCGCGGCATCGACAACGAGAACTACTACCGCCTAGTCGACGACGACCGCCGGTACTACATGGACTACACGGGCACGGGCAACTCGCTGAACGTGCGCAGCCCGCACACCCTGCAGCTGATCATGGACTCGCTGCGCTACTGGGTCACCGAGATGCGCGTCGACGGGTTCCGGTTCGACCTCGCGGCCACGCTGGCCCGCGAGTTCTACGACGTCGACCGCCTGTCGACGTTCTTCGACCTGGTGCAGCAGGACCCGGTGATCAGCCAGGTCAAGCTGATCGCCGAGCCGTGGGACGTCGGCCCGGGCGGCTACCAGGTCGGCAACTTCCCTCCACTGTGGACAGAGTGGAACGGCAAGTACCGGGACACCGTGCGCGACTTCTGGCGCGGCGAGCCGGCCACGCTCGGCGAGTTCGCCTCCCGCATCACCGGCTCGTCCGACCTCTACCAGGACGACGGCCGCCGGCCGTACGCGTCGATCAACTTCGTCACCGCGCACGACGGGTTCACGCTCAACGACCTGGTCTCCTACAACGGCAAGCACAACGAGGCCAACGGCGAGGACAACCGCGACGGCGCGGACGACAACCGGTCGTGGAACTGCGGCGCCGAGGGCCCGACCGACGACGAGAAGATCACCGACCTGCGTGCCCGGCAACGCCGCAACATGCTCGCCACGCTGCTGCTGTCCCAAGGTGTGCCGATGCTCCTCCACGGCGACGAGCTGGGCCGCACCCAGCAGGGCAACAACAACGGCTACTGCCAGGACAACGAGCTGTCGTGGGTCGACTGGTCGCTGGCCGAGCGCAACGGCGACCTGGTCGACTTCACCGGCGCGGTCATCGAGATGCGGCACAACCACCCGGTGTTCCGCAGGCGCCGGTTCTTCGCCGGCCGCCCGATCCGCCGCGGCGACGAGCTGCGCGACATCGCGTGGTTCACCCCGGGCGGCGAGGAGATGTCCGAGCAGGACTGGGAGTCCGGGTTCGGCCGCTCGATCATGGTGTTCCTCAACGGCGACGGCATCACCGACCTGAACCGCCGCGGCGAGCGGGTACGCGACGACTCGTTCCTCATGTGCTTCAACGCGCACGACGACGAGATCGACATGACCGTGCCGCATGGCTATGGCACGGAGTGGACGGTGGTCGTGGACACCGCGACGGGCGAGGTGTTCGCCGAGTCCGGCGGCGGCGTGGTGGTCGGCGTGGTGGCGGGCGACCGCCCGACGGAGCCGCGCTCGGTGGGCGCGGGCGACACCCTCCCGGTGGCGGCCCGCTCCCTTCTGGTCCTGCAGCGCACCGGGGATCCCGCGTGAGCATTCCCACTTCCACCTACCGGGTGCAGGTCCGGCCGGGCTTCGACCTGTCCGACACCGCGGACCTGGTGCCCTACCTCGAGCGGCTCGGCGCGGGCGCGGTGTACACCTCGCCCTTGCTGACCGCGGCGCCCGGCTCGACGCACGGCTACGACGTGGTCGACCCGACGCGCGCCGGCCCGGAGCTGGGCGGCGAGGAGGCGCGGCTGCGGCTGGTCGCCGCGGTGCGCGCGGCCGGGCTGGGCCTGGTCGTCGACCTGGTGCCGAACCACATGTCGGTCGAGGTGCCGGCGGCCAACCCGTGGTGGTGGGACGTGCTGACCCACGGCCGGGAGTCGCGGTACGCCGGCTACTTCGACGTCGACTGGTCGCGCGGCCCGATCCTGCTGCCGGTGCTCGGCGACGATGACACGTCCGGCGGCGGCCTCGAGGTCCGCGACGGGCGGCTCGCCTACTACGACCACGAGTTCCCGATCGCCCCCGGCACGGGCGAGGGCAGCGCGGCCGAGGTGCACGAGCGGCAGCACTACCGCCTCGTGCACTGGCGGCGCGGCAACGCGGAGCTGACCTACCGGCGGTTCTTCGACATCACCACGCTGGCCGCGGTCCGGGTCGAGGACCCGGACGTGTTCGCGGCCACCCACGCGGAGGTGCTGCGCTGGGTCGAGGCGGGCGAGGTCGATGGTCTGCGCATCGACCACCCGGACGGGCTCGCCGACCCGGGCGGGTACTTCCGGCGGCTGCGGTCGCGAATGGACGGCTGGCTGGCGGTGGAGAAGATCCTCGCGGCGGGCGAGTCGCTGCCGGCGTCCTGGCCGGTGCACGGCACCACCGGCTACGACGCGCTGCGCGAGGTGTGCGGGGTGTTCGTCGATCCCGCGGGCGAGGCGGTGCTCACCGAGCTGGCCGCCACGCCGGACTTCGCGGCGGAGGAGTCGCGCAGCAGGCGGCTGATCACGTCGCGCTCGCTGGTCGCGGAGCTGCGCCGGATCGCCGCGCTCGTCCCGGGCACGCCGCCGGAGGCGGTGGCCGAGCTGATGGTCGCCTTCCCCGTGTACCGGTCCTACCTGCCGGAGGGCCTGGCGCATTGGCAGGCGGCGGTCGACCGGGCCCGCGCGGCCCGCCCCGACCTGGCCGACGCACTGTCCACACTGGACGAAGAGGTGCGGAAGGACCCGCACGGCGAGCTGGCCACCCGCATCCAGCAGACGTCCGGCATGGTGGTGGCGAAGGGCGACGAGGACACCGCGTTCTACCGCTACCCGAGGCTGACCGCGCTCAACGAGGTCGGCGGCGCGCCCGGCCGGTTCGGCGTGTCCGTGGCGGAGTTCCACACGGGCGCGACCGCACGCGAGGCCGGCTGGCCCGCGAGCATGACCACACTGTCCACTCACGACACGAAGCGGTCGGAGGACGTGCGCGCCCGGATCGCGGTGCTGGCCGAGCTGGCGCCGGAGTTCGCCACCGCGGTGCGCCGCTGGTCCGCGCGGCGCGGCCTGCCGGAGCCGACGCTGGACCTGCTGGCCTGGCAGACGCTGGTCGGCGCGTGGCCGATCACGCCCGAGCGGCTCGTGTCCTACCTGGACAAGGCGGCCAAGGAGGCGAAGGTCCGGACGTCGTGGGTCGACCACGACGAGCCGTTCGAGCACGCTGTCGCCGCATGGCCGGCGGCGGTCCTCGACGACGCCGAGCTGCGCGCGGAGGTGGCGGCGTTCGTCGAGCGCGTGCGGCTGCCGGGCTGGTCGAACGCGCTGGGGCAGAAGCTGTTGCAGCTGGCGGGCCCGGGGGTGCCGGACGTGTACCAGGGCAGCGAGCTGTGGGACCTGTCGCTGGTCGACCCGGACAACCGCCGCCCGGTCGACTACCCGACCCGCGCGACCCTGCTGGAGCGCCTCGAGGAGGGCTGGCTCCCGGAGGTCGACGACACCGGCGCGGCGAAGCTGCACGTGGTGCGCACCGCGCTGCGCCTGCGCCGCGAACGCCCGGCCCTGTTCACCGGCTACCGTCCCCTGCCCGCCGACGGCCCGGCGGCCGGCCACGTGGTGGCGTTCACCCGCACCGGCGTGGCCGCGGTGGCCACCCGCCTCCCGGTCGGCCTGGCCAGAAAGGGCTGGCAGGACACGGTCCTGGCGCTGCCGCCAGGACCATGGACCGACCACCTGACCCGCCGCCCCGTCCCCGGGACCGCCCCCCTGGCCGACCTGCTCGACCACTACCCCGTAGCCCTCCTGGTCCGGGACGACACATGAGCCGCATCTCCGTGTGGGCACCACACCGCGACCGCGTCCGGCTCGAAGCGGGCGACGCCGTCCACGACATGACCCGCGACGAAGGCGGCTGGTGGCACGCCGACCCCGCCGACGAGGTCACCGACTACGCCTTCCTCCTCGACGACGAGAACACGCCACTGCCCGACCCGCGCTCACCCTGGCAGCCACGAGGCGTGCACGGCCCGTCCCGCCGCTACGACCACAGCGCGTTCGCCTGGACCGACGCCGCCTGGACCGGGCGGCCGCTTGCCGGGTCGGTGCTCTACGAGCTGCACATCGGCACGTTCACCGCGGCCGGCACGTTCGACGCTGCCGTCGGGCGGCTCGACCACCTCGTCGAGCTGGGCATCGACTTCGTCGAGGTGCTGCCGGTCAACGCGTTCGACGGCACCGCGGGCTGGGGCTACGACGGGGTCGCCTGGGGCGCGGTGCACGAGCCGTACGGCGGGCCGGCCGGGTTCAAGCGGTTCGTCGACGCCTGCCACGCGCGCGGGCTGGGCGTGCTGCTCGACGTGGTCTACAACCACCTCGGCCCGTCCGGCGCGTACCTCGACCGCTTCGGGCCGTACTTCGCCGGGCACACCATCTGGGGACCGGCGCTCAACCTCGACGGCCCGGACTCCGACGAGGTCCGCCGGTACGTGCTCGACGACGCGCTGGGCCGGCTGCGCGACTACCACCTCGACGGGCTGCGGCTCGACGCCGTGCACGCGCTGGTCGACAAGGGCGCCACCCACCTGCTGGAGGCGCTGGCCGCGGCGGTCGACGCGCTCGCCGCGGGCCTGCGGCGACCGCTGCACCTCATCGCCGAGTCGGATCTCAACGACCCCAGGCTGGTCACGTCGCGCGACGCGGGCGGCTACGGCCTCGAGGCGCAGTGGTGCGACGACCTGCACCACGCGCTGCACGTGGCGCTGACCGGCGAGACCGACGGCTACTACCACGACTTCGGCGCGCCCGGCGCGCTCGCGACCACGCTGCGGCGGGCGTTCTTCCACGCCGGCACGTGGTCGTCGTTCCGCGCCCGCACGCACGGGCGGCGCATCGACCCGCACCGCCACGCCGGCCACCGGTTCCTCATCTACCTGCAGAACCACGACCAGATCGGCAACCGCGCCCAGGGCGACCGGATGACCGCGACGATCTCGCCGTCCCGGATGCTGTGCGGCGCGGCGATCGTGCTGTGCTCCCCGTACACGCCGATGCTGTTCATGGGCGAGGAGTGGGCGGCGAGCACGCCGTGGCAGTTCTTCGCGTCGTTCGAGGACCCCGAGCTCGCGGCCGCGGTGCGAGACGGCCGCCGCGCGGAGTTCGCCGCGCACGGCTGGGGCGCCGCCGAGGTGCCCGACCCGATGGACCCGGCCACGGTCCGCGCGTCGACGCTGCGCTGGGACGAGCTGAGCGACCCGGCCCACCGCGCGGTCCACGACATGTACCGGCAGCTGATCGCCCTTCGCCGCGCCCACCCCGATTTGGCCGACCCCCGCCTGGACCGGTTCCGCGTCGAGGCGGCCGGGTCCTGGCTGATCCTCCACCGAGGCGAACGCCGGGTGATCGTCAACCTCGGCACGGCGGAGGCGAAGATCCTCCTGGACCGCCAGGCCGGCCCGATCCTGCTGGCCTCGGCGGAGCCAGACCTCACCGGCACCCACATCGGCATGCCGCCCGAGTCGTTCGCGGTGATCTGATTGGCGTTCATCTACAACGTCACCTTCGACGCCCGCGACCCGTGCACGCTGGCTCGCTTCTGGGCGGCCGCCACGGGTTACCACATCACCCAGGAACGCCCCGACTTCGTTCGCCTGCGCGCCCCGGACGAGCGCGGCGTCCGCCACATCCTGTTCTCCCGGGTCGACGCCCCGGCGGCGGGCAGGAGCCGGATGCATGTCGACCTCGCCTCCCGCACCCCGGAAGCGGAGGTCGCCCGCCTCCGTACGCTCGGCGCCACCCTCGTCGACCCACCCGGCGTCTGGCGCGAAGGCAACGGCACCCGCTGGATCGTCCTCCGCGACCCGGAAGGCAACGAGTTCTGCCTGGGCTGACCGGGCGCGAACCCGGTACCGCCGGGCGGTATTCCCGCTCGTGGGCATCGGCACGTTGGGCGGCCGGGTCCGGCCCGATCTGCGAGCATGGGCACCGGAGAAAGGGGCCAGACCATGGACGACAAGCAGCTCTCGTCCCGCATCGGTGAGCTCATCGCCGAGGAGCACGACCTCGAGCGGGGCGCCGAGCAGCCCGACAAGCAGCGGCTGCAGGCCCTCGAGGTCGAGCTCGACCGCTGCTGGGACCTGCTCCGTCAGCGTCGCGCCCGCCGCTCGGCAGGCGAGAACCCCGACGAGGCCGCGGCCCGGCCGGGTGACGTCGTCGAGGGCTACCTGCAATAGGACCCGTCAACCGGACAGGGCCTCGATCGCCGCGACCACCAGGTCCCAGAAGCGGGGCACCGCCAGCCCGACGGCGACGTCGGCGTTCGGTGGGCGGCCGGTCCGCGCGTACAGGTCGACGACCGTCGCGCCGCGGGTGAACGTGCCGGTCAGCTCGATGTCCAGCCGCGTGCGCGTGGTCGTGACGACGTCCGGCTCGGCCACCAGCGCCACCGCCACCGGGTCGTGCACCGGCGGCGCCGGGAAGCCCCAGATCTCCCGGTAGGTGCCCGCGAAGAACCCCAGCAGGTCGGCGCACACCCGCGCCAGCGGACCGCCGATCGCCGCGATCCGGGCCAGCACCGCCTCGTCGGCGAGTGCCTGGTGGGTGACGTTCAGCCCGCACATCGTCACCGGGATCCCGCTGTGCAGCACGATGTCCGCGGCCTCGGGGTCGGCGTAGACGTTGAACTCCGCGTACGGCGTCACGTTGCCGGTGCCGGTGCTGCCGCCCATGAACACCACCCGCTCGATCCGCGACGCCACGTCCGGGAACGCGAGCAGCAGCGCGGCCACGTTGGTCAGCGGCCCGGTGGCGACGATCGTGGCCGGCGCCGCACGCAGCAGGTCGCGCAGCGCGGCGATGCCGTCCGTGCTCGCGACGGGCGTGACCGGCGGACCGAACGCGGGACCGTCCAACCCGGACTCCCCGTGCACGTCGGCCGCGACGATCCCCTTGCCGCGCAACGGATGCGCGCGGCCGACGAGGATCGGCACGCCGGAGATGCCCGCGACGTCGCAGATCCGGCGCGCGTTCGTGGTCGTCTTGTCGAGGGTCTGGTTGCCGGCGACCGTGCTGATCGCCCGCAGGTCGACCGCCGGGTGCGCGGCGGCGAGCATGATCGCGAGCGCGTCGTCGTGTCCGGGGTCGCAGTCGAGGATGATCGGCGTGGCCACCCGCCGAGTATGCCGGTACGGTCGCCCGCGTGAAGGTGCTCGTGTTCGGCGCGACCGGGATGGTCGGCCAAGGTGTGGTCCGGGAATGCCTGCTCGCCGGCGACGTGGCCGACGTCGTCTCCGTCGGCCGCAGCCCGGCCGGGATCGACGACCCGAAGTTCCACGAGGTGCTCCGCACCGACCTCACCGACCTCGGCGACGTCGCCGAGCTGTCCGGTGTGGACGCGTGCTTCTTCTGCCTCGGCGTGACGTCGGCCGGCATGAAGGAGGCCGAGTACACGAAGATCACCTACGACCTCACCATGTCGGCGGCCGCCGCCGTCGCCGAACGCAACCCGGCGGCCACGTTCGTGTACGTCTCCGGGCAGGGCGCGGACAGCACCGAGCGGGGCCGGGTGATGTGGGCGCGGGTCCGCGGCCGCACGGAGAACGCGCTGTTCGCGACGTCGCTCAACGCCTACGTCGTTCGCCCCGGCTACATCCAGCCGCGGCACGGCGCGCAGTCGCGGGTGGCGTTGTACCGGACGATCTACCGGGTCACCTCCGTGCTCTACCCGGTGCTGAAGCGCCTGGCCGGCGACCACATCACCACGACCGAGGTCATCGGCCGGGCGATGCTGGCGCTCGCGCGCGGCGCCGATCCCGGGACGCGGATCCTCAACAGCCCGGAGATGAACGCGCTGGCCTGATCAGCCGTCCGGGTGGCCGATCGTCGGCAGCAGCGCGCGTGCCTCGTCGTGGCGCAGCCCGGTCGCCTGCAGCAGGTCGACCGCCACGGACCGGAGCTGTGCCGCGATCACCTGGCCGGAGAAGCCGCCGTGCGCCAGGCTGTCCGCGTCGACGGTCGACGCGGCGTCGCGCAGTGCCGCACGAACGGCCGACGTGGCCCCGCCGAGGTTCTCGGCGAGCAGCTCCGACGCGTGCGCCAGGTCGCGCAGCCCGTCGACGAGGTCGGCCGGCACCGGCTCGTCGTCGACGAGCGCGGACCGGGTGCGGCGCAGCAGCACCCGGCAGTTGCGCAACGCGTGGTCGAGCGGCTCGACAGCGTCCAAATAGGACCTAAGCACGTGGCGGCGGCGCCGGTGCAGCGGCGAGAGGACCAGGATCTCGCGCGCGGTGCGCAGCGCGTCGCGGAAGTCGTCGATGGGCTGCTGCGTGCGGATGCGCCGCAGCGCCTGCCCGGCCAGCTCGGCGTCGCGCGCATCCAGCGCGTCGGCCGCGGTGGTGAGCGCGACGGTCAGCTCGCCGATCAACCCCACGGCGTGCTTGCGGGCGACCCCCGGCGGGTTCCCCGGCAGCACGGCGATCGCGGCCAGCCCGAGCAGGCCGCCGATGAGCGCGTCGATCATGCGGTCGATCCCGGCCGTGCCGCCCGGCGGCAGCAGCGTGGCGACGAGCACCGCGGACGACCCGGCCTGCAGCACGATCAGCGGTCCGCCCCCGAGCAGCGCGGCCGCGGTCATGGCGAGCCCCAGCACGAGGGCGAGCTGCCAGGCGCCGGTCCCGATGGTGTTGACGAGCACGTCGCCGACCCCGATGCCGAGGCTGACCCCGACCACGAGCTCCACGACCCGCCGCAGTCGCTGCTGCCCGAGGCCGACCCCGATGCAGATGATGACCGCGATCGGCGCGAAGAACGGCCGGTCGTGTCCGAAGACCTGGGTCGCCACGAGCCACGCGAGCGCGGCGGCGACCGCGCACTGCAGGATGGGCAGGCCCAGCTGGCGCAACGCCCGCATCCGCGTGCGCAACGCCGCCCGAATTCGCGCCCGGCTCACCCGCACGGAACACCAGGTTAGTGCCGCCGTCCCGGGCGGCTTCGTTTACCGGGCGGCGCGCCGGGTTATTCCTCTCCGTAGCCGACGACCGGCCGCCCCGCGGCTGGTCTTGGAGGACGCCATGCGTTACGAGCAGGATCCGGACCGGACCCGTCTCGACCCGTACCCCGCCGCCGACCCGCCGACCCAACGCGAGGCCGCGGTGTCGCGGACGCCGCCGCCACCGCCGGTGTCCGCGCCGCGCGCCGGCGAGCCCTACGAAGACGAGATCGTCGAGGAGGGCGTCGCGAACCCCGACTACCGGCGCATCCGCGCGGTGGGCATGGTCTGCACGGTCATCACCGTCATCACCGGGGTGTTCGCCGTCGTGCTCGGTGTGCACATCGTGCTGGTGCTTGGCAGCGCCAACATGACCAACGGCTTCGCGTCCTTTGTGGACGGCTGGGCGGACGGCATCCGCCTGGGTCTCACCGGCCTGTTCACCCCGGGCAACGCCAAGGTCGCCACGCTGCTGAACGAGGGCCTCGCGGCCATTCTGTGGCTGGTGATCGGCGGCGTGCTCACCTATCTCATCCGCCGCTTCGCGCTCCCCGGCCCGCGCCGGCTGCAGCGCTACCGCCGCGTCATCCGCTGAGCTCACCCGAGAGGAGTGCCATGCACCGCGAGAGCGACACGCACGGTCCGCGGCAGGACGACAACCTCAAGCACGAACTGGAGGGCATGCTCCACGCCAACCGGCCGAGCCGGGCGGAGGAATGGCGGGAGCCGGAACTGCCGGCGGACGAGGACGGCCGCTGGGAGGACACGCGGCCACAGGATTGACCGACAGTCCACACGGGTATCCCCACAAGCAGGTTGCGGCTCGCCCGGACGAGTGTGTAGCCGAGATCCCGCGAGTTGAAACAAGCAGCTGGCGGGGTCGCCCCCACCTCGGCGGTCAGACCCCCGGACTGACCGTCGAGGTTCTTCTGCCCGCCGGGGTTCTTCCGTCGGCTCGGGTCAGTGTGCGATCAGCACGAGCCCGAGCGCCACGGCACCCGGCAGGGCCTGCACGAACACGATGCGCGGGTTCGCGGTCAGCGCACCGTAGATCCCGGCCACGATCACGCAGGCAAGGAAGAACACCGTGACCGGAAACCCGACGGTGCCACCGGCGCCGCCCGCGACGAGCCCGAACACCAGGCCCGCGGCGAGGAAACCGTTGTACAGCCCCTGGTTCGCGGCGAGGACGGCGCTGGACTCGGCCACCTCCTCGGTGGTACCGAACACCCGGCGCACGCGCGGCGTGCGCCACAGGAACATCTCGAGCACCAGAAAGTACGCGTGCACCAGGGCCACCAGGCCCACGACGACCGCGGCGACGACGTCCAACCCGACCTCCTACTCGGCGGGCTGTTCGCCCTCCTCCTCCACCGGCACCCGCAGCGGACGCAGCCACGTCCACAGCGCGAACAGCGCGGCGACGATCAGCATCCCGAGACCGGCCCACAGGTTGATGTTCACCCCGGCCGACCGCTCGATCTCCGAGTCCGACGTGAACCAGATGCCCAGCACCGTGGTGACCAGACCGTACACGCCGAGCAACAGCGCGATGACGAGGCGGATGTCGAACGCGCTTGCACGCCGGGTCCGCGGTGTCCCCGCTGGTGTCCCCGCTGGTGTCCCTGTCGAGGTCATCCCGGTCTCCTAGAAGATGATGTTGAGCGCGATGGTGATGACGAGGGCGATGCCGGCGAGCAGCGTCGGGTTGCGGTACCACCCGGCGTCCTCCCCGGTCCGCGACGGCGTCCGGTCCTCCTTCGGGGTCAGCGAGTACACCAGCCCCGCCAGCTCCGCCACCGGCTTCGGACGCGTCGCGACCGACACGGCGACACTCACCGCGATGTCGACCACGAACGCCGCGCCGGCGCCGACGAACGCGCCGCCCTGGCCGGGCAGCGTCCATGCGCCGGACTCGGTGAGCACGAACACGAAGACGGCCGCGAACGTGCCGCTGACCAGTCCACTCCAGCCTGCCGCGGGCGACATGCGGCGCCAGAACAGACCGAGGATGAACGTGGCGAACAGTGGCGCGTTGAAGAACGAGAACAGCTGCTGCAGGTAGTCCATCAGGTTGGCGTAGGTGGACGCGATGAACGCGGTGCCGATCGCGAGCACCGTCGCGACGACCGTCATCAGCCGGCCGAAGCGCAGGTAGTAGCCGTCCGGCCGGTCCTTGCGCACGTAGGTCTGCCAGATGTCGTAGGTGAAGACCGTGTTGAAGGAGCTCAGGTTCGCGGCCATGCCGGCCATGAACGCGGCCAGCAGGCCGGTGATCGCGATGCCGAGCATGCCGTTGGGCAGCAGGTCGCGCATCAGCAGCAGCAGCGCGTTGTTGAACGTGGCGCCGCTCGGCGCCTTGTCGCCCGCCAGGAGCGCTTCCTTGTTCGCCCCGGACAGCTCGGTCACCGCGACGCCGGCGATCATGCCCGGGATGATCACGATGAACGGGACGAACATCTTCGGGAACGCGCCGATGATCGGCGTGCGCATCCCGGCGGACATGCTCTTGGCCGCCATCGCGCGCTGCACCTCGACGAAGTTCGTGGTCCAGTAGCCGAACGAGAGCACGAACCCGAGGCCGAACACCAGCCCGACGATCGACAGCAGGTCGTTGTCGAAGCCGGTGAGCTGGTTGCCCGGCCAGCTGTCGACCTGTTCGGGACCGCCCGGCCCGCCGGAGACCTTGTCGACGAGGCCCTGCCAGCCGCCGACCTTGTACAGGCCGACCAGCGTGAGCGGCAGCAGCGCGGCGACGATCACGAAGAACTGCAGGACCTCGTTGTAGATCGCAGCCGACAGCCCGCCGAGCGCGGTGTAGCTGAGCACGATCGCGGCGGCCACGATCACCGAGAGCCAGATGGGCCAGCCGAGCAGCAGGTCCACGACGCTGGCCAGCAGGAAGAGGTTCGCGCCCGCGATGAGGATCTGCGCGACGGCGAAGCTGATCCCGTTGACCAGGTGGGTACCGGGGCCGAAGCGGCGCAGCATGAACTCCGGGACGCTGCGAACCTTGGAGCCGTAGTAGAACGGCATCATCACCACGCCCAGGAACAGCATGGCGGGGACCGCGCCGACCCAGAAGTAGTGCGCGGTCGGCAGGCCGTACTGGGCGCCGTTGGCCGACATGCCCATGACCTCGATGGCGCCGAGGTTGGCGGAGATGAACGCGAGCCCGGTGACCCACGCGGGCAGCGAACGGCCGGACAGGAAGAAGTCGAGGCTCGTCGAGACCCGCCTTCTCGCAAGGTATCCGATGCCGATGACCAGGGCGAAGTACATAGCCAGCAGGACATAGTCCACCGCGTTGGCGTCGAGACGCAGATTGGCGTCGGCCAGAACGATCACCCGCGCACCTCCTCGTGTCGGCCTCCTGGATCAAGGATCCACCAGGCCGGCTCGCCGCGCGCGGCGAGCGATCGTCCACATGCGACACACTGGTCCGCGCCTCCCGCAACCGGCCGTCAGTCCGGGAGCATGGGGACCTGGATGCCCGGGTCGCGTCCCAGCAACGCCGCTCTCGTGACCGCCGTCGAGCCGTACCTGTCGCGGACGTGGTCCAGTGCCGTGTCCAGCGAGCCCGTCGGATACCGGTCGAAGGGCAGGATCAGCTGCACCGCGTCGACGTCGTCCAGGTTGGCCAGCGAGATGCCGACCAGCGTGCAGCCCCGCTCGTCCAGCAGGCCCATCACGTCACGCAAGAGCGTGCGAGCCGTGTCCAGCAGGACCTGCGTGTCGTCCGTCGCGCGGAACAGGGTGTGGGAGCGGGTGGCCCGCGCGAAGTCGGCGAACCGCAAGCGCAGCACCACCGTCCGGCACACCCGCTTGGCCGCCCGCAGCCGCCGCGCCACGCGGTCGACCAGTGCGGCCAGCGTGGCCTCCAGGTCGGCGCGGGTGCGCGGGCGCGAGCCGAGCGCCCGTTGCGAGCCGATCGACCGGCGCCGCTGCCCCACCCGAACCGGGCGCGGGTCGTAGTTGTGGGCCAGCGCGTGCAGGTGCCGGCCCGCCGCCTTGCCGAGCATGCCCACCAGGGACGACTGCGCCAGCGTGGCCACCTGCCCCACCGTGTACACGCCGCGGGCGTGCAGCTTCTCCGCCGTCACCCGGCCGACGCCCCACAGCCGCTCGACCGGCAGCGGGTGCAGGAACTCGAGCTCGCCGTCCGGCGGCACCAGCAGCAGCCCGTCCGGCTTCGCCACGCCGCTGGCCACCTTGGCCAGGAACTTGGTGCGCGCGATGCCGACGGTGATGGGCAGGCCGACCTGCTCGAGCACGTCCCTGCGTAATCGGCCGGCGATCTCCACGGGCGTGCCCGCGATCTTGCGCAGGCCGCTCACCTCGAGGAACGCCTCGTCGATCGACAACCCCTCCACCAGCGGCGTCGTGTTCCGGAACACCTCGAACACGGCCTTGCTGGCCTCGCTGTACGCCGACATCCGCGGCGGTACGACGATCGCGTGCGGGCACAGCCGCAGCGCCCGGTAACCACCCATCGCGGTCCGCACGCCGAGCCGTTTCGCCTCGTAGCTGCACGCCAGCACCACGCCGCCGCCCACGATGACCGGTTTGCCGCGCAGGCCCGGGTCGTCGCGCTGCTCGACGGAGGCGTAGAACGCGTCCAGGTCGGCGTGCAGGATGGTCGCGGCGGTCACGAACATATGTTCGCATCGACCACCGACAAATCACGACTTGCCCGGTAGCGCAGCCGACGTGACCGGCCGTGCAGCCACGGATGCCGGGCACAGTCACGTGGCGGCATCGTGGCGGACGTGGAAACCGATCCCTCGAGCAACGTCGTCGTCTTCCAGCTCTGGCGCGGCCGTGAGGAGCACTGCGCGGGTCGCGCGCCGACGGTCGCCGAGGACTCCGTGCGCCGCGCCTGGGACGTGGCCCGCCGCAGTCACGGCGCGCGGCCCGACGAGGTCGTCGCGCTCGTGTCCGAGTGGGAGCCGTCCCGGGCGGACAGCTCGTTCATCGAGCGGACCTTCCCCAACGCCGCCGTCTACTACACGTTCCCGCGGCCGGCTCCCGGCCACTGGCCGGAGGCGCTCGAGGCCGCCCGCCGGCAGCTGGGGGTGACCGCCGCGGACGGGATCGCCGGCGAGCGGCCCGGGGAGGCCGAGCGGGACGGCGAGCTGCTGCCGATGCTGTGGAGCGAGTCCTCGCCGCAGGCCGACCTGCTCGCGGCCATGCCGCATTACACGCTGGTGCCCGACGGCCTGCACGTGTCGCTCGCGATGGTCGCGTCCGGGCCGAACGGGCGGATCGGCATCAGCCACCTGACGCACCGCCACTTCGGGCCGGACGGCGCGTGGGGCGAGGCGGGCTCGTTCGAGGAGCTGTACGAGATGGCGCGGGAGAACCTCGCGTCCGGGCTGCGGATCGAGGAGTACGACAACGGCGTGCTCGACCTGCACCGCGACGGCGGCCTGGCCGCACCCGCGGTGTGCCTGCCGAACTTCCACTCCTATGTGTCCGGCCTGCTCGGCGAGGAACGGTTCGTGGTGGGCTTGTCCTGCCCGCGACACGTGATCATCGCGGCCGAGTCGTCGCCGCACGCCGCGACGGTCCACTCGATGATCATGGAGTCGGAGTACCCGGCGTCCGAGTCGCTCCCCTCTGTGTTGCGAGTGGACCGTCGCGGCCTGACGATCCTGGCCGAGCGCCGCTAGGGCACGTCTGACGGATCTTCGGCCGCGCGATTCGCGCCCAGACGGCCCCTGGCCACCTTGTCGCATCGCATCGACCAAGATCCGCCAGACGCGCCCTAGCCCATCGTGACGGTGACCAGCCAGCCCGGGTGGTCGGTCGTGCCGGCCATGTCGATCTTCGTGCCGCTCACGAACGCGAGGTTCGTCGTCGCGAACACGTGCTGCACCGAGCCGTCGCCCTTGCGGTAGAAGCCGGCACGGTTGCAGGACTGGGCGTCCGGGCTGCCCTGGTACCGCAGGTTCAGGTCGCCCGCGACCACGACCGGGCCGGCCGCGGCGTAGCCGGCCGCGCGGGACATCAGCTCCTGGCACTGCGCGAGCGCGGTCGTGCCGCTGCTCGCGGACAGGTGCGTGGTGCACGCGCTCAGCGCGCCGGCCGGCAGGCACGCCCACGCGCGCATCTCGTTGCCGCTGTCCTGTGCGGCGTAGTGGCCGGTGGCGGCGGGACCACCGGCCAGCGCGGACGCGACCAGCAGGATGTTGCCGTACTGCTGGCCGTTGGTGCACGTCACGGGCGTGCCGTCGCGGTGCTGGGCCGCCACGAACGTCGCGACGGACGCGCCCATCGCCGCGCGCAGCCGGTCCACGTCGCCTGCGCACGCCTCGTTCACGGACACGACCTGCGGCCGGGTCGAGGAGATGACAGACTCGGCCTTGGCCAGCACGGGTTCGGCGCCGGCGTAGCAGCCGGCCACGCCGCTGTGGCAGATGTTCAGCTGCAGTACCTTCACGGTCATCGCCGCCGACGCGGGCGGGACCGCGAAGGCGAGCAGGGACAAGGAAAACGCGGCGATCAGCCGCAGCAGGGTTCGCACCGACCCAGGCAACCACCTGAAGGAGACCGTCGCTAGGCCATTCCCGTGGTTTTCCCACCAGGTCAGCGACCCGGTGCGACTTTTTCTCATCCTGACCGGGGAACGACAACAGCTCCACCACGTGGCTACCGTCGGAATCGCTTTCGCAGCAGCGAAACGGAACCCCTCACAGGTGGAGGTGCTCGTGGTAGTCGTGGCGCTCGGAGGTCTCGGGATCGTCCTGAGTCTCGGCTGGTGGTACTGCCCCTGATCAACTGAGTTCCTGTTAGTTGCGAAAGGGCGCCCAGACAAGCCAGGTCACTGTCCGGGCGCCCCTTTAACCAGGTCTCTCAGCTCCGGACGAGCGCCACGACGGGGATCTGCCGGCCGGCTGACTTCTCGTGGTCGGCGAAGAACGGGTACTGCTCCGTGATCCACGCCCATTTCTCGTCGTACTCGGCGCCGGCCAGCGGGGTGGCGGTGGCCGGGTAGCGCTCGTCGCCGATCTCGACCGTCACATCGGGGTGTGCGGTCAGGTTGCGGAACCAGTCGGGGGAACGCGGCGCGCCCGCGTTGGAGGCGAGCACCAGCACCCGGTCACCGTCCCGGACGAACATCATCGGCGTGGTGTGCTCGCGCCCGCTGCGCGCGCCGGTTGTGGTGAGCAGCACGAGACGTTCGCGGTGCAGCCCCTCGATCGGGCCGCCCGCCCGGAACTGCGCGACGACGTGCCGGTTGTGTTCTCTCATGTCCACGGCGCGAGCCTAACGCCGGGCCGGCACCGTCACGCGCCGAACCAGGCCGCCGTGTCGAGCGACCAGATGCCGTCCGGGGTGACCGCGCGCAGGGACGTCTCCAGCTGGCGGACGCGGGCGGCGCCGAGCGTGCCGACCCACTGCGCGCGCAGGTCGTCGAAGATCGCCGCCGAGCGGGACAGGACGTCGGCGCCGCTTTCGGTGAGCCGGATCGTCTTGCGGCGGGCGTCGCGGGTGTCGCCGGCGCGGGTGACGTAGCCCAGCTTCTCCAGGCGGTCGACGGTCTTGCCGGCTGCCTGCTTCGACACGCCGAGACGGCGGCCCAGCTCGCTCGCCGTCACGCCGCCGGGGCCGATGGCCTGCAGGACGAAGCCGTGCGCGGGGCGGGCGTGCGGGTGGCCCTGGCGCGCGAGCTCCGCGTGCAGCGCCTCGATCAGCGTGCGGAAACCGGCGAGCAGCAGCAGCGGCAGCTCGAAGCCCGGCGGCTCCTTGCCCGGTTCGACAACCTGGTTTACTATTTCGTCAACCACGTTGTCTAACTTACCGGAGTGACCATGTTCGCCGACCACACCGCCGAGTCCGCGCCGCCCGCCGCCCGCCGGACCCTGTCCGCGACCGAGTCGCGCCTGGGGTACCTGCCGGCGGCGGTGGCCAGGATGGCCGAGGCGCCGCAGCTCCTCGACGGCTTCCTGAAGCTGTCCGGCATGTTCGAGAACACCTCGCTGGACCCGCTGGCCCGCGAGACCCTGATCATGACGATCGCCCGGCGCAACGAATGCCACGTCTGCATGGCGATGCACACCGCGCGGCTGACCGGCCTGGCGGCGCCCCCCGGCCTGATCGCGGCGTTGCGCGACGGCCGGCCGCTCGACGACGGGAAGCTGGAGGCGTTGCGCCTGTTCACGATCGACGTCGCGGAGTCGGCGGGCGGGGTCGGCGAGGCCCGGGTGGCGGAGTTCCTGGCGCACGGCTACACCCGGCGGCAGGCGCTGGAGGTGGTGCTGGGCATCGGCGCGTACACACTGTCCACTGTGGCCAATCGGCTCACGGGCGCGCCGCTGGACGAGCCACTGCGCGAGCACGCCTGGGAACCTCAGCGGGTGCGGTAGGTCAGGCGGCCGGGGCGCGCCAGGTGAACAGGATCATCGGGCAGTCGTCGACCGTGAAGCGGAGCTCCTCGTGCCAGCGGCCACGGCGGTACATGCCGGCGGCCGGCGCGTCGGGGTGGGTGCACAGCCACGCCGACGGCCAGCCGTCCGTGAAGCGGGTCAGCAACGAGCGGCCGATCCCGCGCTGCTGGCGCTCGGGGTCCACCATCAGCTCGGCGACGACCAGCGCGGGCGCCACGAGCCGGCCGGCGACCGCCGGGGGTGCCGCCGCGGCGAGGGTGTCGTCGAAGCTGGTGCCCGACTCCATCGCCGGGCCCGCCGGCCAGCCGTACACCGCACCGGCCAGCTGACCGTCCGCCATCGCGACGAGGCCGTCGAAGCCGTCGTGGCCGAGGTGGCGGGTCAGCCGGTCGGGGAAGGCGGCGAGGCGCTCCGCCGACTCCCGCCACGGCGGCTCGGCGAAGCAGCGCCGGTACAGCGTCTCCAGCCGGGTGGCCTGCCTGCCGAGCCGGATCGCGTCGCAGCGGTGGACGGTGATGCCTCGGTGCACAAACAGCCAGGTTAAACCCGGCCGATGATCAACGGTCACCGCCGTGGTCGTCGCCCGGGGCGTCGTCGGCGCCGTGGCCGCCGTGGTCGTCACCGGCCGGGTCGTCGGCGTCGTGACCGCCGTGGTCGTCGCCCGCCGGGTCGTCCGCCCCGTGGCCGCCGTGGTCGTCGCCCGCCGGGTCGTCCGCGCCGCCGCGGCCGGACGAGCCGGAGCCCGAGCCGGAACCCGGGTTGCCGGACCCCGAGGCGGTACCCGAGTGACCCGCGCCGGGGTGGTCGTCGACACCGCGATCGTCCCGGCCACCACGGTCGTCGCCGCGGGCGGCATCGCTGGCATCGGTCGACGCGCGGGTCACGTCGCCGGTCTGGGCGTCGACGCGGATGTCGTAGCGCACGCCGTCCTTGACGATCTGGACCTTCCACTCGAGGCGGCCGTGCTCGAGCTCCGCCTCGACCTCGCGCACCACGCCGCCGCCGAGCCGGGCCCGCACGATCCGGGCCGCGTCGGCGGCCGTCAGCCGCGCCGCGGCGGGGGTCGATGTCGCGGTGGTGGGGAACGAGGTGGCGCTGGTGGGGGTCGCGGCCGTGCGGACCGGGTCGCCGCCGGTGCCCAGCGCCCACGCGCTGCCGCCCGAGACCAGCAGCGCTCCCGCGGCCGCCGCGACAACGATCGTCTTCCTGTTCATGGTGGGGTCCCTTCCTTCGTGTTCGGACGCCACCCACGGTGCCGGGCGCAGACCTAGCGTCGCGCTGCCCAACGGTTAAGGCCGCGCTAAGGCCCCGAGCTCCACCACCACCGACAACCCGGGCGCACCGGGCTCGAACCGGACCGAACCGCCGGTCTGCTCGGCCGCGCGCCGCACGATGTCCAGCCCCAGCCCGCTCGACCCGGACCCGCTGACCCCGCGGCGCAGCACGGCCGGGTCGGGCAGCCCCGGCCCGGCGTCGGCGACCACCAGCGTCGCGCCGCCGGGCCGTGCCGACAGCCGCACGGCGAACGGCGTGCCGTTCGGGGTGTGCGCGAACACGTTGCCCAGCAAGGCATCCACGCACGCCTCCAGGTCCGCCCGCGACAGCGCCACCGGCAGCACGCCGGGTCCGATGTCGACGGTCAGGCCGCGGTCGGTGTCCTCGGCGAGCACCGCCCAGAACGCCACCCGCTCGCGGACCACCTCCGTGGCGTCCACACCGGACGGTTCGCTGCCGCGCCTGCGAGCCTGCTGGATCACGTCGGTGACCGCGCGGTTCACCGCCTCCACGCCCGCCACGATCCGCTCGGCGTCCGAAGGGGACAGTGACTCCGCCTCCATGCGCAGGGTGGTCAGCGGCGTGCGCACCCGGTGCGACAGGTCGGCGATCGTCTCCCGTTCCTCCCGCAGCAGGCCGGTGATCCGGCCGGCGAGCCCGTTCAGCGCGCCCGCCACGACGCCCAGCTCCCCCGGCGCGGACACGTCGGCCCGTGCGGTCAGCTCGCCCCGGCCGAGCTGGTGCGACACCGCCGCGAGGTCGATCGTGGAGCGCACCAGCCGGCGCGCCAGACGGTCGGCCACTACGAGGCTGACCGCGAGCAGCGCGACCCCGAGCCCGGCGAGCAGCAGCCACGCGCGGCCGACGCCGCGGGTCAGCTCCGCGTCCGGCACGAACGTGCGGATCACGCCGGCGACCCCGCCCGGCCGGTCGACCGCGAACACGATCTCCCGCCCGCCCGCCACGTCGGCCGACGCGCTCCTGCCCCGCCAGGCCAGCTCGACCAGCGACGAGCGCGCGGCGGGTGCGCCGAAGCGGACGTCGCCGGTGAGGAACACCGTGACGTCGTAGCCGTTGCCCGCGTCGGCCTGCTGCACGGTCAGGTCGAGCGCCTGCCGGTCGGCCGTCGTGGCCACGAGCGAGGTCAGCGCCTGCGCCTGCGCGGTCGCCCGCGCCACGGCGTTGTCCTCTGCGGCGCCGCGCACCAGCAGGGCGAGCGGCACGAGGAAGGCCACCAGCACGAGCAGCGTGGTGGCGGCGACGAGCAGCAGGACGCGGCGGCGCACGGGTCAGTCCTCCGGCGCCGTGAGCCGCACGCCGACACCGCGCACCGCGTGCAGGTACCGGGCGCGCTGCGCGGTCTCGCCGAGCTTGCGCCGCAGCCACGACAGGTGCACGTCGACGGTCTTGTCCGCACCGCCGTATGGCTGCCGCCAGACCTCGGTGAGCAGCTCGCGCTTGCTGACCACCTCGCCGGCACGCGCCGCGAGGTAGTGCAGCAGGTCGAACTCGCGCGGCGTCAGCTCCAGCTCGCGACCGTCGAGCGAGGCCGCACGCGAGCGCGGGTCGACCCGCAGCCCGCCGACCTCCACGGCGCTCACCCGTTCCTCGTCGGCGCCGCGCCGCAGCACCGCGCGGATGCGGGCGTCGAGCTGCGCCACCCCGAACGGCTTGACCACGTAGTCGTCCGCGCCCGCGTCGAGCACGGCGACGATCTCGGTCTCGTCGTCGCGCGCGGTCGCCACGATCACCGGGACGTCGCTGACGCCGCGCAGCATCCGCAGCATCGACGTGCCGTCGAGGTCGGGCAGGCCGAGGTCGAGGATCACGACGTCCGGGCGCGCGCTGACCGCCTGCTCCAGGCCGGCCATCGCGGTCGGTGCGGAGAACACGGCGTGCCCGCGGTCGGTGAGCCCGCGGATGATCGACGAGCGGATCGTCGCGTCGTCCTCGACGACCAGAACCTGCGCCATGTGCTCGAACACTAAGGCACACCTGCCGCCACGGCCGGGTACGGCAGGGCCGCTAGTGCTGCGTTAGGGATCCCTTAACCCGCGCGGCGGGCATACTGCGGGAGTGCGGGCCCCTTCGATGCGCGTGACCACCGGCGTGGTGCTGTGGCTGGCCGCCGCGGCCGCCGCCACGGCGGTCGGCCTGTTCGCCGTGGGCGCGATCGGCACGGACATCTTCGGCGCGAGCGCTGGCGAACCGCTCAGTCAGTCCGAAGTGGACGCACAGCTGTCGGAGAGCGGCCCGCCTGGCACGACCACCACCGCCCCGCGGTCTTCGACGTCGACGCCCCCGCCCACGACGAGCCCGCCCGCACCGCCGCCCGCGAAGACCGTGTCCGTGCACTCCGCGGGCGGCACCGTGTGGGCGCGCTGCGCGCCCGGCGGCGTGGAGGTCGTCGGCTCCACACCCGCGCAGGGCTACCGGGTCGACTCGGCGAACGAGGGGATAGACGACCACCCGCACGTCCGCTTCCGCGCCGATTCCGGCTCCGGCTCCGGCTCCGGCTCCGGCTCCGGCTCCGATTCCGGCAAGGCGGAGGTCGAGGTCCGGCTGCGCTGCGTCGGCGGGAAGATCCAGCCGGAGATCCGCGACAAGTGACTACCCGGCCTTGCCCTCCAGCCGGTCCAGGCGGCGCAGCACCGGCTGGAGCGCCTTGCCGATCGCCTCGGTGACCATGTTCGCCACCGGGCTGACGCCCGCCAGCTTGGCCTGCTGGTAGCCGGCGAGCGCGGCGCCCACCGCGTGCCGCACGCCGCGCAGCTCCACCCCGAGGCGGCGCAGCACCTCGCCGCCGGCCCCGTCCGGCTCGGCGAGCAGGCCGAGCAGCACGTGCTCGCAGCCGACGTAGTTGTGGCCCAGCGCGATCGCCTCGATGACGGTCAGCTCCAGCGCGTTCGCGGCCGTGCCGCTCATCCGCGCGGCCGCGCCGTCCCCGCCGTCCGCGCCGTCCGCGTCGAGGCGCTCGACCTCGGCCAGCACGACCATCGGGTCGACGTCGACCGAGCGCAGCACGTGCAGCGCGAGGTTCCCGCCCTCGGTGACCATGCCGTGCAGCAGATCCCGGGTGCCGACCTCGGCGGCGCCGCGCGCGCGGGCGTTGGCGACTGCGAGCTTGACCACCTCCCTGGCCCGCTGGGTGTAGTTGGTCATCCCGGCCGTCGGGTCCTCGCCGGTCATGTCGCCGAGCACGGCCGCCCGGATGGCGCTCACCCGCTTGACCGACTGCTCCAGCGCGCGCTGGCAGATCGCGGACACCGGCAGCCCGTTCTCCTTGACGGAGTCCGCCAGGTCGTCCGGCAGATACACGTTGATCTTTGGCATACCCCCATTTATACCCCCATATGGGGTTACGTGCAAGCGGCGATTAATCGCGTCCACTGTGGACGATCAATCTTGTTGAGAAACAAGAAAGTCGAGAAACCCAGTGGTCAGCCAGGCGGTGAAAGGTTCGCCGAGCGCGGTGCGGAATCCGTCCATCACAAGGACTTAAGCTCAGCTGACGACCTTGAGAACGGGGAACTTTCTTGCGAGAGCTCACCGGGGGCCGGCTGCTCCGCCGCTCGATCGGCCGCCACCGCGGCCTGATGACCGCAGGCATGCTGCTGCTCGCGGGCCACCAGTCCGCGGAGGCGCTCGTGCCCGTGCTCATCGGCGTGATCATCGACCGCGCCGTGGGTACCGGGGACGTGGTCGCGCTGCTGGCGTGGATGGGCGTGCTCGGCCTCGTGTTCGCCTGCCTGACGACGTTCTGGCGGTGGGGCGCGCGGCACCTGACGATCGCCCGGCAGCGGGAGACCCACCAGCTGCGCATCGAGATCGTCGAGCGGGCACTGGACCCGCGCGGGCAGCGCGCCGGCATGCGCGCGGGCGAGGTGCTGCAGGTGGCGACGTCCGACGCGGAGCGGGCCGCCGAGGTGCTGGAGGCCGTGCTGATGACCTCCGCCGCGGGCACGGCGCTCGCGGTCTCGGCGGTGTCGCTGCTGACGATCGACGTGCCGCTCGGGTTCGCCGTGCTCGTCGGCGTGCCGCTGCTGGTGGCCGGGCTGCAGCTGCTGAGCCCGCGGCTGACCCGGCGCGCGGCGGACGCGCAGGCGGCGGCAGGCGAGACGACCGCGCTCGCCACGGACCTCGTGCGCGGCGTGCGCGCGCTGCGCGGGATCGGCGCGCGGGCGAGCGCGGCGGACACCTACCGCGCGTCGAGCCGCACGGCACTGTCGGCGTCGCTGCGCGCGGCCACCGCGAACGGCGTGTACGAGGGGCTCACGGCGGCGGTGAGCGGGCTGATCCTGGCGGTCGTCGCGGGGTCGGCGGGCTGGTTCGCGCTGGCCGGGCGGATCACGATCGGCGAGCTGATCACCGTCGTCGGGCTGGCGCAGTTCATCGCGGAACCCGTGCGACTGCTGGGGTTCGCGGGCCAGCTGGTCGCGCAGGCCCGCGCGTCGGCCGGGCGGCTGGTGACGATCCTGACCGCCCCGCCGATCCTCGACCCGGGCACGCGCAGGGACCCGCCGTGCACCGGCGTGCGGCTGGCGGACGTGTCCTACCGGACGCTGGCCGGGCTGACGCTGTCCGCCGGGCCCTCGGAGACGGTCGGCGTGGTCTGCCACGACCAGCGGGACTGCGACGCGCTGCTGGCGTTGCTGTCCGGCGTGGTGCCGGCCGGCGAGTACGCGGGCGCGTTCGTCGTCGGCGGGGTGCCGGCCAGGGAGCTGGACCTGGCCGTCCATCGCGGGACCGTGCTGGTGGAGCAGCACGACGTGGCGCTGTTCGAGGGCACGCTGCGCGGCAACCTGACGGCGGGCGTGCCGTTGCCGGACGCGCGGCTCGCCGCGGCCGTCCGCGCGGCGGCAGCGGAGGACATCGTGGCGGCGCACGCAAATGGGCTGGGACACCTGGTGGCCGACCGCGGCACCACCTTGTCCGGTGGGCAACGCCAGCGGATCGGCCTCGCGCGGGCGCTGGCCACGGGCGCGCCGGTGCTGGTCCTGCACGAGCCGACGACGGCGGTGGACGCGGTGACCGAGGAGCGGATCGCGCAGGGCATCGCGAAGCTGCGCACGGGAATGTGCACGCTGCTGGTGACCGCGAGCCCGGCGCTGCTGGCGATCACCGACCGCGTGGTCGTGGTGGACGGCGGCCGCGTGGTGGCGACCGGCACCCACGGCGAGCTGACCGAGACCGACGGCCGCTACCGGCGGACGGTCCTGCGGTGACCGGATTCCCGGGGACCGCCCCGTGACCGAGCTGCTGCCGATCGCCTCGCCGCGGCGGACCTGGGCCATGCTGTGGGGCGAGGTCCGCGCACTGCCGTGGCTCGGGCTCGCCACCGCCGTCACGTCCGTCGGGGCCAGCGCGGGCGGGCTCGTCGCACCCTGGGTGCTCGGCGACCTCATCGACGGCATCGCCGCGGGCACCGCCCGGGGCAGCGTGCTGTGGGCGACCGGCGTGATCGCGATCGCCGCGCTCGTGACCGGCGTGCTCACCGGCGTGTCCGGCGCGCTGCTGTCGCGGCTCGGCGAGACCGTGCTGGCCCGGCTGCGCGAGCGCGTCCTCGACCGCACCCTGCACCTGCCGGCGGTCACGCTCGACAAGGTCGGCGCGGGCGACGTGCTGTCCCGGGTCGGCGACGACGTCTCCGTCGTGACCACCGCGCTCGTGACCACCGGGCCCACGCTCGCGTCCGCGCTGCTGACGATCATGCTCACCGGGGCAGGCATGTTCGCCCTCGACTGGCGGCTCGGGCTCGCCGGGCTCGCCGCCGCGCCCATGTACGTGCTCGCGGTCCGTTGGTACCTGCCACGCTCCGGCCCGTTCTACGCCCGCGAGCGCGTCGCGATCGGCGAGCGCGCGCAGGCCATGGTCAGCTCGCTGCAGAGCGGCGCGACCGTGCGGGCGTACCGCCTCGAGACCGCGCACACGGCCGACATCAACGACCGCTCCCGGGCCGCGATGGGCCTGTCGGTCGGCGTGTTCCGCCTGTTCACCCGGCTCGTCGGCCGCATGAACCGCGCCGAGCTGATCGGGCTCGCCGCCATCCTCGCAACCGGGTTCCTGCTCGTCCGCGCAGACCTCGTCACGGTCGGCGCCACGACCGCGGCCGCGCTGTACTTCCACCGGCTGTTCAACCCGATCGGCGCGGTGATCATCGAGTTCGACGAGATCCAGTCGGCGGGTGCGAGCCTCGCCCGGCTCGTCGGCGTCGCCTCGCTCGACCCGCCGGAGCCGCCCGTGCGCCACCGCGAGCCGGGCGACGCCGCCCTGGAGCTGCGCGGCGTCGCGCACCGCTACGACGCCGGCCCGCTCGTGCTGTCGGACGTCACCGTGCGGATCGCCCCGGGCGAGCGGCTCGCGGTGGTCGGCGCGACCGGGGCGGGCAAGTCGACGCTCGCCGGCATCGCGGCCGGGCTGCTGGAACCCGCCGCCGGCACGGTGCGGCTCGGCGGGGTGCCGATCGGCGAGCTCGACCGCCGGCACATCGCGATGCTGAGCCAGGAGGTGCACGTGTTCTCCGGCCCGCTCGTCGCCGACCTGCGGCTGGCCCGGCCGGACGCGTCCGAGGCGCAGGTGCGCGAGGCGCTCGAGGTGGTCGGCGCGCTGGACTGGGTGCGGGCGCTGCCGGCCGGGCTCGACACCGTGGTCGGCGAGAGCGCGCACCGGCTCACCGCGGCGCAGGCCCAGCAGGTGGCGCTGGCCCGGCTGGTCCTCGTCGACCCGCACGTCGCCGTCCTCGACGAGGCCACCGCCGAGGCGGGCAGCGCGGGCGCCCGCAGCCTCGAACGGGCAGCGCTCGCCGCGACCGCGGGCCGCACGACGCTGATCGTGGCGCACCGGCTGACCCAGGCCGAGCTCGCCGACCGGGTGCTCGTGCTCGACGGCGGCCGGGTCGTGGAGACCGGGGCGCACACCGAGCTGGTCCGGGCGGGCGGCCGCTACGCCGAGCTGTGGCGAAGCTGGACCGGCCGCGGGTACAGGGAGTTAACTTCGTTGCCGCTGCCCAACACGCCGGGTAGCGTTGACATCTGAATGCGCTTACAGAGGGACGGTAACTGGGTGAGTAGTGCTCCCACGGTCTACGACGTGGCCGAGCGCGCGCAGGTCTCCATCGCCACGGTGTCCCGGGTGTACCGTAACCCCGACACGGTGCGCGCGCAGACCCGCGAGCGGGTGCTGGCGGTGGCGCGCGAGCTCGGCTACGTGCCGAGCGGCAACGCGCGCGGGCTCGCCAGCCGCACCACCGGCGTGCTCGGCCTGTGCTTCCCGGACTACGCCGACCCCGAGGTCGACAGCGCCGACGATGCCGCCGACGACCCGGAGCACATGCTCTACGCGGACGAGATCACCCGTGGCATGGAGCGCGCGGCGCGGCGGCACGGGTACGCGCTGCTGATCGCCGCGTCGCTGGAGGGCGGGCCGGAGAGCCTGGTCGCGAAGGTCGCCGGGCGTGTCGACGGGTTCGCCGTGCTGGCCCGCACCGTGCCGACCGAGGACCTCGAGATCATCTCCCGCCGCCTGCCGATCGTGATGATCGCCGGCCCGCGCGAGATCGACCACCTCGACCACCTCCAGGTCGCGAACGAGGACGGGCAGCGCGAGCTGACCCACCACCTCCTCACCGACCACGGCCTGACCCGCCTGGCCTTCATCAGCGGCGGCGAGGACTCCCCCGACGCGACGGCCCGCTTCCTCGGCTTCCAGCGCGCGTTCGCCGACGCCGGCCTGCCGGTCCCGGCGTCGCCGGCCACGCGCGGCAACTTCACCCAGGCCGGCGGCCGGGCCGCGGCGGAACGCCTGCTCGACGCTGTCGGCGAGGTGCCGCAGGCCCTGGTGTGCGCGAACGACCAGATGGCCGTCGGCGCGCTGCAGACGTTGGAGCGGCGCGGCATCCGGGTCCCGGAGGACGTGGCGGTGGCCGGCTTCGACGGGATCCCGCTGGGCCGGGTCGTGCGCCCCAGCCTGACCACGGTCAGCCAGCCGATGCGCCGCCTCGGCGAGACCGCGGTGGACCTGCTGGTGGAACGCCTGCAGGACCCCGACCGCGAGCCCCGCTCGGTGATGCTCCCGGTCATCCCGACGTACCGGAACAGCTGCGGCTGCGCGTAGCTCCGTCATGTCGCGGGGAGGATCTCGACGTACCCGTCGGTTCCGTTCACCCGGATCCGCTGCCCGTCCTGGATCAACCGCGTGGCGTGTTCTACCCCGACGACGGCCGGCAGGCCGTATTCCCGTGCGATCACCGCGCCATGGGTCATCAGGCCCCCGACCTCCGTCACCAGGCCCGCGATCGCGACGAACAGGGGCGACCAGCTGGGGTCCGTGTGAGCCGTGACCAGGATGTCGCCCGGTTCGACGTCGGCCGTCGCCATGTCCAGGATGACCCGGGCCCGTCCTTCGATGGTCCCGGCGGAAACCGGCAGGCCGACCAGCGCACCGGTTGGCAGATCGTCGCGTCGGTACGCGCCGGTGAGGGCCTGGCCGTCCGATGTGAGCACCCGGGGTGGCGTGAGCGCCTCGTATGACCTGAACGCGTCCTTGCGCCGACTGATGAGCTCGTCGTCAACCTGCTTCGTGCGCACGACATCCTGCAGTTCCTGGAACCTCAGGAAGAAGATGTCTTCCCTCTCGCCGAGCACGCCGGCCCGCACGAGGCGCCCGGCCTCGGCCAGCAGCGCCTGCTTGTACACGAAGTAGCGACTGACCATGCCGTACTTCGGATACTCCCGGTACCCGATGAACGTCCGGACGAGATCGATCTTCCGCTTGGTTTCCTCGGCCTTCCCCTCCCCGTCCGGCAGGGCCCGCAAGCGCTCCAGCAGCTCCTGCTCCTTCTTCAGCGCCTCCTGCCGCCCTTGCTCGAAGCGGCGCTCGCCGGCTCCCGGCTCGAAGTTCTTGACGTTGGACAGGAGCATGGGCAGCAGCGTGGTGGGCCGTTCGCTCCACCGCGGCCTGGTGATGTCGATTTCGCCGACGCAGCGCATGCCGTACTTGTCGAGGTAGGCCACGATGGCGTCGTGCGCTTCCCCTCCGCCGTCGAGCGGGGCCAGCCCGTCGAGGAAGCCCTCGTCGTCGACATCCCGGAGAAAGGCGACGACTTCCGGATGCGGGCGGATCACGTCCGCGACGTCGAGCAGCGCCAGCCCCATCTCCGAGGTGACGTTGTTGGGGACGGACTGTGAAAGCGTGTCGGCCGCGTTCTTCTCGCCCAGCCACTCCTGCAGTTGCTCGTTGAGCCACCACGTCGCGTCCATCGCCGCCAGGATCAGCGGAAGGCTCCGCGGATCGAACAGGACGCGTCTGAGATCTTGGATGTCCGCCAGGATGAAATCGAGCAACGCGCTACCGGACTTCGTCCGGATATCGAGCTTCAGGGCGGCGATGGACGCCTCGTTGCGCTCGATCAGCTCGGTGACGAGGGCCGGATCGTTCTCGATCGAGGCCGACGCGCCGCTGAGGAATGGCACGCCGGGAGCTTCGTCGGGCAGCGACGGGATGAAGTCACCGCGGTCGAGGACGGTCTGCAGCGCGTCCCGGATCAGCGGGTCGGACTTCCCCAGGGCCTCGAGATGGCCGCTGCGGCTCGCCGGCGCGGCCAGGGCCTGGGTGACGTCGACGAACAGACGCCCGCCTGCCTCGGCCATGGGCCGGGGAGTCGTCAACTGCCAGAGCGCGAGGCCCAGGGGCTTCATGGCGTCGGTCATCATCTGCTGGTGACCGACGGAGACGTAGCAGTGGTTCTCCCGGTCACCGGTCTCCGGGACGGGGAACAACGTGGTGATCGGCCGGCTCTGCACGATCTGGAAGCCGTCGTCGGCCAGGCACCATTCGATGTCCTGCGGGCGGCCGAAGTGTGCTTCGATTCGCCGGCCCAGCCGCACGAGCTGCACGACCTGCGCGTCCGTCAGCGCCGGCTGTTCCTGCTGCGCGGGCTCGATCGCCTGTTCCCGCGTCCCGCCTGCCGACAGGGCGTGGATGGCGAGCTCCTTGGTGGCGATCGTCTTGGACACGATGTCGCCGTCGCGCACCTTGTAGACGTCGGCGTTGACCAGCCCGGAGACCAGGGCCTCGCCGAGGCCGAAGCCGGCCTCCACGCAGGCGACCTTCCGGTTGGACGTGACGGGGTCGGCCGTGAAGAGGACGCCGGCCGCCTGCGGGAGGACCATCCGCTGCACGACCACGGCCATCTGGACCTTCCGGTGGTCGAAACCGTTGCGCAGCCGGTAGGTCACAGCCCGCTCGGTGTACAGCGACGCCCAGCACCGGCTGACGTGCTCGAGGATCGCCGCCGGCCCCACGACGTTCAGGTACGTGTCCTGCTGGCCTGCGAAGGAGGTCCCGGGCAAGTCCTCCGCCGTCGCGCTCGATCGGACGGCGTAGGCGGCTCGCTCGCCGAGCCTGGCAAGTGCGTCGGTGATCGCCGCCGTCAGATCGCCGGGGATGACGATGCCTTCGAGAGTCCGTCGGATCTCCGCGCTCCGCGTGCGAATCGCCTCCCGGTCGTCCGGGTTCAGCCGCGACAGCCGGTCCAGCCGATCGTCGACCGACGGCGCGTCCTCCATGACTCGCCGGAAGGCGTCCGTCGTCACGCAAAAGCCGGCCGGCACGCGGATGCCTTCGATCCGCGACAGCTCTCCCAGGTGCGCCCCCTTGCCGCCGACGACTGCGACCTGCGTCTGGTCGATCTCCTGGAGACCGAGCACATAGCTGCCCATCCGTTCCCCTTCCCCCTGTCCGCCCCCATCGGGCCTAGCTCCTCGTTCGCACCGCCGGCCCTCGGGCCTGAGCTCGTTTGCCTGCGGTGACAGCGTTCTGGCTTCGGCTGGAGATTCTGCGGCACGACCCGGGTCTTGCGGCAAGGCCCCCAGTGCGCTATATGTTAAAAATGGCAAGGAGTGGGTAACCTCCTTGCCACTTGCCTTTCGACGCAGGCGTTCCGGGACGGACCGGTGCCGGGTGCGCGACTGCTCGAGATCGGCGCCGGCACCGGGCAGATCACGAGCCTGCCGGTACGCGGCCAGCCAGGCTGATACGCGACGTATTCCCTTGCAACAACACCGTGCGGCACCTAGTGTATGCGCTTACAGGAAGCGCTTACAGGCATAGGGGGCCTTCGTGACGGACGCCAGCGCGCGCGAGGACTGGGAGCAGCGCATCGGGCAGCGCAGTGACGATCCCGGGCAGGCCGGCGACGAGCGGCTGACCGGGATCGGTGAGCTGCCGCCGCCGGAGGGGCTCGTCGCCGAGGCCGGGACCGGGCTGGTGCGGCTGGACTGGCGGCCCGTCGAGGGCGCACTCGGGTACCTCGTGCACCGCGCATCCAGCGCGGATGGGCCCTTCGAGCCGCTCGACCACCTGGGCGGCGACGTGCTCGCGGTGCCGCACCCGCCCTACGCCGACACGCTCGTCGAGCCGGGCGCGACCTACTACTACCGAGTGGCCACGTGGAGCGACGGAGGCGCAGGGGCGCAGTCCGGCACGGTATCCGCCGCTCCCCTCCCAGCGGGACCGGCGTCGGCGCGGGTGGTCGTGTCCGTGGACACGACCGCGGCGCCGGCCCCGCTCCCGGACGTGTGGCGCCGGATGATCGGCGCCGAGCACTACTCGCTGCTGATCTGGGACCAGCCCGGCCCGGGCGGCTCGGACGTCGCCACCGAGTACGCCGATGCCCTGCGCATCATGCGGGACGAGATCGGCGTGCGGACCGTGCGCGCGCACGGCACCTTCCTCCCCGAGACCGTCACCGTCCGCGAGGATGGCACGTTCGACTTCTCCGGTCTCGACGACGTGTACGACCGCTTTCTCGAGACCGGGCTCAAGCCGGTCGTCGAGCTGTCGTTCATGCCCGCCGCGCTGTGCAAGGACCCCGAGTACACGGTCTTCGAGTACAACGCCACGGTGAGCGTGCCCGAGGACTGGGAGCGCTGGGGCGACCTCGTCCGCGACCTCACGCTGCACCTGCGCGAGCGCTACGGCGCCGACGAGGTGGCCACCTGGGAGTTCGAGGTCTGGAACGAGGCCAACCTCGAGGTGTTCTGGAACGGCACCCAGGCCGACTACCACCGGCTCTACGAGGTCGCAGCCCGCGCGGTCAAGGACGTCGACGAGCGCATCCGGGTCGGCGGCCCGTCCTCGGCGGCGGCCGGCTGGGTGGGCGCGCTGCTCGAGTACTGCGTGGCGCGCGACGTGCCGATCGACTTCGTCTCCACCCACACCTACGGCAACGCGCCGCTGGACATGCGCCCGCTGACCCGCTCGTATGCGAAGGCGACCAGCAGGGCCGAGCCGGAGATCCTGTGGACCGAGTGGGGCGTGACGCCGACGCACTTCCACCGGGTCAACGACACGGTTTTCGCCGCGCCGTTCGTGCTGCGCGGCATGAAGAGCGCGCTCGCCACGACCGACTGCCTGGCCTACTGGGTGTGCTCCGACCAGTTCGAGGAGCTGGGCTGGCCGCCGCGGCTGCTGCACGGCGGGTTCGGCCTGCTGACCGTCGGCAACCTGCGCAAGCCGCGGTTCTGGGCGCTCGCGATGCTGTCCGCGCTGGCCGGCGGCCGCATCCCGGCCGCGGTGACCGGCGACGGCGCGGAGGCGATGGTCGAGGCGCTGGCCACGAAGACGGCATCGACCGTCGACGTGCTGGTGTGGAACGGCACGCTCGATCAGTCCAAAATCGACGGTACGGCGATCCTGGACCGGGCCGCGACGGTCGAGCTGTCCGGGCTGGCACCGGGCCGCTACTCGGTGGCGTCGTCGCGGGTCGACGAGGCGCACGCGAACGTCGCGCGGACGTGGACGCGGCTGGACGGCGGTGACTGGCCGACCGACGAGCAGTGGGAGGCGCTTCGTGCCGCCGACTCCCTGCCCATCGAGTACCTTGCGGACGTGGCGGTCGGCGCGGGCGGCACCGCGTCGGTCACCGTGGAGGTACCGATGCCGGGTATCCGCTCGCTGCGGCTGACCCGGCGCTGAGCAGCTAGGAGCGTATATGGCCGACTGGTTGGCGGATGCCGTCCTGTACCAGATCTACCCGCAGAGCTTCGCGGACAGCAACGGCGACGGCATCGGCGACCTGAACGGCGTCGAGTCCAAACTGGACTACCTGGCGTGGCTCGGCGTGAACGCGGTGTGGCTCAACCCGTGCTTCGTCTCGCCGATGCGTGACGCCGGCTACGACGTGGCCGACTACCTCACGATCGACCCGCGCTACGGCAGCCACGACGACCTGGCGAAGCTGGTCGACTCGGCGGGCAGGCGCGGCATCCGGGTGCTGCTGGACCTGGTCGCCGGCCACACGTCCGACCAGCACCCGTGGTTCCAGCACGCCATGAACGACCCGTCGGACCACCGCTACATCTGGTCGGACCGGCAGGCCGAGAACTTCCAGCCGTCGCCGGGCTCGCGGCCGGGGTTCTACCTGCCGAACTTCTTCCCCGTGCAACCCGCACTGAACTTCGGCTACGCGCGGATGGACGACGACGAGCCGTGGCGCCAGCCGGTCGACGCCGAGGGGCCGCGGCAGAACCGCCAGGCGCTGCGCGACATCATGGACCACTGGCTGCGGGCCGGCGTGTCGGGCTTCCGCGTCGATATGGCGTCGTCGCTGGTGAAGGACGACGCGGGCAAGGTGGAGACGGCGAAGCTGTGGCGCGAGATGCGCACGTGGATCGACTCGGCGCACCCGGAGGCGGTGCTGCTGAGCGAGTGGGCGCAGCCGAACGTGTCGGTGCCGGCGGGGTTCCACGCGGACTTCTTCCTGCACTTCGGTTCCAGCCAGGCGTTCCGCTCGCTGTGGCACAACGGCGCGGTGTACGACGACACGTGGCGTCCGGCACGGTCGTGCTACTTCGACCCGTCCGGGGCGGGCTCGATCGCGGAGTTCCTGGCGGAATGGGCCACCGCGACATCCGTGATCGGTCAGGGACACATCATCCTGCCGACCTCCAACCACGACTTCCCGCGGCTGGTGGCGGGTTCCCGTACCGCCGACCAGGCGCGCGCGGCGTTCGTGTTCGTGCTGACGTGGCCCACGCTGCCCGCGGTGTACTACGGCGACGAGATCGGCATGCAGTACCAGCCCGGCCTGCCTGACCACGAGGGCAGCGTGCTCGGCCCACCCCGCGCCGGCTACAACCGGGCGGGCTCGCGCACCCCGATGCAGTGGGACGCGGCCGATCCCGAGGTCCGGTACCTGCCGCCGCACCCATCGGCCGAGCGACCGAACGTGGCCGACTCGCAGGAGGATCCCGACTCGCTGCTGAACCTCGTGCGCGAGCTGATCGCCCTGCGCAAGGCGAACCCGTCCCTGGGGTCGGGCGGCAAGGTCGAGATCCTGAACCCCGGTTACCCGTTCGTCTATCGCCGCAGCGAGTTCACGGTGGCGGTGAACCCGTCGTTCACGCCCGTGACCGCGGACATCGCGGCACCCGGCGAGCTGGTGATAGGTCGCGACGCCGGGCACCAAAACGGGCGGCTGCACGTGGACCGCTTCGGCTACGCCGTCTACCGCACCGGCTGACGGCCGTCCTTCAACAGTCCGATCAAGGCCGGTAGCCCTGGGGTGTCCAGGGCCCGGCCTGGATCCTTGCTGTCCCGTACCGCCGATAAGTCCCGGCGAATCTCGACACAATTGCCAGTGTTGGTCTCGCTCGACTTCCGCCACATCACCCGACTCGGCCCTCCTTCAACAACCAGACCATCGTCGCGAGCCCACGGGTCTCCAAGGCCCGGCTGGGCGACTTACTGTCCCGCACCGCTGCCAGATCCTGGCGCACCTCCACGCAGTTGCCCGACTCACTCTTGCTCGACTTGCGCCACATCACCCGAGTCGGCCCTCCTTCAACAACCGGATCATCGTCGACACACCACGGATCTCCAGGGACCGGCCGCGGTCCTTGCTGTCCCGGACCGCCGACAGATCGCGGCGGACCTCCACGCAGTTGCCGGTGTCGGTCTTGCTCGACTTGCGCCACATTATCCTTGTCCCTTCAACAACTCCGAAATTAGCCCATGACTTGCCGTTGGTGAAAGGGCTATCTGGTCGAGGCGCTCAAGGATCTGCGTGTACGGCTCTGCGTCCTCCTCGTGCAGGAACTGCGCGCCCGAAATCATCTCAATGCAGACGACCGGTGTCGCGTTCGCGAACCGCATCCACAACAACGTGTCCAGCACGAGCACCTCGTCTGGTTTTCCGGCACGATCCGCACCCCGATACCTCGGTCCCGCGCGCCCGCCAGGTGCTCCAACTGCGCGCGAAGCGCATCGTGGCCACCGAACGGCGTGTGCAGCGCGGCCTCGCCGATGTAGGCGGTGTAGTCCACCGTGCCGAGAATCTGCTGGCGACGCAGCCGCGCCATCCACCGCGTCTCGATGTCCTCCGGCGGGCTCCCTGCGGCGGCCAGGATCGCTTTCGCTGTCTCGTAGATCTGCAGCAGGCCGGGCACGGCGTAGATGGATACGTTGACCAGTTCGATTGCATTGGTCTCATAGCTTGCCAATGCGCCCACCTCGAACGGCGCGCCTGGCAGTTCGCGCTCCCACCAGCCCGCACCGGTTCCCAATTGCGCCAGGACTTCCTCGCGCTCCGCCACCGGAATCCTGTAGGCGGTCAGCAGTGTGGCGACTTCCTCGGTCGTCACCTGACGCTGGCCGTTCTTCGTGCGGCTGAGGCGGGCCGGGGCCCACTGCGCGACCTTCGCCGCCGCCTCCACGCTGAGCTTGGCCCGTTCCTTGCGGATCGCGCGCAGCCGCGCGCCGATGATCCGATCCCGGGATTGCGTGCGCTTGTTCGCCACGTTCTCTATCACCTTCTGAAAGTTCGCACCTGCTTATCCGCACGGACAGTAGCGTCCGGATACAAGGCACGCACTTTGAGAGGAACGGACCATGAGCGACGGCCCGAAGATCGACGTCTGCATCGGCATTGAAGAGGACTGCGCGATCGGATACATGATCACGCGGGAGTACGACGAGATTGACTTTCACTTCGGCGGTCCTTTCGATGGTTTCCACTACATCTTCGACGTCACGGCGCTGCAGCGATTTCGCGATGTCGCCGGCAAGGCCCTCGAGGAACTGGCGGCGGCGAGGGCCGAACTGGCGGACGCGAGCTGCGGCTAGCCGATCCGACACGTGGCGGCGTGCCGCCGCCCCAACCGGCGATCGGCGGGACAACCCCACTCCTGCAACGGTTCTGCCATGGTCGGCACCTCCTTCGAAACCCACGCTACCGAGCACGGCCGGCCGGCGAAGACGTCGAACGAAATCTGTGGATAACTTCGCGAGTTGTGGATAACCGGCCCGCCCCCCCCGATTTCCACGCTACCGGCAACCACTGACGTTTTCGCCGCGCGTGCCCCGATCTGTGGACAAACGCCGAGTTGTGGATAACTCGCCAGGGGCCCCCCGTTTTCAACGCTACCGGCGATGACCGACATTTTTGGTGGGCGTGGCTGAATCTGTGGACAAAGGGGCGGGTTGTGGACAACCGGCCGGGGGTCCCCCGATTTCAACGCTACCGGAGGGCACTGACAAAAACCGGTGCGCGCATTTGTCCTGGGGACAAGCCGACAAAACGCAAGGTGGGCGCTGGAATCGACCTCGCGGGGCGTTGTCGGTGGCGTGGCCCGGTCGGTCGGGCCACGCAGGATGAGTGCCGGGTTACGTGACGGGTGGGGCGCTCGCCGCGGGGCTGTCCTCGGCGTCATCCGTCTTCGCGAACGGGTTCGGTAGCGAGTCGAGCAGCAGCTTGGTGTAAGCCGCCTCCGACGAGCGGATCACCGACAGCGCCGGGCCCCGCTCGACAACCGAGCCGGACTGCAGCACCAGCACCTCGTCGGCCAGCAGCCTGGCCGACAGCAGGTCGTGCGTGATGTAGAGCATCGCCAGGTTTCGCTTGCGCACCAGCTCGTCGAGCAGCTCCACGATCTCCGCCCGGATCGACACGTCCAGCATCGAGATCGGCTCGTCCGCCACCAGCACCGCCGGCTCCGGGGCCAGCGATCGCGCCACCACCACCCGCTGCCGCTGGCCGCCCGACATCTGGTGCGGGTACCGCTCGAGGAACCCCACCGGCAGGCCGACCGTCGACAGCAGCGACGCCGCGCGCGCCCGGGCGTCCGCGGTGGACAGCCCGAGGTGGTTGCGCAGCGGCCGCGACAGCGCCTGCCACACCGTCTTCACCGGGTTCAGCGCGGAGAACGGATCCTGGAACACCAGCTGCACGTGCCGCCGGTACGCCCGCAGCGCACGGCCCCGCAGCGCGTGCACCTCCGTCTCGCCGAACCGCACCGAGCCCGCGTCGGGCCTCTCGATCCCCGTGATCAGCTTCGCGATCGTCGACTTGCCGCTGCCGCTCTGCCCGACCAGCGCCGTGACCCGCCCGCGCCGCAACGCGAACGACACGTCCGACACCGCCGCCACGCTCCCCCGCCGCCGCGTCGTGTACGTCTTGCGCACGCCCTCGATGGTCAGCACGTCGTCCGGCGCGTCGGACGGGCGCTCGCGCGGGGTGAACCGGCTCTTGAGGTCCACTCGCGACACCGGGGCGGCCGCCGCCACGTGACAGGCCACCCGAGCCGTGTCGACCATGCCCAGGACGGGCGCCTCGGTCCGGCAGCGGTCCAGCACCTCCGGGCAGCGGTCGGCGAACAGGCAGCCCTCGTGCACCAGCGACAGGTCCGGCGGGCGGCCCGGGATGTAGGTGACGTCGACGTCCTCGTCGCGCGGGTCGGCGTAGCTGCCGAGCAGCCCGCGGGTGTACGGGTGCCGCGGCGCGCGCAGCATGCCCGCCGAGTCCTGCTCCTCCACCAGCTCGCCCGCGTACATCACCAGCACGCGGTCCGCGACCTCGAGCACCGTGCCCAGGTCGTGGCTGATCAGCAGGACCGCGAACCCCTTCTCCCGCTGCAGCGTCCGCACGCTGTCCAGAATGGACCGCTGCACCACCACGTCGAGCCCGGTCGTCGGCTCGTCCAGCACCACCAGCTTGGGGTCCAGCGCGAGCGCCAGGGCCAGCGCGACCCGCTGCTTCATCCCGCCGGACAGCTCGTGCGGGTAGAACCGCAGGAACGACGGGTCGATCAGCACCATCTCCAGCAGCTCCGCGCCGCGCTGCCGGATCTCCGCCGGCGTCAGCGAGGTGTGCGTGGTGAACACGTCCCGGAACTGCGCTTCGACGGTGAGCACCGGGTTCAGTGAGTTCATCGACGACTGGAACACCGTCGACAGCCGGCGCCACCGCAACGGCCGCAACGCGGTCTCGTCCAGCGCGGTGATGTCCTGGCCGTCGAAGGTGACCGAGCCGCCGGTGATCCGCGCCGGCTTGTCCAGCAGTCGCAGCAGCGCGTTGCCCAGCGTCGACTTGCCGCAGCCCGACTCGCCGAGCAACCCGACGCACTCGCCCGCCTCGATCGAGAAGCTGACGCCGCGCACCGCGCGTGTCGGCGGGGAGTTCTTGGTGTCGTAGGTGACCGAAAGGTCGGTCGCGGTCAGCAGGGACACACTGCTCACTCCTCTCGCAACGCCGGGTTGCTCAGCGCGTCGACGCCGAAGTTGATCAGGGTCATCGCCGTGACGAGCACCGTGAGCGCGAGGCCGGGCGCGATCAGCCAGGCCCACTGGCCGGTGAGCAGCGCGCCGCCGTTGTCGGCCCAGTAGAGCATCGTGCCCCAGCTGATCGTGGTCGGGTCGCCGAGCCCGAGGAACTCCAGGCCCGCCTCCCCGCCGACCGCCGCGGTGGCCGCGCCCATGAAGCCGACCACCACCAGCGAGCTCATGTTCGGCATGATCTCGCGGAAGATGATCCGCATCGTGCCGTCGCCGGCGAGCTTCGCGGCGGTCACGTAGTCCCTGGTGCGCAACGTGATGATCTGCGCTCGCTTGATCTTCGCGCCGAACGCCCAGCCGGTCACGCTGATCACGAAGATGATCAGCCAGACGCCCCGCACCGGCGCGTACGCGGCGAGCGTGACCATCAGCGGCAGCACCGGGATCACCAGCGCGAGGTTCGTCAGCCCGGACAGGAACTCGTCCACCCAGCCGCGCAGGTACCCGGCGGTCAGGCCGATCAGCAGCGCGATGATCGTGGCGAACGTGCCGGCCACCAGCCCCACGAGCAGCGAGGTGCGCGCGCCGTAGATCAGCTGGGACAACACGTCCTGGCCCTGGGTCGTGGTGCCCAGCCAGTGCTCGCCGCTCGGCGCCAGGCCGGCCTCGAACTCCGCCGACGACGGGTCGAACGGGGCGAGCACCGGCGCGAACACCGCGGTCAGCACGAACACCGCGAGCAGCCCCAGGCCGACCCGGCTCTTCCCGTTCGCCCACAGGATCCGGACCCACTGCGGGACACGGCCGCGCCGCGGCGCCAGCGGCACGTCGACCGGCGCGGGCGCCGATGCCACGGCCTGCGGAGTGATGCTCACCGTACGGTCGCCTCCTTTCGCACCCGGGGATCGAGCATGCCGAGCAGGAAGTCGGCGAGCAGGTTCGCGAGCAGCACGCCCGCGGTGATGAACAGGAACAGCGCCTGCATCAGCGGGTAGTCCCGCGAGGTGACCGCCTCGATCATCAGCCGGCCCAGCCCCGGGTAGTCGAAGATCGTCTCGACGAGGACCGTGCCGCCGAGGATCGCGCC
>DASYKY010000011.1:0-34933 GCA_035995025.1 Actinophytocola sp.
TCGTCGACCGACTTGAAGTCCTGGGTGCCGGCCGAGGTGCCGAACGTCTGCTTGAGGCCGTAGCCGGTGGGGGAGTGGCAGACCCGCGCGCACGTGTCGACGTTGTTGTTGCCGAACGCGGCGCGCACCATCTTCTGCACCACGTAGACCTCTTCGTCGGTGCAGCGCGAGGAGGTGATGCCGCCGATCGCGCCGGAGCCGTACCGCGCCTGGATGTCCCGCATGCCGGTGGCGACCCGGTCGATGGCCTCCGCCCAGGAGACCTCGCGCCACTCGTCGGTGATCGACTCGCGGACCATCGGCTTCAGCTGGCGGTCCGGGTGGGTGGCGTAGCCGAACGCGAAGCGGCCCTTCACGCAGCTGTGGCCCTCGTTCGCGCCGCCGTCCTTGTACGGCACCATCCGCACGAGCTCGTCGCCGCGCAGCTCCGCCTTGAACGAGCAGCCCACGCCGCAGTACGCGCACGTCGTGATCACCGAGCGGGTCGGCATGCCGAGGTCCACGACGGTCCGCTCCTCGAGGGTGGCGGTCGGGCAGGCCTGCACGCACGCGCCGCAGGACACGCACTCGGAGTCCATGAACAGCTCGTCGGCGCCGGGGGAGACCTTCGAGTCGAACCCGCGGCCGGCGATCGTCAGCGCGAAGGTGCCCTGCACCTCGTCGCAGGCGCGCACGCAGCGGGAGCAGACGATGCACTTGCTCGCGTCGAAGTCGAAGTACGGGTTCGACGTGTCCGTCGGGGCGTCCAGGTGGTTCTCGCCCTCTCCCACGCCGTAGCGGACCTCGCGCAGGCCGACGACGCCGGACATGTCCTGCAGCTCGCAGTCGCCGTTGGCCGAGCAGGTGAGGCAGTCGAGCGGGTGGTCGGAGATGTAGAGCTCCATGACCCCGCGGCGCAGCTTCTCGAGCTTGGGGGACTGGGTGTGCACGGTCATGCCGGGCCGGACCGGCGTGGTGCACGACGCGGGCGTGCCCTTCACACCGTCCACTTCGACCAGACACAGGCGACACGAGCCGAACGCCTCGAGCGAGTCGGTGGCGCACAGCTTCGGCACGTCCACGCCCGCGAGCGCGGCCGCGCGCATGACCGAGGTGCCCTCGGGCACCTTGACGGACATGCCGTCGATCTCGACGTCGACGGTCGCCTCTCCCCTGCGCGGCGGGGTCCCGAAGTCGGGTTCCTTCAACAACGTCATGATCGGCTCCCGTTGGGTCCTACGGTCGGCATGGGCAGGTTCACCGGACTTCGCTGGAAGTCCTCGCCGAAATGCCGCACCGCGCTGCGCACGGGCATGGGGGTCAGCCCGCCCATCGCGCACAGCGAACCGTCGGTCATCAGCTCGCAGAGGTCCTCGAGCAGCTCGAGGTTCGCCTCGCGGTCGACGCCGGCGATGATCTTGTCGATGGTCTCCTTGCCGCGGACGGCCCCCACCCGGCACGGCGTGCACTTGCCGCACGACTCGATGGCGCAGAACTCCATGGCGAAGCGGGCCATCGCGGCCATGTCCACGGTGTCGTCGAAGACCACGATGCCGCCGTGCCCGACCATCGCGCCGGCCGCGGCGAACTCCTCGTAGTCCGTCCGCAGGTCGAACTGTCCAACTGGGACATACGCGCCGAGCGGCCCGCCCACCTGCACCGCGCGGACCGGCCGGCCGCTGCGGGTGCCGCCGCCGTAGTCGTTGACCAGCTCGCCGAGCGTCACGCCGAACGGCAGCTCGACGATGCCGCCGCGGGCGATGTTGCCGGCCAGCTGGAACACCTGCGTGCCACGGGAACGGCCGACTCCGTAGGCCTGGTACGCGGCCGCGCCGTCCGCCATGACCATCGGCACGGCGGCGAGCGTGAGCACGTTGTTGACCACGGTCGGCTTGCCGAACAGGCCCGACAGCGCGGGGATCGGCGGCTTGGCGCGGACCATCCCGCGCTTGCCCTCCAGGCTGTCCAGCATGGAGGTCTCCTCGCCGCAGATGTACGCGCCCGCGCCGACCCGGACGTAGAGGTCGAACCGCAGGCCCGAGCCGAGGACGTTCTCGCCGAGCCAGTTGTGCGCGTAGGCGATCTCGATGGCCTGGCGCATCGTGGTGACGGCCCCCGGGTACTCGGAGCGGATGTAGACGTAGCCCTCGGTCGCGCCGACCGCGTGCGCCGCGATCGTCATGCCCTCGACGAGGGTGAAGGGGTCGCCCTCCATGAGCATCCGGTCGGCAAACGTGCCGCTGTCGCCCTCGTCGGCGTTGCAGCAGATGAACTTCAGCGGCGAGTCGGCCCCCAGCACGGTCTTCCACTTGATGCCGGCGGGGAAGCCCGCACCGCCGCGGCCGCGCAGGCCGGACTCGGTGACGGCCTCGACGACCTCGGGAGGGGACATCGCGAGCGCCGCGCGCAGCCCCGCGATGCCGCCGTGCCGCTCGTAGTCGGCGGCCGACAGCGGGTCGACCACGCCGACCCGGCGGAACGTCACGCGCCGCTGGCCGGCGAGCCAGGGCAGCTCCTCGGTGAGCCCGAGGCTGTGGCCGGTCGCCGCGCCGTCGAGCAGGCCTGCGGCGACCAGGCCGTCGACGTCCCCGGGCTGGACCGGCCCGTACGCGAGGCGGCCGCGGCCGGTCTCGACCTCGACGAGCGGCTCGAGCCAGAGCATCCCGCGCGACCCGGTGCGCACGACCCTGGCGCGCTCGCCTGCCACAGCCGCGAGGCGCGCCGCGACCTCGTCGGCCCCGACGCTGCGCGCGGCGGAGTCGCGGGGCACGTAGACCGTCACCGTCATGATGCCGCCTCCGCGGCGAAGAGCACGTCGGCGGTCATCAGCGGACCGCCCTGTCCTGCGGGTTCGCCTCGGCGAGCAGCGCGTCGAGCCGGTTCGCGTCCACCCGCCCGACGAGCCGTCCGTTGATCTCCACGGCCGGCCCCAGCGCGCAGTTGCCGAAGCAGAACACCTGTTCCACGGTAACCCCGGAAACCTGTTCTGCGTGCTCGAAAAGGGCAGCGGCGCCGTTGGCCTGGCACGCCTCCGCGCGGCAGACCCGCACCACCGTGCCGGCGGCCGGCTGCTCGCGGAAGTCGTGGTAGAAGCTGATCACGCCGTAGACGTCGGCCCGGGAGAGGTTGAGCTCGTCGGCGATGATCGGCACCACGGCCTTGTCGACGTAGCCGAACTCGGCCTGGATGTCGTGCAGGATCGGCAGCAGCGCGCCCCGATCGCCGCGGTGCGCGGCCACTGCCGAACGCACGCGCAGCTCGACCGGTGACCCGCCCGCCGTTGGGCCGGAACTCATGTACACAACAGTCTCAAGCGGCAACACCGCAGGTCAATGAAGTCGTGGTGATGAGCCGACAACCGCCGTTTATCGCGGCAGATCGCGCAGGCGCTGCGCGACGTCCTCCGGGAGCACGTCGGTGATGAAGGCGCCCATCGCCGCCTCCGAACCCGCCAGGTACTTCAGCTTGTCGGCGGACCGCTGAATCGACGTGATCTGCAGGTGCAGGTACGCGTGCTCGCGGCCGGGGCCGTCCGGCGCCTGGTGCCAGGCCGCCACGAACGGCAGCGGCTGGTCGTACAGCGCGTCCAGCCTGGCGAGCACGTTCAGGTACAGGTACACGAAGTCGTCGCGCTCGTCGTCGGTCAGCGCGGGGATGTCCGGCACCTGCCGGTGCGGGTACACGTGCACCTCGACCGGCCACCGCGCGGCGGCCGGCACGAACGCCGTCCAGGACCGCGAGTAGGCGATCACCCGCGTGCCCGACGCGCGCTCGCCGGCCAGCACGTCGGCGAACAGGTTGCGGCCGGTCCGCGCCGCGTACGCGCCCGCGTTCGCCAGCATCTGCCGGGTCCGCGGCGTGACGAACGGGTAGGCGTAGATCTGCCCGTGCGGGTGCGCGAGCGTCACGCCGATCGCCGCGCCGCGGTTCTCGAACGGGAAGACCTGGGCCACCCCGGGCAGCGCGGACAGCTCGGCCGTCCGGTCCGCCCACGCCTCGACCACCAGCCGCGCGTGCTCCGGCTTGAGCGTCGCGAACGCGGCCTCGTGGTCGCTGGTGAAGCAGACGACCTCGCAGCGGCCGATCGCCGGCGCGTGTTCCACGAGCGGCGGCAGGTCCGGCACCGCGCCGCCGGACGCACGCATCGACAGGCTGGGGAACCGGTTCTCGAACACCACCACGTCGTAGTCCGGCGACGGGATCTCCGTGTGCCGCCCGCCCCGCGACGGACACAGTGGACACTCGTCGGCCGGCGGCTGGTAGGTCCGGTGCTGCCGGTGCGACGCGACGATGACCCACTCGTCGAGCACCGGGTCGTGGCGCATCTGCGACGCGGTCGACACCGCTTCCAGCTCGCGCTGGTCGTGCGGTTCGCGCGGGGGAGCGTCGTCGTGGTCGAAGTAGATGATCTCGCGGCCGTCCGCCAGCCGCGCGGCCGTGCGTTTCACGACGAGGCCTCGCCGACCGGTACCAGGCGCACCTCGTCGACGTGCTCGGCCAGCGTCACGCGGGCCTCCTCGGGCAGGGCGTCGTCGGAGATCACGATGTCGGCGTCTTCCAGGCGGGCGATCGTGGACAGCCCGACCGTGCCCCACTTCGTGTGGTCGGCGAGCACGACGAGCCTGCGGCCCGCCTTCACCAGCGCGCGGTCGGTGTCCGCCTCGAGCAGGTTGGGCGTGGTGAACCCGGCGTCCTCGGCCATCCCGTGCACGCCGAGGAACACGAGGTCCAGGTGCAGCTGGGCCAGCGCGGACACCGCGATCGGCCCGACCAGCGCGTCGGACGGGGTGCGCACACCGCCCACCACGACCACGTTCTGGTCGGTCGAGGGCCGCGCGTGCAGCACGTCGGCGATGCGCATCGAGTTCGTGACGATCGTGAGGCCGTCGACCCCGCGCAGCGCGTGCGCGAGGGCCCAGGTGGTGGTGCCCGCGGAGAGGCCGACCGCCGTGCCGGGCGAGACCAGCTCGGCCGCGACCTTGGCGATGGCCTCCTTCTCCGGCTGCTGGCGCAACGACTTCGCCTCGAACCCGGGCTCCTCGGTCGAGGCCGACCGCCGCGTCGCGCCGCCGTGCACCTTGTCCAGCAGGCCCTGCTGCGCGAGCGCGTCGAGGTCCCGCCGGATCGTCATGTCGGAGACCCCGAGCATCTGGGCGAACTCGATGACCCGCACTGCGCCGCGCCGGTGGATCTCCGCCACGATCCGGGCCTGTCTCTCCGCTGCCAGCATCGCCTCTCCCAACCCGTGGAGGACCACCCGAATCGTCGACATTCAATCATAAACCAACTCAATCGAACATCGGGCTGTTGACAGCGCGCGTTTCCAGCCGGAAGGTTGACGCTATGTCCGTCGGCGCTGACGCACGGTCACGGCCGGTGGATTCCCTGCGCGCGAATGGAGTGTCCACAATGAACCGGACAGCATCATGCATGCTGCTCGCCGTTCTCGGCGCCGTATCGCTGCTGATCGGCACCGCCCCGGCGAGCGGAGCCGAGGCGGCCGCGAAGCCGCCGCTCGCCCAGACCCCGCCGATGGGCTGGAACAGCTGGAACAAGTTCGGCTGCGACATCGACGAGGAGCTGATCCGCGAGACCGCGGACGCGATGGTCTCCTCCGGGATGGCCGCCGCCGGCTACACCTACGTCAACATCGACGACTGCTGGATGGCCCCGGAGCGCGACGCGCAGGGCAGGCTGGTCGCCGACCCGGTGCGGTTCCCCGGCGGCATCGAGGCGGTCGCCGACTACGTGCACGCGAAGGGCCTCAAGCTCGGCATCTACTCCTCGGCGGGCACCGCGACCTGCCAGGGCCTGCCGGCGAGCCTGGACCACGAGACGACCGACGCGGCGAGCTTCGCCGAGTGGGGTGTGGACCTGCTGAAGTACGACAACTGCAACAACCAGGGCCGCCCGGCGGTCGAGCGGTACACGGCGATGGCCGACGCGCTCGCCGCGTCCGGGCGCGACATCGTGTACTCGATCTGCGAGTGGGGCTCGAACCGGCCGTGGGAGTGGGCCGCGGAGGTCGGCGGCCACTACTGGCGCACCACCGGCGACATCTCCGACAGCTGGGGCAGCATGGTGTCCATTGTGGACCAGCAGGTCGGCCTGGAGGCGTACTCCGGCCCGAACGCGTGGAACGACCCGGACATGCTGGAGGTCGGCAACGGCGGCATGACGACCGAGGAGTACCGCGCGCACCTGAGCCTGTGGAGCCTGCTGAACGCGCCGCTGATCGCGGGCAACGACCTGCGCTCGATGGACGCGACGACGCTGGCGCTGCTGACCGACCCGGACGTGCTCGCGGTGAACCAGGACTGGGCGGGCGTGCAGGGCCACAAGATCGCGGACAACGGTGACCAGGAGGTCTGGACGAAGCCGACCTCGGACGGCGGCGCCGCGGTCGTCCTGTTCAACCGGGCCACCACGGGCGCGCCGATCGAGACGTCGGCCGCCGCGCTGGGCCTGCCGGCCGCGTCCGCGTACACGATGCGCGACCTGTGGGCGGACACGACGACGGTGACGTCCGGTCCCGTGCGCGCCTCGGTCCCGGGTCACGCCGCGACGATGCTCGAGGTGCGCCCGGGTTCGGCCGACGGCACCCCCGCGGTGACGGCCGCGGTGTCCACCGGCACGGACGGCTACGTCGCGCCCGGCGAGCTGTTCCCCGCGACGGTGACGGTCACCAACGACGGCGTGCGCCCGGCCGGTTCCGTGGACGTCACCCTGACCGTCCCGGACGGCTGGACCGCGAACCCTGCCGCCCCGACGACCGTGCCGGGCCTCGCGCCGGGCGAGAGCGCGGAGGTGGGCTATGACGTGCAGGTCCCGGCCCACGTCCCGAACGGCGCCTTCCCGCTGACCGCCGGCATCAGCCACGACTCGGCGACGTCGACCGGCTACGGCACGGTGACGGTGGCCATCGCCCCGACCGGTACGCCGTGGGTGTCGGACATGGGCCCGGTGAGCGTGCAGGTGGGCTGGGGTTCGCTGGGCGTCGACCGCAGCGTGGACGGCAACCCGCTGACGATCGCGGGCACGGTGTACGACAAGGGAATCGCCCCGCACGCGGCGTCGGAGGTGCGGTACTACCTTGGCGGCGCGTGCACGAGCTTCACCGCATCGGCCGGAGTGGACGACGAGACCGGCGCCCTGGGTGCGGTCACGTTCACGGTCCTGGGCGACGGCCGAACGCTGGCGGAGACGGACGTGGTGCACGGCGGCGACCCGGCGGTCCCGATCGAGGCGGACGTGAGCGGCGTGACGGAGCTGCGCCTGGTGACCGGCGCCGGTCCCGGCAACGACAAGAACTACGACCACTCGGAGTGGGCGAACGCAAAGCTGACCTGCGGGTCGTGAGTCGCAACCCCAAGACTCGCAACAGAAATCGGCAAGTCCGAACAACCCGCACTCCCACGTCCAGCGGTCGGGGCGGCACCCAGCGTGACGGCCGAACTCCGCAGGTGACCGCGAGGTGACAGACACGTGTCACGATCTGGACACAGGATGGCGTTGGACCCCTTGACAGGCCTACCTGAAGTTAGACAAGGTTTCGATTCTGAGAGGTCGCGTTCACAACTGTTGAATCTTGCCGGTCCTTGAGGAGGCGCGACAATGATGAGCCCTCGTTCCTACGGCGCCGGCGGTGTGCCCGCCATGGCAATCGGACGACGGACCATGTTGAAGGGGATGCTGGGCGGCGCCGGTGCACTTGCCGGGCTGCCGCTGCTGTCCGCATGCGGTGACGACTCCGGGGGCGGCGGGGGCGCCTCGGGGACGGTCACGTTCGGGTCCAACTGGTCCGACGACGTGCCCAAGAAGGGCATCCAGGCGATGATGGATGCCTACGGCAAGGGCAAGGTCGACATCAACACCGTCGAACACAACTCCTTCCAGGAACAGATCAACAACTACCTGCAGGGCGGCCCGGACGACGTGTTCGGCTGGTTCGCGGGCAACCGGATGCAGTTCTTCGCCGAGCAGGGCCTCGTCGGCGACATCAGCGACGTGTGGTCCGACATCGGCGGCGGGTTCTCCGACGCCATGAAGCAGCAGTCGACGGGCAAGGACGGCAAGCAGTACTTCGTCCCGATCTACTACTACCCGTGGGCGGTCTTCTACCGGAAGAGCGTGTGGCAGGAGAAGGGCTACGAGCCGCCGGCCACTCTGGACGACTTCAAGACGCTGGCCGGGCAGATGAAGTCCGACGGCCTCACCCCGCTCGCCTTCGGCGACTCCGACGGCTGGCCCGCGATGGGCACCTTCGACTACCTGAACATGCGCATCAACGGCTACGACTTCCACGTCCAGCTCATGTCCGGTGAGAAGGCGTGGAACTCGAGCGAGGTCAAGACCGTCTTCGACACCTGGAAAGGCCTGCTGCCGCTGCACCAGACCGACTCGCTCGGCCGCACCTGGCAGGAGGCGGCGCAGTCGCTGCTGAAGAAGGAAAGCGCGATGTACGTGATCGGCATGTTCGCCGGTCAGCAGTTCCCCGAGGGCGCCGAGCGCGACGACCTCGACTTCTTCCCGTTCCCCGAGGTCGACTCCGCCGTCGGCGCGGACAGCGTCGAGGCGCCGATCGACGGCGTCATGATGGCGCCCCGCCCGCGCAACGAGGAAGGCGCGAAGGCGCTGCTGAAGTACATCGGCTCGGCCAAGGCGGAGGACACCTACCTCAAGTCCGACCCGAACAACATCGGTGCCCACAACGACGCGGACACCAGCGGCTACAACGCACTGCAGAAGAAGGGCGAGGAGCTGGTCAGCAAGGCCAAGACCATCTCGCAGTTCCTCGACCGCGACACCCGGCCGGACTTCGCCTCCACCGTGATGATCCCGTCGCTGCAGGAGTTCATCCGCAACCCGAACGACATCGACGGCCTCACAAAGAAGATCGAGGACCAGAAGAAGTCGATCTTCGGGAGCTGACGCCGATGACCGCAACCGCGGTTCGCGAGGCGGGGACGGGGCGTCCGCACCGCCCCCGCCGCACGGGCCGCCAGGTAAGGACACTCACCAGGCGCGACCAGCTGATCGTCGCGCTCATGGTGACGATCCCGACGCTCGTCGTGGTCGGGCTCGTGTGGGGACCGGCGATCGGCACGATCCTGCTGTCCTTCACCGACTGGAACGGCATCGGCAACGTCGGCGACATCAACTTCGTCGGCATGGAGAACTACCGCAACGTCACCACGAACTACCCGCCGTTCCAGCCGGCCATCGAGCACAACGTCATCTGGCTCGTGGTGTTCTTCCTCGGACCGACGCTGCTCGGCATGCTGCTCGCGGTCATGCTCGACCGCCAGCTGCGCGGCAGCCGGATCTACCAGAGCATCTTCTTCATGCCGGTCGTGCTGTCCCTCGCGCTGGTCGGCTTCATCTGGCAGCTGATCTACTCCCGCGACCAGGGCCTGCTCAACCAGGTGCTCGGCACGCAGACCGACTGGTTCGGCGACCCGGACATCAACCTGTGGGCCGTGCTGGTCGCGGCCGGCTGGCGGCACACCGGCTACATCATGTTGCTGTACCTGGCCGGGCTGAAGGCCGTCGACCCGGTGCTGCGCGAGGCGGCCGCCGTCGACGGGGCCGGCGAGGTGCGCACGTTCCTGCAGGTCGTGTGGCCGGTGATGCGGCCGGTGAACATCATCGTCATCGTGATCACCGTGATCGAGTCGCTGCGCGCGTTCGACATCGCCTGGGTCATCAACAAGGGCCGCAACGGCCTGGAGCTGATCTCGACGCTGGTGACGCAGAACGTGATCGGCGAGGCGAGCCGGGTCGGCTTCGGCTCCGCGCTCGCCACCATCATGATCGTCATCTCGACCGTGTTCATCGCGATCTACCTGATCCAGGTCATGCGGGAGCAGCGGCGATGACCACGACCCAGACCGTCCCCAGTGAACGGACGACGCCGCGCAGACCACCCGTGCGGCGCAAGCCGCCACTGCGCCCGGCCCGCGTCGTGCTGGTCGTCGTCCTCACCGTGCTGGCCGTCGGCTGGATCTTCCCGATCCTGTGGGCGGTCTACAACTCGCTGCGCGACTACGACTACACCTCGCTGCACGGCTACTTCTCCTTCGGCGGCTTCACGTTCGAGAACTACGTGAACGCGTGGGCGCGCGGCAACTTCGCCCAGACGTTCACCAACACCGCGATCATCGTGATCCCGTCCGTGCTGATCACGCTGCTGCTCGCGTCGTCGGTGGCGTTCGTGCTGGCCCGGTTCAGCTTCAAGCTCAACCTCACGCTGCTCGCGCTGTTCACCGCGGCGAACCTGCTGCCGCAGCAGGCGCTGCTGGTGCCGCTGTTCCGGCTGTTCCTCAACATCGAGGTGCCGTTCTGGTTCAGCGACTCGGGCACGCTGTACGACACGTACTTCGCGGTGATCGCGGTGAACATCGGGTTCCAGACCGGGTTCTGCACGTTCGTGCTCGCCAACTACATGAAGACGCTGCCGCGCGAGCTGTACGAGTCGGCGCAGGTGGACGGTGCCGGGGTGCTGCGCCAGTACTGGCAGATCGTGCTGCCGCTGTGCCGCCCGGCGCTGGCCGCGCTGTCGGTCCTGCAGGTCACCTGGGTGTACAACGACTTCTTCTGGGCCGTCGCGTTCATGCGTACCGGCGCCAAGCTGCCGGTGACGAGCTCCCTGCAGAACCTGCGCGGCCAGTTCTTCACCGACTACAACCTGCTGTCCGCGGGCTCGGTGATCGTCGCGATCCCCACCCTGGTCATCTTCTTCGTGCTGCAGCGCCACCTGCGGGCCGGCCTCACCCTCGGGGCCACCAAAGGATGATCCATCTGCGGGCCGAGACGGTCAGCGTGGTGCTCGACGAGCGCGGCGGCGGACTGCCGGTCGTCGTGCACTGGGGCGCGCCGCTCGGCGAGCTGTCCGAAGAGGACCTTCTGGCCCTGGCCGACTCGGCCGTGCCGCCCACCGCGGTCAGCACGCCGGACGTCCCGGTGCCGGTGGCGCTGCTGCCCGAGGCCGCCCGCGGCTACCAGGGCAGGCCGGGCCTGCGGGGCAGCCGCGGCGGGCGGGCCTGGGTGACCGCGTTCCGCGTGTCGGACGTGCGGGTCACCGGCTCCTCGGCAGCGTCGTCGGCCCTGTTCGCCGCCGAGGACCCGGACGCCCTGCTGCACCTGGAGATCACGGTCGAGCTGACCGCCCAGGGCGTGCTGCGGCTGCGCACGACGGTCACCAACGACGGCGCCGGTCCGTACACGGTGGACGGTCTGGAGGCGGCGCTGCCGGTGCCCGCGCAGGCCACCGAGCTGCTCGACCTCACCGGCCACTGGGCGCGCGAGCGGCATCCGCAGCGGCGGGCGTTCGACCTCGGCACCTGGTCGCGGGAGAGCCGCCGCGGCCGCACCGGCCACGACGCGACGCTCGCCCTGCTGGCCGGCACGGCCGGGTTCGGCTTCCGCACCGGCGAGGTGTGGGGCCTGCACGTGGCATGGAGCGGCAACCACGTCACCTACGCCGAGCGGCTGCTCGAGGGCACCGCCACGCTCGGCGGCGGCGAGCTGCTCGCGTCCGGCGAGGTGATCCTGGCGCCGGGGGAGGAGTACGCGTCGCCCTGGCTGTACGCGACCTACAGCGCGCGCGGGATCGACGGGCTGAGCGCGGCGTGGCACGAGTGGCTGCGCGCGCGGCCCTGGCACCCGCCGTCGCCGCGGCCGGTCGTGCTGAACACCTGGGAGGCCGTCTACTTCGACCACGACCTGGACCGGCTGCGGTCGCTGGCGGACGTGGCCGCGCGGATCGGCGTGGAACGGTTCGTGCTCGACGACGGCTGGTTCCGCCACCGCCGCGACGACACCGCGGGCCTCGGCGACTGGTACGTCGACGAGACGGTGTGGCCGGCCGGGCTCACGCCGCTGGTCGACCACGTGACCGGGCTCGGCATGCGGTTCGGCATCTGGGTCGAACCGGAGATGATCAACGAGGACTCGGACCTGTACCGCGCGCACCCGGACTGGGTGCTGCGGCCGGGTGGCGGCGTGCTGCCGCCGCGGGCGCGTCACCAGCAGGTACTGGATCTGAGCGTGCCCGCGGCGTACGCCTACCTGCTCGAGCGGCTCGACGAGCTGTTGAGTGGCAACGACATCGCGTTCCTCAAGTGGGACCACAACCGCGACCTCGTGGCGGCGGGCCACGACGGGCGGCCGGGGGTGCACGGCCAGACGCTCGCGGTGTACCGGCTGCTCGACGAGCTGCGGGCGCGCCACCCGGGCCTGGAGATCGAGAGCTGCTCGTCCGGTGGCGCGCGGGTGGACCTGGAGATCCTCGCCCGCACGGACCGCGTGTGGGCGAGCGACTCGAACGACGCGCTGGAGCGGCAGACGATCCAGCGGTGGACCGCGCTGTTGCTGCCGCCGGAGCTGATCGGCGCGCACGTGGGCCCGCCGACCGTGCACTCGTCCGGCCGCACGCAGCACCTGCCGTTCCGGTTCGCGACGGCGCTCTTCGGCCACTTCGGCATCGAGTGGGACATCGCCTCGGCGAGCCCGGCGGAGCTGGCCGCCCTGGCCGCGGGAATCGCGTGCTACCAGGACAAGCGCGCCCTGCTGCACACCGGCGAGGTGGTCCGCGCCGACCACCCGGACCCGGCGGCGTACGTCCACGGCGTGGTGGCCCGCGACCGGTCGGCGGCCGTGTTCGCCTACGTCCAGCTGCGCACGTCCGCCCGCGGCGTGCCGGCCCCGATGCGCCTGCCCGGCCTGGACCCGGACCGCCGCTACCGCGTCGACCTGCTGGAACCGGCCGGCCCGCCGATGACCATCGGCCGGGCTCCGGGGTGGACGCCGCGCGAGCTGACCGGCCGGGTCCTCGCGGAGGTCGGCCTGCGCCCGCCGGTGCTGGCGCCGGAACAGGCGTGGCTGGTGGAGGTCGACGCGGTCGGCTGAGTCGCCCGCCCGGGGGAGTCCGGACCCAGCCGAACGGGTGAAGGCCCTAAGATCCTGTGCGTGCGCAGTGGTCAGCTGATCGCCGGCCGTTACCGGCTGGTGGAGCTCATCGGCGCCGGGGGATCCGGTCTCGTATGGCTCGCGGATGATGTGGTCGAGAACCGTCAGGTCGCGCTCAAACGACCGCACTCCGCGGAAGGCGCCGCCGTCCGCGCGGAGCTCGAGCGCGAGGCGGCCGTCGCGGCGCGGGTGCGGCACCCCAACGCCATCCGGGTGTTCGAGGTCGCCGGCGACGGGCACGACTCGTGGCTGGTCATGGAGTACTTCCCCGCCCGCAACCTCGGCGTCCTCATGCGCGAGCGCGGGCACCTCGAACCCGACGAGGTCGCCCGGATCGGCGCGCAGGTCGCCGCGGCGCTCGCCGCCATCCACGGCGCCGACGTCGTGCACCGCGACGTCACGCCCAACAACATCCTCGTCGGCGAGGACGGCACCGCGAAGGTCACCGACTACGGCATCTCCGCGCATCGCGCCCAGACCATGACCAGCAGCGGCAAGATCAGCGGCACCGCCGTGTACGTCTCGCCCGAGGTCGCCAACGGCAGCGGGGCCAAGGCGTCGTCGGACGTCTTCTCCCTCGGGGCCAGCCTGTTCGCGGCCGTCGAGGGGGAGCCGCCGTTCGGGTTCGGCGACCCCGACATGATCCTCGCCCGCATCCGGGCCGGGAACCGCGCGCCGGCCCGCCGCGCGGGTGCGCTCGGCCCGGTGCTCGAGGCGTTGCTGCAGCCCGACCGCGACGCCCGGCCGACCGCCGTCCAGGCGCGGGCCATGTTCGAGCAGCTCGTCGCGGGCGAACCGATCGAGCCCTGGACTCCGCCGGTGCCGCGCGAGCCGCGCCGGTGGCGGTTGTTCGCCGGCGCGGCCACGGTCGTCGTGGTCCTGCTCGGCCTCGTCGTGTGGTCGCCGTGGCAGACGTCCGCGGGCCAGGAGAGCGCGGGCGGGAAGAAGCAGGGCCCGCTGCGGACCGTCCTCGGCGACCCGCGCACCGCCGACCCGTGCGCGCTGCTCGATCCCGAGTCCTACGAACGGTTCGGCCCGACCGTGGAGGACCCGGCCTACGGCGCCTTCAACCGCTGCGACGTGCTCGTCAACGCCGGCGAGGACAACGAGCTGGACATCGACCTCGAGCTGCTGGCCAGGGTCGACCCGAACGTGAAACCGGCGCCGGACGCGAAGGTCGAGGTCGAGAAGGCCGAGGTGGACGACGACGGCGGCTGCGACGTGACCATCATCCTCGCCGACCTCAACCGCGTCGACGTCAACGCCCGGCCGCACGGCGACCACACCGCCGACCCGTGCCAGGTGGCGCAGGCGGCGGGCGACCGCGCGGTCGAGCTGCTGCCGCCCAAGGAGCTGACCCGGCGGAGCAAGCCGTTCGACGCCGCCTCGCTGGCCCGGATCGACGGCTGCTCGCTCGTCGACCGCGACGCGCTCGCCAAGGCGATCCCGGGCGCCGACCCCGAGCCGTCGGTCGCGTTCGGACGGTGGACCTGCGACTGGAGCGGCCGGGCGGCGACGATGAGCGCCTCGGTGATCCTCACCCAGAACCAGACGCTCACCGCGGCGGACGGCCAGCTCGTCGAGATGGCCGGGCACCACGTGTTCATCGAGCCGGGCGAGGACGGCGACGAGGAGTGCCTGGCGCTGGTCGTGCACCGGCCCGTGCACACCGACAGCGGCGACGACATCGACGAGATCGCCATGGTCGACGTCCAGGGCGAGGAGCCCATGAACCGGCTCTGCGCGTCCGCACGGACCATCGCGCGCTCGGTCGCGCAGCACCTGCCGCCCGTGTCGCCCTGACCAGGCCGTACGCCGCTTCGCAAGCCCGGGAGGGGTCCCCGGCACCCGTCCTACCGTGGGCCGATGGTCCACGACGACATGGTCGCGCTGCCGCCAGGCCACCACAGCCTCGCCTACGGCAGCGACGACCCCGTGCCCGGCGGGCTGCTCGCGCTGTCGGCGGCCGGCGGCGTCCGGGTGCGCCCCGTCGAGGGCCGGTCTGTCTACTTCGGACGGAACTTCGAGGAGGTGCACGTCGGCATCGGCGTGGACGACCGCCGGGTCAGCCGCCGCCAGGGCGTGCTCACCTGGCGGGCCGGGTGGTGGCGGGTCTCGAACACGGGCAACCGGCCGATCCGGCTGCCGAACTCCCGGTGGCTGCACCGCGGCGGCGCGGAGGTACAGCTCGAGCCGGGGTACACGCCGCTGTTCGTGCCCGGCTCCGCCGCGCGCGAGCACCTGCTGGAGCTGTTCGTCGTGGACTCGTCCCCGCCGGTGCGCACCGTGACGACCTGGCCGCTCAGCGCGGACGAGCGCCTGGCGACGGTCGTGCTCGGCCAGCAGTACCTGCTGTGTGAGGCGAACCCGCGGCCGCTGAACTGGCAGCGGGCGACCGCGCAGCTGGCCGGGCTGCAGCCCGGGCGGTGGCGCGCGGGGCGGCTCGAGCAGCTGATGGCGAGCCTGCGGGTGCGGCTGTCCGGGTTCGGGGTCCGCGGGCTGCGCGAGGTGGAGGTGCCCGAGCCGGTCGGCGACGCGCTGACCGACAACCTGGTGTGGGAGCTGGTGCGGACGGGCACGCTCGTGCCGCCGGACCTCGCCCTGCTCGACCCGGAATGACCGGCCGGACAGGCCGGCGCGCGGCCCGCGATAATCACCGGAATGGGACCGAGGATCCGGGGGTACCGGCCGGGTGACGAGCCGGCTCTGTACGAGATCTGCCTGCGCACCGGGGCGAGCGGCGAGGACGCCACCGGGCTGTACCGGGACCCGAACCTGCTGGGTGAGGTGTACGTCGGCCCTTACCTGCGGCTGGCCCCGACCCTGGCGTTCGTCGCCGAGGACGAGGGCGGGGTGTCGGGCTACGTGCTGGGCGCGGCCGACACCCGCGCGTTCGAGCTGGCCTGCGAGCGCGAGTGGTGGCCCGCACTGCGGTCGCGCTACGCGCTGGGCGTGTTCCCCGCGAGCTCCCCGGACGACCGGCTGGCCCGCCTGATCCACGGCCCCGGCGAGGCGAGCGACGACGTGATCGAGCGGTACCCCGCGCACCTGCACATCGACCTGCTGCCGCGGCTGCAGGGCCGCGGCTTCGGCCGCCGGCTGCTGGAGACGTTGTTCGACGCGCTGCGGACGGGCGGGGTGCCGGCCGTGCATCTCGGCGTCGGGCTCGCGAACCAGCGCGCCATCGGCTTCTACGAGCGGATGGGGTTCACGATGGTGCACCGCTACACCGACTCGCAGATCATGGCCCGCCGGCTCTAGCGGTCACAGGCCGAGCCGCTGCGCAAGCGCTTCCGTGTGCTCGTCCGCGTCGCCGAACGCGAGTGCCGCCGCGAGCGCGTGCCGGGTGTGGAAGTGCAGGTCGTGCTCCGCGGTGAAGCCGATCGCGCCGTGGATCTGGTGGCCGAGTGCGCACACCCGCTGGTACGCCTCGCTCACCCACGACTTCGCCACGGCCACCTCCGTCGCCGCGTCCAGGCCGCGCGCCAGCCGCCAGATCGCCTCGTACGCGATGAACCGCGACCCCAGCACGTCGATCGCCATGTTCGCGCAGTGGTGCTGCACCGCCTGGAAGGCGCCGATCGGCTTGCCGAACTGCTCGCGCTGCGTCGCGTAGGCCACCGACTCGTCCAGCACCGCCTGCGCCCCGCCGACCATCTCCGCGCACACCGCCGCCGCGCCGAACGCCCGCACCAGCGACGGCGCGACGTCGACCGGCGCGCCGGCCGCCGCGAACCGGACCCGGTACTTCGGGTCCAGGCCCACGACGTCCTGGCGCACCACCTCGTCGGCCGACTCGATGACCGACACCGAGGACCCGGACGCCACCACGAACCCGTCCGCCGCGGCCGCGTACGGCACCAGGTCCGCCACACCGTCCACAGCGGACGCGAACGTGTAGACCCGGCCGGCCGCGACCTCGTCGCGCAGCGACTCGACGGCCATGCCGCACACCAGCGACGCCGTGAACGGCGAGGGCACCGCGTGCCGGCCGAGCTCCTCGGCCAGCAGGCACGCCTCGAGGAAGCCCATCGACTCGTCGAACGCCACCCCGGTCCAGCCGAGGTCGACGATCTCCTTCCACGTCGACGCCGAGTGGCCGTCCGGCTCGCCCGCGACGGCCCGGGCCGACGCGGCGGGGTGCGCGGAGAGGAAATCGCGCGCCGTCCGCTGGATCAGCTCCTGGTCGTCGGTGAGCGTCAGGTCCATCAGCGCGCCACCGGCGGGATCTTGTCCGACCGCACCCACACGCCCGGCCGCTGCTCCCAGAACAGCTGCACCAGCACACCACCGGTCTGCTTGGGGTGGATGAACGTGTGCTTCCACCGCGCGCCGTCCGTGACGCCCTCCTCGTCGTCGAACGTCGGGATGTCGTGGTGGCGGCAGGCGGCGAGCGCGGCATCCCAGTCGTACACCTGGAACGTGACGTGGTGGGCCGCGGCCCCGTTGCGGGAGAAGAACTTCTCGATGAACGAGTCCGCGCCGCGCGGCATGATCACCTCCCAGCAGATGCTGGACCCGGGAACGTTCAGCACGAGGTCGGCCATGTCGGGGTGCTCGTCGTCCGCGGTGCGCCACACCTCGACGAAGCCCGCCAGGTCGGCGTACCAGCGCGAAAGCTCGTCGCGGTCCAGGAACGCCTGGCAGATGTGGTCGAGCGCCACCACGCCGAGCGTGGGTCCCTCGACGGCCGAAGACTGGATGGCAATCGGGTCGTCGTCGCCGCACATGGCCAGGGTGCCGGGGCCGCGGAGCCGGAACAGCACGCCGGGACCGTGCTCGGGCGGCGAAAGCGACGCCTCCACCCACTTGCCGGCCACGCCGTCGGTCGGCTTGATGCCGCGCTCCTCGAGCTCGGCGACCGCCGCGTTCAGGTCGGGGACCTCGACGCCGACGTGGTGCAGGCCGGGCCGTCCGTTGTGGTCGTCGAGCCACCGCTGCAGCGGCGAGGACGCGTCGGTGGGGGCGAGCACCATCCACGCGTGCCCCCAGTTGCCGGGGATGACGAGCCGGACGCCGCGGGTGCCGGCCTCGGCGTTCTCCCAGCGGCAGACGGCGCGGAAGCCGAACACGTCGGCCAGCAACGAGACCTGCGCGTCGAGGTCGGGCACGACCTGGGCGACGTGGTCGATTCGGTAGATACGCAAGAGAAAGCTCCTCAGCTGGGGTGCGGCTCGATCCAGTCGTACTCGTTGTCCGCGAGCTCCTTGACCAGGCGCAGGTTGTACCGGTTCATCGCGGCGATCCGCTCGGCCAGCTCGGCGACCCGCGCGTCGAACTCCGCCGCCGGGAACACGTTGTTGACCAGCCCGAACTCGAGCGCCCGGGCGGCGTCCAGCCGGATCCCGGTGAACAGCATCTCCTTCGCCCGCGCCTTGCCGACCCGCTTCGGCAGCCGCTTCACGCCGCCCCAGCCGGGCGCGGAGCCGCCGTAGGCGGGCTGGTCGGGGTCGGGCTCGCCGTTCATGAACTTCGGCTGGTACGGCGGCCGCGCGGACAGCGTGATCTCCACCAGCCCCAGCTTCGCGTCGTCCGACGCCACGATGAAGTCCGCCGCGAGCGCCAGCTCCAGCCCGCCGCCGACGGCATAGCCGTGCACGGCCGCGACCACCGGCACGGACGTCCGCTCGATCAGCGAGAACGTCTTCTCGCCGAGCCTGCCCTGCTCGACGCGCTCCTTCGGGGTGAGCCCCTCCGACCACTTCACGTCCATGCCGGCGCAGAAGGCCCGCTCCCCGGCTCCGCGCAGCACCGCGACGCACACGTCCTCGTCGTCGTCGATCGCGGTGAAGAGCGCCCGCAGCTCGTGCATGGACTCCGGCGTCAGCGCGTTCAGCTTGTCCGGCCGGTTGAGCGTGATCCAGGCGACGCGTTCTTTGATCTGCACGTCAAGGGTTTCGTATGCCATGTTCTCCATCTTCCGACAGGTTCACTTCCTTGGCAGGCCGAGGCCGCGGGTGGCGATCACGTTGCGCTGGATCTCCGTCGTGCCGCCGAGGAACGTAGCCGCGACCGCGTCGAGGCGCTGGTGGGTGAAGGCCGCGCCGAGCGGGGCGCCCGCGCGGCCCCACAGCTCCGCGTACGGGCCGAACGCCTCCGCGCCGGTGCGTGCGATGCGGCCGGCCAGCTCGGCGCCGAACAGCTGGTTCACCGACGCCTCGTAGCCCGGCACCTCGCCGCCGGCCTGCCTGGACACGGTGTAGCGGGCCAGGTTGTACAGCACCCGGACCTCGGCGTAGCGCCGGGCGATCTCGTGGCGCAGGCGGGCCCGGTCCGGCCGGACGCGGTCGCCGTTCTCCTTCACGTAGGTGACCAAAGTGGACAGTGCCTGTTCGAACTTCACGGTGGCGCCGATGCCGGCCCGCTCGAAGCTCAGCGCGTCCATGGCGGCGTACCAGCCGCGGTTCTCCTCGCCGACCCGGTTCGCCACGGGGATCCGGGCGTCGGAGAAGAAGACCTCGGCGAACGGCACGTCACCGCGGATGTCGGTGATGGGGCGTACGGTCACGCCCGGGGTCGCGGTGTCCACGAGCAGGAACGTGATGCCCTTGTGCTTGGGCGCTTCCGGGTCGGTGCGCACGAGCACGAACAACCAGTCCGCGGTCACGCCGAGGGAGGTCCACACCTTCTGCCCGTTGACGACGTAGTCGTCGCCGTCCCGGACGGCCTTCGTGCGCAGCGACGCGAGGTCGGAGCCGGACCCTGGCTCGGAGAAGCCCTGCGCCCACGTCCGCTCGCCGCGTGCGATCGGCGGCAGGTGCTCGGCCTTCTGCTCGTCGGTGCCGTGCGCCAGCAGCGTCGGGCCCAGCAGGAACGCGCCGATGCCGTTCACCGTCGGCACGCGGGCGCGCATCATCTCCTCCTGCAGGACGAACTCCCGCATGGCGGACAGGCCCGCGCCGCCGTACTCGGCCGGCCAGTGCGGGGTGATCCAGCCGCGCTCGGCCAGGGCGGCGGCCCACCGGAGCGCGCCCTCGCGGCGGCCCGGGTCGTCGCTGCGCCGGTCGGCGGGCCAGTTGTAGCCCCACACGTCCTCCGGCTCGAGGCTGTGCTCGGCCACGGGGTCGGGCACGTATTCGGCGGGGAACTCCTCGGCGATGAACGCGCGCACCGCCGCCCGGAACGCGGCCTCCTCGGGAGTGTCCTCCCAGTTCATGAGCCTCCTATCCCGCGGCCGCGGCAGGCCCGGCCTCGCGGTCCCATGTGGACGATGTGATGCCGTGGTCGCCCTCGGCGCGCAGCCGGTACTTGGCGACCTTGTCGGTCGGGGTGCGGGGGAGCGCGTCGAGGAACTCGACGTAGCGCGGCACCATGAACCTCGGCAGCCGCTCGACGCAGAAGTCGATCAGCTCCCCGGGGTCCAGCGTCATGCCCGGCCGCAGCACGACGGCGAGCTTCACGTCCTCGTCCTCCAGCTCGGACGGCACGCCGATGGCCGCGCTCTCCATGATCGCCGGGTGCAGGTTGACCTCGCACTCGAGGTCGAACGCGGAGATGTTCTCGCCGCGGCGGCGGATCGAGTCCTTCATGCGGTCGAGGAAGTAGTAGTAGCCGTCCTCGTCGCGCCACATCTTGTCGCCGGTGTGGAACCAGAGGTTGCGGAACGTCTCGGCGGTCGCCTCCGGCGAGCCGTAGTAGCCGCTGGTGATCACCCACGGCTGCTTGGGCCGTAGCACCAGCTCGCCGGGCTCACCCGGGCCGACCTCGCGGTCGTGCTCGTCGACGATCGCCGCGTGGAACCGTTCGGAGTGGACGGTGCCGCACGAGCCGACCCGCCACTCGCCGTACGGGCTGCCGATGGCGATGCCGGCCTCGGTGGAGGTGTACGTCTCGACCGAGCGGACGCCGAACCGCTCGCGCAGCGGCGCGTCGAGCGCGGACTTGCCCATGTAGAACATCTCGAGCGGGTGGTTCTTGTCGTCCGGGGTGGGCTCGCCGTTCAGCAGGATGGGGATCATCGAGAACACGCTCATCGCGACCTGTGCGTCGAAGTGCCGCACGTCGTCCCAGAACCGCGAGGCGCTGAACTTCTCCACGACGGCCAGCGCGCCGCCGGACAGCAGGGCGGACATCATGCCGTCCCACAGCCCGGCCGCGTGGAACAGGGGTAACGGGCAGTAGATCGTCTTGCCCCACCGGTCGAGGAAGTTCAGCGAGTCGTACGCGCAGGTCAGGGCCAGCGCGTGGGAGCACATGGCGCCCTTGGACGGCCCCGTCGTGCCGGAGGTGTACATGATCGCCTGCAGGTCGTGGAACGCGACGCCGGCGCGGGGCTCGTCGTCGCCGTGGCTCTCGAGGCCGGCGAGCGAGACGGCCGGCTTGCCGAGCGGCGCGAGTGCGTCGGGGCCGTGCACGACCAGCCCGCCGAGCCCCGGCAGCCGGTCGAGCACCGGCACCAGTCTGTCCACATAGGACGAGTCGATGATCAGCGTGGTGGCGTCGGAGCTGTGCAGCACGTGCCGCAGCAGCTCGCCGCGGTGCGCGGTGTTGACCGGCACGGCGACCGCGCCGAGGCGCGCGAGCGCGAACACGACCGGGACGAACTCGGGGCAGTTGGGCAGCATGACCGCGACGTGGTCGCCCTTGCCGACGCCGAGTGCGATGAGCCCCTGCGCGAACCGGTTGGCCTGGGCGTGGACGTCGCCGTAGGTCAGCTCGCCCGCGCGGAACTTCAGGAACGGCTCGGTCCGGTGACTGTCCGCCCTGGACCGGAGTAGGTCGCCGAGAACGAAGCCCTCCAACGTCTCCTTGCGCATCACACCTCCGGCCGCCCGCACCGCCCGGTCCATCCGAGCACGAATCGGACGGGTGCGCCACCCTCGGGTGATCCGTGCCTCTTCGCACGAGCGTGACCGGATGCGTTAGATGGTCCGATGTATCGCGATCATTGGGGCTATCAGCGACGAGAAGTCACTAGTTCGTCGGTTTACATCGGATGTCTGTGTACCTAGAGTCCGGAGGACGTGACTCCCGGGCCTACACGTTCACCACGCGGCACGATCGCGCCGCGGGCCGGGCAGCGCTACGCCATCCGGGTGGCGCAGACCGAACAGGGCGGGGAGGCGTCGACGAAGCTGATCTGGCCGAGCCCGGACATCGGCCAGCAGGTCGTCGCGGCCACCCGCCGCTACCCGGCCTAGAGTGGCCACCTGACAAGGACGATGGGAGCTTTGCCTTGCGGCTCATGCGTGTGGGCGCCCCCGGCGCCGAGCGTGCGGTGGTGCTGGACGGGGACCAGGCGTACGCGCTGAGCCAGGACGTCGACGGGGCCTTCCTCGCCGGCGACGGCATCGCCAGGACCCGGGCCGCGCTGGCCGCGGGCGAGCTTGCGGCCGTGGACGTCGCCGGGGAGCGGGTCGGTCCGCCGATCGTCCGCCCCTCGGCGGTGGTCTGCATCGGGGTGAACTACGCCGCGCACGCGGCCGAGTCCGGCGGCAGCCCGCCCGCGGCGCCGGTCGTGTTCTTCAAGCACCCCAACACGGTCGTCGGCCCGTTCGACGAGGTCGCGATCCCGCGCGGCGCGGTGAAGGTCGACTGGGAGGTCGAGCTCGGCGTCGTGATCGGCCGCCGCGCCCGCTACCTCTCCTCGGCCGAGGAGGCACTCGGCCATGTGGCCGGGTACGTGCTGTCCAACGACGTCTCCGAGCGCGACTTCCAGCTCGACCCGACCGTCTCCGGTGGACAGTGGTCGAAGGGCAAGTGCGCGGAGACGTTCAACCCGCTCGGCCCGTGGCTGGTGCCGGCCGACGAGGTGGGCGACCCGCAGGCGCTGCGGATGCGCTCGTTCGTCAACGGCGAGCCGCGCCAGGACTCGACGACCGCGGACATGCTGTTCGGCGTCGCGGCCCTGGTGCACGACCTCTCGCAGTACCTGGTTCTCGAGCCGGGCGACCTGCTGAACACCGGCACCCCGCAGGGCGTCGCGCTGTCCGGCCGGTTCCCGTACCTTTCGGTCGGCGACGTGATGGAGATCGAGATCGACGGCCTCGGCCGGCAGCGGTCGGTGCTCGTCCAGGCTTGACAGGAAGGGGGTGCGGTGACCATACGGGTGGCCCTCATGGCCACATGTCTCACCGACACGTTCTTCCCGGACACCGCGCGGGCGGTGGTCCGCCTGCTGGAGCGGCTGGACTGCACGGTCGAGTTCCCCGCGGCGCAGACCTGCTGCGGCCAGATGCACTACAACACCGGCTACCGCCGCCAGGCCGCCACGCTGGCCCGGCGCACCGCCAAGGCGTTCGACGGCTACGACGCGGTGGTCGCGCCGTCCGGGTCGTGCGTCGGCATGGTGCGCGACCTCTACCCAGGGCTGCACCGCTCGACCACCTCGGTCGCGGCGCGGACCTACGAGCTCTCCGAGCTCCTCGTCGACGTGCTCGGCGTGACCGACGTCGGCGCGTACTTCCCGCACCGGGTCACCTACCACCCGACCTGCCACTCGCTGCGCATGCTCGGCGTGGGGGACAAGCCGCTCGCCCTGCTGCGCGCGGTGCGCGGGCTGGACCTGGTCGAGCTGCCGGCCGCGCGGTCGTGCTGCGGGTTCGGCGGCACGTTCGCGGTGAAGAACGCCGACACCTCGACCGCGATGCTCGCCGACAAGATGCGGGGCGTCCTCGAGACGCGCGCCCAGGTGCTGACCGCGGGCGACAACTCGTGCCTCATGCACATCGGCGGCGGCCTGTCCCGGCTCAACACGGGTGTGCGGGCGCTGCACCTCGCGGAGATCCTGGCCAGCACGGAGGAGGAGCCATGGCGGTGAGGTGTCGGCGGAAGGTATGCGGCACCCGACCGCACCCGAGGGGAACGGGACGCAGCCCAGCCACAAGTACGCGCCCGACCGGAGGACACGGACGTGCGGCGACCAAGAGCCTGAATCTCGGAGAGGCGGAACGGCCATGGGCCGCAACCCGGTGACCTGGCTGGGCAGCCCGGCCTTCCCCGACGCCGCCCGCGCCGCGTTGGCCGACACCCAGCTGCGCGGCAACCTCGCGCACGCCACCGCGACGATCCGCACGAAGCGCGCCGCCGCGGTGGCCGAGCTGCCCGACTGGGAGCGGCTGCGCCGGGCCGGCGAGGCGATCAAGGACGACGTGCTGTCCCACCTGGACGTCTACCTGACCCGGCTGGAGGCGTCGGTCACCGCGCGCGGCGGGCAGGTGCACTGGGCGCGGGACGCGGCGGAGGCCAACGAGATCGTGCTCGGCCTGGTCCGCGCCACGGGCGCGCGCGAGGTCGTCAAGGTCAAGTCGATGGCCACCGCCGAGATCGGGCTGAACGAGGCGCTCGAGGCGGGCGGCGTGACGGCCGTCGAGACCGACCTCGCGGAGCTGATCGTGCAGCTCGGCGACGACCGGCCGTCGCACATCCTGGTGCCGGCGATCCACCGCAACCGCTCGGAGATCCGCGACATCTTCCGCCGCAACATGCCGCACGCGCGCGGCGTGTCCGACCGGCCGGCGGAGCTGGCCGAGGCGGCGCGGGTGCACCTGCGGCGGAAGTTCCTGTCGGCGAAGGTCGGCATCTCCGGCGCCAACTTCGCGGTCGCCGACACCGGGTCGGTCGTGGTGGTCGAGTCCGAGGGCAACGGCCGGATGTGCCTGACGCTGCCGGAGACGCTGATCACCGTGATGGGCCTGGAGAAGGTCGTGCCGACGTGGCAGGACCTCGAGGTGTTCCTGCAGCTGCTGCCGCGCTCGTCCACGGCCGAGCGGATGAACCCGTACACGTCGGCGTGGTCGGGCGTGACGCCGGGCGACGGCCCGCAGGCGTTCCACCTGGTGCTGGTCGACAACGGCCGCACGGCCACGCTCGCCGACCGGGTGGGCCGCCAGGCGCTGCGCTGCATCCGGTGCTCGGCCTGCCTGAACGTGTGCCCGGTCTACGAGCGGACCGGCGGGCAGGCGTACGGCTCGGTCTACCCGGGCCCGATCGGCGCGATCCTCACCCCGCAGCTCGGCGCCGGCTCCGGCGACCCCTCGACGGAGGCTCTCTTGCGGTCGCTGCCGTTCGCTTCGTCGCTGTGCGGGGCGTGCTACGAGGTGTGTCCCGTGCGCATCGACATCCCCGAGGTGCTGGTGCACCTGCGTTCCCGCGTGGTCGAGGCGAAGGGCCCGTACACGCCGGAGGCGGTGGCGATGGCGGCCGCGTCGTGGGTGATGTCCTCGCCGCGGCGGTTCCGGCTGGCGCAGCGGCTGGGGTCGGTGCTGCGGCTGGTGGCGCGGCGCGGCCGGATCCGGCGGCTGCCGTGGCCGGGTTCGAAGTGGACGGACGCGCGGGACGTGCCGGTGCCGGCCGCGGAGTCGTTCTCGGCGGGGTGGCGGCGGACCCGTGGCTGACTCCCGGGACGTCGTGCTCGGCCGGATCCGCAAGGCGCTGGCGGACCGGCCGAACCCGCCCGCGGTGAACCGCGACTACGAGCGCGCCCGGCCGGTCGGCGACGCGGTGGCGCTGTTCGCCGAGCGGGTGGCCGACTACCGCGCGGTGGTCCGCCGGGTGCGCGAGGCGGTGCTGCCGGCGCGGATCGAGGAGTCGTTGCGCGCGCGGGGTGCCCGCACGATGGTGGCGCCCGTGGACGTGCCGGGCTGGTGGCGGGTGGGGGAGGTGGTGTGGTCGCTGGACGCGCCCGCGCACCCGCTGCCGCGCGAGGCGCTGGACCGGTCCGACGGCGTGCTGACCGGCTGCGCGGTGGCGATCGCCGAGACCGGCACGATCGTCCTCGACGCGGGCGAGGCACAGGGCCGCCGCGCGGTGACCCTGCTGCCGGACTACCACCTGTGCGTGGTGCGCGAGGACCAGATCGTCGGCACGGTCCCGGAGGGGATCGCGCTGCTGGACCCGGCCCGCCCGCTGACGTTCATCTCTGGTCCCTCGGCCACGAGCGACATCGAGCTGGACCGCGTCGAGGGCGTGCACGGCCCGCGAAACCTGGAAGTCCTCGTCGTCGGTTAGCTAGCATGAGCCCGCCGTTGGCGTCGGGGCGGACACTACGGGTGAGGGCATGTCCGTTTCGTACTTGTCAGGCAGTGCCGGGCTCGGGGTCGGCCTGACCGAGTCGACCGAGCGCGTCTACCGGGCCATCGTGAACGGGCACCGGGATCCCCGGGCCCTCGCGGACAGCGTCGGCGTCGACGCAGGGGTGCTCGCCGACGCCATCGAGGAGCTCACCGGGATCGGCTTGGTGCGGGTGGACTCCGGCGTGCTCGAGCCGCTGCCACCGCGGCTGCCGTTGCAGGCGCTCGCCGACCGCTACGTGCGTGCGGCCGCGGCGGCGCGCGAGGCGTCCGAGGCGCTCGCCCAGCTGTGGGCGCGGCAGGCCCCCTCGCCGGACCACCTGGAGGTCCTCACGACCACGGCGCGCTGCATGGACGAGACCGCGCTGCTGCACCTCGAGGCCGAGCACGAGGTGCTCGCGTTGTCGATCGGGCCGCGCGGTGACTCCGCGCCGCCGCCGAACCGGCAGGAGGGCGCGGCCGAGGCGCTGCGCCGCGGCGTCACCTACCGGGTCGTCTACGGCGCGCAGATCCTGCGGCAGGCCGCGGTGATGTCGCTCGTGCGGGAGTCGGTCGACGCGGGCGAGCGCGCCCGGGTGTTCCCGAACGTGCCGTGCAACCTCCAGATCGCCGACGGCAGGCGCGCGGTGCTCGTCGCGCCGATGCCGGGGCCGGAGCGGCTGCACGGGCTGATGTTCTTCGAGGGCGGGTTCCTCGACTCGCTGATCGGCGTGTTCGAGACCTACTGGACGCTCGGCGCGCCGATCGCGGCGGGCCGCCTCGCCGCCGACCCGGTGGACCGGCTGGACCACGCCGCGGAGGGGCCGGCCGAGGACACCCGCCGGCTGCTGTCGCTGCTGGGCGCGGGCCTCACCGACGGGGCCATCGCGCGCGAGCTCGGGGTGAGCGAGCGGACCGTGACGCGACGGATCATGGCACTGCAGGACGTGCTCGCCGCGCGCAGCCGGTTCCAGCTGGGCGTGCAGGCGGCCCGCCGCGGCTGGCTCTAGACCAACCACGACGGGCCGCCGGCTCACTCGGTATCAGGCGGCCGGGCGGTTCTTCGCGTCCGGCTTCACCAGGTTGGGCAGCTTCTTCTCGAACCGGTTGAACAAGGTGTCCGACGGCAGCACCGGGAACGGCGCCGTCTGCTTCGCGGCCTGGTCGGCACCCCAGATCGACGCCTTCAGGCGCTGGTTGGGCGTGCCGTGGTGGCCGTCGCTGTCGAACGAGCAGTCGCCGACCTCGAAGAACGCCTGCTCGGCCTTGTGCAGGTTCGCACCGGTCAGCGCCATGCCGCGCTTGTGCGACACGAAGTAAGTGCCGAACGCGTCGGCCATCAGCTCGGTCCGGCGGGTGGCCTCCGGCCCGGTCAGCGGGCTGTCGAAGTAGCCCTGCTCGAACTGGACGTGGTGGGACATCTCGTGACCGATGACGCCTTTCGCGGCGGGGACGCCGAGGCCCAGTGCGTCGAGCGCGTTGCCAAGGCCCTCACCGAAGACCATCTTGTCCGGGATGCCGTCGAACACCGGGTCGGTCTCGCCCTCCGCGCTGAACGCGAACGCGTTGAGCGTGAAGATCGGGTTCCGGCCGCCGTCCAGCGCGGGCGACTCGGCCAGCACGTCCTCGACGAGCGCCGCGGTCTCGTCGGCCTCGGCCTGGTCGACGCCGAACAGGATGCCGATCACCTTCGACACGCGGGCCGGGTCGGTCAGCATGTCGTTCTGCATCGCGAGGGTCTTCACGTCGAAAAGGTCGACGTCCCAGAACTTCTGGGAGCCCTTGACCGCCTGGGTGACCGCCGACTTGTAGCCCGCGGGCAGGCCGTAGTCGTCGGCGTTGTTCGGCTTGCCGAAGAAGATCGCGTCGTAGGTCGGGTAGTCGAGCACGCCCAGGATCACCAGGATGAACAGCGTGCCGATGTCGACGCCGTCGAGCAGCGAGTTGGCGTAGGTGGTGAACGCGGTGTCCGTGCACTCGTACTGCGTGGGGTCGATCACGCCGGCCACGGCCTGCTCGGCGCCCGACTGCTCGACCCCGAGCTCCGAGCGGAACTTCGCGAGCCGCTGCTGCCAGTCGGCCGGCAGGTGCGCGGTGATCGCGTCCAGCTTGGCCTGGTCGGCCGCGTCGAGCTGCGTCGAGCTGAGGTGCAGCGGCGCGACGAACCCGTCCGTGCTCGACAGCGGCGTCGAGGACGGTGCGGCGGCGGCCTGGCCCGGCACCAATGCGACGGTGACCGCGGCGACCGTGGCGATCAGTAACGGGATTCTCGGTCTCATAACGTGCCCTTCGTCATGCGGGCGTGTTCGTCCCTCTCGCCCGGCCCGCTCAGTATTTGTGTCCGTACGGACCGCGAACACCGCCGAGCCGTGTCGGAACTCCGCCATGGCGGACATCCGACATCCCGGTCTTTCCCGCCAGAAGCACCGGGACTGATCGGATCAATTCACGGGCGGCCTGCGCACTCCTCTGGATTCCGGCGTGCGGATCGGGTATACATCGGATGTCTGATGGTCGTCGAGGAAGGGGGACGCGTGGCGCGCATCGTCGGCCTGGACGTGCTGGACATCCGGTTCCCGACCTCGCGGGAGCTCGACGGGTCGGACGCCATGAACCCGGACCCGGACTACTCCGCCGCCTACGTCGTGCTGCGCACCGACGCCGGCCCGGACGGCTACGGCTTCGCGTTCACCATCGGCCGCGGCAACGACGTGCAGGCCGCGGCGATCCGCGCGCTGTCCGGCCTCGTGGTCGGACGGTCCACCCCGGACACCGCCGGCGGGCTGGCGGCGCTGTCGCGGGACCTGGTCGGCGACTCGCAGCTGCGCTGGCTCGGCCCGGAGAAGGGCGTCGCGCACATGGCGATCGGCGCCGTGGTCAACGCCGCGTGGGACCTCGCCGCCCGGCGCGCCGAGCGTCCACTGTGGAGCTTCCTGGCCGGCATGACGCCGGAGGAGATCACCGGGCTCGTCGACTTCCGGTACCTGACCGACGCGCTGACCGAAGCCGAGGCGCTCGCGATCCTGCGGGCGGCCGAGCCGGGGCGGGCCGGGCGCGCGGCGCACCTGCGGTCGGCGGGCTACCGGGCCTACAGCACGAGCGCGGGCTGGCTCGGCTACTCCGACGAGAAGCTGGTGCGGCTGGCGAAGCAGGCGGTGGCGGACGGCTTCGACATGATCAAGCTGAAGGTCGGCGGCTCGCTCGACGACGACGTGCGGCGGCTGCGGCTGGCGCGCGAGGCGGTCGGCCCGGACGTGCGGATCGCGGTGGACGCGAACCAGCGGTGGGACGTCGGCCCGGCCATCGAGTGGATGCGCGCGCTCGCCCCGTTCGACCCGTACTGGATCGAGGAGCCGACCTCGCCGGACGACGTGCTCGGCCACCGTGCGATCGCCGAGGCGCTGGCGCCGATCCGGGTGGCCACCGGCGAGCACGTGCAGAACCGCGTGGTGTTCAAGCAGCTGTTGCAGGCCGGCGCACTGTCGGTGCTGCAGCTGGACGCGGCGCGGGTCGGCGGTGTGAACGAGAACGTGGCGATCCTGTTGCTGGCGGCCAAGTTCGGCGTGCCGGTGTGCCCGCATGCGGGCGGGGTGGGGCTGTGCGAGCTGGTGCGGCATCTGGCGATGTTCGACTACGTCGCGGTGTCCGGGACCGACGACGACCGGGCGATCGAGTGGGTCGACCACCTGCACGAGCACTTCACCGACCCGGCGGTGGTGCGCGGCGGGCGGTACGTGGCACCGTCGCGGCCGGGGTTCTCCGCGCGCATCCGTGATGAGAGCCTGGAGCGGTACGCCTATCCCGACGGTCCGGAGTGGAGCCACGCATGACCGACCTCGACGGCTTCCGGGCGGTGGTGACCGGCGGCGCGTCCGGCATCGGCCTGGCCACGGCCGAGCTGCTGACCGCCCGCGGCGCGCGGGTGGCGGTGCTCGACCTGAACCCATCGGTGCCGGCCCCGCTGCTGGGCTTTCGCTGCGACGTGTCCGACGACGCGGCGGTCGTGTCCGCGGTCGCGGCGGCGGCCGGCGCGCTGGGTGGTGTCGACGTGCTGGTGAACAACGCGGGCATCGGCGCCCAGGGCGATGTCACCGCGAACCCCGACGACGAGTGGCACCGCGTGCTGGACGTGAACGTGGTCGGCATGGCCAGGGTGAGCCGGGCGGCGCTGCCTTTTCTGCGCGCGTCGACGGCGGCGGCCGTGGTCAACACGTGCTCGATCGCGGCGTGGCAGGGGCTGCCGAACCGCGCCCTGTACTCGGCCAGCAAGGGCGCCGTGTACGGCCTGACGCTGGCGATGGCAACCGACCACCTCGACGACGGCATCCGGGTCAACTGCGTGTGTCCGGGGACGGCGGACACCCCGTGGGTGGGCCGCCTGCTGGACGCGGCGGACGACCCGGCGGCCGAACGCGCCGCGCTGGCCGCCCGCCAGCCGATGGGCCGCCTGGTCACCGCGGCGGAGGTCGCGCACGCGATCGTCTACCTGGCGAGCCCCCTGTCGTCGTCGACAACGGGCACCGCCCTCGCGGTGGACGGCGGCATGCACGGCCTGCGCCCGCGCCCGAAGCCCTGACATGCCGCTCGCACCGCGCAGTTGTCCACAGCCCTCCCCGACGAACCGGGGATTGTCGGACCTCGCCGGTAGGCTGGAAAACGGGGGCCGGAGGCCACTACTCGCCGGCGGAGTCCGCCGATCCCAGCGTCTTCCGCAGCCACTGTTCCACGCCGGCCACGTGCACCGTCGCCCACGAGCGGGCCAGTTCCGGCTCGTGCGCGGCGATGGCGTCGTAGATCGCGCGGTGCTGTTCCCGGGTCTTGGCCACCGCGTCCTCCTGGGTCAGCCCGCGCCAGATGCGGGCCCGGGTCGTCGGGCCGGAGAGGCTGTCGATCAGCGAGCACAGCACCGGGTTGCCCGACCCCAGCGCGATGCGGCGGTGGAACTCCAGGTCGTTTGCCACCAGTGCCTCGACGGTCGGCGACTCCTCGAGCCCCTCGAGCAGCGCCGCCAGCTCGGCGATGTCTGACTCGGTCATCAGCTGCGCGGCCATCGCCGTGGCGGCCGGCTCCAGGATCCGGCGCACGGCGAGGAAGTCCAGCACCGTGTCGTCGCGGTGGAAGTCGACCACGAACGTCATCGCGTCCAGCAGCAGCTTCGGCTCCAGGCTCGTGACGTACGTGCCGTCGCCCTGCCGCACGTCCAGCACCCTGATCAGGCACAACGCCTTCACCGCCTCGCGCAGCGAGCTGCGCGACAGGCCCAGCCGCGACGCCAGGTCGGCCTCCTTCGGCAGCCGGTCGCCCGGGGCCAGCTCGCCGGAGACGATCATGCCCTTGATCTTGTCGATCGCTTCGTCGGTGACCGGCATGGCACGACCCCTTCACGCAGACCTCGGATGTTTCCCCGCCAGCGTGCCACGAATGGAGGCCCGATGCGTGTAGCCCTGCACACCCGGCTCAAGCCCGGCAAGGAGGCCGAGTACGAGCGCGTCCACGCCGTGATCCCCGCCGGGCTGGACGCCGCCCTGCGCGAGGCCGGCGTGTCCGCCTGGCGGATCTGGCGCGACGGGCTCGACCTGTTCCACGTCCTCGAGGTCGCCGACCTCGCCGCCATGCGTCACGCGCTGCGCGACCATCCCGCGAACCTGCCCTGGCAGGCGCGGATGGCCGGGCTGCTCGACGTCGAGGACGACTACTCCGGCGCCGACACGGGTCTGCGCCTGGTCTGGGAGCTGCCATGAGCCTCGGCCTTGGCGGCGCTCAGCTCGGCAACCTCTACCACGCGATGTCCGACGACACCGCGCGCGCCGTCGTCGACACCGCGTGGGCCCGCGGCATCCGCTACTTCGACACCGCCCCGCACTACGGGCTCGGCCTGTCCGAACGCCGCCTCGGCGCCGCACTCGCCGGCCGCGGGCGCGACGAGTTCACGGTCTCCACCAAGGTCGGCAGGCTGCTCGTCGACAACCCGGGCGGCGCGGGGGAGCGGGACACCGAGGGCTTCGACGTGCCGCGCACGCTCGTGCGCCGCCGCGACTACAGCCGCGACGGCGTGCTCCGCTCGCTCGAGTCCAGTTTGGACCGGCTCGGCATGGACCGGGTCGACGTCGCGTTCGTGCACGACGCGGAGGACCACGTCGAGGAGGCGCTCGCCGGCGCGCTGCCCGCCCTGGCCGAACTGCGCGACCAGGGCGTGCTGCGGGGGATCGGGCTCGGCATGAACTTCGACGTCGTGCTCGCGGAGTTCGTCCGCCGCGCCGGCACCCACATCGACGTCGTCCTCGTCGCCGGCCGCTACACGCTGCTCGAACAGCCCGCGCTCGACGAGCTGCTGCCGCTGTGCGAGGAGCGCGGCGTGCGGGTCGTCGCCGCCGGCGTGTACAACTCCGGCATCCTTGCCACCCACACCCCCGGCACCACCTACGACTATGCGGCCGCGCCGCCCGGGCTGGTCGCCCGCGCCACCCGGATCGCCGAGGTCTGCGCGCGGCACGGCGTGGAGCTGCCGCACGCCGCGGTCGCGCTGCCGGCCGCGCACCCGGCCGTCACGAGCGTGCTCGTCGGCGCCGCCACCCCGGCCGAGGTCGAGGCGAACGCCGACCGCGCCGCGACCCCCGTGCCGGCCGCGCTGTGGGCCGACCTCGTCGCCGAGGGCCTGCTGCGCGCGGACGTGCCCGTCCCGAAGGAGGTCCCGTGATCGACGCGCACCACCACCTCTGGGACCCGGCCCGGCGCGACTACCCGTGGCTGGCCGGCGCCGCTCTCGACCCGATCCGCCGTCGGTACACAGTGGACGATCTGCGCCGGGTGTCCGACGCGGACGCCACCGTGCTCGTGCAGACCGTGTCGTCGGCCGCCGAGACCGCCGAGTTCCTCGCCACCGCGGCGGCGGGCGGGCCGATCGCCGGCGTCGTGGGCTGGATCGACCTGACCGCACCCGACGTGGCGGACCGGCTCGCCGCGCTCGATCACCGCGAGCTGCTGGTCGGCATCCGCCACCAGGCCGAGAACGAGCCCAACCCCGGCTGGCTGCTGCGTACCGACGTCCAGCGCGGCCTCGCCGCGGTGGCCGCCGCCGGGCTCACCTACGACCTGCTCGTCAACCCCGACCAGTACGCGTCCGCCGCGACGGTCGCCGAGCGCCTCCCGGACGCCCGCTTCGTCCTCGACCACGCAGGCAAGCCGCCGATCGCGGCCGGCGAGCTCGACGACTGGGCGCGGGCGATCACCGAGATCGCCCGGCGCCCCAACGTGTTCTGCAAGCTGTCCGGCCTGGTGACCGAGGCCGACCACGCGTCGTGGCGCGTGCGCGACCTCGCCCCGTACGCCGACCACGTGCTCGGCGCGTTCGGCCCCGGCCGCGTCCTGTTCGGCTCCGACTGGCCGGTCTGCGAGCTGGCCGCCACCTACGGCCAGGTCGTCGAGACCGCCGAGACGCTCACCGCCGCGCTGTCCCCGGCCGAACGCCACGACGTGTTCGAGGCGACCTCCCGCCGCGCCTACCGGCTTCCCTAGGCGCCCCAGCCGGCGGCCGCTCCGCCCACCCGCTCCGTCCGGATCTTCTCGAAGTAGCCCGACCGCCGGTAGGCCGCGATCGGGTCCGGGTCGAGGCCCATGTCCTCGCGCACCGACGCCAGCAGTGGGCGCACGTCGGTGGCGAACGTGTCGGTCAGCACGCCGTTCGCGGCGAGCACGTCGCCCGTGCGCTGGTACTCGCGCAGCTCGCTCGCATCCACCAGCAGCGCCTTCGCCGTCGCCTCCTGGACGTTCATCACCGAGCGGATCAGGGCGGGGATCTTCGGCTCGATGTTGTGGCACTGGTCGAGCATGAACGCGATGCCCGCCGCCGGGTCGAGGCCGCCGCCCAGCACGATCTCCACCATGATCCGGAACAGCTGGTACGGGTCGGCCGCGCCCACCATCAGGTCGTCGTCGGCGTAGAAGCGGGAGTTGAAGTGGAACCCGCCGAGCCGCGTGCGGCCCAGGAGGAACGCCACGATGAACTCGATGTTCGTGCCCGGCGCGTGGTGCCCGGTGTCCACCAGCACCCGCGCCGCCGGGCCGAGGTCGGTGCAGTGCGCGTAGGACGTGCCCCAGTCCGGCACGTCCATCGTGTAGAACGCCGGCTCGAACAGCTTGTACTCCAGCAGCATCCGCTGCCCGCCGCCGAGCCGGTCGTACACCGCGCGCAGCGCGTCGGCCAGCCGCTCCTGCCGGGCCGCGATCGAGTCCTGGCCCGGGTAGTTCGTGCCGTCCGCGAACCACAGCGACAAGTCCGCCGAACCGGTCACGTCCATGATGTCGACGCACTCCAGCAGGTGGTCGAGTGCCTTGCGGCGCACCGCCGGGTCGGGGTGGCAGACGCTCCCGAGCCGGTAGTCGTCCTCCTGGAACACGTTCGGGTTGATCGCACCGATGCCGACGCCGCGCTCGCGCGCGTACCGGGCCAGGTCGCCGTAGTCGGCCACCGCGTCCCACGGGATGTGCAGCGCCACGGTCGGCGCCACGCCGGTGAACCGGTGCACCTGCGCCGCGTCGTCGATCTTCTCGTAGGCGTCGCGCGGCACGCCCTCCTGCGCGAACACCTTGAACCGGGTGCCCGAGTTGCCGTACGCCCACGACGGCGTCTCGATGCGCTGCGCCCGCAGCGCCGCCCGCAGGGTCGCCAGGTCAGTCATGAGTACTCCTAGTCGACATGGAAGATCTCGGCCAGCGGCACGATGCCCTCGTCGGCCGCGCCGCCGTCGAGTTCCTCGAAGAACGGCGCCATCTCGGCCTGCCACCGGGCGTTCACGTCGGTCGCGGCCATGCCGGCGAGCGCCGCGTCCAGGTCGTCGGTCTCGAAGTAGCCGACAAGCAACCCGTCCGGCCGCAGGAACAACGAGTAGTTCCGCCAGCCGGTCTCGCGCAGCGCCGCCAGCATGTCCGGCCAGACGGCCTCGTGCCGGCGGCGGTACTCCGCCAGGCGCGAGGCCCTGACCCGCAACAGGAAGCAG
>DASYKY010000012.1:0-14902 GCA_035995025.1 Actinophytocola sp.
CCGTGACGAGCGGTGGGGCCGCACGTACGAGAGCTACGGCGAGGACCCCGGGCTCGTCACCCGCATGGAGACCGGGATCGACGGCTTCCAGGGCACCCGCACGAGCGACCTGGCCCGCCGCGACCACGTGCTGGCCACCGCGAAGCACTACGCGGCCGACGGGGACACCGCCTACGGCAGCTCGACCAGCGGCACCTACACCATCGACCAGGGCGTGGCGATCACCGACTGGCGGCACTTCGCCAGGGTCGACCTCGCGCCGTACGAGGCGGCGGTCAAGCGGCACGACGTCGGCAGCATCATGCCGGGGTTCCAGAGCGTGCAGTGGACCGACCGCCCCGGCAGCGCGCCGGTGAAGATGAGCGCCAACAAGGAGTTGCTGACCGATGTGCTGAAGAAGCGGATCGGCTTCGACGGCTTCCTCATCAGCGACTGGGAGGCGATCCACCAGATCCCCGGTGACTACGCCACGCAGGTGCGCACCGCGGTCAACGCCGGCATGGACATGTTCATGGAGCCGTTCTCCGCGGGGCAGTTCGAGCAGACGCTGCTCGCGGAGGTGGCGGCCGGCCGGGTGTCGATGTCGCGCATCGACGACGCGGTGAGCCGGATCCTGCGCAGCAAGTTCGAGCTGGGCCTGTTCGAGCACCCCTACACCGACCGCACGAACATCGGCACGGTCGGCTCGCCGGCGCACCGCGCGGTGGCCCGCGAGGCGGCCGCGAAGTCCCAGGTGCTCCTGAAGAACTCGCACGGCGCGCTGCCGCTCAAGCGCTCGCAGCGGATCTACGTCGCCGGCGTCAACGCCGACGACCTGGGCAACCAGGCCGGCGGCTGGACGGTGTCGTGGCAGGGACAGTCCGGCAACACGGACTTCCCGGGAACCACGATCCTGCAAGGGATCCGGCAGAACGCGTCGCGGGTGACCTACAGCGCGGACGCGTCCGCGCCGACGGCCGGCAACGACGTGGGCGTCGTGGTGGTCGGCGAGACGCCGTACGCGGAGGGCGTCGGCGACGTCGGCAACGGCCACACGATGGAGATCTCGGCGGCCGACCGGGCGAACATCGACCGCGTCTGCTCGTCGATCCGCACCTGCGTGGTCCTCGACGTCGCGGGCCGCACGCAGATCGTCACCGACGAACTGTCCAAGATGGACGCATTCGTGATGTCCTGGCTGCCCGGCAGCGAGGGCGCGGGCGTGTCCGACGTGCTGTTCGGCAAGCGGCCCTTCACCGGCAAGCTGCCGGTGAGCTGGCCACGCAGCGCCGGCCAGGAACCGATCAACGTCGGGGACCGGCCGTACGACCCGTTGTTCCCGTACGGGTTCGGCCTGACCACGCACCACTGAGTTCCGATGAGAAAAGCGTGCCCGCCGCTTTCGCGGCGGGCACGCTTCGTTCCAATGTGGACAACTCAGCCGACGGTACAGCCCGACGTCGGCAGGCTCGTCAGGCCCGGCGGTGCGGCGCCGTCGTAGATCGCCAGCAGGAACGCCTGCGGGCAGCGGGCGACGCCGTCCGCGGTGCGGATCTCGATGTGCAGGTGCGGATCGCCCGAGTTGCCCGTGTCGCCGGTCGTGGCGAGCGGCGTGCCGGCGGACACCACCGCACCCTCGGCGACCGCGCGAGCCGACAGGTGGCAGTAGACGAACCGCGAGCCGTCCGGCTGCAGCAGCCGGATCCCGGTCCCGCACGACGTGCTGTCGTAGTGGTCCACCGTCCCACCGGTGAGCGCGTACGCGGGCGCGTAGGACACCATCAGGTCCACCGCGGGCGTGCCGTTCCAGTGCGGTCCGGCGTACGCGGTCCTCGGCAGCGCACCCCGGTCCAGCGGCAGCGCGAAGCCGGCGGGATCACCGCCGCCCCCGCCACCACCGCCGCCTCCGGAGTCGCCGCCCAGCAGGCTCTGCCAGGTCTGCGGGCCGACCAGACCGTCGACCGCCAGCCCGTGCGCCGCCTGGTAGGCCCGCACGGCGCCGTCGGTGACCGACCCGAACCGCCCGTCCACGGCCAGGCCGGCGCCGTACTTGTCGAGCTGGGTCTGCGCCGCCTTGACGGCCTCGCCACCGCTCCCCTGCCGGACCGCGACGATCAGCTGCGGCCAGGTCTGCGGCCCCACGAGACCGTCGGCCGCGAGCCCGTGCGCCGCCTGGAAGTTCGTCACGGCCGCGGTGGTGACCGGGCCGAAGCCGCCGTCGGCCGGGATGTCCTGGCCGTGCTCGCGCAGCAGGTACTGCACGGTCGCGGCGTCCGGCCCGCTCGCGCCCTGGCGCAGCGACGGCCAGGTGCCCGCCGCGCTCGCCGACGGGGTCAGCACGACGAACAGGACGGTCAGCGCGAGCGCGGCGGCGGACGCCACGACCGTGACGAGTCGCTTCGTGTGCACGGTCAGCCGCAGTGCTCGAACGGGCTGGTGTACGACGACGAACCGACCGAGCCGCCCCACTTCACGCAGGTCGACCCGGCCGCGCGGGACACCGGCCCGGCGTAGTACTCGAAGCTGCCCGAGTCGGTCACCGCCGACGAGCCCTGCACCTGCAGGAGCGCGGAGACCGGCGACTTCGTGCCGAGCGAGGTCGACTTGAGCGTGGTGACGCAGTTCTTCTTGTTGCCGGCGTTGTAGAGCAGGTAGGCCGTGCCGCCGGTCAGCCCGTGCGAGTCGATCACCGAGTAGCCGGAGCCGCACACCTCGGCCGCCGTGTACGGGTTGCCGCCGCACTTGTTGTGGCTGGTGAAGGCGGTGTGGCCGTAGTAGGGCACCGCGCGGCCGTCGAGGATCGCCTTGCGGACGGCGCCATTCACGATCTGCTCGTAGTGCAGGTGCGGGCCGGACACGCCGCCGGTCGCGCCCGCCTTGCCGATCTGCTGGCCGAGAGTTACGTGCTGGCCGACCGAGACGCCCTGGGCGGACAGGTGCGCGTAGCGGGTGCGGAAGCCGCCGCCGTGGTCGAGCTCGATCCAGCGGCCGTAGCTGGTGTCGCCCTCGTTCTCCACCCGGGACACCGTGCCGGCGGCGGACGCGAGCACGGGCATGCCGGTGATGCCGTCCTTCTGGAAGTCGACGGCGTTCGCGGGACTGTGCCCGGCGAACGTCGCCGCGGTGACCGTCGTGTTGCAGCTGAACGGAACCTGGAAGTTCGGCGCGGCGACGGCAGGCGTCTGAACCGCCACGACGACGCCGACCGCGCCCGCGGCAGCGGCCGCCGCCGCGACCAGGACCCGACGAATGGATCGCATGAAATCTCCTCCGCGTGCAGGGTGTTTGCGGACAAGTGACACATGCTGTGACACGTGACAGCCACCTTGTCACACGTTCACCCGATCCGGGACTGTTTTCGTTGCCATCACCCGCACGGGTGGGCATTGATGTCACGCGCCGTAACGAACGGCCGGGCGTTCTCGACGTTGCGTGCGCACTCCCAAACCGTGGAAAGGACTTCGATGCGGAAGTTGATCGTGGCCGTGCTGACCGTTGTGGCGACGGTGGTGACCGGGCTGGCGTTCGCCGCCCCGGCGCAGGCGGCCGGGGGGATCATGATCTACCGGGCGTACTACAACTCGCCGGGCACCGACAACCGCTCCAACGGCAGCCTCAACGCCGAGTACATCCTGCTCAAGAACACCGCCACCACACCGAAGTGGCTCAACAGCTGGACGCTGCGGGACAAGCAGAACCACGTCTACAAGTTCCCCGCCACCCGGATCAACCCGGGCAAGTACGTCTACGTCCGCACCGGGCGCGGCGCGAACAACGCGGCCAACCGGTACTGGGGCCAGAAGGCGTACATCTGGAACAACACCGGTGACGCCGCCTACCTGCGCAACACCGCCGGCGTGCTGATCGACTCGTGCTCGTGGGGCAGCACGGGCAACTACAAGAACTGCTGACGCCCTGGGGGTTTGCGTGCGGGAAACGTTGCGCGAACCCCCACAACGGCCCTACCCCAACAAGATCGGCCGCGTGAGAATCGCGGCCATGGCGAAGCAGAGCACGCGGCGGCGGACCGGACTGCTACTGGCCGGCGCGCTGGCGGCCGTGACGATCGGGTCGGTGCCGGTGCTCGCCGGCGCCACCGACACCGCACCGGCCCGGCACCGGGTCGCGGCCGGCGACCTGATCGACGTCACCCTCGGCGAGCTGCACCCGACGCAGCCCGCGGTCGGGTTCGACGAGATCTACTACAAGCTGGGCCGCTACGCGTCGGACAAGGACGAGCAGGCCGGGCACGTCAACAAGCGCTTCGACGACTGGTGCGAGGCCAACGGCCAGCAGGAGGCGGACTCGGCCGGACCCGGCGCCAGCCTCACCGACCCGGCCAGCTTCACCTGCACGGTCCCGGTCGGGCAGGAGACGCCGGAGACGACCGCCGCGATGAAGACCGTGGTGATCGGCCCGGGCGGCGTCCGCTACCTGACCGACGGGCACCACTCGTTCACCGAGCTCATGGAGAGCCCCGACGGCGGGCCGTCGACGCACATCCGGGTCCGCGTCGTCGCCGACCTGTCCGGCCTCGACCAGGACGCGTTCTGGACGCGGATGCAGGACGAGCACTGGGTGTGGCTGCGCGACGCGAACGACCAGCCCATCACCGCCGACCAGCTGCCGGCGACGCTCGGGCTGGGCTCGCTGGGCGACGACCGGTACCGCAGCCTCGTCTACTTCACCCGCGACATCGGCTACCAGCAGCCGGCCGCGGACGACGGCGGCTCGCCGGAGTTCCTCGAGTTCTACTGGGCCCACTGGCTGCGCGAGAGCTACGACCTGGCCGACCACGACCTCACCGACCACGACGACTATCTCGGCCTGATCGAGGACGCCTCGAAGGACATGACCAAGCTGGGCAAGGACGACGAGGTCGCCGACGGACGCACCGCGGGCGAGCTGGGCCGGATGTCCGACTGGAACGACGGGAAGTCCGACAAGAACGGCGAGTTCGGCGACCTGGCCAAGCCGATGTCCGACGACGAGCCGGGAAAGCTCGCCTACGCACTCGACTACAAGAGTGAACACGCGTGAACGCATGCCCGGCCCCGTATGTCCACGAGGGGTGGACGTGACATGGTCCAGGTATGCGCAGCGACGTACGAGACAAGCTCCGGGCGTGGCTCGGTGACGACCTGACGTTCGTGGAGGCCCTGCCGGACGACGAGCTGGCGCGGCTGTGCGCGGCGCTCGAGGCCGCGCGGCGCGGTCAGGCCAAGGCCCTCGCGACGGCGTCGGACGAGGCGGTGCGGCAGATGCCGGCGCCGTTGCGCGGCACGATCGGCAAGATCCTGGGGCGCTGACATGGCCGACAACCTGGCGGCAAGCGCCGAGCTGGTGAAGCTCGCGCGGGCACTCGGCACCACGCAGGACGAGATCGCGTTCACCACTCCGCTCGGTGCGGCGGGCATCCGGCTGCTGCGCGAGCGCGTCGTCGGCGCGCTGTACGACGAGCACCGCGCCGCGTTCCGGCGGGTCGCGGCGATCACCCGGACGCTGCCGATGCCGGTGAACGTGCGGATCACGCTGCGCGCGTTCCCACCGCTGCTCGCCGCCCGGGTCGCCGGCGAGATGACCCCGGAGCGAGCGGCGGAGCTGGCCAACCGGCTGCCGGTCGAGTACCTCGCCGAGAGCTGCGTGCACCTGGACCCGCGCCGCGCGGCGCCGCTGATCAGCCGTCTCGACCCGGACCGCGTACTGGCGGTGGTGGTCGAGCTGGTCGACCGCGACGACTTCGTCACGCTGGGCAGGCTGCTCGACGCCGCGAGCGAGAAGCTGCTCGCGCACCTGGCCGCGGCGATCTCCGACGAGGCGCTGCTGCGGATCGGCTGCTACGCGGAGTCGGGCGCACAGCTGGCCCGGGCGATCGGCGTGCTGACGCCGGAACGCTTACGTGGCATCGTGCGCACCGCCGTGACCGGCCCGCCCGACCTGCGCGCGGCGGGCCTGGCGACGATCGGCAGGCTCGACGACGACCTGTTGCGCGGCCGGCTCGCCGAGTACGCCGCGTCGGCGTCCGACGATGTCCTGACCGCGATGCTGCACACCGCGCTCGACGAGGGTGCCGTCGCCGAGATGCTGTCCGCCGTGGCCGCCATGGGCGAGGACGCCCAGCGCCGGGTGGTCAGCCTCCCGGCACTGGGCGACGAGGCCGTCCGCACCCGGCTCGTGGACGCGGCCGCCGATCTCGGCCTGCTCCCGATCCTCGCGCCGCTGGACGCCCTGCGTAGTTCCTAGGACGGCCTTGCAGTTCCTAGGACGGCGCTGTTCCTAGGTCCGGCCGGCCCGCACCTGCCAGGCGCGGCACAGGATGCGGCCCCGGTCGTCGGTGCGCAGCCCGCTCGGGTCCACCATCAGGCCGGCCGCACGCATCCGCTCGGCACCCTCGCCGCGGAAAGCGTCCAGCGTGAGCGAGGTCGTGTAGTCCACCTCGTCGATGGCGTCGATGTCCCAGTGCGCGGCGAGGTGCGCGCGCAGGTCGTCCTGCGTGACGTTCATCGGCAGGCCGAGCCCCTCATTGCCGGTGTCGGCGAAGCAGTACAGGTGCAGCCGCGCGCCCGGCACGGTGACCCGGTGCAGGGCGGCGGCGTACGCGTGGCGCTGCTCGTCGTTGAGGCAGTGGTAGAGCGCGCTGTCCAGGACGGTGGCGTAGCGCGCGGTGAGCCCGTCGAGCGTGGTCACGTCCGCGCGCACGAACTCGACCTCGACGCCGTGGTCCGCGGCGCGCTGCCGGGCCCGCTCGAGCGCCGGCTGCGCCCCGTCCACGCCGGTCACCCGGAAACCGCGCTGTGCCAAGAAGATCGCGTTGTTGCCAAGCCCGCAACCGGCATCGAGCACGTCGTCGCGCACCTCGCCCGAGTCCGCCAGCGCCACCACGACCGGCTGCGGCGCCCCGATGTCCCACGGTGCGAGCTCGAAGGACACCTGCGCGCCCTTGATCGGCGGTTGCCCCTGGTAGAAGGCATCGAAGTCGACGTCGTCCACGGTGAAGTTCGCCTCGGCCATGCTGTTCCCCTTTCCCGCACCCCTAAATCAACACGTGATGAATACCTTTCACCCGCGCGCCCACGGTGTCAACAGGGCAGGTCAACAGGGCGTGCCCTGGTGGAACCAGACACGCCACGCGCCGTCGTCTCCTTTGCGCCACAACGAACTGCGCCAGGTTCGCCGCCCGTCGCGGTCGGCGAGGTAGGTGACCTGCACGACCGTGGCCGCGAGCCGCACCGCGGCCAGACCGGTCACGGCCGGCGGGTCGTCCTCGCCGAACATGTCGCCGATCGCGTCGAGCATCGCCTGCCGGGTCCAGTGCCGGCCGGAGCGGCCGAACTCGAAGAAACCGGGGTGCAGCAGCGCGTCGACTCGTTCCCGGGACCGGCGCACCGCCGGCGTCAGCAGCTGCCGTTCGAGGTCCAGGACGTGATCCAGCTCGGCATCGCCGTTCATGGCGGGAAGGTCAGGCCGGTGACGTGCCGGGCCGGCCGAGATGGCGGGCCAGGAACTCGTCGTCGACCCCCACCCAGCGGATCGTGCGATGGTCGCCCGGGTTGGCGTGCAACGTCTTCTCCTTGGCGGCGAAGGCGTCGAACAGCGCGAGCGAGGACTGGCGGCCGACGTGCTCGTCGTCCCACGGGAGCAGGAACTGGATCGGGACGGTGATCCGCCTCGCCGCCTCGAGCAGCGCCTCGTACACGAAGAACCCGCCACCGAAGATGGCAGCGGTGATCCGGGGTTCGATCGCCGTCAGCGGCACCCCGATCGCGGTGCCCAGCGAGATGCCGCCGCCGTAGCCGATCGGCGCTTCGGTGCCGATCTCGGGCAGTTCCCGCAGGGCGTCCAGGGTCGCCTGCCATTCCGGTACCGCACGCTCCGCGAGCGAGGTGACGTAGCGGACGCTGACCGACTCGAACCGCTCGGCGTCGCCCGCGGCCTGTCGGAACTCGGCGCGGGCCCGGTCGTCCTCCGTCGAACGCGGGCGGTCGCCGTGTCCGGGCGCATCGATGGCGACCACGGTGAAACCCCAGGTGGTCACGGCGTCGTGGGCCCGGGCTGCGAGCGCCGGCGTCTTCTTGTGCAGGCCGCCACCGTGACCCATCAGCACCAGGGGCGCGTGCTCGGAGCCGGATGCGGGCGACCAGAGGACGCCGGGGATCTCGCCAACGGCGAAGTCGCGTTCGACGACACCGTTCGACGATGTCTCCGCGGTGAAAAGCACAGAATGCATGGGTTGACGCCTTTCGGGAGTGGTCTCACCTCCTCGCGCGGTGTCACAGCTTCCGGCACGCTAGCAACCCGGACGCGGCTCCGGCCAACCCATTTCCTCACCGGCCCGAGTTCAAGACGTCATGAGGCGGCCGCCGTTGATGTCGAGCGTGGCGCCGGTGATCCAGGAAGCGTTGTCGCTCAACAGGAACAGCGTCGCGCGGGCGATGTCGTCCGGCGTGCCCAGGCGGCGCAGCGGGTGCGCGGCGGCGAGGCGCTCGCGGGCCTCGGGCGGCATCAGCGTGGTCAGCCGCTCGGTCTCGATCGAGCCCGGGGCGATCGCGTTGACGCGGATGCCGTGCTCGGCCACCTGCAGCGCCGCCTGCCGGGTGAGCATCAGCAGCCCCGCGTTCGCCGCGCCGTAGGCGGGAGACGCGGGCGACGGCTGGCGGCCCGCGGTCGACGACATCGTCACGACCGCGCCGCGACCGCGGGCGATCATGCCGGGCAGGAACGCGCGCAGCGTGTGGAACGCCGACGTCAGGTTGGTGTCGATGCTGGCATGCCACTGCTCGTCGGTCATCTCCACGATCGGCACCGGCCGGCCCAGCCCGCCCGCGGTGGCGACGACGAGGTCCACCGGCCCGACCTCCGCCGCCAGCGCGGCGACCTGGGCGGAGTCGGTCAGCTCGGCGGGCACCGCGCGGGCGCCGGGGCCGAGGCCCGCGCGCACGGACTCGAGCGCGCCGACGTCGCGGCCGGTGATCGCGACCGTGGCGCCCGCGTCGGCCAGGTGCCGGGCGATGGCGGCGCCGATGCCGCGCGAAGCGCCGGTGACCAGCGCGGTCGCGCCGGTGACGCCGGGCAGGTTCGTGGTCATCGGGTTCGTGGTCATCGGGTTCGTGGTCATGATGTCCTCCTCAGACCGCGACGCGGCGGGGTCGGTGCGCGGGCAGCGTGGCGGCCGCGGCGACCAGCCACAGCAGACCACCGAACCGGCCGACGGGCAGGGTCGGGTAGAGCGCCGAGGTGAGCATCGTGAACGTCGAGAGCATGCCGACCGCGGCGATCACCAGGCCGGCGATGCCGAGCCAGCGCGGCAGGAGCCCGGTCAGCAGGGCCGGCACGGCGACGCCCGCCACGAGCAGGGACAGCATCGGCACGTACCCGGCGGAGCCGAGGGCGAACGCGAGCGCGGCCAGCGCGTTCGCCACGGCCGCGTCGCTCGCCGGCGCGGCGTGTGCGGTGGCCCAGCCGACCACGCCGAGCACGGTGGTCGCACTGGCGGCGAGCAGCCCGCCGGCGAGCCCGATCGCCGGGCCGGGTGCGCGGATGCCGAGCCCCTGCAGCCGCTGGTAGGCCGCGGCGGCCAGGATGGCCAACGGGATCGCGGCGGCGACCTGCAGGAACCCCGCGACCTGACCGCTCGTGACGTGCGCCTGCTGGTAGGCCAGGATCGCGGCCGGCTGCGCGCCGGGCCGCGGCATGCCGGCGGAGAGCGCGACGCCGGCGATGCTGAGCACCCCGAACGCGAGCGCGGGCAACAGGAGCGGCAGTCCGCCCCGGGATGGCGATGTCATGACGAGTCCTCCCCTTGAGGCCATGTGCACCACAAATCATTCTCAGCTAGAATGATTTTGTCAAGGAAACATTCGACGGATGAGGTAACCTCCGACGATGACCACCGAGCCGGACCTGCCACCGGGACAGGTCGCGTTCCTCCTCGCCCAGGTCGGCGCTCACGTGGCGGCGCAGTTCGCCCGCCGCCTCGAGCAGCTCGACACGACCCCGGCGACGGCCGGCCTGCTGCGCCTGCTCGCGGCCAGCCCCGGGATGTCGCAGCAGCGGCTGGCGAACGCGCTCGGCACGGCGCCCAGCCAGGTGGTCGGCATGATCGACCAGCTGCAGTCGGCCGGCCTGGTCGAGCGCCGCCCGCACCCGACCGACCGCCGCACGCACGCGGTACACCTGACGGACGCGGGCACGCGGCGGCTGCGGGACATCGGCCGGGTCGCCCGCGACCACGGCAAGGCCCAGCTCGGCTCGCTGTCCGAGACGCAGCTGCGGCAGCTGGCCGCCACGCTCACCGCACTCGCCGAGACGCACGGGCTGGCCGAGCACGTACATCCTGGATATCAGCAGCCGCGCGGCCGGCGCGCGCGCTGATCTGCGGGCGCTCCCGGGCCTCGAATTCCGGGAATTATGCATCTGCGGTGCGAAAAAACAACACACGAGAGCGCTTCGGCTCCGCTCTGTGTTTAACGAAACCGCACATCCATTAAATTTGCTTGCCTAACGCGTTACCTTGGGTAGGCCATCCCCTGGGGCCGAGGTACGCGATGACCATTCCGAGATCTCCCGTCACGATTCGGCTCCTCGGGGTCGTCGAGGTCAGTGTCGACGGCCACCCGGTGGAGCTCGGCCCGCCGCAGCAGCGGACCGTGCTGGCGAGCCTCGTCATCGACGCCGGCCGGCCCGTGTCGCTCCAGACCCTCGCGGAACGCGTGTGGGGCGACAGCAAGCCGGCCGGGGCACGCGCGTCGTTGTATGCGCACCTCACCCGCGTCCGGCACATCGTCGAGCAGGCCGTCGACCACGCCGAATCCCCGGTGAGCCTGGCGCGCGGCGCCGGCGGATACCAATTGGATATCGACCGGGATCGGGTGGACCTGCACCTGTTTCGCCGCCTCGCGCGGACCGCGCGAGAGGCCGGAAAATCCGAGATCGAGCGCGTGGCAATACTGCGCGCCGCCATTGACCTCTGGCGCGGAATGCCGCTCGCCGGAACGGCCGGCGAATGGGCGGAGCGGATCCGTGACAGCCTCGTCAAGGAACGACTCGACACGGTCGCATCGTGGGCGGACGCAACACTGGGGCTCGGCCGCCCCGCCGAGGTGACCGACACGGTGCGCGAGCTCGTCGCCGACCACCCGCTGGCGGAGCCGCTGGTGGCGGTGCTCATGCGTGCGCTGGCCGCGTCCGGGCACGAGGCCGAGTCGCTCGAGCTGTTCGCGGCCACCCGCACGCGACTGGCCGACGAGCTGGGCACCGACCCGGGACACGACCTGCGCGCGGTCCACGCGGCGGTGCTGCGCGGCGGGATCGAGCACGCGCCACCGTCCCGGCCGGCGCCCGCGCGGCCGCAGGTCCCCGCGCGCCCGGTGCCCCGGCAGCTGCCCGCGGACGTGTGGGCCTTCACCGGCCGGGAACGCGAGCTGTCCACTTTGGACGATCTACTCGACGAGACGGGCAGTGGTTCGACGGCGGTGGTGGTGTCCGCGGTGTCGGGCACCGCCGGGGTCGGCAAGACGTCGCTGGCGCTGCGCTGGGCGCACCGGGTGCGCGACCACTTCCCCGACGGCCAGCTCTACCTGGACCTGCGCGGCTACGACCGCGAGCAGCCGATGTCGGTGTCCGACGCGCTGGCGCGGTTCCTGTCCGCGCTCGGGCTCGCCGGGGGCGAGATCCCGCTGGAAACCGACGAGCGCGCGGCCCGCTACCGCACGGAGCTGAGCGACCGGCGGATGCTCGTCCTGCTGGACAACGCCGCGACCGCCGACCAGGTCCGCCCGCTGCTGCCGGGCACGCCGGGCTCCCTGGTCGTCGTGACGAGCCGGGACTCGCTGGCCGGGCTCGTGGCCCGGCACGGCGCCCGCCGCCTTGACCTGGACCTGCTGCCGCTGCGCGACGCCGTGCACCTGCTCGGCCGGCTGATCGGGGCCCGGGTCGACGCCGAGCCGGACGCCGCCGGGGCACTGGCCGAGGAGTGCGCGCGGCTGCCGCTGGCGCTGCGCATCGCGGCCGAGCTGGCCGCGGCACGGCCGGCGACGTCGCTGTCCGAGCTGGTCGAGGAGCTGGCCGACGAGCAGCTGCGGCTCGACCTGCTCGACGCCGGACTCGACCCGCACACCGCCGTCCGCGCCGTCTTCTCCTGGTCCTACCAGCACCTGACCGCCGAGGCCGCCGCCGCGTTCCGGCTGCTCGGCCTGCACCCCGGGCCCGACCTCGACCCGTACGCGGCGGCCGCGCTCGGCGACACCAGCCTGGCGCAGGCGGCGCAGCTGCTGAACCAGCTCGCGCGCGCCCACCTCATCCAGGCCGGCCGGCCGGTCCGGTACGCGATGCACGACCTGCTGCGGGTGTACGCGAACCAGCTGGCGACCAGACAGAACTCGGCGACCGAGCGGCGCGCGGCGCTCGACCGGCTGCTCGACTTCTACCTGTCGACCGCCGGCGCCGCCATGGACGTCCTGCACCCCGCCGAGCGCCACCGCCGCCCGCACGTCGCCGCGCCGCGGACCCCGCCCCGCGACTTCCAGAGCGCCGGCGCGGCGAAGGCGTGGCTGGACGCCGAGCGCGCAAACCTGGTGGCCGCGGCCGTGCATGCCGAGGCGCACGACCGGCCGGCGCACACGGTCGGCCTCGCGAACACGCTGTTCCGCTACCTCGACGCGGCCGCCCTGTACTCGGACGCGTTCACCATCCACAACCTCGCGCGCGACGCGGCCGCCCGGATCGGCGACGGCACCGGCGAGGCGCGGGCGTTGCTGAACCTGGGCCTCGGGTACTGGCACCAGGGCCTGCTCGGGCACGCGGAGGAACACCTGCGCCAAGCGCTGGACCGCTACGTGGAGATCGGCGACGAGGTGGGACAGGCGAGCGCGCACAGCAACCTCGGGGTCATCCAGTGGCGGCAGGGGAACCTGGACGAGTCCGCGCGGCACCTGGGGCTGGCGCTCGGCACGTACGAGCGGCTCGGCGACCGGGTCGGCCAGGCGGAGGCGCTGGGCAACCTCGGGCTCGTGTACCAGCGGCAGGACCGGCTCGACCTGGCCGTCGACCACCACGAGCGGGCGCTGGCGCTGTTCCGGGACGTGGGCTACCCGGTGGGCGAGGCGTACGCGCTGAACGACCTGGGCACCGTGCACCTGCGGCTGGATCAGGCGGGCGCGGCGGTCGACGAGCTGCGGCGCGCGCTGGCCCGCTTCCAGGAGATCGGCGAGCGGGCGGGCGAGGCGGAGGCGCTCAACGGCCTGGGCCAGGCACTCGCCGCGACGGGTGCGCCGGACGAGGCGGCCGCGCGGCACACGGAGGCGCTCGCCGTGGCCGTCGAGATCGGCGACCGCTACGAGCAGGCCCGCGCGCACGCCGGCATCGCCGCGATCCACGAGGCACAGGGCGACGTCGTGCGGGCCCGCAGGCGGTGGCAGGAGGCGCTGGCGGTGTACGCCGACCTCGCGGTGCCGGACGCGGAGACGGTCCGCGCCCGGCTGGCCGCGCTCGACGCGGCGGATCACACCGTGGGCCTGTAGCAACGCCAGACGTGGGCCTGGCGCAGCCGCTTGAGGATCCGCTGCCGCGTCGGCCCGATGGCGCCGACCGGCAGGCCGAGGGTCCGGCTGATCTCGGCGTACGGGGTCGGCGGGTCGGAGAACAGCAGGGCCAGCAGCCGCCGGTCGGCGGTGCACAGCCCGGCGATGGCCCGCTCGAGCGCGATCCGGCGCTCCGCCGCGAGCAACCGGGAGTCGGCGGACGGCCCGGTGGGGTCGGCGACGGCCCATTCGGCGAGGGGCGTGTGCCGGCCGCGGTCGCGCAGCACGGCCTGACACTCCCGGCGGGTGGTCGTCTGCAGCCAGCCGGGCAGCGCGGCCGGCTCCCGGAGGCGGGAGATGTTGGTCAGCAGGTGCAGCCAGACCCGGCCACCGACGTCGTCGGCGTCCACTCCGGACAGCCCGTGCCGCCGGCACACGGCCGACAGCAGAGGTGTGTAGGACCGCACGATGTCGCTCCACGCGGACTCGTCCCCACGCACCGCGTGCCGGACCAGTGTTCCCATGGCGTTCGAGTCACCCATGATTTCCCACCTCTCTCGGGTCGGCTTGTTCAGCCTGGGCCGCGGGTGGTGACAGAAATCTTGCTCAAATCTTGCATCCGGTCTTGTCGGACCATGCGTGACCGCCGCGTCACGAGCGGTCGCATTTCTGGACCGGTACACGAGAATTGATGGATATTGATCTGTATCTACTCGCTCGTAGGCGTTCTCCAAACCAATGGAGGCCGGTCACGGCCCCCGGGAGAAAAAGGTGAAAAAATGACTCAGAATGTCATCAACGTAGAGAATTTCACCGACCAGGGACCCGCCGACATCATCGTCGACCTGCCCTACCTGCCGCGGGTCGAGGACGCCCTCGTCGCCATGGGCGTCCGCCTCGAAGAAGGGGCACGCAAGACGGATCCGACTATCGATCTCGGCCTGATCAGGGTCAAGGACGTCAAAGAATCGGCGGAAACGATCGCCCGCGACAAGGACGACACCGTGCCCGACAGGTTCCCGCCGCGGGACCCGCCCCGGACAAATCTCGACATGATCCTCATCGCGCTACGCCAGTATTTCCAGAACGACGCCAAAGGATGGTCACCGGAAATCGGCAAGAACAGAACGATGAACGGAGTCCACGGCGCGCCGCACATCGGTGGCTCCGGCTACCCGGCGGCGGCGGACGCGCCGGTATTGGCGAAAGGCTCGGGCGACAAGGTCCGGGTCGGCCTGATCGACACGAAGCTCTACCCCAGCGAACAGGGTGGATTCAATCGGTCGTCGCAACACCGGTGCCTTGGATTGATTGTAGGTGATCGTTGAGTGCTTCGGCGGGTGTCTTCCAGCCGAGTGTCTTGCGGGGGCGCGAGTTGAGTGTGGCGGCGACTGCGGTGAGGTCCT
>DASYKY010000013.1:0-41979 GCA_035995025.1 Actinophytocola sp.
CGCGATGTTCGACCACCGGCTGCGCACCGTCGCCGAGATGCACGAACACGGCGTGCCGATCATGACCGGCACCGACACCGGCACGGTCGCCGTGTACCCGGGCTTCTCCGTGCACGACGAGCTGGCGCTGCTCGTGGAGGCGGGCCTGCCGCCGATGGCGGCCCTGCACGCGGCGACCGCCGAGCCCGCCAGCTTCCTCGGCGCCGACACCGGCCGGGTGGCCGCCGGGCACGCGGCGGACCTGGTCGTGCTCGACGCCGACCCGCTGCACGACATCGCGAACACCACCCGGGTGTCCGGAGTGGTCGTCCGCGGCCGCTACATCGGCCCGGACGAACGCCTGCGCATCCTCGCGGAGGTCGAACGGGTCGCCGCGACGACCCCGGCAGACCTGCGCGTGGCCGGTGGTTGCCCGTGTCACGCGCCACGCCGGACCGTGCCTGCGTAATGTTGGCCCTGTGCAGCGGTGGCGCGGTTTGGAGTTCATCCCGGGTGGCTGGGGACGCTGTGTGGCCACCATCGGGGTGTTCGACGGAGTGCACCTGGGACACCAGGAGCTGATCCGCCGCGCGGTGTCGCTCGCCCACGATCGTGGGGTGCCGAGCGTGCTGGTCACGTTCGACCCGCACCCCGCCGAGGTCGTGCGCCCGGGCAGCCACCCGGCCCAGCTGACGACGCTGCGCCGCAAGTCCGAGCTCGTCGAGCAGCTCGGCGTGGACGTGTTCTGCGTGCTGCCGTTCACCCTCGAGCTGTCCAAGGTGCCCGCCGACGAGTTCGTCCACGAGGCACTCGTCGAGCAGCTGCACGTGGCCGGGGTGGTGGTGGGGGAGAACTTCACCTTCGGCCACAAGGCACGCGGCAACGTCGAGCTGCTGACCCAGCTGGGCCACCGGTTCGGCTTCGCGGTGGAGGGCGCCAAGCTCATCACGGTGCCGAACTCGACCCCCGCGGAGGAGATCACCTTCTCCTCGACCTACATCCGGGCCTGCATCAACGCCGGCGACGTCACCGCCGCCGCCGCGGCGCTCGGCCGCCCCCACCGGCTGGAGGGGATCGTGGTGCGCGGCGACCGGCGCGGGCACGAGCTGGGCTTCCCCACGGCGAACCTGTCCACCCCACGCTTCGCCGCGGTCCCGGCGGACGGGGTCTACGCCGGACGGTTCTCGCTGCTCAACGCCGCGGCCCGGGAACCGCTGATGGCGGCCATGTCGGTGGGCACTAACCCCACGTTCTCCGGCCGCGAGCGCCGAGTCGAGGCCTTTGTGCTCGATGTCGACGAGGACTTCTACGGCCAGCGGGTGGCCGTCGACTTCGTCGGGCGGCTACGCGACATGGAACGGTTCGACTCCACGGAGGCCCTGGTGGAGCAGATGCACCTCGACGTGCAGCGGGCCCGCGAGCTGCTGAGCTGACTCTTTCCGTCACCCGCCCGAGTTACCCCCGAATACGTGCAGATGCGAACAGGTGTCGGGATTACCCACGCAATTCGCACCCGCCTGGCAAGATGCGGTGAGGCTCTGCTCGGGGCGGGCCGTGAGCGGGAACCAGGGGAGAGGCGAAGGTGGAGGACCACAAGATCGTCCAGCGCAATCTCGCGCTACAACGGGAGTGGTACGGCGAGCCCCTCGGTGACCGGGTCCGCCGCCTGGTGGTCGCCTTCGACATCTCGCAGGCCTTCCTGGCCGACGTCCTCGGGATCAGCGCGCCGATGCTCAGCCAGGTCATGAGCGGACGGCGGGCCAAGATCGGCAACCCGGCCGTGCTGGCCCGGCTGATCATGCTGGAGCGCAAGATCCTGGTGCCGGACGTCGCGGCGGGCAAGAAGGAAGCCATGCTGCGCGCCATGGAGGAGGTCCGCACCTCGCGGCCCTCGGTGACCAGGGACAACCTGCCGGTGGACATCGGCCGCAACGACCGCGTCGCCGTCGCCGCACTGCGCCGGGTCGCCGAGGCCGGTGACCTCAACGCCGCCGCCGGCCTGCTCAACGGCAAGTTCCCCGAACTCGCCGACCTGCTGCGACGGGCGGGCCAGCCCCAGTAAATGGTCCGCCTCTTCTCCGCCGTCGAACTGCCCGACTCCATCCGCGCCGACCTGGTCGAACGGCTGCGCGACATCCGCGAGAACGACACCGAGCTGGCCTGGGTCCCGCCCGAGCGGTGGCACATCACGCTGGGCTTCTACGGCGACCGCGAGCACGCCGACCGCCGCGGCGCCTGGTTCCGCCGCCAGGTCGTCGGGCTCGCGCCGTCGCGGCTGCGGCTGCGCGGGGCCGGCCGGTTCCCGGGTGTGCTGTGGATGGGGGTCAGTCCCATGGAGGGCCGGGACGCGACCGCCCTGCGCACGCTGGCCGGCGCGCTCAACGCGGACAACAACGCGAGCCAGTTCGACTTCACCGCACACGTCACGGTGGCCCGCTGGCGGCGCGGCGCGGCGGGCAGCAGCAGCGCGATCCGGGCGGTGCACGACCTGTCCGACTACTACGGCAGCTGGTGGACGGCGGCCGAGGTGGTGCTGTTCCGCAGCGACCAGACGGGCGGGGAGGGGCCGGTGTACACCGCCCTCGACCGCGTCACACTGGCCAGTAAGCAGGGCTAACGACCCACCTGCTAACCTCGGCGTTTGGGTTCGGCTGCGGTCCGTGGCGGCCGAGTACCCGCTATCCCGAGACGGGACCGCACGGCACATCTCAGATCCAAGGAGAACACAGAGTGGCGCTGTCCACCGAGCAGAAGAAGACGATCCTGGCCGAGTACGGCGTCCACGACGCCGACACCGGCTCACCGGAGGCCCAGGTCGCGATGCTGACCAAGCGCATCAGCGACCTGACCGAGCACCTCAAGGTGCACAAGCACGACCACCACTCGCGTCGGGGCCTGTTGCTGCTGGTCGGCCGTCGGCGCCGACTGCTCAACTACCTGACCAAGGTGGACATCGAACGCTACCGGTCGCTCATCCAGCGACTCGGCCTGCGCCGATAGACCCCATCGGGGGAGTGGTCAGGCGACCGCTCCCCCGATGTCTGTAACCGAAAACAAAGGGCAATGCGCGCCGCGTACGGGGATCAGTTCGCCGGTCCTCGGTAGTGGCTCCCGGGTTCAGCTGACGGCTCTCATCCGTCCAGCCCCGGGCGCTTCGATCGAAGACCGGCCTCGCGAGGATCCCGTGCCCTGTGCCCCGTATGGGGTGTGCGCGCCCGCGATGACGAGGAGTACCTACATGACCGACTTCAGCGAAGCTGGAGTTCACGAGACGACTGCCGTGATCGACAACGGCAACTTCGGCAAGCGCACCATCCGCTTCGAGACCGGCCGGCTCGCCCGGCAGGCCGCCGGCAGCGTCGTGGCCTACCTCGACGAGGAGACCATGCTGCTGTCCGCGACGACGGCGTCCAAGCACCCGAAGGAGCACTTCGACTTCTTCCCGCTGACCGTGGACGTCGAGGAGCGGATGTACGCCGCGGGCCGCATCCCCGGCTCGTTCTTCCGCCGCGAGGGCCGCCCGTCGACCGACGCGGTCCTCACCTGCCGGCTGATCGACCGCCCGCTGCGCCCGTCCTTCGTGGACGGTCTGCGCAACGAGATCCAGGTCGTCATCACCGTGCAGAGCCTCAACCCGCAGGACCCCTACGACGTCCTCGCGATCAACGCCGCGTCCGCGTCCACCCAGATCTCCGGCCTGCCGTTCTCCGGCCCGGTCGGCGGTGTCCGGGTGGCCCTGATCGGCGAGCAGTGGGTCGCGTTCCCGACCTACGAGCAGCTGGAGAAGGCCGCCTTCGACATGGTCGTCGCCGGCCGCGTGGTCGAGTCGGGCGACGTCGCGATCATGATGGTCGAGGCCGAGGCCACCGACAACGTGCTGGACCTGATCGCCGACGGCGCCGTCGCGCCGACCGAGGAGGTCGTGGCGCAGGGCCTCGAGGCCTCGAAGCCCTTCATCAAGGTGCTGTGCGAGGCCCAGGCCCGGCTCGCCGAGGTCGCCGCCAAGGAGACCCGCGAGTACCCGACCTACCCGGCCTACCAGCCCGACGCGCTGGAGGCCGTCACGGCCGCCGTGTCCGACGAGCTGGCGCAGGCGCTGACCATCGCCGGCAAGCAGGAGCGCGAGTCCACTCTGGACGAGATCAAGGCCGCGACCCTGGAGAAGGTCGGCGCGGTCGAGGGTGGCGCGTTCGAGGGCCGCGAGAAGGAGGTCGGCGCCGCGTTCCGGGCGCTGAACAAGAAGCTGGTCCGCCAGCGGATCCTGCGCGACAAGATCCGCATCGACGGCCGCGGCATCACCGACATCCGCCAGCTCTCCGCCGAGGTCGCACTGATCCCGCGGGCGCACGGCTCGGCGCTGTTCGAGCGCGGCGAGACCCAGATCCTGGGTGTCACCACGCTGAACATGCTGCGCATGGAGCAGCAGATCGACTCGCTGTCCCCGGAGACGCACAAGCGCTACCTGCACCACTACAACTTCCCGCCCTTCTCCACCGGTGAGACCGGCCGCGTCGGCTCGCCCAAGCGGCGCGAGATCGGCCACGGCGCGCTCGCCGAGCGGGCGCTGGTGCCGGTGCTGCCCAAGCGCGACGAGTTCCCCTACGCGATCCGCCAGGTGTCCGAGGCGCTGAGCTCCAACGGCTCGACGTCGATGGGCTCGGTCTGCGCGTCGACCATGTCGCTGCTGAACGCCGGCGTGCCGCTGAAGGCCCCGGTGTCCGGCATCGCGATGGGCCTCGTGTCCGACCAGGTCGACGGCGAGACCCGGTACGTGGCGATCACCGACATCCTGGGCGCGGAGGACGCGTTCGGCGACATGGACTTCAAGGTCGCCGGTACCAAGGAGATCGTGACCGCGCTGCAGCTGGACACCAAGCTCGACGGCATCCCGTCGGACGTGCTCGGCGGCGCGCTGTCCCAGGCGCGCGACGCGCGGCTGACGATCCTCGAGGTGATGGCCGAGGCCATCGACGCACCGGACGAGATGAGCCAGTACTCGCCGCGCGTCACCAGCGTGAAGATCCCGGTCGACAAGATCGGCGAGGTGATCGGACCCAAGGGCAAGATGATCAACTCGATCACCGAGCAGACCGGTGCGGACATCTCGATCGAGGACGACGGCACGATCTACGTCGGCGCCTCGGACGGTCCGTCCGCGGACGCGGCGATCGACATGATCAACGCGATCGCCAACCCGCAGCTGCCGAAGATCGGTGAGCGCTTCCTCGGCACGGTGGTCAAGACGGCCGCGTTCGGCGCGTTCGTCTCGCTGCTGCCGGGCAAGGACGGCCTGGTGCACATCTCCAAGCTGGGCAACGGAAAGCGCATCGGCAAGGTCGAGGACGTGGTCAAGGTCGGCGACAAGCTCCGCGTGGAGATCGCCGACATCGACCAGCGCGGCAAGATCAGCCTGGTGCTGGTCAGCGAGGACGCCGACAAGGCCGACCCGACGCCCGTCGAAGCGCCCGTCGACGCGCCCGCGGAGGCGTAAGTCTGTTGGCACAGAACGGAAGCACCCGGGTCCTGGAGCGGTCCGACGGCGGGTGCGTGGTCAAGCGCACCGTGCTGCCCGGTGGCCTTCGGGTCGTCACCGAGCAGGTCCCGGGTGTCCGTTCGGCCTCGGTAGGCATCTGGGTGGGCGTCGGCTCCCGCGACGAACAGCAGTCCGTCGCGGGAGCCGCGCACTACCTGGAACACCTGCTGTTCAAGGGAACCGCGAAGCGCTCGGCGGCGCAGATCGCCGAGGAGATCGACGCGGTCGGCGGTGAGCTCAACGCGTTCACCGCCAAGGAGCACACGTGCTACTACGCGCACGTGCTCGATTCCGACCTGCCGCTGGCGATGGACCTGGTGTCCGATGTGGTCTTCGACGCGCTGCTCGCGGAGCAGGACATGGAGACCGAGCGCAGCGTGGTCCTCGAGGAGATCGCCATGCGTGACGACGACCCCGAGGACCTGCTGCACGACACGTTCATCGAGGCCCTGCTCGCCGACCACCCGCTGGGCAGGCCGGTGCTGGGCACCGAGCAGTCGATCGCGTCGATGTCGCGGACGTCGTTGCACGGCTTCTACAAGCGGCGCTACGCGATGCCGCGCATGGTGCTCGCGGCGGCGGGCAACATCACGCACGGCGAGGTGCTCCGGCACGCGCGGCGGCTGCTGCGCGACCGGCTCGTCGGCGACCACGCGCCGCGCGCCCCGCGCACCGGCCGCGCCCGGGTGGCCGCGCCGACGAAGCTGGTGCTGCACACGGACGACACGGAGCAGGCGCACCTGATGCTCGGCGTCCGCGCGCTGAACCGGCACGACGAGCGCCGCTGGGTGCTGGGCGTGCTGAACGCGGCGCTCGGCGGCGGTATGAGCTCGCGGCTGTTCCAGGAGGTGCGGGAGCGGCGCGGTCTCGCGTACCAGGTGTACTCGTCGGTGGCGTCCTATGCGGACACCGGCCACCTGTCGGTGTACGCGGGCTGCCAGCCGGACCGGCTGGGCTCGGTGGCCGGCGTCGTGCACGAGGTGCTGGACGCCGTGGCCCGCGACGGCCTGGGCGAGGACGAGGTCGAGCGGGCGAAGGGGCAGCTGCGCGGCAGCCTGGTGCTCGGGCTGGAGGACAGCAGCTCGCGGATGTCGCGGATCGGCAAGGGCGAGCTGTCCTACGGCGAGTACCTGACCGTGGAGCAGACCCTGGAGCACATCGCGTCGGTCACCGCCGAGGAGGTCGCGACGCTGGCGAGCCAGCTGCTGACCCGCCCGGTCGCGACGGCGCTCGTGGGCCCGTACGCGCACGCGGACGACGTGCCGGCCGAAGTCGTGAGGTGATGGCCGTGGCCCGCTCCGAGATTCGAGTAGGCGTGCTGGGCGCGCGGGGCAGGATGGGTGCGGAGGTCTGCCGGGCCGTCGAGTCCGCCCCGGACCTGACCCTGGCAGCGGCGCTCGACGTGGACGACAGCCGGCACGACCTGGTGGACGCCCGCGCGGAGGTCGTCGTCGACTTCACCCACCCCGACGCGGTGCTGGACAACATCCGGTTCTGCGTGGACCACGGCATCCGTTGCGTGGTCGGCACGTCGGGCTTCGCCGAGTCGAAGCTGGCCGTCGTGCGCGAGTGGCTCGCGCCGAAACCGGACGCCGCCGTGCTGATCGCCCCGAACTTCGCCCTGGGCGCGGTGCTGTCGATGCGCTTCGCGCAACTGGCCGCCCGGTACTACCCGTCGGTGGAGATCATCGAGCTGCACCACGCGGGCAAGGCGGACGCGCCGTCGGGCACGGCCGTGCACACGGCGGCCCTGATCGCCGCGTCGCGCAAGGAAGCCGGCCTGGGCAGCCCGCCCGACGCGACGACGTCGGAGCTACCCGGCGCGCGTGGCGCGCAGGTGTCGGACGTGCGCGTGCACTCGGTCCGCCTGGCCGGTTTGGTGGCCCACCAGGAACTCCTGTTCGGCGGCGAGGGCGAGACTCTGACGATCCGCCACGACTCGCTGGACCGGAAGAGCTTCATGCCGGGAGTCCTGCTGGGCGTAAGGGAGATCCTGGGCAGGAACGGCCTGACAGTCGGCCTGGAGCAGCTGCTCGCCCTCTGAGCCACGGCGAGTGCGACCCCGGCAAATTGCGCCGTTTGCCCGCGCACCTAGCCCACTTGGCAGGTGTGAGAACGAAATTCACCCGCTAGCGTCGAGAGCTGTCAGTAGCTAACCAACTCCCGTCTGTTCGTGCAAAAGTCCCACCCCTGCCATCGTTACCGGGACCGCGCGCGGCAAGGGCCAGGCGAGAGTCAGGGTGGGCTCGCGTTCCCGCGCGCGGGCTCATCCCAGCTCGCTGTGCCTGAAGCGCGCGGATCGCGGTTGCGATGGGGACACCCGAAGGGAATCACCCATGGCACAACCAGATCCGAGGGCAGCCACGTCGGCTGAGTCGTCGTGGTTCTGTTGCGGCGCGGCCTGGGGCCCGTGCGGCTCGGCCGGCGGCGGTGCGTGCGGCAACTGCCAGTCCGGCAGCATGCACTGCGCCTGGCCGAACACGTCGGACGCCTGCTTCGCGATCACCCACCCCGACACCTGCGGCGACAACCTCCTACGGCAGACCTGCGGGCACACGTTCTTCGTCAAGGGCCTGTGCGGTGCCACGGAGATCTCGGTGAAGATCGCCGACTGCGGTCCGCAGACCGACCTGTGGTGCGGCGAGCGCTCCTGCTGCTCGGGCAACTGCGCCACCGACCGGCTGATCGACCTGACGCCCGCCGCGTACAGCGCGATCGCCAGCCTGTCCACCGGCCTCACGCCGGTCACGATTCACAGCTAAGGGAGGTGGGCAAGACATGGATTCGTTGGGCCGCAGGAAATTCCTGAGCAAGGCGGTGCTGGGCACCGCCGCCGTGACGACCGTCGTCGGGGCCAGCTCGCTCGGCTCGTTCGCCCCCGAGGCGGCGGCCGCGCAGCACTCGGCGTCGGCCGGCGAGGTCGACCCGAACTTCGTCGAGGGGCGGGTCATCAGCGCCCAGAAGGGCATGCTGGTCGTCACGAGCACGGACAAGAGCATGCACCGCATCCACCTGACCGGCGCCACCAGCGTGTGGAAGCTGCGCCCCACCACGCTGGACGCGGCCAAGGTCGGCGACGGGCTGTACGCGCGCGGTGTGCGCATGCCGGACGGCACGCTCGCAGCCGACGCCGTGTGGTTGAACATCGTCAACCTGACCGTGCACATCACGTCCATCGGCCGGAACATGATGCACCTGGACCACCGTGGTGACCGGATCGTCGGGCACGTCATCGCCGGCACCACCGCGGCGGTCTACAACAGCACGCCCGCGGTCAGCGACCTGTCGCTGCTGCAGGTGGGCAAGCACGCACAGGTGATCGGCGCCTGGCGCCCGGACACCAACGAGGTCGACCTGGCCACCGTCTACGCGGCGGCCTGATTCCTGCCCCGGCCGGCCACCCTCGCCCGCGGCTCGGGCGTGGCGCGGGGTGGCCCGCCGGCCCCGGACTGGAGGACAACCGGTGATCGAATCGTTCGCGAGCGTCCAGCAGGTCCTGCTCGGCGGCGTGCTGCTGTGGGCCGCCGTGGTGAAGCTCCGCAACCCCGGCGCCGCCCACCGGACCGCGCTCAAGCGGCTGGTGGGGGAGCGGCGCGTGGTGGCCGCCTACCGCGCCGTGTCGTGCGCCGAGCTGGTCCTCGGCGCGCTGCTCGTGGCACCCCCCGCCGTCGCGGTCGAGGCGTACCTGGGTGCCGCGCTCGGCGTCGGCATGCTCGGGTACCTCGCCTACGCGAAGATCAAGGCACCCGAGTCGAGCTGCGGTTGCCTGGGGGACAAGGAAACCCCGGTGCGGACGCGTGGCTTCCTGCGGGCCGGCGTCATGGTCGTGGCGGGCGTGCTGGCCGCGTTCGGCACCGCGTGGTGGCCGGCCGCGGTGGTTGACCGTCCACTCGCGACGGTCGGGCTGCTGGTCGCCGAGGCGGCGCTGGTCGTGGCGCTCTCGCCGGAGCTGGACCACCGCTGGCTGCTCCCGCTGCGGCGCTGGCGGGTCCGCCTGTCGCACCCGCTGGCGAGCCGTACAGGCGTGATCCCGCTGGAGTCGAGCGTGCAGCAGCTGCGCAAGAGCGGCGCGTTCCGCTCGGTGACCGACCAGCTGCGCTCGGACCTGCTGGACTCCTGGGAGGAGGGCGAGTGGCGCATCCTGACCTACGCCGCCCGCACCGACAACGGCACTGGCACTGGCACTGGCACCGGCCGCGCGACCGCGGTGTTCGCCGTGCCGCTGCTGGACTACCGCCCCGACGACGTGCGCGTGGCGCTGGTCCCGGAGGCGGACGAGGTGCTCACCAGCTCCTGACGTAGACCAGGTCGACCCCGTCGACCCCGAGCCCGTCGAGGTCCGCGGCCCGGATCAGGCCGGCCCGCTGCGCGACCCGCCGCGAGGCGATGTTCTCCGGCCGGACCCGGGCGACGACGGGCTCGCCGGGCAGCCGCTCGCCCGCCCACCGGACGACGGCCGTCGCCGCCTCGCCGGCCACGCCGTCGCCCCAGGCCGCGGGATCGAGGCGGTAGAACAGGTTGAGGGTGCGCCGTTCCCGGAACGGCATGAACTTCACCCCGCAGAAGCCCAGCGGGGCGGCCGAGCCGTGCCGCCGCACGACGAAGTAGCCGAAGCCGTGGCAGCGCCAGTGCTCGTCCCAGTACGCGAAGAGCCCGGCCGCCTCGGCGTGGTTCACCAGCGTGTCGGACGGGTTGTGCGCGCAGGCGCGCGGGTCGCTGTGCACGGCGAGGATCGCGTCGACGTCGGTGGCCACGGGACGACGCAGGGAAAGCCGCGTTGTCAGCAGCTCCTCGTCGGTCACCTGGGTCAGAATATCCAGCCGGCGAACAGGGCCGGTGACGCGGCGACCGCACTGAACCGGATGAAACGGCCGACCAGGCCCGCGCCGAGGAACGCGGACAGGCTCATCCGCACCATGCCGGCCAGCACCGACGTCGCCATGAACGGGGGCAGGCCGAGCACCGAGCTGAGGCCGTACGTGCCGACCATCCAGCGCGGGTGGCGATGGCACTTCTCGCGCAGCGCCTCGACCCAGCCGCGGAGCCGCTTCGTGCGCAGCTGCCAGCGGATCCGGCGCGCGCTCGGCGGGCCCGGCCTGCGCCTGCGGTGCAGCCAGTGCGGCAGGTGCAGCTGGCCCTTCGCCGCGTAGTAGTAGAGGAGCTTGCCGCCGACCTGGCCCACCGCGACCACGCCGCCGAGCGCGAGCCAGGGGATGTGCGGCTCCTGCATGGCGAGCCCGACCAGGAAGATCTCGATGCTGATCAGGGGCAACAGCGCGGACCCGAACGCGACCCCGAGGGTGACGCACAGCCACGCAAGCACCAGAGAGCTCCTGACTTCGTCGATCGCAACGACGACCGCCGACAGCGTATGTGTTACCTATACGTTATGTCGGTCGGTTCAGTTCAATGCGCAGCGCCCCCGTGAGGCGTACTTCGCGCAGTGGCCGGCCGCCCGCGTCGAGCGTCCGGACCGTGCCGTCGGCCACCCAGCCGGCCCGCTCGTAGAACCGCAGCGACGCCTTGTCCGGTTCGGGCACCCACGCTATGCCACGGGTCGAGCCCGCCGTCCGCATCGCCGCGCCCGCCTCGGCCAGCAGCCGCCCGGCGTGCCCGCGACGACCCCAGCGCGGCTCCACCAGCAGCGTGCTGACCAGCGCGACCGTCGCCGAGTCCTTCGCCGGGCTGCCGTCCGCGCCCGCCGTCTCGTCCTCCGGCGCCGGGCCGGCCGCGCAGAACCCGACGAGCCAGGAGCCCTCGACCGCGACGAACACCTGCGCCGGGCCCTGCTCGACGGTCTGCCGCCAGGTCCGCGCGGCCTCCCCGGCGTCGAGCCCGGCCAGCACGTCCACGGGCAGCAGGTCGGCGTACGCGGTGCGCCAGATGTCCAGCTGGATCCTGGCGATCTCGACTGCGTCGGACGGTGCGGCGGGTCGGACGGTGGCGTCGGCCATGCCCGCAACCTACCGGCCGATCTGCCTGCGCGGCCGGACGGCCGGGACGTACGCTCTCTGCTCGTGACCGCAGTCTCCGTCCCCGGCTACGAGATCCTCGACCCGCTGGGGCGCGGTGGCTTCGGTGTCGTCTACCGGGCACGGCAGGTCACGATCGACCGCGAGGTCGCGATCAAGGTCGACACCCGGATCATCCTCGACGAGCGCGACCAGCGGCGGTTCCTGCGCGAGGTGCGGGCCGCCGGGCGGCTCTCCGGGCATCCGCACGTGGTGGAGCTGTACGACGCGGGCGTGCTGCCGGACTCGCGGCCGTACCTGGTGATGGAGCTGTGCCCGGGCGGCTCGCTCGCCGACCTGCTCGCCGACCGCGGGCCGATGCCGGTGCGCGAGGTGGTCGACGCCGGCCAGAAGATCGCCGACGCGCTCGCCGCCGCGCACGACCTCGGCGTGCTGCACCGGGACATCAAGCCGGGCAACATCCTGGTCAAGCGCTACGGCACGGTCGGGCTGGCGGACTTCGGGCTGGCCGCCGTCGTCGAGGCGGGCCGCGACTCGTCGGTCACGCTCGCCGCGCTGACCCCGGCGTACGCCGCGCCGGAGGCGTTCCACCTGTTCCCGCCGACCGTCGAGTCGGACGTGTACGCGCTGACCGCCACGTTGTACACGCTGATCACCGGCTACCCGCCGCGGTTCCCGGCCGAGGGCGACCTGAGCGTGCCGGAGATCATCCGCCGGCACGACGAGCCGGTCGGCGACATCCCGGGGCTCGCGCCGGAGCTGATGGCGATCCTGCGCCGCGGCCTGGCGAAGGACCCGGCGCACCGGTACCCGGAGGCGGCCGCCCTCGGCGCCGACCTGAGCCGCCTGACCTCCGGCGACGTCAGCGGGCCACGGCACGCGGTCACGATGCCGGTCACCACGAGGGCCGTGCCCCGCCCGGCCAACCCGGCTGCACCGTCCGAGCCGTCGGCCTCGCCGCCCAACCCGGCCTCGCCGGCCCAGCCCCTGGGCTCGCCGTCGCAGCTGGCCTCGCCGTCGCAGCCGCCGGGACCGTCCCAGCTCCCGGCCCGGTCGCCCCGGTCGCCGGGTGCCGTGCCGACGCCGGCCGGCGGTCTGCCGCAGTCGCCTCCGGCACAGGGTTGGGCGCAGACGCCCGGTGGCGGTCTGCCGCAGTCGCCGGACCGATCGCCGCGCCCGGTGCCGGGCCGCGTCCAGACGCCGGGCGCCGGGTTGCCACAGGTGCAACCGCCGCATCCGCGGCATCCGTCAGCGCCGGGCGCCGGGCACTCGCCGGGCGCCCTGTGGACGCCGGGCGCTGGGTTGCCGCAGGCGCAACTGCCAGGCCACGGCTCCGCGCCGCCGCGCGGCGCTGGGTTGCCGAGGTCGCAACCGTCGGGCCTCGGCTCGGCGCCGGGCTCCGCGCAGACACCGGGCCCGGGGTTGCCACACGCGCAACCGCTTGCCCACGGGTCCGGGCCGCCGCCGGGTTCCGGGGCGCCCTCGCGGGACACCACCGATCCGGGGCGGCCGCGGCGGAACCCGGTGATCGTGGCGGGCGCGGCGCTGGTCGCGGCGCTCGTCCTGCTCGCGGCCGTCTGGTTCATCGCCTTCCGCGACACCGACACCGGCGCGGACTCCGGCGGCAGGGAACCGGCGGACGCCGGCTCGGCCGACGCCTCGCAGGCGGCCGCGGACACCCGCCGCTACGGCGTCCCGACGGTCACCGAGGACTGCCCGGCGGCGGCGGTCTCCGACGCGCGGGCGCGCTGCACGAAGCGCGCGCAGTGCTGGAGCGCCATCGTGCTGATCGAGGGCCAGCTGACCGGCATCCGCGAGCTGCCGTGCCAGGAAGGTCACGTCTACGAGACGTTCGCGATCGCCGACATACCGCCCGGGATCGTCGACCCGTACCAGGACAAGCTGGCCGCGGACCCGTCCGTGAAGCAGGTGTGCGCGCAGGACACGATGCTGGCCTCGCGGTACGGCGAGGCGGCGAAGTACGGCCCGGAGCGGTGGTCGGTCGAGGTGCTGCCGCCGACCCCGGACGATCGCCAGCAGGGCCGTGAAATCTACCGCTGCGTCGCCACCCTGACGGGCTTCGAGGGCCTCACCGGATCGGTCTTCCGACCGCGCTGAGTAACCGGCGAGGTTTTGTCGGTGGTCCGTGCAATGGTGTCGGCGTGAGTGAAACCGTCAGCGACAACCGCACCGACGAGCCCGTGACCGGCGCCGGCGCCGGGTGGCTCGCCTGGGCCGCGTTGTTCGTCGTGTACGTCGTGTGGGGATCCACGTACCTGGCCATCCGGTTCAGCGTGGAGACGATGCCGCCGCTGCTGTCCGCGGGCGGCCGGTTCCTGGCGTCCGGGTTCTTGTTATGTGTGGCGGTGCTGATCTTCTCGGGCCCGCGCGGGTTCCGGATGACGTGGCCGCAGTTCGGCACGGCGGCGCTCGTCGGCGTGCTGTTGCCGGCGTGGGGGAACGGGCTGGTCGTGGTGGCCGAGCAGCACGTGGCGTCCGGGCTCGCGGCCCTGCTGATCGCCTCCATCCCCTTGTACGTGGTCGTGCTGCGCCGGCTGACCGGGCAGCGGCCGCCGCCGGTCACGCTGGTCGGCGTGCTCGTCGGGGTGGCCGGTTTGGCCGTGCTGCTGGTCGGCGGCCCGGTCGCGGGAGCACACGGGGCGGCGTGGTGGGGGCCGTGGCTGGTGCTGGTGGCCGGGGCGGGCTGGGCGTGCGGCACGGTGGCCGGCTCGCGGCTGCCGGTGCCGCCGAACCCGGTCACGTTCTCGGCGGTGGGCATGCTGGTGGGCGGTGCGGTGCTGACCGCGGGCGGCGTGATCGCCGGCGAGCCGCTGGACTTCGGGGCCTTCAGTACGACGTCGTGGCTGGGCTGGGCGTATCTCGTGCTGTTCGGCGCGCTGGCGTTCAGCGCCTATGTGTACGCGCTCGGCCGGCTCCCGGTGTCCACTGTGGCCACTTATGCTTACGTGAACCCGGTGATCGCGGTGGTCCTGGGGGTGCTGCTCGCCGACGAGGAGTTCGGGCCGGCTCAGCTGGTGGGTGGCCTGATCGTGGTGTGTGCCGTCGGCCTGGTGGTGCGCGCGGAGAGCCGCGCATCGCGGAAAACCGTTGTCCCGGAAGGAAATCCTCGATGACCCCGACCATCGGCGCGGACGCGGCCCGCCGGATCGCCTTGGCGGCCCAGGGTTTCGCGGACGCCCGGCCGGCCGGCGATGTCACCCGGCGGCACCTGCGCCGCGTGCTCGAACGGGTGCGGCTGATCCAGCTCGACTCGGTGAACGTGGCGGTGCGCGCGCACTACATGCCGCTGTTCAGCCGGGTCGGCCCGTACCCGGCCGAACTGGTCGACGACGCGGCATGGGAGCACTCCACGCGGCGGCCGCGGTTGCTGGTCGAGTACTGGGCGCACGAGGCGAGCCTGCTGCCGGTGGGGGACTGGCCGCTGTTCCGGTGGCGGATGCGGCAGTACGAGCATCGGCTGGGGGAGCGGTACGGCAACCTGCTCAAGGACTCGCCGGGGTTGTTCGACGATGTGCTGGCCGCGGTGAAGGACCTGGGCCCGATCGGCGCCGGGCCGTTGGAGACGGAGTTGGGGCTGCAGGGCAGGCGCGCCGGGGGCGGCTGGTGGAACCGGTCGTCGGTGAAGCACGCGTGCGAGTACCTGTTCGCGGTCGGCGAGCTCACCACGGGCGCGCGGCGCGGTTTCCAGCGGCTGTACGACCTTCCGGAGCGCGTGCTACCGCCGGAGGCACACGCCATCGAAATGTCCACAGAGGACGCGATCCGGGAGCTGACCCGCCGCGCGGCGACCGCCCACGGCATCGCGACGGAGCCGGACCTGCGCGACTACTACCGCATCCGGCCGCCCGAATGGAGCAAGCAGGCCGTGGCGGAGCTGGTCGAGTCGGGCGAGCTGGAGCAGGTGAGCGTCCGGGGCTGGGCGCAGCCGGCCTACCACCACGTCGACGCGCGGCAGCCGAGGCGGGTGCATGGCCGCGCGCTGCTGTGCCCGTTCGACCCGCTGATCTGGGAGCGGGCGCGCACGGAGCGGATCTTCGGCTTCCACTACCGCATCGAGATCTACGTCCCGGAGCCGAAGCGGGTGTTCGGCTACTACGTGTTCCCGTTCCTCCTGGACGGCGAACTGGTGGCGAGGGTCGACCTGAAGACAGACCGCCAGTCCGGCACCCTCCGAGTCCGCGGCGCTTTCGCCGAGCCGACCGCCCACGCCCCGAGAGTGGCCGCAGAGCTGGCCGCGGAACTCCAGGTCATGGCTGACTGGCTGGAACTGGACAAGGTGATCGCGGACGACCGCGGCTCCCTGGCCCCGGCCCTACGCGCCATCCTCCGCTGACACTTCCGCGCGACGGCGGAAACGGCGGCAATGCACACATGCCGCGGCCGGTGCGTGGTTCAGGCAGGCGAGGTGATTCCCGGCGCGACCGGGGTGAAGTCCGAGGAGCCAAGCGGGATGGCGACCTCGGCGGCGCCGGGCCCCGCCTACCCGCGCCAAGGCGCAGAGCCACGGCAGGGCCGCGAGGCAGGGCCACGGCAGGGCCGCGAGACACGGCCGCGAGACAGGGCCGCGAGACACGGCCGCGAGACAGGGCCGTAATGCGGGGCCGTAGTGCGGGGCGCCGAGCGGGGCTGCACGGCGGGTTCGCGAGGCGGGCGCGCAAGGCCGAGGCCGCCCAGGCGGATCGCGAGCCGCGATCGCGAGGCAGGAGGGCGAGACCGGGGCCGCCATGCGGGAGGCGAGGCGGGGGAGCGCGAGGTTGCAGCACGATGCGGGGCCGCTAGGCGGAAACGCTAGGCCGGGGCCGTGAGGCGGGAGCGCTAGGCCGGGGCTGCGAGGCGGTAGGCGAGGCGAGAGCACAAGGCCGGGACCGCGAGGCGGGGCGCGGCAGGTCGCAAAAGGCGGATGCGGCAAGGCCGCCGCGAGGGCAGGGGCACAAGGCGGGGTGGCAAGCCAGCGCGGCGGAGCAGATCGGCAAGCAAGCAAGGTGCAAGCGGCGAAGCGCGCGCCGGGTAGGGCGGCCGGGCGTGGCAAGTGAGCGGGCGGGCGGCAGCAAAGCGAGTGGCGAGGCGGAGTGGCAAAGCGTGCGCCAAGCAGAGCAGCAAGTCAGAGAAGCAGACCGGCTGGCGGGGCGGCGCAGCGGCTGGCGAGGCGGCGTGGCGGCGTGCGCCAAGCAGAGCAAGTCAGAGAAGCAGACCGGTTGGCGGGGCGGCGCAGCGAGGTGGCACCGCGAGGCGGCACTGCGAGGCGGGAGCGCTGCTGGGTCGGGGCCGTGAGGCCGGGACCTCGAGGCGGGGCGCGCGGCAGGTCGCAGTGCGGGTGCGGGCAAGGCCGCCGCGAGGCGGCGCTGTGGTGCGGTGCGCTGCGGTGTGGCGAGCTGGAACAGCAAGAGCAGGAGGCCGGGGGCGCGCGGAGCTGCGCGGCCACCCGGCCTCCTCTACCCCCGTTATTCCCAGACGTCACTCCGCATTGCCGGACGTCACTCCGCGGACGTCGTGACCAGGGCCGAGCCCGAACCCGTCCGGCCCCGGATCCGCAGCGTCGGCGCCGAGTCCGGCGGCGTCGACGACAGGTCCAGGTCGCTGCGGGCCTCGCCCGAGCCGGAGGACAGGTCGACCTCCGCTGCGCTGCCCGCGCGTACGCCGACCCGGATCTCGCCCGAGCCGGTGTGCAGTTCCAGCTGGCCGGCGGTCGCGTTGGCGATCGTCACGTTGCCGCTGCCGGTGCGGGCCAGGGCGTCGGACGACACGGCGCCGAGCCAGATGTCCCCGCTGCCCGTCACCGCGGTGGTGACGCCGCCGACCGACGTCACCTCGACATCGCCGCTGCCGGTCTTCACCCGGACGCCGGCGGCCATCGGGCCCAGGCGCACCACGCCGGAGCCGGTGTCGACCTTCGCGCTGCCCGCGGCCTGGTCGGCGGTGACCCGGCCCGAACCGGTCGTCATCTCGAGCCGGCCGGCGGCACCGCCGACGTTCAGGTCGCCCGAGCCGGACTTCGTCGTGACGTGGCTGCCCAGCGGCGCCTGCACGGTCACCGCCACGGAGACGTTCCGCAGCTGCATGTCCTTCGGCGTCCGCACGACCAGCCGGCCGCCCGAGAAGTCGACCCTGGTCTGCCGCACCGCCTCGGCGGCGGGGCTGGGTGGCGCGTCGTCGGCCGCGTTCTGGCCGAACTGCGTGTTGATCCAGCTCATCAGGCTCGACATGCCCATCGCGAACGGGCTCGAGCCGTCCGGGTCGTGTCGCACCTCGACGTGCACCCCCGGCTCGTCCACGAGCCGCACGTCGATGCGGCCCGGGCCGGTCGCCACGTCGATCTCTGCCGCCCCCTCGTGCTCGAAACTCTGCCGCCGGACCACGTCCTCGACGTCTTCGGTCATCGCCCTCATCCCTCGTACCAACCGTGCACGCGGGACGACGAGCCGCTCCCGCCCTTGTGTTCCTGCGCCCACTCGTTCCAGCCGTACCGGCCCCAGTCCTTGCCCCGCCCGCCCCTGCTGTGCAGCGCCCCCTGAAGGGCCTGCTGCACGAACGTGTTGAGCGAAACCCCCTGCGCCGAGGCGGCCTGCTCGGCCTTGCTCTTCAGCTGCTCGAACAGCCGCAGCGTCATCCGGCTCATGTCCCCACCCTCGTCGGGCGGCGGCAGCTCCTCCTCGCGCGGCGGCTCGTGCGCCGACGCGGTGCTGGTGACGACCACCTGGACGTCCCGGCCGTCGAGCCGGACGTCCACGACGTGGTCCTCCAGCGACGCGGTGACCTCGGCGGCCAGGTCGGACAGCGCGTTCATGACTGCCAGCCGCGCGGCGGGCTCCAGCGCGGCGGCCAGCACCGCGGCCGCGCGGCGGGTGTTCTCGTCGCCGGCGGAGGCGGCCGTTGAGAGGTCCTCCCGCAACGCGGCGACATACGGTGTGAGATCCATGATGTCACTATGGCATCAGATCTGACATCACGCAACTGTCAACGGTGTCACCCAGTGATGTCACCAGAATACGCGCGCGCCGCTGACCAGCCGCCGGTCGCGCGGCGGTTAGAGTTCGGGCATGACGGAGACCGTGTCCCCGAAGGTTCAGCTGGTCGCGAAGACCGAGTTCTTCCCGCCGGCCGAGGTGCCGTGGTCCACCGACGCGGACGGGGGCGAGGCGCTCGCCGAGTTCGCCGGCCGCGCCTGCTACCAGTCGTGGAAGAAGCCCAACCCGGCCACCGCCACCAACGCCGGGTACCTGCGCCACATCCTCGAGGTCGGCCACCTGTCGGTCCTCGAGCACGGCTCCGTCAGCTTCTACATCACCGGCATCTCGCGCAGCCTCACCCACGAGCTGATCCGCCACCGGCACTTCTCCTACTCGCAGCTCTCCCAGCGCTACGTGCCGGAGAAGAACGCGAAGATGGTCGAGCCGGACGTGATCGCGGATGACCCGGTGCTGCACGAGAAGTTCGTCGCCGCCGCCGAGGCGAGCGTCGCCGCCTACACGGACCTGTTGCAGGGCCTCGAGGAGCACTTCGCCGACGTGCCCAACGCGACGCTGCGCCGCAAGCAGGCCCGCCAGGCCGCCCGCGCCGTGCTGCCGAACGCCACCGAGACCCGCATCGTGGTGACCGGCAACTACCGCGCCTGGCGCCACTTCATCGCCATGCGCGCGAGCGAGCACGCCGACGTCGAGATCCGAGAGCTGGCCGTGGAATGCCTGCGGCAGCTGCAGAAGGCGGCCACGAACGTGTTCGACGACTTCGTCATCTCGACGCTCCCGGACGGTTCCGAGGTGGCCTCCAGCCCGTTCGTGACCGAGGGCTGAGGCCGTGAAACGCCTTGTCGTCGACGTGCGCGGCGGCGACTACTCCGTGCTGCGCCTGCCGCCCGGCACCGCGCCCGAGCCGAGCCTGTTCGCGGTCGGCGGTGTCACCGTCGTCTCCGTGATCAGCGGCCCGGACGGCCTGACCGTCGTCTGCCCGACCCGCGTCGCGCCCGTGTCCGACACCCGCGAGGACGGCTGGCGGCTGCTTTCCGTGCGCGGGCCGCTGGAGTTCGCGCTCACCGGCATCATGGCCGCGCTCGCCGGCGGGCTGGCCGCGGCCGGCGTCAGCCTGTTCGCGGTGTCCACATACGACACCGACCACGTGCTGGTGAAGTCCGACGACCTCGACCGCGCGGTCCGCGCGCTGCGCGAGGCGGGCCACGAGGTCGGGCCGCTCTAGTCGGACAGGTCGGCGAACTCCGCCCGCACGCCTAGGAGCCGGATCGGCCGGTCGTCGGCGAAGCGGGACAGCACCTCCAGCGCGGCCGCCTCGATGTCGGCCGCCGCGCTGGTCGGCGCGGGCAGCGTCATCGACCGGGTGTGGGTGAAGAACGGCGCGAACCGCACCTTCACCGCGACCCGCGCCGCCGGCCTGCCCTCGGCCACCACGTCCTCGGCGACCCGCCGGGCCAGCGCGACGACCTGGCCGGCGATCTCCGCGGGCGCGGTCAGGTCCTCCTGGAACGTCGTCTCCCGGCTGCGCGACCGCGCCACGTACGGCGTGCCGCGCACGATCGTGCTGCCCGCGCCCAGCGCCAGCGTCCGACACCACGGCCCGATCGTCGGGCCCAGCCGGGCCGCCAGCACCGCGGGGTCGGCGCGCGCGAGCTCGGCCACCGTCGTGTACCCGAGCTCGGCGAGCTTGCGCGCGGTCTTGCGGCCGATGCCCCACAGCGCCTCGGTCGGCCGGTCCGCCATCACCGCCACCCAGTTGTCCCGGGTCAGCTCGTACACGCCGGCCGGCTTGGCGAACCCGGTCGCCAGCTTGGCCCGCAGCGTGTTGTCCCCGATCCCCACGGAGCAGGACAGCCGCGTGCGCGCCATTACCTCCCGCTGGACCTCCCGCGCGAGCGCCCACGGGTCCTCGGTGGACACCCCGAGGAACGCCTCGTCCCAGCCCAGCACCTGGACGACCGCGTCGAACGAGCGCAGCGTGGCCATCACGACCTCGGAGGCCGCGTCGTAGGCGGGCGGGTCGTGCGGCAGGAACACCGCGTCCGGGCACTTGCGGGCGGCCAGCCGCATCGGCATCCCGGAGTGCACGCCGAACTCGCGCGCCTCGTACGACGCGGTGGCCACCACGGACCGCTGGGCCGGGTCGCCGGCGCCGCCCACGATCACGGGCTTGCCGACCAGCTCGGGGCGCCGCAGCACCTCGACCGCCGCGATGAACTGGTCGAGGTCGACGTGGAGTATCCAAGCCGCCATGCCGACAGTGTGGCGCGCGTTAGCATTCCGCGCGTGACCCAGCCGGAACACCCGTACGCGCCCCAGCAGACGACACCGCACGCCGTGCCGCAGCACCGGGTGATCGCCGGGCGCTATGCGGTGCTGGAGGAGATCGGCCGCGGCGGCATGGGCATCGTGTGGCTCGCCGAGGACCGCACGATCGGCCGCCGCGTCGCCATCAAGGAGCTGCACCTGCCCGCGGGCGTGCCCGACGACGAGCGCAAGGTGTTCGAGGAGCGCGTGCTGCGCGAGGCCAGGACCGCGGGCCGGCTCAACGACCCTGGCGTGGTCACCGTGTACGACGTGGTGCAGGAGGCCGGCAACACCTACATCGTGATGGAGCTGATCCAGGCCCCCACGCTGTCGGCGATCGTCGGCAGGCAGGGACCGATGCCGCAGGAGGCGGTCGCCCGGCTGGCCGAGCAGCTGCTGTCCGCCCTCGAGGCGGCGCACGCGGCGGGCGTGGTGCACCGGGACGTCAAGCCCAGCAACATCATGGTGTCGCCGAACGGCCGGGTGAAGCTGACCGACTTCGGCATCGCGCAGTCCACCGACGACCCGCGGCTCACCACGAGCGGCGTCCTCGTCGGCTCACCCAGCTACATCGCGCCGGAGCGGCTGCGCGGCGCCGAGGCCGACGCGGGGTCGGACCTGTGGGCGCTCGCCGCCGTGCTGTTCTACGCCGTCGAGGGTCACTCGCCCTACGAGCGCAGCTCCACGGCGGCCACCATGCACGCGATCCTCAACGAGGTCCCGTTCCTGACCCGCTGCCAGGGGCCGCTCGCCTCGGTGATCATGGGTCTGCTGAACGGCATCCCGCAGGCGCGGCTGTCCGCCACGCAGGTCCGCGGGCTGCTCGCCCAGGCCACGAACACGCCGCCGAGCGGCACGCACACCGTGCTCGGCGCCCCCGGCTACAACGGCGGCACGGCCATGTACCCGAGCCCTGGCGCCACCCAGCTCGCCACCGGCCCGCACCCGGGCGCCGTGCCCTCCCGCGGCCGGCGCCGGCTGGTGCTCGTGCTGGTCGTCGTGCTCGTCCTCGCCGCGGCCGCGGGCGGCTGGTTCCTCGGCCGGGCGCTGCTGGCCGCGGAGCAGCCGGCCGACGCGGCGAAGGGCGCCACGATGACCTACGGCAAGGACGGCCAGATCCCGGAGTTCGCGCAGAGCAACGGGGCCTGCCCGACCGCGCGGCTCGAGCAGGGGCACCGCTACCCGTCGACCATCACCAGCGCCTGCGACGGGCCGCACGAGTTCGAGGTCGTGACCAGCGACTTCTTCGGGTCCGACGACCTGGCCTACCCCGAGTCCACGCTGCGCACGTTCGCGGAGTCCACCTGTTCGCTGATCTTCTCGTCCGACCTGGTCGCCGCGCGGGACAAGGCGCAGTCGCTGACCTACGTGACGCTGCTGCCCACGAAGCAGACCTGGGACGACGACGCGAACAACGACAACGACGACGGCGGCGACCGCACGATCTACTGCCTGGTCACGAGCCGCCAGGACCAGCAGCTGGAGAGCCAGCAGCTCCGGTCCGAGTAGCCGGTTACCCGCGCGTAAGCTCGGCGGTATGGCTGTTTCCACCGACGAGCGCGCCGCGTTGTGCGACCTGCTCGAGGAGCTGGGCCCGGACGAGCCGACGCTGTGCGAGGGCTGGCAGACGCGCGACCTCGCCGCGCACCTGGTGGTCCGCGAGCGCAGGCCGGACGCCGCCGCGGGCATCATGCTCGCGCCGCTCGCCGGGCACACGAAGCGGGTGCAGGACTCCTTCGCGGCGCGGCCGTGGGCCGAGCTCGTCCGCCTGGTCCGCACCGGCCCGCCCGCGCTGTCGCCGACCCGGATCCCCGCCGTCGACAAGGCGGTGAACAGCGTCGAGCTGTTCATCCACCACGAGGACGTGCGCCGCGCGCAGCCGGACTGGAAGCCGCGTGACCCCGACCCCGAGCGCGACGCCGTGACCTGGGCCGGGGTGTCCCGCGCGGGCCGGATGACGTTGCGCCGCAGCCCGGTCGGCCTGGTCCTGCGCCGCCCGGACGGCAAGGAGGTCGTCGTCAAGCGGGGGCCGAACACGGTGATCCTCGCCGGTGAGCCCGGGGAGCTGCTGCTGTTCGCGTTCGGCCGCGACGCGGTGCACGTCGACTTCGAAGGCGAGCAGGCGTCGATCGCCGTCGTCAAGGGACTCACCAGAAGCCTGTAGCCAAAGGGAACCTGGCATCCTTCTTCCTGGTCCGAACACCGGGACCGGAGGAGGTCGAGGTGACGCAGGACCCGACGCAGGCGCGGACCGTGCCGGCGAACGCCCCTGACTCGCGCGTGCTCGCGGGCCGCTACGAGCTGGGCCAGGAGATCGGTCGCGGCGGCATGGGCATCGTGTGGCTCGCCGAGGACCGGATGATCGGCAGGCGGGTCGCGATCAAGGAGCTGCACCTGCCCGCGGGCGTGCCGGACGACGAGCGCAAGGTGCTGGAGGAGCGCGTGCTGCGCGAGGCCAGGACGGCGGGCCGGCTCAACGACCCGGGCGTGGTCACGGTGTACGACGTGCTGCAGGAGGCGGGCAGCACCTACATCGTCATGGAGCTGATCCAGGCGCCGACGCTCGCCGACGTCGTGCGCGGGAGTGGTGCGCTGCCGCAGGACGCGGTGGCGCGGCTGGCCGAGCAGCTGCTGTCCGCCCTGGAGGCGGCGCACACGGCCGGGATCGTGCACCGGGACGTGAAGCCCAGCAACATCATGGTGCTGCCGAACGGCCGGGTGAAGCTGACCGACTTCGGCATCGCGCAGTCCACCGACGACCCGCGGCTCACCACGAGCGGCATCCTCGTCGGCTCGCCGACCTACATGGCACCGGAGCGGATCAAGGGCGCGGAGGCGGACGCCGGCTCGGACCTGTGGGCGCTCGCGGCCGTGCTGTTCTACGCGGTCGAGGGGTACTCGCCGTTCGAGCGCTCCTCCACGGCGGCCACGATGCACGCGATCGTCAACGAGGTGCCGTACCTGACCCGCTGCCAGGGACCGCTGGCGTCGGTGATCATGGGGCTGCTGAACTCGGTGCCGGCCGCGCGGCTGTCGGCCGACCAGGTGCGCGGGCTGCTCGCCCAGGCGAACCGCACGCCGCCGTCGGGCTTCACGGCCGGCGTCCCCGGCGCGACGGTCCCGCACTACCCGGGGCCGATGCCGACCCAGCACATGGTCCACTCGCCGCCGGCCCCGCGCCGCCGGCGTTCCGCCGCGTTCACCGTCGGCGTCGTCGTGGCCGTGGTGGCGCTCGTGGCGGCGTCCTTCGCCGGCGGCTTCCTCACCCGCGGCGCCGTCACGTCCGCGGCTGGCGACGGCCGGCCGGCGAACCTGGAGGCCGCGGTCACCTACGGCGAGGGCGGCCTGCTGCCCGAGCTGAGCTGGAACTCCTACCCCGAGGGCGCGTGCCTCAACGGCAGGCTGGCGCAGGGGCAGCGGATCACCGCGGCCGCGCAGGTGGAGTGCACCGAGCCGCACGACCTGCAGTTCTTCCACTCGGAGGTCCAGCTGCAGGCGCCCGAGGAGTACGAGGACTTCCCCAACCCCGGCTACCCGGAAACCGGCGAGCTGACCGCGTTCGCCGAGCACCTGTGCACGCTGATCTTCGACTCGAAGTGGCTGGCCGGGGACCGCTCGGCGGTGCGCTACCGCGCGGTGATCCCGACCCGCGACGGCTGGAACGAGAACCGCGCGGTGATCTGCGTGCTCTACCGCGCGGACCACAAGCAGCTGACGAAGTCCTACGTGGCATAGACCGTGGCACAGACCGTGGCACAGACCGTGGCACAGGCCGTGGCACAGGCCGTGGCACAGGCCGGTTCTGGACCGGGCGTGGAGGTGAAAGGCGATATGTGTCACGGGGTAGCGTCTTGGTCATGAACACGTGCCCGACCGCCAGACCAGGACGGCCGTTCGGCCAGGTGCTCACCGCGATGGTGAGCCCGTTCGGCACCAGCGGGAAGATCGACCTCGACGCGGCACAAGGTCTCGCCGCCCACCTGGTGGACCTGGGCAACGACGGCCTCGTGGTCAACGGGACCACCGGCGAGTCGCCGACCACCAGCGACGCGGAGAAGAGCGAGCTGGTCCGCGCGGTCGTCGACGCGGTGGGGGATCGCGCCAGCGTCGTCGCCGCCGTCGGCACCTACGACACCGCGCACTCGGTGCAGCTGGCGCGCGAGGCCGAGCAGGCGGGCGCCCACGGGCTGCTCGTGGTGACGCCGTACTACTCGCGGCCGCCGCAGGCCGGGCTCCTCGCCCACTTCACCGCCGTCGCGGACGCCACCGGGCTGCCGAACATGCTCTACGACATCCCGCCGCGCTCGATCGTGCCGATCGAGGTGGACACGCTGCGCCGGCTCGCCGAGCACCCGCGCATCCAGGCGGTCAAGGACGCCAAGGGCGACCTGTTCGCCGGCAGCCAGGTCATCGCGAGCACCGACCTCGCCTACTACTCCGGCGACGACGCGCTGAACCTGCCGTGGCTGTCGGTCGGCGGGGTCGGCTTCGTCAGCGTGATCGGGCACGTCGTCGCGGGCAGGCTGCGCCGGCTGCTGGAGACCTACGAGGCCGGCGACGTGAGCACCGCGCGCACCGTCCACCGTGGACTGCTGCCGGTGTGCCGGGCGATGGGCCGGGTCGGCGGCGTGATCTTCGTGAAGGCCGCGCTGCGCATGCGGGGGCACGAGGCGGGCGACCCGCGGCTGCCGCTGCCACCCGCGACCGAGGAACAGATCGCCGCGATCGCCGCGGACCTCGGCGACGCGGGCGTGCCGCTCGCCGACGCGCCACCGTCCAATGTGGCCGCCGCGAGGGTCGCGCACGCAGACGCCGCGGCCGCGTACGTCGCGACCACCACCCACACCAGCGCCGGCGAGGTTCATCGGTGACATACGGGCAACTGGAGCCGCCGAGTCCGCTCGCCGACGGCGGGCTTCGCGTGGTCGCACTGGGTGGGATCGGCGAGGTCGGCCGGAACATGACCGTGTTCGAGTACGGCGGCCGCATGCTGGTCGTCGACTGCGGCGTGCTGTTCCCCGAGGACCAGCAACCCGGCGTGGACCTGATCCTGCCGGACTTCCGGGCCATCGAGCCGCGGCTGGACGCCGTCGACGCGATCGTGCTGACCCACGGGCACGAGGACCACATCGGCGCCGTGCCGTTCCTGCTGCGGCAGCGGCCGGACCTGCCGGTCGTCGGCTCGCGGTTCACGCTCGCGCTCGTCGCCGCGAAGTGCCGCGAGCACCGGCTCAACCCGACGCTGATCGAGGTAGCCGAGGGCGGCCGCCGCTCGTTCGGGGAGTTCGACTGCGAGTTCTTCGCGGTCAACCACTCCATCCCGGACGCGCTCGCGGTGGCCATCCGCACGCCGGCCGGGCTGGTGCTGCACACCGGTGACATCAAGCTCGACCAGCTGCCGCTGGACGGCAGGCTCACCGACATCGCCGGCTTCTCCCGCCTCGGCGACGAGGGCGTGGACCTGTTCCTGGTCGACTCGACGAACGCCGAGGTGCCCGGGTTCGTGATGGCCGAGCGCGAGATCGGCCCGGTGCTCGACGGCGTCATCGCGCGCGCCGAGCAGCGGGTGATCGTGGCGTGCTTCGCCAGCCACGTGCACCGCGTGCAGCAGGTCCTGGACATCGCGCTCCGGCGGGGCAGGCGGGTCGCGATGGTGGGCCGGTCGATGGTGCGCAACATGGGCATCGCCACCGATTTGGGCCTGCTGCGGGTGCCCGACGGCCTGCTGGTCGACCTCGACGAGGCGATGGAGCTGCCCGAGCGCAAGGTGCTGTTCGTGTCGACCGGCTCGCAGGGCGAGCCGCTGTCGGCGCTGTCGCGGATGGCCCGGGGCGAGCACCGGCAGATCCGGGTCCGGCCCGGCGACACGGTGGTGCTCGCGAGCTCGCTGATCCCCGGCAACGAGACCGCGGTGTTCGGCGTCGTCAACGGCCTGTCCCGGCTCGGCGCTTCCGTTGTGCACCAAGGGAACGCGAAGGTGCACGTGTCCGGGCACGCGTCCGCGGGGGAGCTGCTGTTCCTCTACAACGCGGTGCGCCCGTCGAACGTGATGCCGGTGCACGGCGAGTGGCGGCACCTGCGTGCGAACGCCGTACTGGCCACCGCGACGGGCGTGCCGGCGGAGAACGTGGTGCTGGCCGAGGACGGCGTGGTGGTCGACCTGATCGACGGCCGGGCGCGGATCACCGGGCGGGTCGAGGTCGGGCACGTGTACGTGGACGGCCTCTCGGTCGGCGACGTCGGCGAGTCGACGCTGTCGGACCGGCTGATCCTGGGGGAGGGCGGCTTCATCGCGATCACGGTGGCGGTCGACTCCACGACCGGACGCGCGGTGGCCCCCCCGACGGTGTCCGGGCGCGGCTTCTCCGACGACCCGAAGGCGCTCGACGGGGTCCTGTCGCTGGTGGAGATGGAGCTGTCGCACACGGAGTCGGAGGGCATCACCGACACGCACCGCATCGCGCAGTCGGTGCGCCGGGTGGTGGGCCGCTGGGTGGCCGACACCTACCGGCGCCGCCCGATGATCGTCCCGACGGTCATCCCGGTCTGAGCGCCGCGGGCAGCCCGAACCGGGGGAGCACCCGGTCGTCGAAGCGGGTCATCGCGGAGATCCGGTCGCCGGCGAGCGTGAGCACGACGAGTCCGGTGCCGACTCCGCGCACGTACGTGCCGAACGCCGGCTGGCCGTTGGCGCGCGCCGGCACGAGGACGTACCGGCGGCCCGCCCGGAACAGCCCGGCGCAGAAGCGGGCCGCGAGGTCGCGGCCCTCGTACTCGAACGGCATCGGCGGCATCGAGATGAACACGTCGTCGGTCAGCAGGGCGACGAGCGCGTCGAGGTCGGCCGCCTCGTACGCGCTGACGAACCGCGCCACGATCGCGTCCTCGGCGGGTGATCCGGCGGCGGGTGCGGGCTCGCCGGTCCGCCTCCGCAGGCCGGCGCGCGCCCGCTTGAGGGCGCTGTGCACCGCGTCGACGGACGCGTCGAGCATGCCGGCCACCTCGGTCGCGGGGTAGCCGAGGACGTCGCGCAGGACGAGGACGGCGAGCTGGCGCGGCGGCAGGGCCTGCAGGGCGGTCACGAACGCCAGCGAGATGGACTCGGTCTGCTCGTAGCGCGCCTCCGGGCCGGGCGTCCCGTCGAGCGCCCCGTCGAGAAGGGCACCGGGGAGCGGGTCGAGCCAGGCGACCTCGCCGAGCCGGGTCGGCTCCGGCGGGTCGACCCCGGGGATGTTCCACGCCGCGGCGGGCCGCCTGCTGGCGGCGCGCCGCGCGTTGAGGCAGCGGTTGGTGGCGATCCGGTAGAGCCAGGTGCGCAAGGAGGCGCGCCCCTCGTAGGTGCCGAACCCCCGCCAGGCGTCCAGCAGCGTGTCCTGCAGCGCGTCCTCGGCGTCCTGGACGGAGCCGAGTATCCGGTAGCAGTGCACCAGCAGCTCCCGGTGGTGCGGCCCGGTCAGCTCGCGGAACGCGTCACCGTCCCCGGCCCGCGCCCGGGAGATCAGGTCCGCCGCCACCCTCGCCTCGCCTTCTCGCGCCCACTTCGCCGATCCCGCGGTGTCTACCCCGTCGACCACTCTCGACGGAAGGACCCGGACATGATGCTGACGGACAAGGTCGCGGTGATCCACGGCGCGGGCGGCGCGATCGGCGGTGCGGTCGCTCGCGCGTTCGCCCGCGAGGGAGCCAGGCTGTTCCTCGCCGGACGCACGCGATCCTCGGTGGTGGCCGTCGCCGACGAGCTCGGCGGGGTCGCCGAGACGGCCGAGGTCGACGCGCTCGACGAGCGGGCGGTGGAGACGTTCCTGCGGTCGGTCATCGAGCGGGCGGGCCGCATCGACGTCTCGTTCGACGCGGTCGGCATCCCGAACTCGGCGATCCTGGGCGTACCGCTGACCGACCTCGACACCGCGCGGTTCGCCGAGCCGATCGCGGCGTACACGACGGCGTACTTCCACACCGCGCGCCTGGCCGCCCGGCACATGGTCCCGCGCCGCTCGGGGGTGATCATGACGGTCACCGCGCTGCACTCGCGGACGGGCATCCCGCTGGTCGGCGGCTACGGCCCGGCGATGGCCGCCAAGGAGGCGCTCACCCGGGACCTGTCCGCCGAGCTCGCGCCGCACGGCATCCGCGTGGTCGGCCTGCGCCCGCAGGGCATGCCCGAGACCCGCACGATCCGCGACGCCTTCGAGCCGCGCGCCGAGGCGTCCGGCATGACGTGGGAGCAGTGGCAGGAGCTCCTCGCGAGCCGGACCCACCCGCGCCGGCTCATGCACCTCGGGGAGCTGGCGGAGGCGGCGGTCTTCCTGGCGTCCGACCGGGCGAGCGGCCTGACGGGCACCACCGTCAACCTGACGATGGGCAGCCTGGACGACTAGCCGGACGGTCAGCCGCGGGTCAGGGCCGCGGCGAGCACGGCGCAGCCGACGGAGAAGACCTGGCGCAGCAGCGCCCGGCGGGCCTTGCGTTGTTCGCGACGCGTTGGATGCATGGCCGGTCACCTACTCACGTGCGGGGCTGGTGTCTGTATCGCCTTTCACCCTGCCGCCGTGACGGCCGTCACTGCGTCAACCCGTCGGATGAACCTGCCGGCTCTCCAGGGGGAGATCCGCGACCACCGGCGCCCGGGCGGCCAGCTTCACCAGCGTCGCGCCCGAGAGCAGGACGACCGCGCCGGCCAGCTGCACCGCGGTCAGCGCCTGGCCGAGCAGCAGCCACGCCAGGCCCGTCGCCACGACCGGCTCGATCAGCGCCAGCACGCTCACCACGTTCGCCGGCAGGTCGCGCAGCGCACTGATCGACAGCAGGTAGGCGAGCGCCGTGGACACCACCGCGCACGCCACGAGGAGCACCCACACCGGCACCTGCCTGCCGCCGATCGCCGCGGCCGCGCCGAAGCGCCCGAACGGCAGCGACCACGGCGGCGCCAGGACGAAGGTCGCCACCGCGCCCACGACCATGCCCCAGGTGACCAGGCCCAGCGGCGCGAGCGTGCCCGCCCCGTGCTCGCCGATGAGGAAGTACCCGGCCGCGCACAGCGCCGCGCCGACGCCGGCCAGCAGCCCAAGCGCGTCCAGCCGCAGCCCGTCCCACACCTGCGCCACCATGGCGAGCCCGGCCATCGCGAGCACCGTGCCCACCCACATCCGCGCGGGCAGCACCGTGCGGCGCACGAAGCGCACCCACAGGGCCACGAGGATCGGCGCGGTGAACTCCAGCAGCATCGCGATCCCGATGGGAATCCGGGACACCCCGGCGAAGTACAGCAGCTGCACGCCCGCGACGCCGACCAGCCCGTAGCCGACCAGCAGCCGCCAGTCCGAACGCCGCACCCGCAGCAGGGCGGGCCGCCACACCGCGACCACCACGAGCAGCACGAGCGCCGCGAGCCCGATCCGGACGCTCGCCACCTCCTGTGGCGTCAGCCCGGCGTCCATCGCCGGCTTGGCCAGCGGGCCGGAGGTGCCGAAGCAGAGCGACGCGAACACGACGAGCACCGTCCCCCGGCCGGTCGTGGACGGCCGCGACGGCGTAACCTGCGTCACGACTTCAGTGGTCACATCGATTGACGTTACCGCACGTCGCGGTGGCTGCGATTGAAAATAATCCCGGCCCCGCGCAAAATTGTTGCGTGCCGAAGAAGCTGGTTCTCGACGACACCGACCGTCACCTGCTGGCCGAGCTGCAGGCCGACGCGGGCCGCACGCTGCGCGCGCTGGGCGAGATCGTCGGGCTGTCGCCGAGCGCCGTGCAGCGGCGGGTGGAGCGCTATCGCGCCTCGGGCCTGCTCGCCAGGACGTCGGCCGTGCTCGACCCGAGGTTCAGCCCCGACCTCGTGCTGGCCGTCTGCCTGGTGCAGGTGGAGCAGGAGTCGCGGCGGCTGCACGAGGCGTTCCACCAACGGCTGCTCGCCGCACCGGAGGTGCAGCAGGTGTACTCGGTGTACGGGGAGTGGGACTACGTCGTGGTGCTGGCCGCGTCCGGCATGGCGCGCCACCACGAGATCTCCGAGCGGCTGCTCATGGACGCGCCGAACGTGCGCAAGTACTCGACGCTGTTCGTGCTGAACCCGATCCGCACCGGGACCTCGATCCCGACGGGTGCGCTCAGCCCGTAGGCGGTTTCGGGCGCCACGGGGAGGTGCTGTCCGTCGGTCGGGTCGGGTCGTGGAAGCGCGGGGTGTCCGGCTCGTCCGCGCGCAGCGGGACCAGCCGGTCGGTGATCGCCTGCATGATCCGCTTGTGCGCGCGCACCGCGTCGCCCGGCTTGCCCGCGGACAGGTCCGACAGGTCGACGACGGGTCCGAGGTGGACCTTGAACACCGGCCGGTGTCGGACGGCGCGCAGCAACGAAGTCAGCCCCGGCATGAGGTCCCGCCAGCTCTCGACGCGCTCGGTGCCCCAGGCCACCGCCTCGTGCGCGCCCCACTGGCTGATCGTCATCACCGGCACGTTCGCCGCGAGCGCCATCCGGGCGAGGCCGGTCTTGCCGCGCTCCGGCCACAGCCCGGGCTCGCGGCTGACCCGGCCCTCCGGGTACACGAGCACCGGACCCGACGCCGACCGCAACGCCGTGGTCACCCGCTCGAACGCCTCGGTCACGTTGGTCTTGCCGCGGTCCACCCGGATGCTGCCGCCCTGCCTGAGCCCCCAGCCGACCAGCGGCGCGTCCAGCAGCCCGGCGGTCAGCAGGAACCGCGGGCTGATGCCCTGCTCGCGCAGCACCGCGGTCAGCACGAACGGGTCCAACATGCCGATGTGGTTGGCCGCGATCAGCCCGGGCCGGTTGCGCATCTGCGGCGGAACCGTCCCGGTGACCTCGACTCTGCCGACCAGCCGGACCAGCCCGCTGTCGACCAGCGTCATCGCGCGCCAGAGCGGCGTGACGCGTTCTGGCGCGTCGCTTCGGCGTGTCGTCTCGGCGGAACTGCGGAACAGCGCGACCATGGTCGGGAGCATCGCACGAACCGGATGAACGGTGACCAGGCGGGCTGGTGTCACGGAAGAGGCCCGAGTGGCAGAAGTGACTCATGTGGTGAAGGCCGACTACCGTGTGGAGTATGGCGAACCGGACAGCAGCCTCCAGGACCTCCAAGGGCAGCGGATCCCGTGGAGGTAGTGGCGCCCGGTCGGCCAAGTCGTCCGGCTCGTCCAGCCGGTCCCGTTCCGGCACCTCACGGTCGTCGTCCGCGAGCCGCTCCCGTGCCAAGACCCGGCGGCCGCCGCCGCGGCGACAGAGCGGCGGCCTGAGCCGCGCGGTCGGCCGCGGCCTGCGCGGCGGCTGGATCCTGCTGGCCAAGGGCGTCGGCGGGATCGCCCGCACCATGGGCCGCACCAAGGACCTCGACGCCGCGCACCGCCGCGACGGGCTCGCGTTCGGGCTGATCGCCATCGGTGTGATCGCCGGCGCGGGCATCTGGTGGCAGGCGGCCGGGCCGATCGGGCACTACCTCGAGCTCGGCGTCCGGTCCGCGATCGGCGCGGCCGCGATGGCGCTGCCGATGGTGCTGCTCGTCATCGGCATCACGCTGATGCGCTCGGACCCGCAGCCGGACAAGCGGCCGCGGCTGGTGATCGGCACGCTGCTGTTCGTCCTGGCGTTCCTGGGGATCCTGCACCTGTTCAGCGACATGCCCACGGACAACGAGGGCCGGATGTACGCGGGCGGCGCGCTCGGCTACGTCTCCGGCGGCATGCTGGCGAAGGGCGTCACGGCGTGGGTGGCGATCCCGCTGCTGGCACTGGTGCTCGGCTTCGGCGTACTGGTGTTCACCGGCACCCGGTTCCGCGACATCCCCACCCGGCTGCGCGAGCTGGGCATGGAGCAGGACGACGAGGAGTACGAGGAGGGCATCGACCTCCCCGGCGAGGAGCAGGCACCGCCCGCTGGAGACCTCGCGGCGACGAAGCTGCGCCGCCCGTCGCGGCGCCGCCAGGCCGCGATGACCGACGGCGCCGAGCCCGCGCTCGAGACGGGTGCCGAGGACGTGCCCCCGCCGCCGGAGCCACCCGCGCCGCCGCCGCGCAAGCGCCCGAAGGCCGCGCAGGTCAAGGAGAACCCGCCGCCCAAGGAGTCCGGCCAGCTCACGCTGACCCGTGTCGTGGACGGCGACTACACGCTGCCGGACCCGAACCTGCTCACCGGCGGCGACCCGCCCAAGTCCCGCAGCCGCGCCAACGACGCGATGATCGAGGCGATCACCGGCGTGCTCGACCAGTTCGCCGTCGACGCGCAGGTCACCGGCTTCACCCGCGGCCCGACGGTCACCCGCTACGAGGTCGAGCTCGGCCCGGGCGTGAAGGTCGAGAAGATCACCGCGCTGACCAAGAACATCGCGTACGCGGTCGCCACCGACAACGTCCGGCTGCTCGCGCCGATCCCCGGCAAGTCCGCGGTGGGCATCGAGGTGCCGAACTCCGACCGCGAGATGGTCCGTCTCGGCGACGTGCTGCGGTCGACCACCGCGGTCAAGGACACCCACCCGATGGTGATCGGCCTCGGCAAGGACATCGAGGGCCACATGGTCACCGCGAACCTGGCGAAGATGCCGCACCTGCTGTGCGCGGGCTCCACCGGCTCCGGCAAGTCCAGCTTCGTCAACTCGATGCTGGTGTCGCTGCTCGCGCGGGCCACGCCGGACGAGGTCCGGATGATCCTCATCGACCCGAAGATGGTGGAGCTGACGCCGTACGAGGGCATCCCGCACCTGATCACGCCCATCATCACCCAGCCGAAGAAGGCGGCCGCCGCGCTGACCTGGCTGGTGGAGGAGATGGAGCAGCGCTACCAGGACATGCAGGCCAACCGGGTGCGCCACATCGACGACTTCAACAAGAAGGTGAGGTCCGGCGAGATCTCCGCGCCGCCCGGCAGCGAGCGCGAGTACCGGCCCTACCCGTACATCCTGGCGATCGTCGACGAGCTGGCCGACCTGATGATGACCGCGCCGCGCGACGTCGAGGACGCGATCGTGCGGATCACCCAGAAGGCCCGCGCCGCCGGCATCCACCTCGTGCTCGCGACCCAGCGCCCGTCGGTGGACGTGGTGACCGGCCTGATCAAGACGAACGTGCCGTCGCGGCTGGCGTTCGCGACGTCCTCGCTCACCGACTCACGGGTCATCCTCGACCAGCCGGGCGCGGAGAAGCTGATCGGCATGGGCGACGGGCTGTACCTGCCGATGGGCGCGTCCAAGCCGGTGCGCGTCCAGGGCGCGTTCATCACCGACGAAGAGATCAGCGCGATGGTCTCGTGCGTCAAGGAGCAGGCGCAGCCGGAGTACACCGAGGGCGTCACCGCGGCCAAGGCGAGCGAGAAGCGCGAGGTCGACGAGGAGATCGGCGACGACCTCGACGTGCTGCTGCAGGCGGCCGAGCTGGTGGTCACCTCGCAGTTCGGCTCGACGTCCATGCTGCAGCGCAAGCTGCGCGTCGGCTTCGCGAAGGCCGGGCGCCTCATGGACCTGCTGGAGAGCCGCGGCGTGGTCGGCCCGTCCGAGGGCTCGAAGGCCCGCGACGTGCTGATCAAGCCGGACGAGCTGGACTCGGTGCTGTACCTGATGCGCGGCGGCACCCCGCCGGACGAGGACGAAGACGACGAGGACTGACGAGGACTGACGAGGACTGAGCGACACCCGTAACCGTCCGGCCCGGTTCGGCGACCTCCTTCCGTAAGCCTTCCGGAAGGACGCGTCTGTGGACACCGGTTTCGCGCTGCTCGTCGGCGCGCTCGTGGTCCTCGCCGGTGCCGCGGTGGTGGCCGGCCTCGGCCGGCGGACCGGTGACGGTGGTGGTGGTGACGGCGGTGGTCGCCGGCGACCGGATCGCCGCGAGCCGCGTATCCCGCGCCAGCAGCGGCGCCGCCGCGCCCCGGACGACCCGCCGAACGACCCACCGAACGACCCACCGCCCGACGGCCCGCCGCCGCAGCCGGGACCGCCGCCGCAGGAGCAGCTCCCGCCGTGACCCCCGGCGGGGCGGGGAAAGCGGCTCAGCCGCCGAACTGGCGAACCGCCAGGTAGTAGGCGTCCGCGAACCGGTCGCACGCCCAGTTCCCGTCGCAGACCTCGTACATGTCTTCCTTGAAGTTGTTGTCGATCGCCAGCCGGTTGGACTCGGTGAACCGGCCCTGCCCCTTGTAGTTGCGGTAGCCGAAGTCGTGCCGGTAGCAGGCCTTCACGAGGTTGAAGCCGAACGGGTTGTCCGGCGAGTTCGAGCAGCCGTCCGAGCTCCAGTCGAGCTGGTCGCCGTGCGGCTGGTCGACGCGCAGCTGCTGGAAGTCCGTGAGGCTCGTGCTGAACAGGTACTGGTCGGTGATCTGCGGAATGTCGTCGGCGGCGAACGCGACGTCGGCGACGAGGGTGCCGGCGACCAGCGCGGTGCTCACGCCGACGGCGGCGATCGTTGCGCGGACGGCACGACGCAAGGTTTTCGTGGCCACGACGGACTCTCCCTCGGCCGGGGTGCAGGACCATCCCATTAGGCCAGGAAGGTCGCGGTTTGGAAACCCGTCAACCGGATGAAGAAAGGTATCGAAAGTTGTTTACAGTTCGAGCAGCATGCGCGAGTTGCCGAGGGTGTTGGGCTTGACGTAGGGCAGGTCCAGGAACTCCGCGACACCCTCGTCGGCCGAGCGGCGCATCTCGTCGTAGACCTCCGGGCTCACCGGCGTGCCGTCGATCTCCACGAAGCCGTACCTGGCGAAGAACGTCGTCTCGAAGGTCAGCACGAACACCCGGGCCAGCCCGAGCTCGCGGGCGAGCGCGACCAGCCGCTCGACGAGCAGACCGCCGACGCCGAGGCGCAGCGCGTGCGGCAGCACGGCGATCGAGCGGATCTCCGCGATGTCCTCCCACAGCACGTGCAGCGCGCCGCAGCCGACGATCTCGCCGTCCTGCTCGGCGACCCAGAACTCCTGCACGTCCTCGTAGAGGGTGACGAGTGCCTTGGCCAGCAACACCTTGTCGACGTACGTGTCGATGATCGACTTGATCGACCGCACGTCGCCGATCCGGGCGCGGCGAACCACTGGCCGATCGGAGACGGCATCGCTCACCAGGCCAACCTAACCCGGCCTATCTTTGACTCGATGGATGGGTTCACGAGGGAGTCCTACGGCGCCCGGGTCGTGTTCGGGCCGGGCGCCGCGCGCACGGAGCTGGCCCGTGAGGTCGCCGCGCTGCGGGTGTCGAACGTGCTGCTGCTGACCACGAAGCGCGCCGAGCCGCTGGCCCGGGAGCTGACCGCGGACCTGCCGGTCGTGGACGTGTTCACCGGCGTGCGCGAGCACGTGCCGGCCGAGGTCGCCCGCGACGCGCTGGACGCCGCCACCCGCGGGCACGCCGACTGCCTGCTGTCGGTCGGCGGCGGGTCGTCGGTCGGCACCGCGAAGGCCGTGGCGCTGTCGATGCGGGTGCCGATCGTGGCGGTGCCGACCACGTACGCGGGCTCGGAGATGACGCCCGTGTGGGGCCGGACCGAGGACGGCGTGAAGCGCACCGGCCGTTCACCGGACGTGGTGGCACGGCTGGTCGTCTACGACCCCGAGCTGACCGCCGGCCTGCCGCCCGAGATCACGGCCGCCAGCGGGATGAACGCGCTCGCCCACGCGGTGCGGGCGCTCGCCGCGGACCCGGTGACCGCGCTCGTGGGCAGCGAGGCCGTGCGGGTGCTCACCGCGGCCCTGCCCCGCGCCGTCGCCGAGGAGGACCGCGTCGACGCCCTCTACGGCGCCTACCTGGCGGCGTCCGCGTTCGCCGTCGCCGGGTCGGGCCCGCACCACAAGCTCTGCCACGCGCTCGGCGGGACGTACGGCCTGCCGCACGCGCCGACCCACGCCGTGCTGCTGCCCTACACCGCGGCCGGCACGGTGGACGGCCTGCGCGAGCTGGCCGGGCGGATCGGGGCGCCGACGAGCCTGCGGGCGATCGGCATGGGCGACGCGGACCTGGCCGACGCCGTCGAGCGGCTGCCGGAGTCCGCCCGGATCCTGGTCGCCGCGTACGAAGGGAAGTGGCCGGCATGAGCCTGTCCGACCGGGTCGTCGCGTCGTTCGACGGCGCGAAGGACGAGCGGCACCGCGAGGTCATGACGAGCCTCGTGCGGCACCTGCACGCGTTCCTGGCCGACGTTCGGCTCACCGAAGGGGAGTGGGCGGCCGCGATCGACTTCCTCACCCGCACGGGGCAGCGCAGCGACGAGAAGCGCCAGGAGTTCATCCTGCTGTCCGACGTGCTCGGCGCGTCCATGGCGGTGATCGACCTCAACCACCCGGCCGGCGCCGCGGCCACCGCGTCGACCGTGCTCGGCCCGTTCTTCGTCGAGGGCGCCCCGGAGTTCCCGCTCGGCGCCGACATCTCCGGCGGCGCGCCCGGCACCCCGTGCTTCATGGCCGGGTCGGTCCGCGGCACGGACGGCGAGCCGGTGCCGGGCGCGGTGCTGGAGATCTGGCAGTCCGACGAGGACGGCCGCTACGACGTCCAGTACCCGGACCTCGATGCGCCCCGCGGTCGCGGCAGGCTGCGCGCGGACGAGGCGGGCCGGTACTCGTTCTGGACGGTCCACCCGGAGGCGTACCCGATCCCGGACGACGGCCCGGTGGGGGAGCTGCTGGCCGCGGCGGGCCGCGGGCCGATGCGCCCGGCGCACGTGCACTTCAAGGTCTTCGCGCCCGGCTACCGCACGCTGGTCACGCACGTGTTCACCGCCGACAGCGCGCACCTCGACGACGACGCGGTGTTCGGCGTCAAGCGGTCGCTGATCGCCGACTTCGCCGCGCACGGGCCCGGCGCGGCCCCGGACGGGCGGCGGCTGGACGTGCCGTTCCACGCCGCGCACTTCGACATCGCGCTCGTCGCCGGGGACGATCCCGGGACGGACCTGGAGTAACCGGCGTTAACTCAGACCACGGCGGTTACTCTGAGAGCCGTGTCCGAACCACCACCATCACGCCGTGCCGCCCTGCTCACCCTCGGGTGCGCCCGTAACGAGGTCGACTCCGAGGAGCTCGCCGGCCGGCTGGCCGACGGCGGCTGGGAGCTGACCGACGGCGGGGACGCCGACGTGATCGTCGTGAACACCTGCGGCTTCGTCGAGTCCGCCAAGAAGGACTCCGTGGACGCGCTGCTCGAGGCGACCGAGACCGGCGCGAAGGTCGTCGCGGTGGGCTGCATGGCAGAGCGCTACGGCGCCGAGCTGGCGGAGAACATGCCCGAGGCGGCCGCGGTGCTGGGCTTCGACCACTACCCGAACCTGGGCGAGCGGCTGGACGACGTGGTGGCCGGCCGCTCGATCGCCGCCCACACGCCGACCGACCGTCGCACGCTGCTGCCGATCACGCCGGTGGCGCGGCCCGCCGCGTCGGCCGGGTCCGATCTCTCCGTGCCCGGCCACGGCTGGGGTCCGCGCGTGCTGCGCAAGCGCCTCGACGACGCGCCGGTCGCCGCGCTCAAGATCGCCTCCGGGTGCGACCGGCGGTGCTCGTTCTGCGCGATCCCGTCCTTCCGCGGCGCGTTCGTCTCGCGGCAGCCGGACGAGATCGTGGCCGAGGGCGCCTGGCTCGCCGAGCAGGGTGTTCGCGAGCTGTTCCTGGTGAGCGAGAACTCCACGTCCTACGGCAAGGACTTCGGCCGCGAGCACGGCGGACCGGACGCGCTGGAGCGGCTGCTGCCCCGGCTCGCCGCGCTGGCCGGCATCGAGCGCGTGCGGGTGTCCTACCTGCAGCCCGCGGAGACCAGGCCGGGCCTGCTGCGTGCGATCGCCACCACCGACGGCGTGGCGGACTACTTCGACATGTCCTTCCAGCACGCGGCCTCGACCGTGCTGCGCCGGATGCGCCGCTTCGGCGGCACCGAGTCCTTCCTGGCGCTGGTCGACCAGATCCGCTCGTACGCGCCCGCGGCCGGCATCCGCAGCAACGTGATCGTCGGCTTCCCCGGCGAGACCGAGGAGGAGCTGGCCGAGCTGGAGCACTTCCTGACCGAGGCGCGGCTGGACGTGGTCGGCGTGTTCGGCTACTCCGACGAGGACGGCACCGAGGCGGAACGGCTGGGCGGCAAGCTCGACCCGGAGGTCGTCGCCGAGCGGGTGGCGCGGGTGTCGGACCTGATCGAGCAGCTGACCACGCAGCGGGCCGAGGACCGGGTCGGCGACGAGGTGCTGGTGCTCGTCGAGCGGGTCGAGCACGACGAGTGCGCGGGGAGGGCCGCGCACCAGGGACCAGAGGTGGACGGCGAATGCCTGCTCACCGGTGAGGTGGAGCTGATGGTGGGCGACCTGGTGCGGGGCAAGGTGGTCGGTTCGCAGGGCGTCGATCTCGTGGTCGCGCCGGTCGAGACGGTCAAGGCGGTCAAGGCGGCCGCGCGCATGAGCGAGCTCGCGAGCGAATCGATGTCACAGGGCGACCGCGAGCGGCGACACCGAGCCCGCGAGGGGTCGTCGTGAGTGCCACGCCCGCCGACGGCGCGACGCCCGAGGTCGCCGTGGCCGCGGTCCGCGTGCCGCTGGTCAACATCGCGAACATCCTGACCGTCACCCGGCTGGCGCTGGTCCCGGTCTTCCTGCTGACGTTGTTCTGGGATCCGGACTCGATCGGCTGGCGGCTCACCGCGTTTCTGGTGTTCGCGGTCGCCTCGATCACCGACCACGTCGATGGCCGGCTGGCCCGCAGGTTCGGGCTGGTCACCGACTTCGGCAAGGTCATCGACCCGATCGCGGACAAGGCGCTGACCGGCGCGGCGCTGTTCGGCCTGTCCATCCTCGGCGAGCTTCCGTGGTGGGTCACGCTGACGATCGCGGTCCGCGAGGTGGGCGTGACGCTGCTGCGGTTCTGGGTGATCCGCTACGGCGTGATCGCGGCCAGCTACGGCGGCAAGGCCAAGACGCTCGCGCAGATCATCGCGATCGGGCTGTTCCTGCTGCCGCTGCCGGCGTGGCTCGACCCCGTCGACTGGACGGTGATGGGCATCGCGCTGGTGCTGACGGTCGTGACGGGCGCGGACTACGTGGTGCGCGCCGTCCGCCTGCGCGCCCGTGGCTAGGAACCCCCTGGCCGACCTGCTCGGTGTCGACCCCGACTCCCTGACCAACTTGATCACGACGCTGCGCGAGCGCGGCGAGACCGTGGCGACCGCCGAGTCGCTGACCGCGGGGCTGGTCACGGCCGCGCTGACCAGCGTGCCCGGTTCGAGTGCGGTGGTGCGCGGCGGCCTGGTCGTCTACGCGACGGCCTTGAAGGCCGAGCTCGCCGGCGTGGACCCGGCGGCGCTCGCCGAGCACGGCGCGGTGCACCCGCTGATCGCGGAGCAGCTGGCACAGGGCGCCCGCGTCGCGTGCGAGTCCAGCTGGGGAATCGGGCTCACCGGCGTCGCCGGGCCCGACCCGCAGGACGGCGTGGAGCCGGGAGTGGTCCATCTGGCGGTATCGGGTTCGGCCGGAACGGCCGTTCACACAGTGGAGATCGAGGGTAACCGCCATCAGGTTCGCGCGGGTGCCGTGCGGGCCGCGTTCGACCTGTTCAGCACCCAGATCGGGGACCCGGTGGGGCAGTGATCCTCGAGCGGGGCTCCAGCTGGCGGAGCTACCGTTCGGGAACACCGTGGTGTGTTCGGTCGTTCGCTTGTGGCGGACGCATGGTGATGTCGCTGCCGATGATCGTGCGGTCTCGGTAACGTGGTCACTGTGCCCGACCCGCCCTTTCGGGCGGTTGATCTTGGAGGGAGGCGCGCGATGGCAGTGCTGTTGCGTGAGGCGATCGGCGATCGGCTCCGTCATGCCCGCACCAACCAGCGCCGCACGTTGCGGGAGGTCTCCCGATCGGCCCGGGTCAGTCTGGGCTACCTCTCCGAGGTCGAGCGGGGCCGCAAGGAGGCGTCCAGCGAGCTGCTGGCCGCCATCTGCGACGCGTTGGAGCTGCCGCTGGCGCAGCTGCTGCACCATGTGGCCAGCGACATGAGCGTGCTCGACGCGGTCGAGAGCACGGTGCCGGACGAGCGCAGCGAACGCACCGAGGCCGCCATGGACGCGGCGACGGAGCGCCCGCGTGCGGCGGTCGACGGCGTCGAGGGTGGCCGGCTGGTGCCGGCGGTGGTCGGCGACAACCTGGCCGACCTGCGTATCCAGCCCGTGCTCAGCCACCGGATGGAGGCCTCGCTGGGCAGCCGCCGGATCGGCTCGGTATTCGCCGCCTGATCCCCAGGCCGCACTAGACTCCGGTTCCTGGCCGTTTCCTGGTCACGGAACCGGAGGTCGTGCTGCTCACCACCGTGCTCCTCGTCGTCCTCGTCGTGATCGGCATCGCGGCGGTGGTGACCGTGCCGCTGATGATCCGCAGCACCCGCCGGCAGGTGGCGGAGCCCGACGCGGCTCCCGGCATGCGCAAGCCGATCATGGGCAGCCCCGCGCAGGTGTGGGTGTCGCGCGGCGAGCGGGTGCTGCGCGAGCTCGGGGCCACGCTGGGGGAGAACGCCGCGCTGCACGGGGTCTCCGCGGACGCCGCCGGGGTCGTCGCCGAGCTGCGGCTGACCGCGAGCCAGGTCGCCGAGCTGGACCACGCGCTGGCCCGCATCCCCGTGCCGTCCCTGGAGCAGGAGCGCGGCGAGCTCGCGGCCCGGCTCGCCGAGTCGGCGGGCCACCCCGCGGAGGCCGACCTGGCCCGCTCGCACGATGCGGTGTCCGCCCGCCTGGCGGCGGCCCGGCGGCAGCGTGACCAGCGCGACGCGCTGCTGGCGAAGATGCAGGCCACGGTGACCGAGCTGGAGCAGGCCCGCGACGAGCTGACCGAGCTGATCGGCAGCACCGTCGTCGTGGACGACGGCTCGACGGAACCGGCCACGGCCCAGCTCACGGGTAGGCTCGATGCCCTGCGACAGGGACTCGTGGAGGTGCGTCAGGCGTCCAACCCTGAGATCGGCCGGGGCGGTCAGGGCTAACCCTGAATCCGAACCTGATTTCACCCGGGTCCGGTGGTGAGGACGACGTCGGACCTGACACGATGGAACCCACAGCGATGACGGGGCGTTGCCATACCAACTGCGCAAGCGGCCAGGTGTGGCAGCCAGTAGCGAACCAGCATTGAGAAGGCAGGCGGAGGAGATGGCCAACCCGTTCGTGAAGTTCTGGAAGTACCTCATGGCGGCCTTCTCGTCGAAGATCGACGAGCACGCCGACCCGAAGGTACAGATCCAGCAGGCCATCGAGGAGGCCCA